>QKFD01000077.1 GCA_003251535.1 Chromatiales bacterium | reverse complement strand
GTCTCATAGGATATCTCGCTATGGCGATGATGATGGTGGTCGGGTGAGCGGAGCGTAACCCGACAATCCCCACTCCGGCACCACCGTTCTAAACGCAGCAGCGGAATCCCCATCTCTGGCAAAACTAACAGCTTCAGTGGAATGTTGTTGTGCTCCTGCGGAGGGTTGTCGGGTTACGCTGCGCTAACGCCGACCTACAGCGGATAGTGCCCACTTCGAGGTGCTCGCCCGATGGGCTAGGGGACTCGGGGCGGGCGGGGTTGAGCAGCTCTCTTGGGAGAGGGTAGTGCACTGGGTGACGAAGGCTCACTGCTACCACGCGGACGATGGTTGGTCTGTCGGGGGTGGCCTGGTGTTGCTCAGCGTGCCCGTTGTGCCAGCAGCCGGTCCAGCCGATCGGCAAAGGTCTTGCGATCGGCCTGGCTCAGGGCGGGGGGGCCGCCGGTGTTGATGCCGCTGGCGCGCATGGTCTCCATGAAGTCGCGCATGGTGAGCCGCTGGCGGATGTTGTCAGCGGTGTAGGCGTCGCCGCGGAAGCTGATGGCGTGGGCCCCTTTGGCGAGCACATCGGCGGCCAGGGGGATATCGCTGGTGACCACTAGATCACCCGCCTCCACCCGCTGGGCGATGAGGTTGTCCGCCACATCGAACCCCGCTGCCACCTGCACCGCTTTGATGTGGCGCGAGGGGGGGACCCGCAGCGGCCGGTTGGCCACTAAGGTCAGCGCCACTGCGGTCCGCTCCGCGGCGCGGAAGAGGATCTCTTTGATGACGCCGGGACAGGCGTCGCCATCTACCCAGATCTGCATGTCACTCCCTCGGCTATGCCGCGTAAAGGGGCACTATGGTAAGCCATTGGCCCCGCCTGATGGGGCGCACGCCACCCTCGGGTCGGGCGCCATGGCAGATTGCCGTGTGCCTTGAGGCGGCGAGCAGGTAGGCGGTAGATCCCCAGGTGGTTTCCGGATAGATTGGCCACTGCTGGATAGAAGGCGCTCGCCATGGTGCTAGGGCAGATCGTTGGTCACGCTGGGCGCCGCTTAGGGCAACCGCAGCGCCCAGCGGTGTTTACCTATCCGCCACTTTTCAGGCATTGAGACACCCTGTGGCCAGCTGATGACGATGGATCTGTGGGGTCCCCGCAACAGTGGCCTCTACCACTGACACCCCGGTGTCAGTAGCGAGGCCATATGCTGGTCTGTGAGAGATGATTCAGCAGCTAAGAAACCTTGGAAAGGCCTCAGCTGAGATGCTGGGGGCGGCCGGTATTGAGACCGAGAGCCAGCTCCGCGCCATGGGGGCGGTAGCGGCTTTTGTGGCCGTTAGGCGAGCGGGTTGTTCGCCAAGCGTGAATCTTCTCTGGGCGCTTGAAGGCGCCCTCACAGGGCGTGACTGGCGAGAGGTGGCAAAAGGGGATCGCCTCTCTCTGCTCACACAGGTCGAAATGTTAGAGAAGGGTCCACCATGAGCGAAGTTGTTGAGGTCATTCTATACAAGGCGAAGGTCGGTGTAGCGGAGCATCAGCTGACCCGTGCCGCCCTGGCCATTACCCCGGTGCTCCAGGAGATGGCCGGCTTTATCAGCCGCGATTTTGGGGTGGCTAAGGATGGCAGTTATATGGATGTTCTCTGTTGGCAAGATATGCCCTCTGCCAAGGCGGCGGCGGCAAAGGTGACGAACATCCCTCTGTGTGGTGAGTTCTTTGATCTCGTTGACCAAGAGCAGATGCAGTTCAATTACTTTACCAAGGTCGCCTAGCGTCCCTGCGCTCTATCTGGGCGGGGGTATCGGGGGGCAGGGTACGGGGTACCCTGCCCCCTTTGCGTGGTGAGGGCGACGACCTAAAGATTGATGGGGGCCGGTGGCGCAAGCCATCGGTTCAATGGCGTGCCGAGGGCCGGATAACTGCCGCCCCTCTGGTGCGGGGGAGTGGAGGTGACAGCGTGCAACCCGATCAGAAGGCGATACAAGCGGCGGCGGAGATAGTCTATGCGGCGATGCCACCCACCCCGCAATACTGTTGGCCGCTCCTCTGTGAGCGGTTGGGGGCAGAGGTGTGGGTGAAGCACGAAAATCATACGCCGGTGGGCGCCTTCAAAATCCGGGGCGGGTTGGTCTATTTTGCCCACCATGCGCCGACGGGTGAGCTGCGCGACGGTGTGATTAGTGCGACCCGCGGTAACCATGGGCAATCCCTCGGCTTTGCCGCAAGGCGATATGGCATACCGGCGACTGTGGTGGTGCCTCACGGGAATAGTGTGGAAAAAAATGCCGCCATGCGCGCCTTGGGGGTCGAGCTGATCGAGTACGGCGATGATTTTCAGGCCTCCCGCGAGCAGGCGGCGCGGCTGGCGCAAGAGCGCGGGATGCACATGATGCCGGCATTTCACCCACTCCTGGTGACCGGCGTGGCCACCTATAGCTATGAGCTACTAACGGCGGTGAACGATATCGATGTGGCCTATGTGCCCATCGGTCTCGGTTCAGGGATCTGCGGTCTGGTGGCGGCGCGGGACGCCATCGGTGCCAAGACCAAGATTGTCGGGGTCGTCTCCGCCCATGCCGAGACCTACGCCAAATCGTTTGCCGCTCAGCGGATCATCGAATCGCCCACCACCACCCAGCTGGCAGATGGGATGGCCTGCCGAGTCCCTGAGCCGGAGGCGCTGGAGATCATCTGGCGAGGGGTTGATCGCATTGTGACGGTGACGGACGAGGAGGTGGCGCAGGCCATGCGGATCCTCTTCGAGTGCACCCACAACAGCTGCGAGGGGGCCGGCGCCGCGGCAACGGCGGCCGCCATCCAAGAGCGCGCCAAAATAGCGGGCCGTAAGGTGGCGGTGGTCATCTCCGGCGGCAATGTAGATAGAGAGATCTTTGCCTCGGTCCTCAGTGCGTGCTGGGGGAGGGGAGAGACCGGATAACGCCTGGTGTCAGTGGCTCGTTTGACACTGGGTAAGACCATTGGCAGAGCGGGGTAGTGAGATGGAGTACTTGGCAGATATCAGGCGTTACTACCAACTTCACCAGCTGAGTGCTCCATCGGGCTGTTCGCCAGCTGAGATAGCCCAGCTGGAGCAGCAGGTCGGTTTCCCGTTACCCGATGCCTATAAAAGTTACCTGGCATGGATGGGGTGCGACTACTCTGGGCCACTCCGGGGGACAAACTGCTTTATTGACCAGGTGCTGGACAACACGGCCTACCTGCCGCAACTCCTGGCGGAAAATGGGGTGGAGTTTGTCTTGCCGGAGCGCTACCTGGCCTTTTATTGCCATCAAGGTTATTGGATCGCCTGGTTTAAGCTACCGAAAGAGGACGAAGACCCGCCCTGTTACTGTTTTGGCGAGGGCAGTACCGAGGGTGTCGATACTACTCTGGGGCGTTTTAGTACCTTTATTGCCCGCGAAACCCTGGGGATGATCGCTTGCTGTATGTCCCAACGGCGGGCGCGTCCTTGGTGGCGTTTTTGGTAGGGCGATTTTAGTGGTCACTGTGCCCTACGGCACCCACACGGCTGCCCATCCATGCCCCTCGCCCTGTTTGTCGCCTGGTTGATGGGCAAGGTGGCAGAGCTGCGGAAACTGCACCACAGCTATCAAGCCAACACCGAGCCTAGTCGGCACCTCTTGTTCTTCGTCTTTCGCGGTCTGCGCGTCCTCCGTCGCGCTCCTTGCCTCCGCCGATCGGCCCGCGCCACCGGTCGCCCACTATTGATGGCCTCTTGGATTGACGCCGCCCCGCCGGATCCGGACACTCTGCCAGAGCGTCATTGACTGACGGCGATCCCCCCGGCCCGGAGGCCACCATGGAGTCCATAACAACCCTCGACCATACCACTATGCTGCTTCTGCTGGCGGCGGGAGTGGCGCTGTTGCTGATCGGGCGCCTGACTCGACCCAAGGGCGCGGGGTTCAGCCTGCGCCAGCGCGGTACGATCATCGGCAGCCACAACCGGGTCAACCAGCGTGCCGACATCGGCAACGGCGGCGCCAATGGCAGCGGCGCGGGCCTGGCGCTGTTGGCGGACCTCCTCACCGTGGCTGGCTTCGTGCTGACGGTGGGTGGATTGGCCGGCCTCATCGGATAGCGGCGCCATGTTTGAATGGATACGCCGCCTGTTGCAGGGTGCCCTCGTCATCGGCGCCCACAACACCGTCCAGCAAATCGTGCTCTTTGACGACAGCGGCGCGGCGGTGGCCCACCTGAATCCCGGCATCCCCTGGCGCCCCCTGCCCAAACGGCACCCGATCCCGAGCGAGGTGCTCACCTGGCGCTACCGGGCGAGTGATCTAGTCGGGCGCGAGCAGGAACTTGAGCGAATGGCCGCCTGGCTGGCGGATGAGCGTCCGCTCTCGATCCTGGTGGTGGCCGGCGAGGGCGGGGTCGGCAAGACCCGCCTCGCCTACGAATTTGCTGACCGCCAGCCGCGGCGCTGGCAGCGGGCCCCGCTGGACCTGGCCACCTTCTCTCGGCTCCAGCGGCTCCGCTGGCGGGGCGACTGGCTGCTGGTGGTGGACTACCCCGAGCAGAACCCGGGCCCGCTGGCCGAACTGCTGCATGCCCTGCGGTACCATGTAGCGGAGAGGGGGGAGCGGCTGCGATTGCTGCTGCTGTCGCGCAACGGCGAGTGGGCCTGCCGACAGGTGACCGAAGGCGGCTGTGGCGACCTGCTGGACCCGCATCCGCTGCTGTTGAGCGCCACCGCCGGCCTGCCCGGTCATGGGTTGCTGCGCCAGGTCATCGAGACCCTGAACCGGGCCGGCTACCCCTGCGACCTGCCCGATCTCGCCCAGTTCGATGCCTGGCAAGGCCAAAACCCCCTCCACGGCGCGCCGCTATTGGTGCTGGCCCTGGCCGCCTGGTGCGCCTATAGCAGTTGGCGCCGTGGCCAGGCCCTGGAGACCGGGGTGGCCATCTTCAATGCTCTGGCGGAGCGGGAGAGCGGGCGTATAGACGCGACCGCCCGCCGCCATGCCACCGATCCGCACGAGGTACAGAACTGGATCGCCTTCGCCACCCTCTTCGGCGACCTGCCGGCGGCCTCCATCGCCCCGGAGAGAGCGGACCGCATGGCGCTGATAGAGGCCCTGCGCGGTGGCTGGATGCGCGAGGCGCGCGGCCGCCTCACGCTCTCGCCGCTGCAACCGGACCTCTACGCCGCGGTGTGGCTGCGCCGCTGGTGGTGGGAGCGTACACGGCTAGAGGCGGCGGCGGGGTGGCAGCAACGGCTGCTGGGCCTATGGCACCAGGTCGTCGACGGCGATCTAGCCGGGACCTCGGTGGAGGCAGCGCTGGAGCGCTGGCACCGCCTCTCCTACGACTCGGCGGTGTGGCTCGACGACCTCCCGGCGGGGGAGGCGATGGTGGCAGAGGGGGCCTGGTGGCTGGACCGGCTGCTCGGGGCCTTGGCGGGGCAGGAGGGGGCGGTGCTCACGGCAGTGCGGCGTGCCCTGGAGCGGCGGGTGAGCTGGCCCGGCCTCCCCCTCGCCGCCACTCTCATCAGCCGTCCGGGGGCGGCGCCGGCGGACGATGCGGACCCGGCGGTGCAGGCGGAGTATGCCCGCCGGTTGAGCCATTACAGTTTTGCACTCGATCAAGCGGGCCGGCGCGAGGAGGCGCTCGGTGCCGCCCAGCAGGCCGAAGGGCTCCGCCGCCGCCTGGCACAGGCCAACCCCGCCGCCTTCGAGGCCGCCTGGGCTAGTAGCCTGCACAACCTGGCGAACGTCTTAAGCGCCCTGGGCC
>QKFD01000092.1 GCA_003251535.1 Chromatiales bacterium | reverse complement strand
GCGTACCACGCCGTCGCCGAAGTGGGCCGCCAGCGCCATGCCGCTGTTGACCACCGAGATCGCCTCGGCGGTGCTGAGGGTGCCAGAGGGGCTCTTGAGTTTGGTCTTGCCATCCACCGAGCGCCCCTCCCGCAGTTCGCGGAACAGGGTCACCACCCGCTCGATCTCCGCTAGGGCCGGCCGCTCCCCGGGTAGCTCCAGGGCCTGACCGAGGGCGGCCACCCGCTGCTCGACGATCTCCACCTCCTCCTCGACGCTGGCCGGTAGCGGCAACACCACGGTGTTGAAGCGGCGTTTGAGGGCGGAGGAGAGTTCGTTGACCCCCTTATCGCGGTTGTTGGCGGTGGCCACCACGTTGAAGCCCTTGTTGGCCCGTACCTCGGTATTGAGTTCCGGGACCGGCAGGGTCTTCTCCGAGAGCAGGGTGATGAGGGTGTCCTGGACATCGGCGGGGATGCGGGTCAGCTCCTCCACCCGGGCGATGGCGCCGTGGCGCATGGCATGCATCATCGGGCTCGGCACCAGGGCGGCGAGGGAGGGGCCCTCGGCCAACAGCCGGGCGTAGTTCCAGCCGTAGCGTAGCGCCTGCTCGTCGGTACCGGCGGTGCCCTGCACCAGCAGCCCCGAGTCGCCGCAGACGGCCGCGGTCAGGTGCTCTGCCACCCACGACTTGGCGGTGCCAGGCAGCCCATAGAGCAGCAGGGCGCGATCAGTGGCGAGGGTGGCGATGGCGATCTCCATCAGCCGCTGGCGACCGATATATTTGGGTTTTATCTCAAAGCCGTTGGCCAACTTACCGCCGATGAGATAGGTGAGCACCGCCCACGGTGAGAGGTGCCAGGCGGGCGGCCGCGGGTGGTCATCTAGCTCCGCCAACGCCGCCAGCTCGGTGGCATACTCCTCCTCGGCGCGGCGCCGCAGGGCGCTGGTCTGGGAGGGCTCCAAGGTATCAGGTCCGTTGTTCATGGCAGGGTCTTCGGGTCGAGGGCGCGATGGAGCGCCAGGCGGAAGCGGAGGATCTCCAGGGTGCGGTTGACGCGGCGTTGCTGATAGGGATTGGTCACCGCCGACTGCTGTGCCTCCAACGCCTGCACTGCCTCCTCCAAGAGACTGGGGGGCAGCTGCTGCTCCAGGGGCTGTAGGTCATGGCCATCCGCCTGCGGGTTGGCGAGTTGGGGCAGCAGCCACTTGAGGTAGTGGCGCCCGAAAGACTCACTCCAGGCGCAGAGGTGGGTCATCCCCAGTAGCCGCTCGGCGTGGCGCGGCTTGGACATCGTTTCCAGTAGCAGCGCCTCCCGCTGGGCTGTCGGCAGTAGCAGGAGCAGGGTGGGCTCTTTGGCCCCGTGGCGGAGCAGCGCCTCTGCCATATCCGCTGCCTGAAAGCGGAGGGCGGCTTGCTCCCAGCCCCAACGCAGCTCCTTGGACCAGTCACTCGCACGGGCCTTGGTCAGCAGCTCGGCCGCGCTGAGGCCGGTGTGCTGGCACCAGGCGGCGGGATCGATATGGGAGACCAGCTGTTCCAACCACCAGCTGCGCTCACCGCGGTTGGGCAGCGGCTTTTGCACAATGCCATCCCGGCCCCAAGCGGCCTCCCAGGCGGTGGGTGGGGTAAAGAGCAGCTGCCCCTTGCCCTTCTGTGTCTCATAGGCGAGCAGTGAGGGCAGGCGTTGGCGGAAGCGTTCATTGAAGGCGGAGGCGGGGAGACGGGCCAACAGATCGATGGCGTTCTGCCGCACCTCACGGCTGCGATCGTCCAGGCAGCGCTCCAGAAACGGTTCATCGTCGGCGTCTAATTCACTACTCAGCAGGCTGACCAGGTGGGCCCGTTCGCGGGCCGGTAGTGGGCGCCACTCCGCCGCCAGGAGGGCGCTGGCGGCCGCCCGATCGGTCTGGCGCAGGTGGCTGAAGTAGGCGTTGCGATCCTCCTGCGAGCCCTCTTGCCACTGCTGGAGGGTGGGGGCGTTGATCTGGCCTATCAGTTGCGCCCAGCGGGGGTTGGCCGCCGCCAACCAGTGGACCCGCTCACCCCCCAGGCGGGCCAGCAGGGGGCGTAGATGGCTGTCGTTACGGGCCCGCTCCAGCAGGGGGGGCAGGTGGCGGGGCGGGATGAGGCGACCGCTGGCGAGGGCCGCCTGCTCCCACTCCAGCAGTAGCGGGGCGAGTTGGGTCTCACTGATGATGCGCTGTAGGTGCGCCATGGCCGTCTCTGTCATGAGCGGGGTGCTGTCAGGGGCGGCGGCCGGCGGCGGGGGGAGCGGCGTTAGCGGGAGGCGGCCCGCCCGCCGATAGCCTGCGGTGAGGGCGATAAGCCGCAGGAGTTCCGCCTCTCCCGCCGCTTGGCCTGGGGCGGGCAGCCCCAACTCCGCCGGCACCGCGGGTAGTGCGGAGCGCCGCTCGCCGCCGAGCAGGGCAGCGGTGCGCAGGGCGGCCCAGAACGCCTCGACGCTCATGGGATCTCCCCCAGGAGTGGCTGGCCGGGGCCGCCTTGGCGCGGGAAGAGGGTCAAGGGACGGAAGCTGTCGCCATCCCACTCACCAAACAGCGCCAGCGGTTCGCCTCCAGAGCGGGCGTAAAGCTCCCACGGTGAGGGTTCACTAGCCAGCGGCCAGCGGCCAGTGGCATCGGTGAGGTACCACTCTCCCCCCTCTTGGACAGGGAAGACGGCCCCCAGCAGCACGGGGTAGCGACTGAGCCAGGGGTTGGCGGCGAGGGCCATGGCGTGGGCGTGGTGGTGGGCCAGCACGCTGTCGCCGCAGGCGGGCAACTGCGCCTCCTCCAGCACCCCATGGCGTGTGCCGATGAGGGCCCGTTGTGGCGGGAGGCCGGGGTAGAGGCAGAGGTCGGCATCAAAGCGGCTGCCCGCCGCCAGTCGTGGCGGCAGCGGCTGTTGGCCAACGGCGAAATCGAGCAGGAGCAGCGTCTGGCGCGAATCCTCGCCCCACAGCCAGGTGCGACGGAGTTGGAGCCGATCCTCCTCGTCATCGGCACTGCCCAGCACCTGCCAGCAGTCGCGCAGGGGGGGGCCGGCCAGGACCTCGGCGCTGCTGTGGGTGAAGCCGATCTGACTCTCCAGTTCGGCTTGCACCGCCTCCGGTAGCTGCTCGCGGCGGCTAAACCCCTCTAGGGTGAGGGCGAGCTGGGCGATCTCGGTTAGCGCCGCCGCGTCCCCGGTACCGCTGCCGAGGCGTGCCCCAAGCGCCCGCACCCGCCGCGCCAGGGTTGGCGCCTGTTGATCCACCAAGCGGGCTGCCATGCGATCAAAGTGGCCGTAGCCCGCCGTCAGCGCCGGGCTAGAGAGCCCCTGGCGCAGTAGATCCTCCAGCCAGCGCCGCAGCTCCTCCAGGCCCGCCACCACCCGATTGTTGCGGGTGGTGGCGCGCTTACCCCGCTCGGCCGCCTGGCGGGCGGCAGTGGCGGCATCCGGCGGGGTGGCGGGGGTCGCCGCCTTGGCCGCCTGCCGCTCTTTCCGCTCCTGGCGGGAGGCGATCCACTCTTCGACCCAAGTGGGTGGGTCACCCGCCGTCAGCTGCCCATCGGCCAACAGGAGGGCGAGGGCGAGGCCGTGTTTGCAGGGGAATTTGCGGCTAGGGCAGGAGCACTTGAAGGCGGGATCTGCCAGATCAATGGCGGTGAGATAGGGTTTGGCGCCGCTACCGGCGATCTCCCCCCAGGCCACCACCTCATTGCGACCGAGGCCGCTCCACTTGCGCCCGTCAGCCAGCTTACGACCTGCGCTCACCGAGCCCGCATCGGGCGCCATGGCGATGACCTGCTCGGGGGTCCAGGGGGTCGCTTGCACTGGGATGGCCAGTTGAGGAGGAGGGCAGAGGGTAAGGGAGGTGGTGGGCGGGAGGCAAGTTGACCCGCGGGCGGGGCGCCCCGTGTCACTTCGGCAACGCCTGTCAACGGAGGTTTTACCGGCTGTCATCCATTCACCTACAGCCCTAGGGTGTTTTGTCCGATACCATGCGCTGGCCAGTTGACTTAGTTTTGGTGTGGGATTAGCCCGCACCCCGCCCACGGTTGGCAGGGGGGCTGGCCCACTGCAATGACCTGCCAGGGCGGTGCCAAGGGGGCACCCCCACCAGGAGGAGCTGCAAGCGGTGGCCTGCGCCCGAAGGGGCAGCCGCCGCGCCCCAGCATCAAAGGAGCGTGTGATGGATAGGCTGAGATTCTCTGCGCACGGGCTGATGGGGCTCTGTGCGGTGGTGCTGGCGGCGTCGCTGCTGGCCGAGGTGTTGTGGGTGCTCCCGACTCATCCGCTACTCGGTAGCGGGTTACTACTGGCCGATCTGCTATTTCTGACCCTGGCCATCGCCACGCTCCGCCTGCTGCGGCGGCGGCTCTCGCTCTTGACCCAGGCGGTGGCGCAGATAGCCCTCTCCCGTGACCTGACCCAGCGCCTGCCGGAGGGGGGCAGCGACGGCTTGGCGGAGCTGAGTGGCGCCATCAACCAACTGCTGGGCCACTTTGCCGACTTTACCGGCGAGGTGTTGCGCGCCCTGGAGGCGGTGGCCAGTGCCACGGGTGAGGTGATCGCCATCTCTGACCGCACCGAGCGGCAGGTGGCGGATCAGAGCGGGGATATCGCGGCCGTGGCCGCGGCAATGAATCAGATGGCCGCCTCCGTGCAGGAGATCTCCCAACACGCCGAGCGGGCCGCCCAGGTGGCCGATAGCTCCGACCGCGAGGCGGCCGCCGGCCGTACCATTCTGGGGCAGGGCAACAGTGCCAACCAGGCGTTGGCGGAGCGCATCGATCAGGCGGCGCTGGTGGTGGAGCGGCTGGAGCAGGAGTGTGTCGAGGTGGGTCGGGTGCTGGAGGTGATCGGCGCCATCACCGAGAAGACCAATCTGCTGGCCCTCAACGCCTCCATCGAGGCGGCGCGGGCCGGGGAGCATGGGCGCGGCTTTGCGGTGGTGGCAAACGAGGTGCGCACCCTGGCCAACCAGACCCGCGACTCCACCAGCGAGATAGGTGGGCTGATCGAACGCCTGCAACGGGAGGCGCGTTCAGCGGTGGAGGCGATGGCCGGTAGCCGCCAACAGGCGGGGCGTAGCGCCGAACTGAACGGGCAGACGGTGCAGGCCCTGGCGCGCATCGGCGGGGCGGTGAGCGCCATCCGCGATATGAGCAGCCAGATCTCCGGGGCGGTGGAGGAGCAGAACAGTGCCGCTGAGGAGATGAATCGCAACCTCAGCGGGGTGGCCCAGGTGGCGGATGAGACGGTACGCGCCGCCCATGAGATGGTGGCGGCGGCGGGCCACATCGGCGACCAACTGGAGCGGCTGCGCCAGCTGGGGGGGCGCTACCGCAGCGGTGCGTTGGGGCTTGACCTCTCTGCTGCCCGCACCGCCCATATCGCCTGGCGGACGCGGCTGCGGGCCTTCCTGGATGGCCACTCCCAGCTCGATCACAACCAGGCGGTCTCCCACCGCGACTGTGCGCTGGGGGCGTGGTACTACAGCGAGGGGCTCAGCCACTACGGCCATCTGGCGGCGATGCGTAGCCTGGAGGCGCCCCATGAGGAGCTGCACCGGGTGATCCGCGAGGTGATCGAGGCGCGCAACGCCGGGCGCAGCGCCGAGGCGGAGGCGCTGTTTCGGCGGGTGGAGCCATTGTCTCGGCAGATCGTTGATCTCATCGGCGAGATCGAACAGAAAACGGCGCTCTCGCCACCGGCGCGGTCGGCGGCACTACCTAGCGGCGCTTCCCTCGCGTTGCAGCAGGCCTAAGGGGAGAGGGTGGGGCAGGGGGAGGTATTAAC
>QKFD01000028.1 GCA_003251535.1 Chromatiales bacterium | reverse complement strand
GGCTTCTTTCTGACGCTGTTCTTGGTCGCGCCGCTCTTGGTCGCGCCGCTCTTGGTCACGCCGCTCCTGGTCACGCCGCTCCTGCTCATAGCGTTTGTTATCCTCCCGGCGCTGCCTCTCCAACATCTCTTGGCGATTGCGCAGCTCTCGATCGGCCTCTTTCCGGCGCTGTTCCTGCTCTCGCAGCTCCCGCTCGCGCTGCTCATTGGCCCGCTCCTCTTGTTCGCGCCGCTCCCGCTCCCACTGCTTGGCGTCATAGCGCTCCCGATCGTAGCGGTACCGATCCGCCTCCTCCCGCCGCCGCTCGTTATCGTCGTAGCGGTCATAGCGACCGCTATCGTGGTAAGTGCCGCCACCGCCATAGTAGGGCTCTTGGTGGCTATCTGGGGCATCGGTATAGACAGCGCAACCCGAGAGGCTACAGGCGGCGAAAAAGGCGAGCCAGTGGAGGGATGGGATCTGCATAAGCGCTCGTTCCTTGTACTGGAGTATTTGTCACTGGATCTAAATCTTTGGCCGCCGGTTAGGGGCCGACTAAAGCAACCGCCGCCCCACCGGCACCGCGCCCCCGTGAACAGTCAAGGGGTGGCCGGTGGCCCATTCTGGGATAGCCCCTAGGGAGGTGCAATAGGGCAAAAAACCGCTTGAGAGTATGCCCCGATCCTAACCGTGGCAAAAGTTAAGGGGATCGGTGTAGATACTTGCCGACCCGGTAGTACCGCAGAGGAGAGAGTCCTACAACGGACCGCCAGACGTCCATCAGGGTACAAAATTACACTAGCAGGTGCCTAGAACAAACTGAGAAATAGCCTACGCTGGCGCGGTGGGAGCTCACTGACCAGCGCGAATGGGGCAGGGCCACCGCGGAACGGTTATGCCAACCCTTGCACCCAGACGAAACCGCTCAGCTGCCGGGCTATTGACCAGGCTGAGACGGCCCCCACCATAGCCTGACAGGCCTCTGCCCAGGCGCCTGAGCGCGCCTGAAGTGATCGGCCTACCTATCCATTCCCCTGCGCGCCAAACCGGCAAAGGCGACGGCAAAACCGAGCAAAACGTGTTTCACTCTATCCACCGTCCTCCGCGTGATCGCACCGATCATAAGCAAAAGGCGAGGCGCTGAAACCTGTCATTTCATGATAGTCATCCACTCGGATAGGCCCACTCGCATGACCCTCGCCTCTCCCAGAGGCCATCGGCCCCAAGCGATAATTGGACCGTGGCGCAACCTGTATGGGTTGGGCTGGACAGCGATGGGTGGGTCTTGCGGCGGAGGCCTCATGGCTGACAAAGCGAGGCCCTGGCCAAAAAAAAGGGGGGTAGCCGTGTGGCTAACCCCCTTGTCTTATTGGTGGCTACGCTCAGATTTGAACTGAGGACCCCAGCATTATGAGTGCTGTGCTCTAACCAGCTGAGCTACGTAGCCGAATCGGTAGGGCGCGCATTCTGCTGGCTAGTGACCATGCTGTCAAGAAAAAATTGTTTTTTCCGCCCGCCAGGCGCCATGCCCTAGGTAGCCAACCGTTGGGCCGGATCTTGGCGGTAGAAGCGGCTGAGCTGTTCGTAGAGCTGGGGAAACACCCCACGCAGGTGGTTGGGCCGCTCGAAAAAGGTCTCACTGGCGACGGCAAAGAACTCGGCCGGCGCGTTGAGTGCGTAGGGGTCCAAGGCGGCACTCCGCGCGTCCATGGCGACCTGGAGGGCCAGGGCATCGAAGGCCGCTTGCAGGGTCGCCGCCCACTGGGTGGGGGCCATATCGCGGTGGAGCGGGGGCATCCCGTTGATGGAGCCATCACCGGCATCCAGTTTGTGGGCTACCTCATGCAGCACCACGTTGTAGCCGTCCAGCGCCCTGCTCGCCGCCACATCGCGCCAGGAGAGGATTAACGGCCCCCGCGCCCAGGTCTCGCCGGCACGCGCCTCGCGGAAGCGGTGGACCACGCCCATCTCATCCATCTCCTCGTGCTCCACCACAAATTCATCGGCGTAGAGCACCAGCGAGATCCAACCCTCCAACCACTCGATGCCCAGGTTCATCACCGGCAGCGAGGCGAGCAGGGCGATATCGAGCACCATGGCCGGGGTGGGGCGGAAGCCCCCTGCCCCCTCAATGGCCTTCTCGCGCAGAAACAGCAGGGCCAACGCCCCCAGACGATCCCGCTCTGCGGCAGCCAGACCGCCCAGGAGCGGCAACCGCTCCTGGGCGGCGGCCCACTCCGCCGCTGGTAGACGCTGGCGTGCCAAAAAGCGCCGCCGCCGCCAAGCCCGCAGACCAAACATCGCCCCCTCTACCTACACCACCCGCCCCTCTCCCCAGGGGGATGGAGGGTACAGCGCCACCCTCGGCGCGAGTGGGCGGATAGCGTGCAATCCACAATGCGACATGACGCAACTCCTGGGAACTGGGGATTGGGCATAGTGAGGCACAGAGACCCTACCCGTATTAGATGGGACGCCGATATTAGCGCGGTTTGACCGCCGCTGTTTATGGTGCAGGCAGCGCCATGCCCCTCGGGCCAGCCGGTAGGGGGATGAGCCGGACTGGGAGATCCGCAGTAGGATCGCCCCCCCACTGGAACCCATACGCCATGTCCGCCGAGATCCCCGTCACCCGCCTCATCGAGCTGCTGCTGTTGCCACCGGCCGGCCCGCTGCTACTGATGCTGGCGGGGGGCTTGCTGCGCCTGCGTTACCCCCGCGGTGGCCGGCGGCTACTACTGGGCGGTGGGGCGCTCCTCTATGCCGCCATGACCCCCTTGGTGGCCCAACGCCTCGCCCAGCAGCTGGAGCAGTTTCCCGCCTTGACACCGGCCGCGGCCCTCGCCGCCCAGGCAGAGGCGGTGGTGGTGTTGGGGGCGGATCGCTACTACGGCCCTGAGTATGGCGGCCCCACTAGCTCGGCCGCTGAGCTGGTCCGGCTGCGTTATGCCGCCACCCTCCAGCGCCTCACGGGACTGCCACTGGCGGCCCTAGGCGGCGACGCCTATAGCACACCCCCGAGCGCCGATCCGATCATGGCCCAGGTCTTGGAAGAGGAGTTTCTGGTACCGGTGCGTTGGCGTGACAACCACAGCCGCAACACCCTGGATAACGCCCGCATCGCCCGTGAGCTACTGGCCGCCGACGGCATTCACCGGATACTGCTGGTGACCGACGCCCTACACATGCCCCGCGCCTATGCCGCCTTTGTCGCCCAGGGACTCCAGCCGATCCCTGCCCCCACCCATTTCCACCCTAGCCACCCCCTCGGCCAGGGGTGGCTGGCCTGGGTCCCGCAGGCCGGTGCCCTCGGCACCAGCCGTAGCGCACTACACGAGCTAGTGGGCCGCCTGTGGTATCGTCTCGCCTCGGATCCGGAGAATGGCTGACCCAGCCCCTCCGCCGGCCCCCCACGACCCATCTTTGACCGATCTGGAACGCCATGCAGCAGCAGGGACCCTCAGCGGACACCGTACCACCGATGACCACGGCAGATAGCACCAACCAGCGCCTCGACCGCGCCCTCAGTGAGCTAGAGGCGCGCACCCACCACTTTGAGGGGCAGTTCAAAGAGCTACGCCTTCTATACGCCATTGCCGAACTCGCCTACCTCTACCAGCTGCCACTGGCGGAGCTGTGCGAACGTATCACCGCCCTGATACCCAAGGCGTGGCGCTATCCGGCGATCACCGCGGTGCGCCTCAACCTCCTCGATCACCACAACGCCAGCCTCGGCTTTCACCTCACCCCCTGGTGCCAAGAGGCGTCGATCCAGGTGGAGGGGGATGAGGTTGGACGGCTGACGATCTGCTACCTAGAGGCACGCGCAGGGGCCGATGAGGGGCCCTTCCTGGCGACGGAACGGCAGCTGCTGGAGGGGGTGGCGGAGCTGCTCAGCGCCATCGTTGCCGATCGACAGCTGCGCGAGGGGCTGCAAACCGATTGCGATCAGTTCCACGCCATCATCCAGCAGCTGCCGGTGATGGTCTGCCGCATGGAGCCGGATGGGACCATCCTGTTCGTCAACCAGACCCTCGCCCGACTGCTGGGTCGCCCGGTGGAGCGGCTGGTCGGGAGCAACCTCTTCAGCCTCATTCCCGAACCGGATCGGGCGCGGGTTGAGGCGCGTCTGGAGGCGCTCGATGAGCAGCAGCCGACGGTGGAGCTGGAGCATCGGGTCATCGCCGCGGATGGCAGCCAACGCTGGCAGCGCTGGATAAACCGGGTCCTATTTGATGCCGAGGGTGAACCCTTAGAGATCCAAGGCATCGGCGAGGACATCTCCGAGCAGCTGCAAAAAGAGGCGGAGATCCGCAGCCTGGCCCGCTTCCCGGCCGAGCACCCGGCCCCTGTGCTACGGGTACTGCTGGATGGGACCGTCTGCTACATCAACGCCGCCGCCGACCAGCTCAGCGCCGCCCACGGGCTGGCGCTTGGGCAGCCGGCAGTTGGCCCCTTTCTGGAGGCGGTCCAGGCGGCCTTCGACGACGACCAGAGCCACACCTTCCAGGTGGAGTGTGAGCAGCGGATCTTCGAGTTTCTGGTCAGCCCGGTTCCAGAAGAGGGCTACGCCAATCTCTACGGCCTGGATATCACGGAACGCCAACACAGCGAACAGCAGCTACACCGCCGCCTAGCGGCGGAGCAGATCACCGCCACCATCTCCTCGGCCCTCATCTCGGCCCCTATCGATCGCATCGCCGCCGTGGCGCGTCAGGCGCTGGCGGAGATCGGCCAGTTTGCCGGTGCCGACTACGCCTATCTCTACCGCCTCTCGGCCGACCAAGCGTGGTTCCAACTGCACCACCACTGGTCTGCCCAAGGGGGGCCCGCCCACCCCGACTACCTCAATGTCGCCAGTGAGGATGTCCCCTGGTGGCATGAGCAGTTCCTGGCAGGAGAGCCGCTACGCATCGAGGGGGTGGAGCAGCTGCCGGCCAATGCAGAGATGGAGCGGTGGCTGCTGAACGAGTTCGACATCCGCGCCCTGCTGGTGGTCCCCCTCTCGGTGGGGGGACGGCAGTGGGGCTTCTTCGGCCTCCACGCCATTGGCCGTCCCCTCGCCTGGGACGATGAGGGGCTGGCCCTAGCCCAGGCGGTGGGACAGAACCTGGCGCAGGCGCTGGAGCGACACGACCACGAGCAGCGTATCACCCGGGCCCACCGCGCCCTACAGATGATCACTACCTGCAACCAGGCCATCGCCCACGCCGATGCGCTCCAGCCGCTGCTGGAGACCCTCTGCCGCCACATCGTAGAGGTGGGGGGGTATCGGCTGGCCTGGATCGGCTTCGCCGAACAGGACCCAGAGCAATCGTTGACGGTGCGCGCCGTGGCCGGCGCAGAGACCGACTACGTTACCCAAGGCCACTTCTCGTGGTCGGCCGAGCGCCCCGAGGGCAACGGCCCCACCGGCCGCGCCATCCGCACCGGGGAGCCGATGATCTGCCGGGATACCCGCATCGATCCCCACTTCGCCACCTGGCGTGACCAGGCCCTCTCCCATGGCCTCCTCTCCTCCGCCGCCCTCCCCATTACCAACCAGGGGTACCAGATCGGGGCCCTATCCATCTACGCCGCAGAGGCCGAGGCGTTTGACCCCGAGGAGGTGAAGCTACTACGGGATCTGGCGGATGACCTCGCCTTCGGCATCCGTGCCCTAGAGGAGCGCGGGGCCAAGGAGCAGGCGGTGGCCGCCCTCGCCACCAGCGAGGCCCGCTTCCAGTTGGCGCTGCGCGGTACCCATGAAGGGATCTGGGAGTTCGATGTCGGTAGCGGCACCACCTTCCTCTCAGAACGATTTACCGATCTGCTGGGCTATGCCGCCGGCCAGCTGGCACCGCAGATCAACGCCATGCTCGCCCTCCTCCACCCCGAGGACTACGGTTGGGTCAACGCCCGCCTACAGGAGCACCTCCAACGCCACACCCCGTTCGCCGTGGAGTGCCGGCTACGCACCGCCGCGGGGGGCTTCCGCTGGTGTGCCGTCAGTGGCCAGGCGGAGTGGGACGAGCAGGGCAAGGCGCTGCGCATGGCCGGGGCGTTGACCGACATCAGCAACCGCAAGCAGGACGAGCAGGCATTACGCCAGCTCAATCGCATCTATGCGGTGCTCTCCACCTGTAACCAGATCCTGGTGCGGGCGGAGACCGAGCAGGCCCTCCTAGACGCCTTCTGTGACAGCCTGGCCGGGTTAGGCGGCTACCGGCTGGCCTGGGTCGGGATGGTGGAGACGGGCGGTGAACGGACTGTGCGGCCGGTGGCCCATGCCGGGCACGACGAGGGCTATCTAGCGGAGATCGATATCCGCCTGGCGGATCCGGCCCGTGCCGCCGGTCCCATCGGCCTCGCCCTCAACAGCGGTCGCACCATGGTGATCCGCGATACCGCCACCGATCCCGGTTTTGGCGCCTGGGCCGCGGCGGCCCAGGCGCGCGGCTTCCACTCCATGATCGCCCTGCCGCTGCTGGCAGAGGCCCAGCCGTTTGGGGTGTTGGCCATCTATGCCGGCGAGCACGACGCCTTTGTGCCAACCGAGCTGACCCTGTTGGAGGAGTTGGCGGCGGACCTCGCCTTTGGCATCCACACCCTACGCAATCGCACCGCGCAGCGGGAGGCCGAGCGGCTACTCTCCCTGCGGTTGCGCGCCATGGAGGTCTCCCGCAACGGCATCCTCATCTGCCAGGCGGCCACCCACCTGCCCATCATCTACGTCAACCCCGCCTTTGAGCAGATCACCGGCTACTCGCGGGAGGAGGTGTTGGGGCGTGATCCCGCCCTCCTACAGGCCGGCGATACGCTCCAACCGGCGGCCCAAGAGATGGCCATCGCCATGCGCGAGCGGCGGCCGACGACGGTACTACTGCGCCACTACCGTAAGGACGGCACCCTCTTCTGGAACCAGATGCACATCTCGCCGGTGACAGAGACGGATGGCCGGGTGAGCCACTTTGTCGGCATCCTCCACGATGTCACCGAGCAGAAGCGCTATGAGGCGGAGCTGGAGTACCACGCCCAGCACGATGACCTCACCCAGCTACCCAACCGCAGTCTGATGCGGGATCGGATCGGCCAGAGCCTGCTCTGGGCGGCCCGCCATCAGCGTCAGGTCGCGCTGCTATTCGTGGATCTGGACCACTTCAAAGTGGTCAACGACAGCCTCGGCCACGGTGCCGGTGACGCCCTGCTACAGGAGGTCTCCCGCCGCCTGGCCACCTGTGCCCAACCGGGGGATACCGTGGCCCGCTACGGCGGCGATGAGTTTGCGGTGATCCTGGCCGATGTCGATCACGAGACCGACGTCACCTGGCGGGCCGATCGCATGTTGGCGGTGCTGCGTGAACCGATGGAGATCGAAGGTCACGAGCTGAGCGTCTCTGCCAGCATCGGCGCCAGCCTCTTCCCGCGTGACGGCAAAGATGCCGATCTCCTCATTCGCAACGCCGACACCGCCATGTATCGCGCCAAGGAGTTGGGGCGCAATACGGTGCAGTTCTACACCGCTGAACTCAACGCCCGCATGGTGGATCGACTCACCATGGAGAACCAACTGCGCCGGGCACTGGAGCGAGATGAGCTGCTCCTCCACTACCAGCCGCAGGTCGATCTCGCCAGCCAGCAGATCTGCGGGCTGGAGGCGCTGGTGCGTTGGCGCCACCCGGAGCATGGATTAGTCGCCCCTGGCCGCTTTGTGCCCGTGGCGGAGGAGAGCGGGCTCATTGTGGAGCTAGGGGAGTGGGTGCTGCGGGAGGCGTGCCGTCAGCAGATCGCCTGGCAGGCCGCCGGCCTGAAGTTGGTGCCGGTAGCGGTCAATCTCTCGGTCCGCCAGCTGGAGCGGGGGGACTTCCCAACGCTGTTGGAGCAGATCCTGCGGGAGAGCGGCCTGCCCGCGCCGCTGTTGGAGCTGGAGCTGACCGAGAGCGCCCTGATGAGCAACCCCGACGCCATGGTGGAGCTGCTCAGCCGCGTCCGCGCCACCGGCTGTCCCCTGGCCCTGGATGACTTTGGTACCGGCTACTCCAGCCTCGCCTACCTACGCCGCTTCCCCTTCGATACGTTGAAGATCGATCGCTCCTTTGTGGCTGACATCGACGTCAATGGAAGTGGTGGCGAGATCGCCCTGACCATCATCGCCATGGCCCGTGGCCTCGGCATCAAGGTGCTGGCGGAGGGGGTGGAGCATGAGTCACAGTTGACGCTACTGCGCCACCACGACTGCAATGCCGTCCAGGGCTACCTCCTGGCGCGGCCGCTGCCGGCGGAGGAGATCGCCTCGCTACTGGCAAGCGGCCGGCTCCCCTCGCCCCCGCCGGAGGCATGACCTAACTGGCGCTAGCACCACACAGCTTGGTGCGCACCGCCATCAGGGCAAAACCGAGCAGGTTCTGCCCCCGCCACTGGTGGGGGTGGTGGACCCTGGCATCCTGCTCCCGCAGGCCGATCCCCCAGAGGGGATCGACCGGGCTCGCCTCCACCAACACCAGCTCGCCGGTGGCGAGCAGGAAGGCCTGCTCCGCCTGGTTCTGTGAAAATTTGGCCAGATTGCCCGCCACTACGGCGGCAAAGCGCGCCGCCGCCCAAGTGGCATCATCGTAGCCGCGCACCTCCCGGCCACGCTGCTTGGCGGTGGCGGGATCGGGGGCGTCCAGGATACGGGCTAGCGCCTGCTGGTCAGCAAACAGCCGCGCCTTGGCCGCCATCATGTAGTGCTCGGCGGTGAGGTAGAGGATCCCATCGAGGGTAAAGGGTGCCGGCCACCACTGGGAGAGGCAGGCCTTGGTGATGCGCCCAGGCGGGGCGGCATCCCCCCAGAAGAAGAGCATCTTCGGCACCGAATGGCCGCGACAGTAGGTGAGCAGGCCGTCGAGATCGGTAATGCTGGAGGGTGACATAGGCGGCACAACGGTAGAAACAGGGCCGGCCAGCATAACCCCAGCCTCGCTCAGACCACTACTCCTTACTGCCATCCCCCTCTGGCGCCACCACCCGCCGCAGGCCAAATAGGTCCTTGATGGCCACCGCCCCGCGCTGGGTACGCACCAGACCGTTGGCGGAGAACTCACTCAATAGCCGGGCCACCACCTCGCGGGTGGTACCTAGATGTTGTGCCAGCTGCTGCTGGGTCATACGCAGCACCCCATCGGAGGCGGACTGCATCAGGATGAAGTTGGCCAACCGTTGCCGATGGTGGCTGGAGTGGACCAGCTCCAGCTCGGACATCAGGCGAAACACCAGGGTAGAGAGGGTGTGGACCGTGAGATTTTGGATGGTGGTCTCGCGTTCGAACAGCTTGCGATAGACCGCGCCCGGGATGAGGGCGATGGTGGAGCCGATCTCCGCCTGCACCCAGGCGGGATAGAGCAGATCGTTGAAGAGGCAGTTGAGGGCCAGCACGCAGGTCTCGCCCGGCTCGATAAAGTAAAGGGTGGCTTCCGTGCCATTGGGTGCCAAGGAGAAGACCCTCAACCGGCCCGCCAGCACCACGTAGGCGCCCGAAACCGGCTGTCCCTTGTAGAGGGTCACCTCACCCCGGCTGCACTCCTTGCGCACGAGCCCCTTGACGAGCAGCCGCCGCCCCTCCTCACTCAAGGAGTGGAAGGGTTCGAAACGCTCTAACTCATCAAGGGTCCTCATGCTCCTCCTTGAGACGGTGCTTAGCGATTCATGAAGAGATCGCCCGGGGTAGCGGTAGTCACTTCAGTAATGGAGTCGAACGGCAGGCCCAGCTTCTCGTGCACACGGCGCACGGAGTCGGCATCCGGTGCCATATTGAAACAGAAGGCGCGCCCGGCCTCCAGACCCACGTGGGTGCGTAGCGGCACTACGCCCTCTTCATAGCAGACCGCTTCATACTTGGCATAGAAGCCCTCGAAGTCGGCCTGGGTGAGCCCCTCTGGGAAGGTGTTGCTGGCCCGGTCGTGGGTATCGATGAAAAAGCGCAACTTCTGCATGACGATCTCCTTGAGTGGCGTAAACCGCTCCCCGATTGGAAGCGGCGCCCAAGTTAATCGCCAGGGCGCGAGGATTCCGTAGCAAAAGATACATAGCCCCCTCAACACCCACACGCTCGACTACTCTAAGAGGTTCGGCCCAGCGCCCAATGCCATATCTCACACCGCTAAGGCCCCGGGATAGGCCGCCTCCGTCAGCAGCCTCAATAGCCGAGTGGGTTCGCGCTCACCCCGCACGGCGGCAAAGCAGGCCGCCGCCTCGGGGTAGTTGGGCGCCAACATGTTGAGCCACTGTTTGAGGCGCGGCATGACCCAGCGCGGCTCGGCATGGTGCGCCATGCGCTGCGCCAGTTGGCAGAGCAGCGCCGCCACCGCATCCCACTCCATGGGGGCACTACCCTCGCCCTGCTCCGCGGAGCGGATCTGGCGTGCCAGATCTGGGCGGGCCACCGCCCCCCTGCCCAACATGGCGTCGGCGCAGCCGCTGACACGGCGGCACTCGGCGTAGCGCGCCGCGGAGGAGATGTCGCCATTGGCCACCAGCGGGATGGTCAGGGCGGCGCGGATGGCGGCCAACTGCTCCCAACGGGCCGGGGCGCGGTAACCATCGGCACGGGTACGGGCGTGGATGGTCAGTAGATCGGCCCCCCCGCTGGCGGCGGCCTGGGCGTTGTCTAGCGCCAAGCTGGCATCCTCAAAGCCAAGCCGCAACTTGGCACTGACCGGCACCGCAGCGGGCACGGCAGCGCGCACAGCGGCCACAATGGCCTGGATCCGCGCCGGGCTGCGCAGCAGTATCGCCCCACCATCACGACGGTTGACGGTCTTGGAGGGGCAGCCGAAGTTGAGATCGATCCCCGGGGCCCCCAGCTCCGCCGCACTGGCCGCGCTCTCCGCCAGCAAGTGGGCATCCCCCCCTAGCAGCTGGAGGATCACCGGGGTCCCACTCGCCGTCCGCCCCCCTTGACGCAACTCGGGGCAGTGACGCAACAGCACCCGCGGCGGCGGTGGTCGCTCGCTCACCCGCACAAACTCGGAGACGCAGGCGTCATAGCCACCGACGGCGGTCAGTAACGCCCGCAGGTCGGCATCGATCACCCCCTCCATCGGGGCCAGGATGAGCTTCATGGTGACAAGGGGGATGGGGTGGGTTGGGTGGGGAGCGGGATCCACAATAAAAAAAGCCGGCCCGAAGGCCGGCTTCCGGCTGGAAAAAAACGGTTGCTAGCGCACCTTCACCTGGATCAGCTCCTCCCCTGCGGGATCGGTCACATGCACCGCGCAGGCGAGGCAGGGATCAAAGCTGTGGACGGTGCGCAGGATCTCGATGGGCTGCTGGGCATCGTGCAGGGCGTGCCCCTTGAGCGCCGCCTCATAGGCGCCGGAGAGCCCCTGTGGATCCCGTGGGCCGGCGTTCCAAGTGCTCGGCACCACCGCCTGGTAGTTGGCTATTTTACCCTCTTCGATGACGATCCAGTGCCCTAATGCACCACGCGGGGCCTCCATAAAGCCGACCCCTTGTGCCTTGCGGGGCCAGCGGGAGGGCTCCCACAGCTCGTCATTGAAGGTACGCACATCGCCCGCCTTGATATTGGCTATGAGCTGGTTATACCACCCTTCCATGGCATCGACGATGATCTTGCTCTCCAAAGTGCGCGCCGCCGTCCGCCCCATGGTGGAGAAGAGGGCCGCTGGGGGCAGATCGAGGGTGGAGAGGGCGCTGCCCACCAGCTCGCGCGTCTGCTCGTGGCCACGGGCATAGAGCATCAATACCCGCGCCAGGGGGCCGACCTCCACCGGGATATTCTTCCAGCGCGGCGCCTTCAGCCAGGAGTAGCTCTGATCGGTGTCGAGGTAGTCGTAGCGCTCTTTGGGGCCGGTGTAGTCGAAGGTGGTCTCGCCCGCATAGGGGTGCAGACCGCGCTCCTTGCCCCCTTCGTAGTGATACCAGGAGCGGGAGACAAACTCCTGCACCTGCCCGGGGTCGTGCAGATCCAGCTCATGGACGGTGGAGAGATCGCGGTTGAGGATCACCCCAGCCGGGATGAAGTAACTGGAGGGGTCCTCCATACCGTTGCCCGGCAGATCGCCATAGGTCATGAAGTTGCCAAGCCCTTCGCCCTGTTTAAACCAATCCTTGTAGAAGGAGGCGATGGCCAGGGTATCGGGGAGGTAGACCTGATCGACGAAGGCGCGCATGTTGTCGATGACGCTCTTCACCTGTTGCAGACCCACCAGATTGAGGGCCGTGGCCCCCGCCCCCTGCTGGCCACCGCCAGAGGCCTCGGCGTGGACCGAGATGGCACAGGGGACACCACCGACGGTGAACATCGGGTGGGGGTTCTTGCCACCAAAGATGGCGTGCAGGCGCACCACATCCCGCTGCCAGGCGAGGGCATCCAGGTAGTGGGCCACCGCCATCAGATTGGCCTCCGGTGGCAGCTTATAGGCCGGGTGCCCCCAGTAGCCGTTGGCAAAGATACCGAGCTGCCCCCCCTCCACAAACCCCTTCAGTTTCTTCTGCACATCGGCAAAGTAGCCGGGGGAGGAGCGGGGATAACCGGAGATGCTCTGCGCCAGCTCGGAGGTGGCCTTGGGATCGGCATTCAAAGCCGAGACCACATCCACCCAGTCGAGGGCATGGAGGTGGTAGAAGTGCATCACATGGTCATGGACATACTGGGCCGCAATCATGAGATTGCGGATGAGATCCGCGTTGGGCGGGATCTTGTAGGCGAGGGCATTCTCCACGGAGCGCACCGAGGCGAGGCCGTGGACCAGGGTGCAGACACCACAGATACGCTGGGCAAAGGCCCAGGCATCCCGCGGGTCACGCCCCTTCAGGATGGTCTCGATACCGCGCACCATGGTGCCGGAGCTGAAGGCATCGGTGATGACCCCGTTATCGGTCTGCGCCTCGATGCGTAGATGGCCCTCAATGCGGGTGATCGGATCGACGACGACCTTTTGCGAACTCATGCTCATCCCCTTTCCAGCTACTTCTGGAATTCAGTTGTCAGGGGCGCCGGCTGGGGCCGCGGCGCTCTGCCGCCGCCCCCAGCGCCCACCGCGACTCATCATGTATTGATGAGATTGGCCGCCACGATCTCCAGCAGGCTCTCCATGGTCTTATCCCACTGGAAGTGGGCCTGGCCGTCGTCAAAGGTCTGGCGACAGTTGGAGCAGCTGGAGACCAGATGTTCGGCCTTGGTGGCCTCCACCTGCTTCATCTTGAGTTCAAAGGTCTTGTAGCGCAGCTCATCGGCCCGGTGGATGGTCACCACCCCGCCGCCGCCGCCGCAACACCAGTTGAGCCCCGGCTCCCCCATCTCGGTGAGTTTGACCCCGAGCGCCCGCATCACCTCGCGCGGCGCGGCGGTGGCCCCACCGCGGCGGGAGACCTGGCAAGGGTCGTGGAAGGTGACCGATTCAGGCCACTGCCGCAACCGGATCTTGCCCTCCTTGATGCCACGGGCGAGGTACTCGGAGATGTGCAGCACCTCGAACGGCAGCGGTTTGCCGTAGAGATTGGCCCCCTGCCAGCGCAGGGCACCGTAGGCGTGGCCACACTCCGGCAGGATGAGGGTCTTGGCGCCACAGGCGATGGCGGCCTTGATCATCTTCATGCTCATATCCTTCTGCCAGGCGGCATTGCCTGAGAGAAGGCCGAAGTTGGTCGCCTCATAGCCATCGGTCCGGAAGGTCCAGTCAACCCCCATGTGGTTCAGCACCTTGGCGAAGTCGGCGATGGTATTGGGGTACTTCATGATCTCGATGGAGGAGATGGTGACCAGGACATCGGCCCGCTCCTTATCCACCGGCACCTCCACCTCATGCTCATCTGCCATCCACTCGCAGCGGTCGGCAAAGGTGCTGGCGGTGGCCCCCAGCGGACTCCCCTCCCGCTCCGCCCGTTCTGCCACCGCCCACAGCTCGTGGGGCACCAGGCCCGCCTCGAACATGGCGTGGCGCGCCTGGGAGACCAGGGCGGCGATGTCGATCCCCATCGGGCAGATCATGGTGCAGCGGCCACACATGGTGCAGCTGTCGTAGATCAGCTCCTGCCACTGCTGCAACTGCTGGGCGGTCACGGCCGATTTGAGGTCAAAGAGGCGGTAGACAAAGGCGAACGGCCCCGCCTCCCGCTTATAGGCCTGCTTGAACAGCTCCAGTTTCCAGATCGGGGTGTATTTGGGGTCGCCGGTCTGGACGTAGTAGTGGCACGCCTCGGCGCACATGCCACAGTGGATACACGACTCCATGTAGATGGCAGAGTGGGCACCGAAGTCTTTGACGAAGCTGCGCATGGCGATGCGCACCCGCTCTTCGTCCGGCATCTCACCCTGTACGTCGTAACGCACCTCCGGCTTCTGCACGCTGATCCGGGTACCGGTCAGGTCCAGCGGATTGTTGTCAACGATCTCGCTCATGTGCTGGCTCCCTTGCGCTCGAACAGGGCACCAGTAGTGCCGCGGGAGATGACAAAGAGGGTGGCGTGCATCAGTTTGCCGAAGGGGAACCAGACGAGGAGCAGGCAGACGCTCAGGATGTGCAGCGCCAGCAACGTCTCGTAGCGCGCCCCCAGGTGGGAGACCGCCAGCAGACCGGTGGCCACCGGCAGCGCCGTCACCGCCCAGCTGAAGTAGTCATCAAAGTTGGAGATCATCTTCAGCACCGGGTGGCTCATGCGCCGCACCAACATCGCCACCAAGGTAGCCAAAGTCATCGCCCCGATCACATAGACAAAGCCGCTTGGCAGGGTGGGCCAGGAGAGGCCGGTCAGGTCGCGGATGAAGAGCATGTGGGGCCGGAACAGGAAGATGACGATGAACAGGCCGATGTGAAAGGTGTAAGAGAGGGCGTAGTGAACGGCATTGCTCTGCCTAAACTCCGGCTTGGGCCACATGCGCGAGAAGATGAGACGTACCCCACCCATGGTGGTGTCCTGGTGCCGAGGCAGGGAGTGGTCCACCTTGCGGTGCAGCAACAGCACCCCGATCAAGCGCCAGGCGATGCCGAAGATAAACAGGGCCAGCGACCACTGCAACGCCGGTCCGCGGGCAAAATCGATGAGATCCATATCACTTCTCCTCGCTTGCGTGCTGCTGCCGGATCCGCGTGGAGGCAGCGGCGACGGCCCCCACTGCCGCCCCCGCCACTGCGGCGGTGCCGAGGGTGGCCTGGCGGTCGCCCCAGATCCCGGCGGAGAGCGGCTGGTAGAAGCTGCCTTTATCCCAGAAATTAGGCTCTGAGCAGCCGATACAGCCGTGACCCGACTGGATCGGGAAACTCGTGCCGTCGTTCCACTTGACGGTGGCGCAGGCGTTATAGGTGGTGGGTCCCTTGCACCCCAGCTGATAGAGGCACCAACCGTTGCGCGCCCCCTCATCGTCAAAGGAGGTGGCGAACTTGCCCTGGTCATAGAAGGGCCGGCGGTAGCAGCGGTCGTGAATGGTGTCGCCGTAGAAGCTCTTGGGTCGGCCGAGGTGATCCAGCTCCGGCACCGCACCAAAGGTGAGGTAGTGGGCCACCACCGAGGTCATCACCACCGGAATGGGGGGACAGCCCGGCACATTGACGATGGGCTTGTCTTTGATGATGGCGGAGACCGGCACTGCGCCGGTGGGGTTGGGATTGGCCTGGGGGATCCCGCCGTAGGCGGCGCAGGTCCCCATGTTGATGATGGCGGCGGCACCGGCGGCGGTCTCCTTGAGCATCTCCAGATTGGAGACCCCGGCGATGGCGGAGTAGTAACCCTGCTCCCCCAGCGGGATGGAGCCGTCCACCACCAAGACATACTGCCCCCAGGCCGCCTTCATCGCCTCCTCCCGCGCCGCCTCGGCGGCACTCCCGGAGGCCGCTTGGAGGGTGTGGTGGTAGTCGAGAGAGATGGCGTCGAAGATCAGCGATTCGATGGTAGGCAGGTGGGCCCGGGTCAGCGACTCAGTGCAACCGGTACACTCCTGGAAGGAGAGCCAGATGACCGAAGGGCGCCGCGTCTTGCCCAAGGTCTCGGCGATGGCCGCGGCCGCCGAGGGTGGCAGCGCCAGCAGCGAGGCGGTGGTGGCGCAGAACTTGAGAAAACCACGCCGACTGACGCCCCTCGCCTGTAATAATTCGAGGACGGTTTTGTCTCGCATCACAGTGTTCCCCCAGAGTTGTTAGCATTTGTCCCTCCCTGGGATGGGGCCGGCCATTCCAAACGGCCAGACCGCTGCCTCCCTGCCGCAACGCCCAGCGTAGCGGCTGTTGAATAGTAGTCCGCATCCCCGGCCTCCGTCCGCAGAGTGCCGGGGGCGTCAGCGCCCCATGTGATCGCTCTCAAAGAGCCGTGCCCGCAGGGCGGAGAGCCCCTCTTTGGCGGCATCGCTGGGGGTGATCAGGATCTCCGGGCAGTAGGTCACCTCCAACAGCTCGGCCAGCGGCTGCTGGTCGCTACCGTAGTGGGTCACCCACCAGATCCCCGGGATGCCGGTCTCCCGCACCCGGCTCGGCCCCATACTCTCCACCTCGGCCTCCACCTCCCCCTCCCCCAGCGCCTCTTCCAGCAACTGCCGATCTTCGGGGCCGAATGGCAGGCTGCGCAGGTCGATACTACCGGGTTCATCCCGCTCCACTAGGGCCGCCAGCAGCTCCTCCAGCTGACGCAGGATGGCGCGACCGGTCATGTCGTCACCCCTGGGTCCCAGGGCGAGTACGGGGATATCGATGGGTTTAGAGTCACTCATTGCCACTGCTCCACCAGACGCAAAGCGAGGTCGCAAGCGGCGGGGATGGCCGCAGCCACCTCCGCGGTGGGCCACTCCCCCCAACCGGTCTCCTGTGGCTGGATGCCGATGAGGGCCCGGCGCGCCGGCAGGGTACCACTGAGGCGGGCGATGGCCATCATGTCCATAAGCCCCACTTCATGTACGCTACGCCGTCCACCACCGGCGAGATAGCGGTCCATCGCCTCCCCCTCGAATAGCTCAATGGCGCCAGGCCGCCCGGCCACCTGGGCGGCATCGACCACCACCAGGGCGGAGGCGTCGGCAATGGGGACTGCGAGGGTGAAGCTGAGGGTGCCACCATCGAGGAACTCGGCCTCGGGGTGTGCAGGGTGGTGCTGCTGAAGTTGCTCCACGACGTGGACGCCGACACCATCGTCACACAAGAGTCTATTTCCGATTCCCAAAATCAAGATCTTGCGGGCCATGGGCGGCGATACTCAGGGGTCATGGGGAGGGCGCAGCTATTAAATGCCCATTCCCAACCCCCGACAAGTCGGGTGCAAAGCCCAAAGAGGGCGATCCATCACAAAAACGGCCATTCACCCCCCCTTTTTCAGGGAATTGATATGCGCGTAAGATGTTGATTTGGGCGCGGTATTAATGCCGTTAATGTAACAATCAGGATACATACCATTTCCTGTGGCAGAATTGCTGAGACTACCTAAAGGAATCCCGACCTTGCGTATCGCACTACTCGAAGACGACCACGATCAGGCCAACCTGATCAGCCACTGGCTGGAAACGGACGGCCACGAATGCCGCCACTTCGGTGATGGCGATTCGTTCATGGAAGGCGTCGGCAAGGAGGCGTTCGACCTACTTATCCTAGACTGGTTACTACCCGATACCAGTGGTGTACAGGTACTCGAATGGGCACGGGCAGAGATCGACTGGCCGATCCCGGTGCTCTTCATCACCCGCCGGGATAGTGAGCAGGATATTGTGCTGGCCCTAGAGAAGGGGGCTGACGACTACATGACCAAACCGGTCAAACAGTTCGAGATGTTGGCACGGGTCAAGGCGCTCAACCGCCGGGCCGCCCCGCAAGATCGGCGCCGGGAGGTCCACAACTTCGGCCCCTATACGGTCGATACCGCCTCCCGCACCATCACCCGCGAGGAGAAGCGGGTGGATCTGACCCAGAAGGAGTTTGAGCTGTCGCTGTTCCTGTTCCAAAACATGGGACGGGTGCTCTCCCGTAGCCACATCCTAGAGCACGTCTGGGGCCGTTCGGGCGAACTCAATACCCGTACCGTGGACACCCACGTGAGCCGCATCCGCAAGAAGCTGTCGCTGCTACCGGAATGCGGCTGGCGCCTCTCCGCCATCTATCAATACGGCTATCGCCTGGAGCGGCTGGAGCCGGAAGAGGCGTAACCCCACGCTGGCACCGAACGCCCGCCCCCAGGCGGGCGTTCCGCTGAGTCCGCCCACCGCTGGCGCCAGCGAGATAAATTGCATAATCTGTCACATTCTCACCCCTTCCCCGCCTGCCCGTGGAGGCCCCCATGTGTCTTGGCATCCCCATGCGCGTCGATGAGATCGACGGTTTCAATGCCCGTTGTAGCGCCAAGGGAGTCGAGCGCCAGGTCAGCCTCTTCATGATGCAGGGGGAGGAGATAGCGGTGGGCGACTTCGTTGTGGTCCACGTCGGCTACGCTATCCAGAAGATCACCGCCGAGCAGGCCCAAACCGCTTGGGAGATCTACGACCAGATGCTGGCCGCCGAGGGGGCCAGTAGTGCATGAATTGGCGGTGTGCCAAGGGCTGCTAGGTCAGCTGGAGCGGATCGCCGCCCAGCACGGCGCCCGCCGCGTCACCCGCATCGTGATCCGCAACGGCCCCCTCTCTGGGGTCGAGCCGCGCCTGTTGCAAGACGCCTTCCCCCTCGCCGCGGCGGGTACCCTGGCAGCGGAGAGTGAGCTGGTGGTGGAGAGCACCCCACTCACCGTGCGCTGCGACCAGTGTGGTGCCGAGAGCGAGGCGCGCCCCAACCGCCTCATCTGCGCGGTGTGTGGTGACTGGCATACCCGGCTGGTGAGCGGCGACGAGCTGATCCTGGCCAGCGTCGAATTAGACATACCCGACCCATCCTGACTGCCCACCCAGCGCGGAGGCCCCCATGTGCAACACCTGTGGCTGCAACGTGACCCCTGGCAATGCCCATCTGATCGCCGACGAGGGGCGCCTCTCGCGCACCGCCGATGGCCACGCCGCCGTGGAGGTGCTCTCCAACCTGCTCAGTGCAAATGACCACCAGGCGGCCCACAACCGGGAGCACCTGGATGGCCATCGGGTGCTGGCCATCAACCTCATGTCCTCCCCCGGCTCGGGCAAGACCGCGCTACTGGAGGCGACCATCGAGGCGCTCGGCCAGGAGCTGCGCATCGCGGTGATCGAGGGGGATCTGGAGACGGAGAACGACGCCGCCCGGGTACGCGCCAAGGGGGTACCGGCTATCCAGATCACCACCGGCTCCGCCTGCCATCTGGATGCCCATATGGTCCACGACGCCCTCCACCACCTGGATCTCGACACGGTGGACCTGCTGTTCGTGGAGAACGTGGGGAACCTGGTCTGCCCCGCCTCGTTCGACCTCGGTCACCACCGCAATGTCGTGCTGCTCTCCGCCACCGAAGGGGATGACAAACCCGCCAAATACCCGGTGATGTTCCGTGCCGCCGATCTCATGCTGGTCACCAAGGCCGATCTACTGCCCCACCTCGATGACTTCTCCCCCCAACGGGCGGAGCAGGAGCTGCGGCAGCTGGCCAATGCCGCCCCCGTGGTGCAGCTCTCGGCGCGGAAAGGCGAGGGTATGACGGAGTGGATTAGCTGGCTGCGGAGCGAGCTGGCCCACCACCGCACCCAGCTGGCCGCGGCGCCGGTCGCCCACGACCCCCAACATAGCCATCACCATCATCACCATGGCCATGAACACCACCACGACCATCATCACGGCCACCATCACGGTCACCACCACGACTGATCCCCGTCGCTGACCGCCACCGCCGGAGCGTCCATGACCACCGCCCGCCAATGGCTCGATCGCCTCCGTGCCCTCCCCTTGGAGCGGCCGCTGCGCATCATGAATGTCTGCGGTGGCCACGAGCGCGCCATCACCATGGCGGGCCTGCGCGGCGCCCTGCCGGAGGGGATCGAGCTGATCCCGGGCCCTGGTTGTCCGGTCTGCATCTGTCCCGAAGAGGCGATCTACGCCGCCATCCGCCACGCCCTGGATGATGGCGCCATCGTGGTTGCCTTTGGCGACATGCTGCGGGTCCCGGTCAACGTCCCCAAAGGGGAGGTGCGCTCGCTGGAGGAGGCACGCACCCGGGGAGGCGATGTCCGCCCCATCGCCTCCCCCCAAGAGGCGGCGGCCATCGCCCGCAGCCAACCAGGGCGCTGGGTGGTGTTCCTTGCCGCCGGCTTCGAGACCACCTCCGCCCCCACGGCGGCACTACTGCGGGAGGGGGTGCCAGACAACCTGCTCCTGCTCAACGCCGGTCGCCTCACGTGGCCGGTGGTGGCGATGCTGCTGGCGAGCGAGACCCCAGGCTTCGATGCCCTCATCGCCCCCGGCCACGTCGCCACCGTCATGGGACCGGAGGAGTGGCAGTTTGTGGTGGACGAGCACCAGCTGCCCGCCGCCGTTGCCGGCTTCGCCCCGGAGAGCCTGCTGGCGGCCATCTACTCCGTCGCCCGCCAGCGGCTAGAGGGGGAGTGCTTCCTCGACAACTGCTACCCAGAGCTGGTCCGGCCCGGGGGCAATCCCATGGCCCGCCAGCTACTGGCGGAGCTGTTTCAGGTGGTGGATGCCCCCTGGCGTGGGATCGGCACCATCCCCCACTCCGGCTATGAGCTGACGGCGGCCTATCACCACCACGATGTGCGCCAGCAGCTGCCCGATCACGGCGCTGAGCAGCGCCGACGGGCCGGCGCCATGCCCCCCGGCTGCGACTGCGCCCAAGTAGTATTGGGCAAGATCTACCCTACCCAGTGCCGCCTCTACGGCACCGCCTGCACCCCCCGCACCCCCGTGGGCCCATGCATGGTCTCCGATGAGGGGGCCTGCCGCATCTGGTGGTCAGGCGGCGCCCGCCCACCCCCCCCCTGATCGCCCCCACAGGCACCGACTGTCATCGGCCGGTAACATGAGCGCGCTCTTATATATGCAATTGCATATATTCAAACCAAGGGTGAGAGGCGAT
>QKFD01000123.1 GCA_003251535.1 Chromatiales bacterium | reverse complement strand
AAGGCCAGATGGTGTACGACCTCCTGCCGAATATGCGCGAGGAGTGGGCCGAAAAGATCATGCTCGCTTTCGTCGAACTGATTCGCGCACAGCGCGCCCTTTCCCAGCTCTTTTTTGTCGTTTGAAATGAGGGGATGTCTAAGGGGTGACTGGCAATTTGATATGGTAGGAAAGCCAGGGCACTATTGGATCGAGGGGGGGGTTAAATGCTCCTCCAGTGCATATGAAACTTGATTTGTGGGTGGGGAGTGCATGGGCAAGTTGGGAGTGAATATGCGCAATGACAAAATGTTGCGGTGGGTTCGGCTGTTTTTTGAGCTGCTAGGCTATTGTGTTCCTTTGGCTTTATTGATCATCCCTACTTTTTTTTCACCCGTTCCTGTTGAGCGAGTGAATGCGAGTGGTGTGTATGAATTTATGGCGGATGCGCTAAAAAATGGACGTGAAAGTGAGTTGGTGGTGTTGAATGATTTTTCTGTTGTTATTCTCGATAAAGTGGCATGGGCTGTATCGGATAACTCTGATGTGATGGTGGTGTTGTTCGTTGTGATGTCGTCAAATGGTTCTGTGGAGTGCTATGGTGCGCCAAGACGCTATGTGCCTTTCTTTTGTGGTGAGCCAAAAAGTGTTCGTGGTCACTTGGGTTTGTGACTCTCGCTGTGGCCTAAGCTCAGTATCTAGTGATGTGATATTATGGATAAGTCCAGGGAAGTGGGTCGATTTCCCTGTAAGGTGCTATTACAGTTGTGAGCTATGGGCGCATAGGCATCTTCCTCATGCAGGTAGTTCAAGAACCTCCTTATCTCTGTTTTCTTCATATAAATAAATTGTCGGGCCTGGTGGGTTTGTGTAACCGATCAAGTAATGTCGTAGAAATAGGCGGGCGCTAAATGCTGCGATTAAGATGGCTGCCCGGCATGACATATGAAGATGTGGGTGGGAATGTTGAGAGGGTTGGCTTTAGTGGTATTGAAATATGAGTGTGTCTGATTTGGTGTTGGCTAGGCTGTTGGCTTTGGGCAGTGATTATGATGAATCACATAAAATAATTGATGTGGTTTTGCATCATGGGGTGTCGGATGTGGAGGCGCTTAAATTGAAGGGAAATATTTTAGAGCTAGAGGCGTACAAGCGAGCGATGGATGGATATGAGATGTTGGCTGAGAGTGGTCTTTATGTACTGCTCAGTTGTGTTACGAACGGGCGCTGAAGATTCGGCTAGCAGATGTTGACGTGTTATTAGAGTTGGGTGGGCATTGGAAAGATTTGGGTGACCTGGAGCGTGCGTTAAGCTATGTGGATCTTGCGCTGATTTCGGCTAGAGGGACATCGCTTAAAAACTTGGCGGCTATTCTGTCGGAGAAGAAAGATATTTTGATGTTATTATATGGCTGGGGCGTGGGGTGATATTTAAATATAAACAACATATTTTTCTGGTGTTGGGGTATAGGTCGAAGTTTGGGGGGTGCTTTTGTTTATGTCTTGCGAGGGGTTGCTGCTAGTGCTGCAATTAGTGGATTGATTGGTTAATGAGAATGGGTTGATTGTGTATTTGGAGTCATGGAAGAGTAGTATTTGTTTGGGTGGGTAAGTGAGATTCATGTAAGGTGCTACATTTTTGTGAGGCTGTTTTTCGGCTTGAAGTGGCCTCCTTGCGTGGTTCATGAAGAATTAATTTTGATGCGAAATATGAGTGTGGAGTGCTGTGTGGATGGTTAGTCAAAAAGCAAATCGAACGGCAATGCGGGTGCTTGTTGATGTTGGATTTTATGCTTTGATGGCTGTGGAATTATTTGTGGTTCTGGTGTCGGCAAGGATTTTTGAAGAGTTTCAGTGGTGGGCGCTGACGGGTTCGGTTTTGGCGTTCATTGGATTTTCTGCCTACATGCTTAAGAAGCTTAGGGTTACATTGTTGATCATTTTTAGTGTTCTGGTGCTGGCGCCTGCATTTTATATGAGTCATTACGACCAGATTAGGCGTGGAAGGGGTGAAGTGATTCAGTTTTGTGATGTGAGTACTGGGGGGGCGGATTGTAAGTTTTTGGCTGGGGATAATGGAATGTTGCTTTTGGTTGTTAAGCGGGTGCGTGACGGTGAATACCATTGTCTTGGTGCTTTCCCATTAGACGGAATTGAATGCGAAGCATTGGGAATTAGATTGTTTGAATTAGATATTCTTGGGCGTGTTGATTGAATTCCGTTCGTTGACGTCCCGCAGGGCTTCCGACGCTGAGTGTCAGCGCTACTCGTCACCGAAACTCACAAAATTCCAATTAATTCATACTGTTATCGGCGAGCGCACGGGCATCTTCCTCATAGTGGGCAGGGCTAACCGCCTTGACTCTGTCTCCACTATTCCGGTAAATATGGAACGGATAGAATAACGATTCTGCTTTACTCGATGGAGCACCTCCACCCCCAAGTAAGGACGCCAAGCAATGAGCGGATATGGCCCCTTAGGTACCACAGATACCCACGAGCGAATGCAAACCGATCTCCACCATCTGCCCAAAGAGAAACAGCAGGAGCTGGGGAGGATCGGTAAGCTGCTTGGTGGCATGGATGGGGTGGAGATGGTGATCCTCTATGGCAGCTATGCCCGTGGCGACTGGAGAGAGGAGAGGGACCTACCGGCACCGCGCTGGTCTGGCCATGCCTCTGATTACGACCTCCTCGTCGTTACCGAAAAACTACCCGGCGAATACCGCATCGAGCGGGAGATCAAGGCGGCCCTCGAAGGCGTTAGCCTCTCCGCAAAAGCCAACCCCATCGTGCACGACATCGAAGATATCAATCAGCAGCTCAGCCATGGGCGCTATTTCTTCCTTGATATCAAGCGTGAAGGGCGCGTGCTCTATGACTCGGAAGCGTTTGCCCTGGCTGAGCCACGCGAGCTGATGCCGGAGGAGAAGCGGCGACTCGCCCAAGCAGACTTTGACTACTGGTACAACCGGGCAAAAGAGTTCTATGTGGCGGCTGAACTGTTTAGTGAACGTGCGCAGGCAGCACTGACGGCGTTCAATCTCAATCAGTCAGCGGAGTGTGCCTATAAAACCATCCTGCTAGTCTTTACCAGTTACTGCCCCCACGAGCATCTGCTGGAGCTGCTGGGCCGCAAAGCAGCGGAGTACGGCCCCGTCTTCCATGACATCTTCCCCGATGAGACCCAGGAGCAAGGTGACTATTTCTACCTGCTCGACCGGGCCTACATTGGGGCTCGCTATCAGAAAGATTTCATCGTTCACTGGGACGACATCGACTACTTAGCACCCCGTGTTAAACGACTGCTGGATGTGACGGAGGTCATTTGTAGGCAGGCGTTAGAGTCATTAGATATCGATAAGATCTAACCGGCCTTAGCCTATCAACCCTAAGCAGCCGGCGGGGTGTCCCTGGCCGCTATCGATGGGAGGGGCGGTAGGGGTCGTGAGCGGTGCGCTGATGGGCTGGGGGCTGTCGGATGATTCCCTGCCAACCGGTGGGGGGGTAGAATGGTCTCTGCCACAGTGCAGAAACAAAAGGAGCACTGCCATGTACCTGCGTCACACCCCCAGCGGCGATATGGTAGAGGTCTTGGATCTGCCCGCCCTAATCAATCCCTGCCAGGCCCAGCTAGTGGGCCGCTTCCACGCCGGCGAGGAGCTACAGGAGCCCGCCTACTTCCCCAAAGCAGAGTTGATCTTCCCCTCAGGTGAGGCATTGCCGCTGGCCTGGCGGGATCCCAACTATCGTCCCTAGACGGTACCCTAGCTGAACCCTGATCAACGCCGCCCCCGTGCGGGGCGGCCTGTTCTCTGCGTACTATGGGGGCGGGGCTCATAACTGGAGGGGTCGGCGAGCAATGAAGGGGAGCTGTCTGTGTGGTGCCATCGAGTATGAGATCGACCAGCTGGATATGCCCATCAGCCACTGCCACTGCCGCACCTGCCGCAAGGCCCATGCGGCGGCCTACGCATCGACGGCGGGCGTCCTGCGAGCGCACTTTCGCTGGTTGAAGGGGGTGGAGCGGCTATCGAGCTTTGAGTCGTCACCGGGCAAGCTGCGCCACTTCTGTTCCATCTGCGGGTCACATCTAGTGGCCGAGCGCCCGGCCCAACCCCATGTCATTGTGCGGGTTGCCACCTTGGATGATGACCCGGGCCAAAGGCCGGCCACGCACATCTGGTGCTCCCACGACCTCCCATGGCTGGTTGATGAGGGGGTGGTGCCATGTTTTCCTGAGTGGCCGACTGATCGCTAACCCGGGGGAGGGGGCCCAACCAGGCCCCTAGCAACGGCCCGAGTGCCGAGGGCCATGGGGGCCACCTGGACCCCTTGCCAGGTCAGCCGGCATCTGCCAGCCTGTGCGCCGTTCCAATACCCAACGGATAGAAGTCACGTGGTGGATGGGCTATCTCTATCCCCCGTGCGGGCCGTCTGGGCCCAAGGTTGGAGCGGGCCTATCGCCCTCTGGAATCGGGGCGGTAAGGCAGGGTTTGGGTGAGGAGGCGAGGCCGGTGGGATGCCCACCACCATTGCCGCATCCCATGCCCGCTAGGCGATCTGCCATCCCCGCAGTTGGCCAGTGGTCCCCCGGGGCCGGTCTGCTGAACTTCTACTGAATGACGTCGTGAGCGCCTCTCTTGTCAGGAGATAAAAAGTCCGATGCTGCCGATCTGGTGCAGCGTGGTATTGCCAACTTTGGTCTGCAGGTTGGCTTTGCCGCGCTCTCATTCGGCTCTGCGCTACTGCTCAGCCGGATCCTCGGGGCGGCCGGCTATGGGGCCTTCGCTTCGGCCGTTGCCTGGTCCAACATCGTCATCGTGCTCGCTACCCTCGGTTTCGGCAATCTACTGATTCGGGAGGCGGCGACTGCGCGGACCGACTCTTGTTGGAGCGCTCTGGCCGGTTTGCAACGTTTTGCTCTATGGATGGTCGGGGGGGGTGCCCTCCTCTTGGCGCTCACTTGGGGGACCGGCCTCGCTCTACTGTGGCCGCAGGCGGTTGCCCCAGGGGCGCTCGCCACCTATCTCATTGCCGCGCTGTTGGTGCCATTGGGGGCCTGGATTGCCACCGCGCAGGCGCTGCTGCGCGGATTTGATCACCTGGTGCGCTCGCGGATCCCTGAGCTGTTGGTGCGTCCAGGGCTGCTCTTCTCCAGCTTGGCCTTGGTCTATTTTGTCCTGCCTATTCCACTGTCTGCTGCTGAGGCCATGGCCATCAATGTAGGGGCCGCCGCACTGGCAGGGCTACTTGGATTGGTGTGGGTGCTGCGGGCACGTCCCCCCGCGCTACGTCTGGCCACTCCCGACTTTGGGCGGCGGCAGGTCTGGATCTCTGCGACTATCCCCCTCTATATTGCGAGCCTTTCCCAGGTGGTGCTTGCCAACGCCGACATCGCCCTCCTTGGGGTGCTGAGCGACATGGATGCCGCCGGGCGCTATGCCGCGGCTAGTCGTATGGTTTATGTGATTGGTTTCGCTGCAACATCGGTAGATCTTGTGCTTAGCTCCGCCGTTGCCCGGCGTTATGCCCAGGGGGATACGGCTGGGGTTGAACAGGTGGCCAACCGTGTCACCCTCGCTGCCTTTTTGCTCGTGCTGCCCATGGCCCTCGGGATGGGGGTGTGGGGTGGCGAGCTGTTGGCCATTTTTGGCAAAGAGTTCTCCAGCGCTGCAATGATCCTGACTATTTTATTGCTGGGGCGTGTCGTCGATCTGGCGCTTGGACCTTCGCCCATGGTGCTGATGATGACCCGCCATGAGCGGGCCGCTGCCGTATTGGTGACATCGGCGGCACTGGTCGCGCTACTAGGTCAATGGATTGTGATCCCCCTCTATGGGGCGGAGGGCGCAGCCTGGGTTGCGCTGGTCTGTATCGTCTTGCCGAAACTCCTCGGCTCTGTCGTTGTGCGGCGGCGCTTGGGGATCAGACTCGGTGTGCTCCGCGGCGCCACCCATGTTTTGGCATCAACTTCAAAGGGTGGACTTGTGTGAACAGACTGGTTGCATTGCTGAACCATGGGCGGGTACGCCTAACGTTACCGCTCGCCCATCGCCTCATCGGCGATGAGGCCCAGGATACCTATCTGGTCTCCTTCCCCCGTTCCGGGAGCACTTGGCTCAGAACCATCGTTATCAATGCCCTCTATCCGGAGGCAGACTCCAATCCAGAGGTGTTCAATCGCCTCTTCCCTGGGGTCTCCATTCTCCGTCTCGGCCTGGTGCGGCGGGCGCCCCGGCCGCGCCTGATCTCTACCCACGCCCTGCGCCTACCGGTGATTAAGCGACCCATCTACCTAGTGCGGGATGGACGAGATGCGGTGGTCTCGTACTACCACTACACCATCACTCGGCAGAACCGCGAGCTTACCTTTGAGCACTGGCTGGATGGTTATCTATTGGGACACTACGGCCCCCGTTGGGACCAGCATGTTGAGTCCTGGCTGGGGCAGCAGGCCACGCCTGAGCCACTGAAGGTGCTCCGTTTTGAGAGACTCAAAGCAGAGCCGCTGGAGGTAGTGAAAGAGTTCTTTGCTTGCACGGCGCTGGAGGGGCTGGAGGAGGCCCGTATGGTCACCGCCATTGCCAACGCTAGTATCGAGAAGGGGCGTAAGTGGGAGGCGATTCAGTTGGGGGGTGAGAAAAAGAGTGATGCCTCTTTCTATCGGGGGGGCAAGACCGGTCAGTGGCAGAGTTATCTGACCCCCGCCCTGGAGGCGCGCTTTATGGAGGTCTCTGCTGGGGCGCTGCGGCTCGCTGGGTATGATCGTGCCGAATAGGATTGAGGCTCGCGCCACTCGTCGTTCAAGACGGATCGGTTTCGTGGGCATAATCGATGCGGTTTTTGTAGGCCTATTTGCCATTGTGGTGGCGATGGGCTCTGTCGTCCTGCTCAGCGCCAAAAGTGCCTTTGTGTTCATATTGCTGTTGGGGACGGCCGCGACCTATGGTGTGTGGCTGCTCTATCGGATGTTGACAGAGCCCCGTGCCGTTACTCTCAGCAACTTGATGGCCATGACCTTACTCACAGGATACTGCGGTGGGTATGCCGTCTACATATTGGTGAGTCTAGCGATCGGTGGGGAGTGGCAGCCCCCCTGGTTTATGCAGTTTTATGGCGAAGTTTCGGCGACCGCCACCAGCTACGCGCTTCTCCTAGTGAGTTGGAGTGCCCTGTTAATGGTGGTGTTGATGCCATTTCAGCGTCCTCTCTTTACACGCTTTGAATGCCCCCCCCCCAGATATATCGTCGCTGGCTTGGGTTTTGTGGTGCTGGCCTACGCCGCTGGGCATGTCGGTTATATGGGGACGCATGTTGGTAGCACTGGCAACGCCTCGCCCATTGGAACCCTCGCAAAATTTGCCATCATCCCCCTCTCTATGCTGAGTCTGGCACATGCCGCCCTTGCCAAGACTCGGTCTACCCGCTTGATGGGGTGGGCGCTGTTTATCCTGGCCGAACTCATGGTGGTGCCCATGGGGCGGCGGATGTTCCTCTACAGCGCCATCTTGGCGGCCATTATCTGGCAGTCGTTAACGGGTCATCGCCTGCGCTTTAACCGCAAGGTCTTGGCCGTGGGTTTCGCTGGCCTGATCGTGATGACGGCCGCCTTCGCTACCTTCCTGAGTATGCGTCTCTCTGAGCAGGTGGCGGGCATTCCGGCGCGTGAACTCTCGACGGTCGATCGTTTTCAGCGGGGGGTGGATCTCATGGTATCCAACCCACGTTTTGTCTTTAACAATCTACTGACCAATGTCGGGGCGCGGGCCGGTTCAATCCTCGCTTACCTGGCGTTGTACATAGACTCTTCCCACGACGACAAATATCTCAGTGGCGAGCTGCTGACCTTTAATACCGCACTTGTGGTGCCCTCGGTCATCTGGCCGGGGAAGCGTACCCTGATAGAGGAGGCCCAGGGGAGCAGCGAGGGGTTGGTGCATCCGCGTCTAGGGATCGAGATCTACGATGGTCCCAACACGCTGTTGACGGAGGGGTATGCCGACTTTGGCCTGTGGGGGGCATTGTTCTATCCCGTTGCCATCACATTGGTCTTTGCCGCCATCGTACGTGGGGTGACGCGGCTACTTAAATTCCAATGGGGTTACATCGCCGCCACGGCACTGGGGTTCACCATCTTGATGGTGGAGCAGACCGTTGCCGCTTTTTTGTTGGACCTGCGGACCTTAGTGATGCTGGTTACCATGGCGGTGGTCTGGCGACTCTTGCGCTATGGAGTGGTGCCGGACCCAGCCAGGTCAACCGGCAAACAGGTGATGGGGCGGCCAATGGATCCGTTTACACGGCCGACGACGGGTGAAGGAGCAGAGAGAGAACAGAGGAGGGTCCATGGAAGCTGAAAGGTTATATCGTCAACGGATATATAACGCCTATGTCAATGCCCGGGGCGAGCGCTTAGCGCCGGACAGCCTCGCGGGTTTGCGCTCACGAGGCCACTATCTGACCGGCTTCATTAAACGATTCTTTCCGGCCGCCCGAGAGAGTCGGGTGCTCGATCTCGGATGTGGCCACGGTGCCCTGCTGCACTTTGCCGGTCAACTCGGTTATCGCCATTTGCGGGGTGTGGATGGCTCACCCGAGCAGGTGGCAGCGGCAAAGGCGCTGGGTATCCCTTGTGTGGAGCTGGGGGATCTCTTCCAGACCTTGGCGGCACAGGCGGATGACTCTCTGGATGTAGTCGTGGCATTTGATGTGTTGGAACACCTGGATCGAGATGAGGGCATGGCATTCGCCGATGAGGTGTTACGAGTGTTGCGTCCTGGGGGGCGCTGGTTGATCCATGTCCCAAATGGCGAGTCTCCATGTGTAGGCCGCATACTCTACAGCGACCTCACCCACGAGATGGCATTTACGCGCATCTCGATAGCCCAAATGCTCTATACGTGCGGTTTCTCTCAGGTCCACTCCTTTGAGGATCGGCCCGTGGTACACGGCCTTTTGAGTGTGGCTCGTGGGATCGGCTGGAGATTAATCCGGATATTTTGGTTGCTGTACATCGCCGCTGAAACAGGGAGCAGAGATCGGCGGGCGATCTTTACCCAGAACCTTATCGCTGTGGCCTACAAATGAACCGGGCATGGTTGGACGGTGGCCTCTCCCTCTTAAAGCGCCACGGCTTGGGGTGCTGAGGATGGTGCGATGAAGATCCTGCTGGTGGGGAACTATCTGCGATCCGAGCAATGCAGTATGCAGCGGTTTGTGGAGATGTTGCATGAGGGCCTCTGCCAGCGTGGTCACCAGGTTACTGTGTTACGGCCGGAGCGGCATGTGGGGATCGGCCGCTCCGGCACCCACGGCCTGGGTAAGTGGAGTGGATACGTCGATCGCTTCCTTCTGTTTCGCCCCCCTCTGCGGCGGGCGGCTCGGCAGGCGGATCTGGTGCATGTGGTGGATCAGGGCAACGCCATGTATGTGCCTTGGGTGTTGGATCGGCCCCATGTGGTGACCTGCCATGACCTGATCGCCATCCGTAGCGCCTTGGGTCTGATCCCGCTCAAGTCAACCCGCTTGACTGGGCGGCTCTTGCAGCAGTGGACACTCAAGGGCCTTCGCCGTGCCCAGGCCATTGTCTCCATCTCGGAGAAGTCGCTGGCTGATATGCAGGCGCTGGGGATCGGGGAGGGGGCATTGGTGCGGGTGGTGGCCAACGCCAACGGTTTTGAACACTTTCCGCTGGACCGGGAAGAGGCCGGGCGGATGTTGCGGGAGCAGGGGGGGATCGAACGGGATCAACCCTTTGTCATGCATGTAGGAGGAGACGCCTGGTATAAGAACCGGGAGGGGGTTGTGAAGATCTTCGCGCAGCTGGTACAGCGCCATAGCGCCTTGCCCCACAAGTTGATACTAGCGGGCCAGCGACTGCCGGAGTCTCTCTTACATCTGATCGACACTCTGGGGATCACCCAGCGGGTCCAGGCGCTCACCGATATCTCCGATGAGCTGTTAAACGCGCTCTACTGTCGCGCCGATGCGCTCCTCTTCCCCTCTTGGGAGGAGGGGTTTGGTTGGCCCATCATTGAGGCCCAGTCGCGTGGCTGTCCGGTGTTGACCACCGATCGATCACCCATGACGGAGGTGGGTGGCGAGGGGGCCCTCTATGTGGATCCCAATGACCTGCCGGCAGCGGCAGAGACCCTATTGCAGTTGATGCAAGAGAAGGCGATCTGGGAACGTAGAGGGATGGAGAATGCCCGCCGTTTCACCTTCGATAGCATGATTTCAGGTTATGAGCTTACCTACCAAGCGGCCATTGAACAGTTCTACCAAAAGTAGAGTAGCTGACAATACAGTGACTAAGGCCTATGGGTCTTGGCGGTGCTGGGGGTTCTCGCTCGGTGGCGACAATATTGTGCCGACTTTCATAGAAATATTTCCTTCCACGCAAGAGTTGAGTAATGGGTGACAAAGCGCAAGCCATAGCAGTACCAGAGGAGGTTAAGGAGAACGAACTCTTGGAATCGGAAAACGGAATTGACTTGATGAACTTCGTACGGATTTTGATGCGGCACAAATGGTTATTTCTGGGGGTCGCCAGTGGGGTGGTGGTGGCGCTGGTGGCGCTCGACTTCATCCTGCCCAGGCAGTACCTCTACTCGACCACCGTGCGCGCCATCGGTTATGTCGATGCCAGCGGCTACCAGGGGGTGGCCGACCTCGACAACGTGCGTACCCAACTGGCACAGATGGTGGTGCCGGCCCTGCTCAAGCAGCGGGAGGATCAGGGCGAGGAGACTAGAAAGATCCAGCTCTATGTCCCACGCAAGAGCGGGTTGATTCGCATGGATAGCACCGCCAAGGAGGAGGAGAAGGCCCTGGTCAAGGAGCTTCACCTAGCGGCCTTGAAGGCCCAGCAGGAGGGGGAGGATGAGCTGCTCAAGGCGGTTCGGAGCAGTTTCCAGCTGAAGTATATGCAGGCACAGGCGCAGCTGGAGAGCCTGAAGTTTGAGGAGAAGCGGCTGCTGCAAGATCGCGATCGGGCCGCTCGGAAGGAGACCTTCTTCCAGCAGGAGCTGACCGCTATCGATAGCACCTTGGCGGTGGCCGAGGAGAGCCGGGCGCGCATGTTGCAATCGACGGGGAGCGAGGCGATCGGCTTGGTGGTGCTGGAGAACAATGTGATCCAGATCCGCAAGCGCCAAAATCGGTTGATGGAGGTGCTCGCCTTTGAACTGCCCGCGGAGATCTCGGGTATCGACGCCTCCTTGGCCGAGAATAAGTCGCAGCAGGCCATTCAGGAGGAGCAGGTTGCCTCGACCCGCGCCCGTCTCGATAACCTACAACCCACCCACGCGGTGAGTGACCCAGTGCGCTCCCTTGCGCCGTTGGGGCTCCACGGCCTGCGGCTGATCTTTGTGGCGCTGATATTGGGCACCTTGCTGGGTCTGGGCAGCGTCATCGCAGTGGAGTGGATTGGGCGCTACCGGCGGGAGGAGGCCGAGGCAGCCGAGGCAGCAGCGGCCCTCGCGGCGACGCCTGCGTAGTAGCCCCACCGACGCGCCGCTCTACTGCGGCGCGTCGGTGGTCGCCTCTAGCCGATTGGGCGCGCTGTACCACTCCCGCTCCCGGCCTTCATTACGGTGCGGCCGCGGTATCGGCACCCCCCAGTGATGGCCGGCCGCGTTGCCTAGGGTCATGCCTCCTGTGCCCTATGGGAGAGCCCCATCTGCATCTTCATGGGGCGCGGGCCGAGCTTGCGGGCACAGAGTTGGACGCGGCGATCACGGCCAAAACTGACTATCTCCACCTGTTCAAAGCCGACGTTGTGGAGGATCTCCAACAGCGTGACTCGGCTCAGGTTCCACCAGATCCAGCCGGGGCGATCCCCTCCCCAGAACTCATCTCTGCCATCGGCGGCGTAGCTGGTTTGGGTCTCGATCAGACAGATCCCACCCACCTTCAACTGCTCGAATGCGATCCGCAAACCCATGATGGGATCACTCAGGTGGGTGACGATGCCGGCGAGGTAGACCACGTTATAGTGCGGCAGGGGGGCGGCCGGCAAACGATAGAGGGAGTCGCCCACGCTGGTCACCGGTAGACGGAGGTGTTTGGCTAACGCCAGGGTCACCTCTCGGTAGTCGGCGTGCTCCTCCACAAAATCGACCTCGGCCCCCAACGCCGCTAACAGCAGCGCCTCGCCGCCCGTCCAGGGGCCGATGTCCAGGATGCGTTGGTCGGTCAGATCGAGGGCGAGGGCCCCCCCTAGCAGGAAGGCACGTAACACATCGATATGCCGTCTCCCCATCTCCCCCTGGAGCTGTTCGTCGGGGCCAAGGGGATAGTCATGACCCCAGCGGCGCTGCGCGGAGAAGTCGCGCACGGCGCGATCGAAGGACTCGCCGGCGCACCACTGGCGTAGCCAGGCCTGGAGGGCTTCGGGGTCGGTGGCGTTGGCGGGGGTGATCCGCGCCAGCGCCGTTGTCAGTCGGCGATCGACTTGCTCGATGGTCTGCGGTGCGATGACCCGCGGGCAGAGTGGGTCTGCGCCCAGGAAGTCGCCCGCCTTCTCCGCTCGGCAGCGGCAGCCGCCACAGAACTCCGCCACCAGGCAGTCACCACAGGCACCCGCCAGCCGGTGGGGGGCGCGGATCCGCTCCAGGCGGCTATCGGACTCCCAGGCCGCTCGCAGGGCGGCACCCTCCAGCTGGTCGATGTTACCCAGTGCCTGGGTGCAGGAGGTGCATAGCAGGATGGCGCCATCGCACTGGAGGTGGAGGGCGGTGCCGCTCGCGCCGCAGCGGCGGCGGCGGCCGCTGGCAAAGAGGGAGAGATCGACGAGATGGGCGAGCGGCTCGGAGAAGCGCACGCCCATCTGGCCGTAGAGCGCCGCCTTGGCGCGCTCCACCTGCCGGGCGACCGCAGGCAGCACATGCCTGGGGAGCACACCTCCTCTGCCCTCCGGTTTGACGAGGGCGACGCTGACATCCACGGCGCCCAGGCGGGCCGCCAGATAGAGGGTCTCCTCCACGCTGGCGGCGTTCTCCTCCGCGACGGTGATGTTGATGCCATAGGGCAGCTGGTGGTCGCGGCAGGTCTGGAGGAAGGTGTCGAGGCGCGCCAGGGCGCCGGGAAAGCCGCGGATCGTATCGTGGATCTCCGCCGAGGGACCATCGAGCGAGACGATGACAGAGCCGCGTTCACTGCGGGCCAGCTCCTGGAGTACCGCCTCTTGCACGACACTGCCGTTGCTGGTGATGGAGAGGTGGCGACCCGTGGCGAGGGCCGCTCGGCTGATCTCTAGCAGCTCGGGGTGGAGAAACGGCTCCCCGCCGGTGAGGGCGAGAAGACGGGTCTCAGGGAAGGCGGCTAGGGCGGTGCTGAGGCGCTGCCTGAATGGTGCCAGCGCCACCCGATCGGCCGCTCTGTGCTGGGCGTTGCGCACACAGAAGGCGCAGGAGAAGTTGCACTGCTCGATGATCTCAAAGGCCAGGGTCTCCAGGCCCAGCGAGTGGTGTGGGGCGGGGTCATTCTGGACGCAGGACATGGATGAGGATCTGGCTATCGGCGGTGAGTGGTTTGAGGTCGTAGGTGCCAAACTCGGTGATCTGCTTGGCGCCCGCGGCCTGGTAGACGGCAAGCAGCTCATTGCGGGTGGTCAAGGAGGCGTGCCAACGATCGCGGATCCGCTCACCCGTGGCGCGTGAGCGGTACTCGATCTCGCACTGCGAGCGCTGTTCGATCTGTTGGCGCTGGCAGATCAGGGTGGCCTCCCAGATATCGTGGGGGGCGGTGAGTTCAAACGAGTGGCTGATCTGCTGCTGGGCGTAGCTGGCAAAGTCGTGCGGTGTAGTGATAGTGACCACCTCACCCCCCGGCTCCAGGTGGTGCAGCGCTGTGCGCAAGGCGAGGATCTTGGCCTCGACCGTGAGAAATTCCGTCAACACATTGAAGGCGAAGAGGACGCGCTCGAAACGCTGCGGGCTGGCAAAGGTGAGGAGATCGGCCCGCAGCAGCTGTAACTCCGGCGCCCTTTGCAGCCCTGGTTTGCCCTGGGCCACCGCCAGCTTGTCGGCATCGATATCGATCCCAACCACAGACTCCGCCCCCTGGCCGACCAGCCACTGGAGGACCCTTCCGGTACCACACCCCACCTCCAGGGTGCGGTGACCGGCCACCAGGGCCTCTATGGCCGGGTGATCGGCGGTGAAGCGAGCGGTGCGCAGGTCGTAGAGTTCGCCGGGGGTCATGGGGGTGAGGGATCTGTGTGAGTGCCGTTTTGCTGGCGTGGGGGGCCTGGGATAAAGCGTCCGTGGGCCAAGAGCGCCTCGATGATCTCCGCATAGCGGAATGGGCAGTCGGCGGCCGGCTGTGGGTCGGTCGCACTGCCGAAGTGGGCGGCTGCCCGGCAGGGGCCGCCACACAGGTAGCGGACGTGGCAGGCGCGGCAGTGCGGGAGGGTATCGACCCCGGCCCGCAGGGCAACGGCATCGCTGCTGGCCAAGAGGCTGGCCACCGGGCTGCTGAAGCCGTTACCCAGCGGCGCGTCGGTGTCGCTCAGCAGGTTGCAGGGGAACAGATGACCCTGGAGATCGGCATAGAGCGATTGACCGGCGAGACCGCAGGTGTGGCGGCGCCACCCTTGAGTTCCCTCCCGATCCAGCAGGGAGAACCCCTCATCCCGCTCTATCTCGCGTAGGTCTAACACCAGCCGGCCGTAGTCCGGCAGTAGCTCTGGGTGTTCGGCGCCTCGGCCGCTGGGGAGCATGGGGGAGTAGTTGATGGCAAACCCCCGCGCCCGGGCAAAGTGTGCCAAGGCAGGCACCTCATGCTGGTTGTGGCGGGTGACGGTCATGCTCAGCACCACCTGGAGGGTGCCACCCTCCAGGCGCCTCAACGCCTCCATGACCTTGCGGAAGGTGCGGGGGCGTGTCGCCTCGTGGGTGGCCTGGGAGGCGCCATCGAGGGAGATCCGGATCTCGTCGAGACCCTGGCGCTCCACGGCCGCTAGCCGCGCTGCGTTCAGCAGGGTGCCGTTGGTGACCACACCGGCATAGAGCCCCGCCGCTTTGATGAGCTGCACATAGGCCCCGATCTCCCGATTGATGAAGGGTTCACCCCCGGTCAGATAGACCCGCAGCCCACCATTCAGGGCTTTTAGCTGCCCTAGCAAGGTGCGTAGGACGGAGCTCTGGTTGGCTAGGGGTGGGGCGGGGGGGCGGCGGCCTTGCGGGGTGGCGGCATAAAAGCAGTAGTCGCACTGCAAGTTGCAGCGATCGGTGATGGAGAGCGAGAGCACCGTGGGTGTGGCCACGGGTAGATCTTGGGCCGCTGTCAGGAACGCGGTAGCGAACACACGCTCTAGGAACTGCTGTTCAGAGCGGTGGCAGGGGAGCTGTTCTTCCCCCTGTTGCAGCGCCTCCGCCAGGCGCCGGCTCAGCTCTGCACCACTCTGATCGGTGGTGAACCAGCGGACATTGGGGTTGTGGATGACGGCAAACCGCTGGTCGCGGCGCACGATGGAGAGGGTGCCGTCGTTGTACCAGAGCGTGGGTCTGCGCGGTCCCTCCGCCTGGGGCGCAACGGGCTCCCGGGCGGAGGGCGGTGGACGCTGCGGCGGCGTCATGGGGCCGACAACAGCGGTTAAGGCTGGCGAATGGTGCGGTACTCGTGGCAGAGCGCCTCACTCTCCGGTGCGGCGGGGTGGGTGGCCCGGTTGGGCATCAGGCTGACGTGGTACTCGTGGTGCAGTGCATCCACCGGGGCCGGTGCCAGATCGAACGGCACCGCTCCCCCTCTCTGCCTAGCCGCTGGCGGCACCACCGTGCGGTACTCATGGCAGAGGGGCTCGGTGGGGAGGGCGAATGCGGTTTGGTTGGCTGAACGGAACTGGAAGGGGTGTTTGGCTTGCGCTGACGTGGACATGTTGCTCCCTCCTAAGATGGTCTCCATAACCCTACTATTCACGCAGATTTATCATCAGTGATACCGATGTCCCAGGTCAAGACACAATCGTCTGTTTAGCCGCCAGAGACCTCGGTTTTTTTCAGGGTCAGAAGCACTTTGGCCGTAGTAGGCGAGCACGCTGCTCGCCTACCCATGGGGGCGGCGCGCTGGCGGTTCGGCCGCCGTTATGGCGATGCTGGGCGGTGGAGCAGGTTGTAGGTCTCGAACGGGATCATGCGCCCGTCCGCGGTGGCGATGTGGACGCAGGAGCGTTTGAGGGCGCGCAGATCGAGGTCATGGCGATCCATGAAGCGCACCACCAGGACCCGAAAGACGTTCTCATAGCTGAGGTTGGGGGCGCTCACCTGCGGCAGGCAGCAGAGGAGATCGGATAGGCAGCGCGCCTGGTCCGTGGCGTCGAGGTTGGTGGCAAACAGCTTGACGAAGCGCTCCCGCAGCGCCGGATCGTGTTCAAAGACGATGGTGTTGCCGGGGCCGACGATGAGATCGGCCGGTGCCAGGTGGCGGGTGAGCGGGGTCACGGTGTCGGCCTGTTTGATGGCGTAGGCCATGGCCAGGGTGTCGGGGTTGCAGGGTACCGGCAGGATATCCTCCAGCGCAAAGAGCCCCGACTGCTCGGCGATGGCGCGGCGCAGGCCGCTGACGGTGAGACGGTCGGCCGCCGCCTGGGGGAGGTTGCGGCCGCTGGCGGAGTTGGGTTGCAGGGTGACGCCGCGCACACAGCGCCAGCTGAGGGCGTGGCGGATCACCTCGCCGATCTGGTCATCGTTGATACCTCGCTCCACCGTCATCACCAGGGTGGTGGAGAGGCCGTGGCGCTCCAGCTGCTCCAGCGCCTGCTGGTGGAGTGTCGCCAGGGCGGCGCCGCGCAGGGTGGTGAGGGTGGCGTCGTGCAGGGAGTCGAACTGTAGATAGATCTCCAGCCCCGGCTTGTACTCCGCCAGGCGGGCGGCAAACCCCTCCTCGCGGGCGATGCGCAGCCCGTTGGTGTTGATCATCAAGTGGCGGATGGGGCGGGCGCGGGCGGCGTCCAGCACCGCGAACAGCTCCGGGTGGAGGGTCGGCTCGCCGCCGGAGATCTGCACCACATCCGGCTGCCCCTCGTTGGCCACCACGGTGTCGAGCAGCGCCTCGATCTCCGCCAGGCTGAGGTGGCGGCCGTGGTCGGGGCCCGAGTTGGCGTAGCAGACTGGGCAGCGCAGGTTGCAGCGCCCGGTGATCTCGACGATGGAGACACAGGAGTGCTGCATATGATCGGGGCAGAGGCCGCAGTCCCACGGACAGCCTTGGCGCATCGAGGTGTTGAAGCGCTCCGGCAGCTCGGGGCGTTTGAGATAGACCTCGCGGGTCTGGCGGTACCAGTCGGCGTCATCGGCGATGAGGGTGCGGGCAAAGCCGTGCTCGGGGCACCACTTCTCCAGGAAGACCCTCTGGTCATCGATGAGGATCTTCGCCTCCACCCGGGTCAGGCACTCGGCACAGAGGGAGCTGGTGGTGTCGTAGAACAGCCAAGGGCGGGTCTTGCGGCTCATGCAGGGGGGGATCTCAGTTGGCGGATGAGGAGGGGAAGGTAACCGACCAGGGCGATGGCACACACCAGCTGGATGCCGGAGAGACCGCCGGGCCAGTAGGCCGGCAGCGGCTTGATGCCGTCAATGAGTAGCCGCCAGAGCAGGTACGCGGAAAGCATCAGTTTGAAACGCAGACCTGGCCAGGCGGCGAGTGGCTGGCGGTAGTGGGCCAGCACCCCACCCAGGCCGGCGCAGAAGAGGATCTCGTAGAGCTGGGTGGGGTGGCGCGGCAGGCCGTCGCCAAAATCGATCCCCCAGGGGAGGGCGGTGACGTTGCCGTAGGTGGCGTCGGCCAGCCCCGCCAGGAAGCAGCCGATGCGCCCCACCCCGATGGCCACCAACAGTGGGGTGACGAAGAGATCGCCAGTGGAGTGGCGCTGGCCCGTCACCGCCTTGGCCAGCTCCACCCCCAGCAGGCCACCCAGTAGCCCGCCGACGATGGATTGGCCCCCCCACCAGGCCTGCGGGTCGTGCCAGTGCTCCGCCCACAGCTGCGGATCGGAGAGCAGGTAAACCAATTTGTTGCCCACCGCCGCCCCTAGCAGACAGCCGACCAGGATCCAGAACTGGGCTCCATGCAGCGCTGCCGGCGCCCCGCACCGGCGCCGTTCATGGTGGTAGAGCTGGCCGCCAACGGCAAAGGCCGTCAGCTCGAACAGCCAATGGATATCCGCCGCTGAGAGTGGCCCATAGTGGGCCGGTAGGGTGAGCATCAGTGCTGGGGCGGGGGTGGCGGCGGGGTGTGGGGTGACTGCTCCCGGGCCTGCTGGCGGCGGATGCTGCGCAACATCCACCGGATGGCGAGGGCGCCCAAACCGATAGGGATGGCCGAGAGCCCCCACACCAGTAGCAAGAAGGAGATCTGCCCTTGGGCCGGGCCACCCGTGTTGCTGATCAGGCTGACGGTGAACCCGCCACCGCACAGCCCGCCCCCCAACACCGCTACGACGCCAGCGACGAGTAGCGCCACCTTAATGGTGAGTAGCAGGCTGTTGACGGTGGGATTCATGGCGCTATCTCTCCAGCGGATGGGGGCTCGGCGCCCATGATAGGCCAGCGTCTGTACGGCGGGGAGGGGGTCACTGTTACAGCTTTGGAACGAGAGAGTCATATTGCGCTAAAGAACGCCCTCTATGCTCCGGCGGCTTATCTGCCTGCCCTTCAATAGCTCCGGAGAATCCCATGCGTAAATTGAATTTGGTGCTGCTGGTCTCCTCGGCGGCACTGCTCGCCGCCTGTAACGGTAGTAGCAACCACTCCTCAGAGGCGACCAGCAACCCGGTCACCATCACCCTGCTCCACACCAACGACACCCACAGTCAGGTGGAGTCGTTCGGTAGCACCCCGGAGGGGGGCTATGCCCGGCGCAAGACCCTCATCGACTCCATCCGCTCCGCCAAGGGGGCCGACAACACCCTGCTAGTGGATGCCGGCGACTACTTCCAAGGCTCCATCTTCTACAACGCCTGGAAGGGCTCCGAGGCGGTGATGGGGCTCAACCATATGGGGTACGAGGTGGTCACCATCGGTAACCACGAGTTCGATATGGGACCGGAGGAGCTGGCCCGGGCCCTGCGTGGCGGCCCGGTCACCATCGCCGATGTCGGCTACTCCACCGAGGTGATGGCCCCCACGGTGGTCTCTGCCAACCTCGATGTCTCTGCCGAGCCCTACCTGACCGGCCTCATCGAGCCCTACACCATCGTGGAGAAGGGGGGCGAGAAGTTCGGCATCATCGGTGTGGTCACCGAGACCGTCACCCACATCTCCAACATCGGCGCCAACGTGGTGGTGCATGACTACCTCTCCAGCGTGCAGAACGCCGTCAACGAACTGAAGGCGGAGGGGATCAACAAGATCATCCTGCTCTCCCACGCCGGCTACACGGTGGACCTCGACCGTATCCCCGAACTCTCCGGGGTCGATGTGGTGGTCTCCGGCCACGACCATGTGCTGCTGGGTGACGCCGATACCTTTGCCGCCGACTCCACCACGGAGGCGTTGGCCGAGGACGTGAAGGGTCCCTACCCCACCGTTGCCTACGATGCCGATGGCAGCACGGTGTTGGTGGTCTCCGCCAATGAGTGGGGCCGCATCCTGGGCCAGCTGGATGTGAGCTTCGACGCCAGCGGCCATGTCGCCACCTGGACCGGCACCCCTTGGTATGTGGGTGAGTCCATCACCGAAGATGCCTCCCTGGCCCAGACGGTGGCCGAGTACAAGGCGCCGGTGGAGGCCTTCTCTGAGGTGGTCATCGGCTCCGCCGGGATGCTGTTTGACGGCAGCCGCGATCCGGGCGTGCGGACCCAGGAGATGCCCATCGGTAACCTGGTGACCGATACCATGCTCGCCACCACGGCGGAGAGCGACGGGGCGGTGGCCGCCCTCACCAACGGTGGCGGCCTGCGTGCCACCATCGAGGCGGGCACGGTGACCTTTGGGGATGCCCTCTCGGTGCTGCCGTTCGGCAACACCATCAGTGTGGTGGAGGTGACCGGCAGCGAGCTGATCGCCGCCCTCGATAACGGCCTCACCTGGGCCTACGACCCGGTGGCCGGGGCGACCCAATCCTCCGGCTCCTTCCCGCAGATTGCCGGGATGCAGGTGACCTACTGCGCCGCCACGGTGGAGGCGATCCGCGCCGGTACGACCCCGCCCAGCTGTGGTGGGGCGCTGCTCAGCGGTGGTGTGGTGACCTCCCTCAACGTGGCCGGCGCGCCGGTCAGCAAGTCGGCCAGCTACCGCGTTGCCACCAATAACTTCCTGGCCAGCGGTGGCGACTTCTACGCCAGCCTGGAGGAGGCGTGCCAGCGCAGCGGCGGCTACTGCCGCGACACCGGTGTGCTGATGCTCGACGAGCTGGTGGATGAGTTCCAGACCGCCTCGCCGCTGAGCCGTGAGGTGGAGGGGCGCATCGTCGGTCAGTAAACGCCCACCTCCCCCTCTGCGGTCCCGCCCCTGGCGGGCGGGGCCGCCCTCTCCGCCTCGCTCCCACTACGCACCAGCCGCCCCCATATTGTCCATAGAGCCCGCCGCACTGCGCGGCGGCGGGGTTGCCGGAGTACGCCGTCATCGCCCAGCATAAGTAGCCGAGGCCCTAGCTCCCCCCTCGGGGCGTGACGGAACGGTTCCGTCATAGCCATTGGGCGAGGTTGCACCACTATGGAATTCAAAGACTACTACCAGACCATGGGCGTCTCCCGTGACGCCAGCCAGGATGAGATCAAGCGCGCCTACCGCAAGCTGGCGCGCCGCTACCACCCCGACGTCAGCAAGGAGCCGGCGGCGGAGGAGCGCTTTAAGGCGCTCGGCGAGGCCTACGAGGTACTCAAAGATCCAGAGAAGCGGGCCGCCTACGACCAGCTCGGTGCCAGTTGGCGCGCCGGCCAGGAGTTCCACCCGCCACCGGATTGGAATCAGGGGTTTGAGTTCCACGGCGGCGGCTTCAAGGGGGCCGATGCGGCCGGC
>QKFD01000034.1 GCA_003251535.1 Chromatiales bacterium | reverse complement strand
TTCGATGTCGGCAGCGCTCGCCCCGCCGGTATTCGTGATGAAGTTGGCGTGCTTGCGGGAAACGCACGCCTTGCCGATGCAGCGCCCCTTGAGACCACTCGCTTCAATGAGGCGCGCGGCATAGTCCCCCGGCGGATTGCGGAACACCGAGCCGGCATTGGCCTCACCGATGGGCTGGCTGGTGGCACGCCGCGCCAGCAGCTCACGGATGCGCTGGCTGGCCCCTTCACCGACACCGGCAATGAGGCGCAGCCGACAGGCGACGAACCACTCCCCCACCGGCAACCGCACCTGGCGGTAGCCCACCTCAAACTGCTGTGCCGGCCGGCAGCGGATCTCACCGCGCCGATCGAGGGTCTCCACCTCGGCCACCAGCGCCCAGGTCTCGCCGCCAAAGGCACCGGCATTCATCGCCAACGCCCCCCCCATGGTGCCGGGGATGCCGGCGAGAAACTCGGCCCCAGAGAGCCCCAACCGGCTACAGTGGCGCGCCACCTTGGCGCAGGCGACCCCCGCCTCGATGCGCACCTCGGTGGAGCTGACCGGGGTGATACCATCCAGCGCACCGGCGAGGGCGATGACACTGCCGCGGATACCGCCGTCCCGCACCAACAGATTGCTACCGAGACCGATAAAGGCGACCGGTTCATGCTCCGGCAGCTGGCCCAGGTAGGCGCAGAGATCGGCCAGATCCGCCGGTCGATACCAACGCTCCGCCGGACCTCCCACCCGCCAAGTGGTGTGGTGCGCCATCGGCTCTGCCAGCCGCAGCTCGCCGCGTAGCGGGGTGGCTGCACTGTCGCCGCTCATGGCACCAACTCCTGCACCAGCTGCGCCGCCTTAGCGCCGATATCACCGGCCCCCAGCGTCAGGAGCAGATCGCCATCGTGCAGCACCCCGGTGAGCACCATCGGCAGCTCTTCCGGACCACTGACAAAGATGGGATCAACCACGCCACGGGCGCGGATGGCACGGCACAGGGCGCGGCTGTCGGCCCCCGGGATGGGCCGCTCACCGGCGGCATAGACCTCTAGCAACAACAGCACATCGACCCCCGCCAACACCTCGGCGAAGTCTTCAAATAGATCACGGGTCCGGGTGAAGCGGTGGGGCTGAAAGGCCACCACCAAGCGCCGCTGCGGCCAACCCTGGCGCGCCGCCTCAATCACTGCGGCCAGCTCCCGCGGGTGGTGACCGTAGTCATCCACCACCAGCACCTGCCCACCATTGACCGTCACCTCGCCCTGGATCTGGAAGCGCCGCCCAATCCCCTGAAACTCCGACAGCCCCCGTTGAATGGCGGCGTCGTCGATCCCCAGCTCCCCCGCCACGGCGATGGCCGCCAAGGCGTTGAGCACGTTGTGGCGACCCGGCAGATTCAGCTCAACCGCCAGCACCGCCTCCCGATCGCGCCGCCGCACGTCAAAGCGGGTGCGGTGACCCACCTGTTCGATCGCCTCGGCCCGCACGTCGGCATCGCTGCGGGTACCGTAGGTCAGCACCGGCCGGGAGACCTGCGGCAGCAGTTCAGTCACCACCGGGTCATCGACACAGAGCACCGCCAGGCCGTAGAACGGCAGATGGTGGAGGAACTCGACAAAGGTGCGTTTGAGCACCTCGAAGTCACCGCCATAGGTATCCATATGGTCGGCGTCGATGTTGGTTACCACCGCCGTCATCGGCTGGAGATAGAGGAAGGAGGCGTCCGACTCATCCGCCTCCGCCACCAGATAGCGGCTCTCGCCCAAGCGGGCGTGGGTACCGGCGCTGTTGAGCTTGCCGCCGATCACAAAGGTGGGATCGAGCCCCCCCTCTGCCAACAGGCTGGCCACCAGGCTGGTGGTGGTGGTCTTGCCGTGGGTACCCGCCACGGCAATGCCATGACGGAAGCGCATCAGCTCCGCCAACATCTCGGCCCGCCGCACCACCGGGATGAGCTGCTCCCGGGCGCGAATCAGCTCCGGATTCCCCTCCTGTACGGCGGTGGAGACCACCACCGCATCCACCCCCTCGATGTGGGAGGCGTCGTGGCCGATAAACACCTTGCAGCCGAGATCGGCCAAGTGCCGGGTGACGGCGTTGGCGCGCAGATCGGAGCCGGAGATGGTGTAGCCCAAAGTGAGCAACACCTCGGCAATACCGCTCATCCCCGCCCCGCCGATACCGACGAAGTGGATGCGCCGGATCCGCCCCATGGGGTGGCCGTCGCGGATCGGGGTGGGTGGGCGGTGCTCAGACAGACTCATGGATTCACCCCTGCGGCATTCAGACAGATGGCAGCGACCTCGCGGGCCGCCTCCGGCCGAGCCAGGGCCCGGGCCGCCTCGGCCATGGCCAACAGGCGAGTGCGACCGGCCACCGGATCGGCACATAGTTCAGTTAAGAAGTGGGCCAGGCGGGCGCTATCGAGCGCCTGCTCTTGGATCAGCTCTGCCGCGCCGGCGGCGGCCAAAAAGCGGCCGTTGGCGCTCTGATGGTCATCCACCGCAAACGGAAACGGCACCAGCAGACTGGCGGCACCGACACAGGCCAACTCGCTCACGGTGAGGGCACCGGCCCGGCAGATGACCAGATCGGCGGCGGCGTAGGCGGCGGCCATATCATCGATAAACGGCACCACCTGGGCCGCCACCCCGGCCGCCTGATAACCCTCAGTCGCCGCCGCCAAATGGCGCTGACCGCACTGATGCAGCACCTGCGGGCGGATGGCCGCCGGTAGCTGGGCCAACGCGGCGGGTACCACCTGATTGAGGGCGCGGGCACCGAGGCTGCCGCCCACCACCAACAGCTGCAACGGCCCACTGCGATCGGCAAAACGGCTCGCCGGTGGCGGCAGCGTGGTGATCTCCCGCCGCACCGGATTGCCCGTGGTACGCAACGTCGCCCGCTCGCCAAAGGCACCGGGGAAGGCCTGCATCACCACCCGAGCAACGCGACTGAGGACGCGATTGGTGAGACCGGCGATGGCGTTCTGCTCATGCACCAGCAGCGGCAGGCCCAACAGCCGGGCACCGATACCGCCGGGACCGGCGGCAAACCCACCCATCCCCAACACCGCTGCCGGCCGGCGCTGGCGCAACACGGCGATGGCCTGGGCCACGGCCCGGGTCAGGCGCAGCGGCGCCAACAACCAGCCGAGCAGCCCCTTGCCGCGCAGACCGCCGATGGTAATGAAGTCGATGGCGATCCCGGCCTGCGGCACCAGCTCCGCCTCCAGGCCACGTTGGGTACCGAGCCAGGAGATCTCCACCCCCTGCTCGGCCAACTCGCGTGCCACTGCCAAGGCCGGGAAGACGTGCCCCCCGGTACCACCGGCCATGATCACCATGCGCACGCTCATCGCTCTCTCCCGGTCGGCCGCGGCAGCACCGCCTTGTGGCGCAGCTCATAGTCCACGCGGAAGATGAGGGCGAGGGCGATACAGGTGGCCCAGATGCTATTCCCGCCGTAGCTCATCAACGGCAGTGTGAGCCCCTTGGTGGGTAGCAGGCCCATGTTGACGCCCATGTTGACGAAGGCCTGGAGGCCGATCCAAGTCGCCACGCCAAAGGAGATGTAACCACCGAACTCCTGACCGGCCAGGATGGCCGCCCGCCCCAACTCAAACAGCCGCCAGACCAGGAAGCCAAATAGCAGGATCACCGCCACCACCCCGATCAACCCCAGCTCCTCGGCCAAGACGGCAAAGAGAAAATCGGTGTGGGCCTCCGGCAGGTAGAACAGCTTCTGTACGCTGCTACCGAGCCCCACGCCAAGCCACTCGCCCCGCCCGAAGGCGATGAGCGCCTGGGTCAACTGAAAACCGGAGTTGAAGGGATCGGCCCAGGGATCGGTAAAGGCGACGAGGCGGGCCAGGCGGTAAGGCTCCTGGATCACCAACATCGCCACCGCCGCCACCGCCAGTAGCAACAGCACGCCAAACAGCCACATCCGCACCCCGCCCAGGAACAGCATCCCCATGGCGGTGGCGATGATCACCACGGCGGTACCGAAATCCGGCTCCAGCAGCACCAGGAAAGCGGCGCCGCATATCAGCACCATCGGCTTCAAAAAACCGGAGACGGTGCGACGCACATCATCCCCGTGGCGTACCAGATAACTGGCGAGGTAGACGATCACCATCACCTTCACATATTCGGAGATCTGGAGGCTGTACTGGCCAAAGCCGATCCAACGGGTACTGCCATTGGCCGTGCGCCCCACCCCCGGGATCAGCACCACCACCAACAGGGCGATCCCCCCCAACAGCCACAACATGCCGGTGCGCTGCCAATAGCTGAGGGGCACCATCACCACCTGTCGCGCCAGCACCAGGCCGACGACGACATAAGCGAACTGCCGGATAAGAAAGTGGAACGGGTTGCCGGAGAGGCGATCGGCGATGGAGACCGAGGCGGAGCCCACCATCACCAGGCCGAGCCCAAGGAGTGCCGCCACCAGCGTGAGCAGCACCCCGTCCACCGGCAAAAGACCACTGCGCGGGAACGCGGATGGGAGCGCCTCCACCTGGATCTCGGCCTGTCCGCTCATGCCGGCAGCCCCTCCACGGCGGCGATGAACTGCTCTGCCCGTTCGATGTAGTTGCGATACATGTCGAAGCTGGCGCAGGCCGGCGAGAGCAGCACCGTATCTCCGGGAAGGGCGAGGGCGTGGGCACGCCGTACCGCATCGGCCATATCGCTGGCCGGCACTAAGGGCACGCTGTCAGCCAATGCCGCGCCGATGAGGGGTCCGTCGCGGCCGATCAACACCACCGCCCGCGCCCGTTGCGCCACCGCAGCCCGCAGCGGCGCAAACGCCTGCCCTTTACCGTCGCCCCCGGCGATCAACACCACCTTCTCGCCCGGCATCCCGTTGAGTGCCGCCAGGGTGGCGCCGACGTTGGTCCCCTTGGAGTCATCAAACCAACCCACCCCGCCCAGCTCCCGCACCCGCTGGCAGCGGTGGGGCAGGCCGCGGAACCGGCGCAGGGCCGTGAGCATCGCCACCAATGGCAGGCCGCTCACCTCACCCAGGGCGAGGGCGGCCAAGGCGTTGGCGTAGTTGTGCAGCCCGGCGATCCCCAGCTCCGCCGTGGAGAGCAGCGGCGTGGCACCGCGGCAGAGCCACAGCGCCCCCTCCTGCCGCAGGAGGCCGTAACTATTACCGTCGCTCGGCTGGCCTAGGCCAAACCAGCGGATCTCCCGTCCCGGCAGCGCCATGGCCACCACCTGCGGGTCGTCACGGTTCAGCACCATCACGCCATCCCCCTGGAAGATGCGCGCCTTGAGTGCCCCGTACTCCGCCATATCGGTGTGGCGATCGAGGTGATCGGCAGAGAGGTTGAGCACTGTCGCCGCCTGCGGGGTGAGGCTGTAGGTGGTCTCCAATTGAAACGACGAGAGTTCGAGGATGTAGAGTTCCGGCTGGGTGGCCAGCAGATCCAGTGCCGGGGTACCCAGATTGCCCCCCACCGCCACCGCGATCCCCGCCTCGCGGGCCATCTCCCCCAGCAGCGTAGTCACCGTGCTCTTGCCATTGGAGCCGGTGATGGCCACCACCGGCGCCGTGACCGCCCGGGCAAATAGCTCGATATCCCCCATCACCTCGGCCCCGGCGGCCAACGCCGCCTGCACCGCCGGCTCCTGGGGCGGAACGCCGGGGCTCAGCACCAGCCGCGGCCAAGCGGCAAACTGCTCCGCGGCAAACGGTCCGCAGTGGTGCGCCACTGCCGGGTAGTCACGCTTCAGGTCATCCAGCCCTGGTGGCCGCGGGCGGCTGTCGGCCACGGCAAACGACTCACCGCGCGCCGCCAGGTGACGCACCACCGACATGCCGCTGGCGCCGAGCCCCACCACCAAGGTGGCGGCGGGGGTAGCGGTGGGCGCGGTGGCGTGGGCGGTCATGGGCATCACCGGATCTTCAAGGTGGTGAGACCGATCAGCACCAGGATCACCGTGATGATCCAGAAGCGGACGATCACCCGCGGCTCCGGCCACCCCTTCAGCTCAAAGTGGTGGTGGAGCGGCGCCATCCGAAAGATGCGCCGCCCGGTCAGCTTGAAGGAGGCCACCTGGAGGATGACCGAGACCGTCTCCATGACAAAGACGCCCCCCATGATCACCAGCACCAGCTCCTGCCGCACCAGTACGGCGATCACCCCCAGCGCCGCCCCCAAGGCCAGGGCGCCGATATCCCCCATGAACACCTGGGCCGGATAGGTGTTAAACCAGAGAAAACCGAGGCCGGCCCCCACCAGGGCGCCGCAGATCACCACCAGCTCCCCAACCCCCAGGATGAAGGGGATGCCGAGGTAGCTGGAGAAGGTGGCGTGCCCGGTGACGTAGGCAAAGATCCCCAGGGCGCCGGCCACCATCACCGTCGGCATGATGGCCAGGCCATCGAGCCCATCGGTCAGGTTGACCGCGTTACTGGTGCCGACAATCACAAAGTAAGTCAGCACCACATAAAAGATGCCGAGGGGGATGGCCACACTCTTGATGAACGGCACGATGAGGGTGGTCTCCGCCGGTGTGCTGGCGGTGGCATAGAGGAAGAGAGCCGCCCCCAGCCCGACGATAGATTGGAGGAGGTATTTGTGTTTGCTGCGCAGACCGAGCGACTGCTTTTTGATCAGCTTTTTGTAGTCATCCAAAAAGCCGATCCCCCCAAAGGCCAGGGTCACCAGCAGCACCACCCAGACATAGCGGCTGGAGAGATCGGCCCAGAGCAGGGTGGTGAGGGTGGTGGCGAAGAGGATCAGCGCCCCTCCCATGGTGGGGGTCCCCGCCTTGGAGAGGTGGCTCTGTGGCCCATCCTGGCGCACATGTTGGCCGATCTGGTAGTTGGTCAACGCCCGAATCATCGACGGCCCGATGGTGAGCGAGACCAACAACGCAGTGAGCACCCCGAAGATGGCCCGCAGGGTGAGGTACTGCACCACGTTGAAGCCGCTGTGCAGGGTGCTCAGATATTCGGCGAGGAGAAGCAGCAACTTAAAAAACTCCCTCGGCAATGCCCGCCACCACCCGCTCCATGCGGGCAGATCGCGAGCCCTTCACCAATACGGTGACGTCAGGCGCCAACTCGGCCACAAGGGCCGCCGTCAACGCCGCCTGATCAGAAAAGTGGAGCGCCCCAGGGCCAAACTCTGCCACCGCCTCGGCGGCCAACCCCCCGGTGGCATAGAGCCCATCGATACCTAAGCGCCGCGCCTGGGCGCCGATTTCGCCGTGGAGGCGGGCGGCATCCCTCCCCAGCTCCGCCATATCCCCCAGCACCAGCAAGCGCCGCCCGGGGCGGGCGGCCAACACCTCAAGGGCGGCCTGTACTGAGGCCGGATTGGCGTTGTAGGCGTCATCGATCACCTGGGCACCCTGGCGCCCCGGCCGCGGTTGCAACCGCCCGGCAACCGGCACCAACCCCTCCAACCCGGCCTTTACTGCCGCGGCGTCTGCCCCGATGGAGAGGGTCAGGCTGGCGGCGGCCAAGGCGTTGTAGACGTTGTGGCGCCCCGCCAACGGTAGGCGTAGGTCCAGCTCAATAAGGCCACTCAGCCGTACCTGGCTGGCGCCGGCCTCGGCACTGAAAGTAGCCATCAGATCGGCCGCTTGATCGAGACCGAAGCTAACGGTGTGGAGGCCGGCGGCCAACTCGCGCCAGAGATCGGCATAGGGGTCATCGGCGTTGATCACCGCCGTGCCCCCCTCCATCACGCCGTGGAAGATCTCCCCCTTGGCCGCCGCCACCCCAGCCACCGAGCCGAACCCCGCCAGATGGGCCGGTCCGGCATTGGTTACTACCGCGGCATTGGGGTGGGTCAGTTCGGTGAGATAGGCGATCTCGCCGGGGTGGTTGGCCCCCATCTCGATCACCCCGGCGCGGTGCTCGCGGGTCAGACGCAAGAGGGTGAGCGGCACACCGAGGTCGTTGTTGAGATTGCCGCGGGTGGCGAGCACCGATCCGCTCTGCGCCAGGATGGCGGCGCTCATCTCCTTCACGCTGGTCTTGCCGTTGCTGCCAGTGATGGCGGCCAGCGGCGTACCGAGGTGACGCCGCCAAGCGGCCCCCAGGCGACCGAGGGCGGCGCGGGTATCGGCCACCAACAGCTGCGGGATGGGCAACGGCAGGCGTTGGCTCACCAAGGCCGCTGCGGCCCCCGCGGCGGCCGCGGCGGCGACGAAATCGTGGCCATCGTGATGCTCCCCCCGCAGCGCGACAAACAGGCTGCCCGGCGCCACTGAACGCGAGTCGCTGCTGATGCCATGGAACTGGCCACCGCCGCCGATCGCCTCAGCGCCCAGCCAGGCCGCGGCCTGGGAGAGGGAGATGTGGATGCCCTCAACCATGGGGTGGACTCCCCAGGATCCGCGCCACTTCAGCGCGGTCACTGAAGGTGAGGCGGGTCTGGCCGATCACCTGCTCATCCTCGTGCCCCTTGCCGGCCACCAGCACGATGTCGTTGGGGCCAGCCGCGGCGATGGCAGAGGCGATGGCCGCAGCCCGATCGGCCACCACCTGTGCCGCCTGCGGCGCCCGCATCCCGCTGCGGATGGCGGCGATGATCGCCTCCGGCTCCTCGCTGCGCGGGTTGTCGTGGGTGATCACCACCCGATCGGCCCACTGCTCGGCGATACGCCCCATCATCGGCCGCTTGAGCTGATCGCGTTCGCCACCGCAGCCGAAGACGCAGGTGATACGGCACTCACCCACGGCATGTTCACGCAGCGAGGAGAGCACCTGCTGAAGGGCATCCGGGGTGTGGGCGTAGTCCACCACCACCACCGGCTGCTCGGCGCCGGCGGCAAAGCGCTCCATCCGGCCTGGTACCGTCTCGGTGCGTGCCAGCCGCTCACAGGCCGTCGCAAAATCGACCCCCACCAGCAGCAGCACCCCAAGGGCCGCCAGCAGGTTGGCGGCGTTGAAGCGCCCCATCAGGCCACACTCGATATGCCCGTGCCCAAATGGCGAATCGACATTGAAGGCGAGGCCACGGGGGCTAAAGCTCAGCTCACCACCGTACAGGGTCTCGATCCCGGCGGGTGCCGGGGTACCGATCAGGCTAAAACCCACCACCCGCTGCTCACTGGCCAGCTCTGCGGCCCACTGCAACCCTGTGGGGTCATCCAGATTGATCACCACCCCGCGCACCCCGCGCCAACCGAGCAGGCGACGCTTGGTGGCAGCGTAGTGCGCCATGTCGCCATGGTAGTCGAGGTGGTCATGGGTCAGATTGGTGAACACCACGGCGTCGAAGGCGACGCCATCGATGCGCCGCTGGTCGATGCCGTGGGAGGAGACCTCCATCACCGCGCCATGGGCGCCGGCGGCGCGAAACTCCGCCAACTGCCGTTGCAGGGTGATCGCCTCCGGTGTGGTGCGACCGGTGGTGGCCAGCGGCTGCCCGATGAGACCACTGCCCAGGGTGCCGATGAGCCCACAGCCGCCATCGGCAGCGAGGGCGCGGGCGATGAAGTGGGTGACAGAGGTCTTGCCGTTGGTGCCGGTCACGCCCACCACCGTCAGCTCCTGGGAGGGGTGGCCGTAGAAGCGATCGGCGATCCCGCCGAGCTGCTCCCGCAACTGGGGCACCGCCACCACCGGCACCGAGCGCCCCGCCTGCTGGCGCAGCTCCACGCCGCTCTCTGCCCCATCGCGGCAGATGGCGACGGCGCCGTTGGCGATGGCGTCATCGATAAAGGCAGCGCCATCGTCCCGCGCACCCGGCATAGCAAAATAGAGATCGCCGGGATGCACCTGGCGGCTGTCGCGGGTCAGGCCGTTGATGGTGATAGCGGCCAGCTCAGCCGCCCCGCCGCCGGGCAACAGCTCGGCCAATGAATACGATACTTGCATCGGTGCGCTCATAGTCCCTCCTCGCCCACCACCGCGGTCATCTGGCGGCCATACCCGGGCAGGTCATCGGGAGGGATGTCGAGTAACCGCAACGCCCCTGCCATCACATGCCCGAATACCGGCGCCGCGATCTGCCCGCCGTAGTACTCGCCGTCCCGTGGCTCATCCACGATTACCACCATGACCAGTCGCGGCCGCGAAGCGGGTGCCATCCCGGCGAAGAGCGCCAGGTAGGCATCATCCGAATAGCTACCACCACTCAGTTTGCGTACGGTCCCGGTCTTCCCGGCCACCCGATATCCCTGCACCGCGGCCCGGGTGCCGGTGCCACCGGCCTGGGTCACCAGCTCCATCATCTGGCGCACCTGTTTCACCACCTGCGGATTGAGCGCCTGCACCCCCGCCGGTGGTCCGGAACGGGAGAGGAAGCTCACCGGCCGCACCGCACCATCGCCCGCCAGCACGGTGTAGGTCTGCGCCAGTTGCAGTGCAGTGACCGACACGCCGTAACCAAACGAGAGGGTGGCGATCTCGATATCCCGCTTTGGCTTCACCACGTAACCCGAGCGCTCACCGGGAAAGTTGCTCCCGCTGGGATTCCCAAAACCGACCCGCCGCAGCAGTTGCCAAAGCCCATTGTCTGGCAGCGACAACGCCATCATCGCCGCCCCGACGTTGCTCGACTTCTGGATCACCCGCGCGACATCAATGGCGCCATAGTTGTGGACATCCTTGACGGTGTTAGAGCCCACCTTGAGGGTGCCGGGACGGGTATCGATGGGGGTGTCCGGTTGGAAACGACCACTCTCCAGCGCCGCCGCCACGGTAAATGGCTTCATGGTGGAGCCGGGTTCAAATAGATCGGTGACAGCGCGATTGCGATAGCGATCGCTCTTGAGATCTTCCCGGTTGTTGGGATTGAACGAGGGCTGGTTGACCATGGCGATGATCTCGCCGGTGGCCACATCCAACACCACCGCGGTGGCCGCCTTGGCCTTATGGGCCTGCACCGCTGCCTTCAACTCTCGGTAAGCGAGATACTGCACGCGCCGATCGAGGCTGAGCCGCAAGGTGGCGCCCGGGCGCGGCTCGGCAATACTCTCCACGTTCTGGACAACCCGCCCAAGCCGATCCTTGATCACCCGCTTGCTGCCGGGGATCCCGCGCAGGGTGTCGTCATAGGCCAGCTCCAACCCCTCCTGCCCCACATCGTCGATGTTGGTGAAGCCAAGGACATGGGCAAACACCTCGCCCGTGGGGTAGTAGCGACGATACTCCCGCTGTACCGCCACCCCAGGGAGCTTGAGGGCGAGGGCGGTAGCAGAGAGATCGGGGTTGACGTGGCGCCGCAGGTAGACAAACTCCTTGTCGGCGCGCTTATCAATAAGCTCGGCGAGGGCCGCGGGTGGCATCTCCAGCGCCTTGGCCAGCTCGTCAAAGCGGTCATGTTGATCGACCAGCAGCTTGGGGTTGGCCCACACCGAATCCACCGGCGTACTCACTGCCAGCGGCTCGCCATTGCGATCGGTGATCATGCCGCGGTGGGCCGAGATGGAGACGGTGCGCAGGTAGCGGGCGTCCCCCTGGTCCTGTAGAAACTCCCGCTTGATGACATTGAGATCGATAGCACGCACCAGCAAGGCCGCCATCGCTACCACGATGGCGCCTCGAACCACCTTCATGCGGCGGTCTCTCTCAGGTTGTGCGAAACGATTTCTCATGGGTTCACGATCACCACCGCCTGGGGCGGCGGAATAAACATATTGAGTTGGTTACGTGCGATGGCATCCACCCGGGCGTAGGTCGCCCACGTGCTCTGCTCCAGCTGCAACCGGCCCCACTCCACATTCAGCTCGTCCCGCGCCTCTTGGAGCGCTTGCAACTCGACAAACCGCTTGCGCGACTCATGGGAGGTGAACATCACCGTCAGCGCGGAGAGGAAGACCGCCAACGCCAAGATCCCAATAAAGAGGAGTGAGGTCTTCATGCCAGGCGCTCCGCGATCCGCAACACCGCACTGCGGGCCCGCGGGTTCTCAGCCAGCTCCTGCTCACCCGGGCGGATCGCCTTACCTACGGCCACCAAGCGGGGCTGATGCTCCCAACGGATCGGCAGATCAGGCGGCGGTGGCGTCCCCTTCTCCTCCTGACGAATAAAGCGTTTAACCCGCCGATCCTCCAGCGAGTGGAAACTGATGACGGCGAGGCGCCCGCCGGGAGCAAGGAGATCGATCACCTGTGACAACACTGTCTCCAGATCCTCCAGCTCACGGTTGATGAAGATGCGTATCGCCTGAAATGTACGAGTGGCCGGGTCTTTGCCCGGCTCGCGGCTTGGATTGGCCCGAGCGATCAGCTCCGACAACCCCTCAGTGGTGGTGATAGGTCCCTGGGCGGTGCGATGGGCAACAATGGCGCGGGCGATCCGCCGGGCGTGTCGCTCCTCTCCGTAGTCCCGCAACACCTGGCTGATCTCCGCCTCATCGGCAGCGGCCAACCAGTCAGCGGCAGAGAGGCCTGCCCCCGGATCCATACGCATGTCGAGCGGACCGGCAAGGCGGAAGCTGAAGCCGCGGCTCGGGTCGTCGAGCTGGGGGGAAGAGACCCCCAGGTCGAGCAGGATGCCGTTGACCTGCCCCGTCCAACCACGCGCCGCCACCAAGCTTGCCAGGGCGGCAAAGCTGCCCTGTTCGATGGCAAAACGCGGATCGCTGCCGAACCGCTCGCGGGCAACGGCGACTGCCGTTGGATCCTTATCCACCGCCAGCAACCGCCCCTCAGCGCCAAGCTGCGCCAGGATCGCCCCAGCATGACCGCCGCGACCGAAGGTTCCGTCCACATAACGCCCATCGGGGCGCACGGCGAGCGCCTCTAGCACCTCGGCAAAGAGGACTGGACGGTGGTGGAGAGAGACGTTCACAGCACCAAGGCCTGTAGCTCAGGCGAGAGCTGACCGTCCTGCTCCAAGAACCCATCTTGCAGTAGCTGCTCAAGGTTCCGACCCCAGACCGCCGCATCCCACAGCTCCAGCTTGCGCCCCTGTCCCACCAGCATCACGTCTCTGTCGAGGCCGGCATAAGTGCGTAGATGGGGCGGGATCAGCAGACGACCGGAGTCATCTAACTCCACATCGTGGGCGCTGCCGATCAAGGCCCGACGCAGTTTCATACCGTTGACATTGCTGGCGGGGATGCGGTTTAGCTCCGCCTCCACCAGGTTCCACTCCGCCTCGGGATAGACCCAGAGGCAGCGATCCTGAGACAGGGCAGGGTGGAGGGAGACCGAGATGGTAATCACGAGGTTACCGGCGCACAGACGCCGCTGGGAGGCAGGCATGGCCATGCGCCCCTTAGCATCCAACGTTAGTGGTTTAGACCCCCTGAACACCGCACTGCCCGCTCGGGCGCCCCCCGGGTATTACTGCCCCCACCAAAGTCCACTAACTCCACCAGGATCCACTTTAGTCCACTTTCCTCCACTGCGGCCCACATTATGGGCGGGGGGGGAAAGCTGTCAAGGAAAAAAAGTGCCCGATAACAGTGCAATAATGTCTTTCTTTACAGCGACTTAGATAAATGAATCAGAGACTTGAGCGGGGCGCGATCGGCGCCATATGAAGGGCTTTCAGAGGGTTGTTGAGGTAAGCTAGAAACTACTTTAAGTACGGCTCACGAGTCTCTGTGAGGAAACCGTGAGAGAGAGATTGTGGATTGGATCACACAATTATGAAAAGAAGGGGGGAGCCGGCCTATAAGCCGGGTTCTGTCATGGACAGCCATTCATCTGGGATGCACGTCACCATGCACCTCAAGCGACCTACCCGGGAACCGTACGGGCCGCACGCGGCGAGATCGCCTGTTCCCCTATTTGGTCTTGCTCCGGGTGGGGTTTACCGTGCCGCGGTGTGTTGCCACCCGCGCGGTGCGCTCTTACCGCACCTTTTCACCCTTACCTGATCCCCCTAGGGGGCCATCGGCGGTCTGTTCTCTGTGGCACTTTCCGTCGGCTCGCGCCGCCCAGGCGTTACCTGGCACCTTGCCCTATGGAGCCCGGACTTTCCTCCACCCCCTCACGGGTGCAGCGACTGCCCGGCCGACTCCCGGGGCGCATCCTACCAGGAACGGCAGAGGGTCGCATCCGCCGGGATCTGCTCCGCTTACGCCCGATCGGCGGTGAGATACCGATATATAAGGTTCTTTTTGGCGCCGCAGATACGGGCCGCCAAGGCCGCCGCTTCCTTCACCGGCAGCGACTCGGCCAAGATGGAGGCGGTGCGTCGCACCTCTGCCGCCAAGGTATCGGTGGCGGCCGGTGCCGCCCCCCGCACCAGTAATACCGCCTCCCCCAGCTGCTGCTCCCCATCCGCCGCCACCCAGGCGGCCAGCTCACCGAGCGGCAGGCGGCGGATGGTCTCATGGGTCTTGGTCAGCTCTCGGGCCAGCGCCGCCTCCCGCTGCTCGCCAAATAGCGCCACCATCTCCGCCAAGGTTTCCGCCATACGGTGCGGCGCCTCAAAGAAGACTAAGGTGCGCGCCTCCTCCACCAGGGCGGCCAAACGCTCGCGGCGCGCCCCGGCCTTGGCCGGTAGAAAACCCTCGAAGCAGAAACGGTCCGTGGGGATGCCAGCGGCCGAGAGGGCCGCCATCACCGCGCTGGGGCCCGGCACAGGTACTACCCTGATGCCTGCCTCCTGGGCCGCCCGCACAAGGGAGAAGCCGGGGTCGCTCACCAGTGGTGTGCCGGCATCGGAGACGAGGGCGATACGCTCCCCCGCCAGCAGCCGCTCCACCAGCTGCGGCGCCCGCTCCCGCTCGTTGTGGTCGTGGAGGGCGGTGAAAGGCTTGGTGATACCAAGATGTTGCAGCAATAGGCCGCTGCGGCGGGTATCCTCGGCAGCGACGCGATCCACCACCCCCAGCACCTCAATGGCACGCTGGCTCAGATCCCCCAGGTGACCGATGGGGGTGGCGACGATATAGAGGATCCCGTCATTTGACACTACATAACCCCTTCAAGATACTGTGCGCTTTGTCGCCGCAGGGCGTGGAAGCTGGATAAAATACCACTATGAAAAGCCTCCTCAAGCTCCTTCCCCTACTCATTATATTGATGGGTTGCGCCCCCACCCTCGTCCGTCCGCCGGAGCGAGTGGACAATCCGGCCGAGCAGGCCTACGCCCGGGGCGAGTATGCCACCGCTGCCCGCGCCTTTGAGCGCATGGCGGATCAGGCGCCGCTGGAACGGCGCACCGACTACTGGCTCTCCGCCGCCGATGCCTGGGCCGCCGCCGGTAACACCGATCGTGCCCACGAGCTGCTGGGCCGTACCACCGGCGGCGGGCGTCCCACCCAGGAGCAGGCCGGCCAGCGGCAGCTGGTGGAGGCGCGCATCGCCCTGGAAGAGAATATCCCCGACCGTACTTTACAGATCCTCGCCCGCCCCGAGGGCCGCAGCAGCGATGCCACCTACATGGCCCGCCTCTACGGCCTGCGCGCCGCCGCCCATGAACGGCGTGGCAACTTCCTGGAGGCGGCCCGCGCCTACGTTGACCAGACCCCTTATCTGGAGAACGACGGCGCCCGCCAGGAGAACCAGGAGGCGATCTGGCAGGCACTCAGCCACCTCTCGCTGGCGGAGCTGCAAGCGCGTCGGGAGCGCCCCGCGCCCGACATCATGAGCGGCTGGCTGGAGCTGGCGGCCATCGCCAAACAGTATCAGCTCTCGCCGCCGGCGCTGGACAATCTATTGCAGCAGTGGCGCCATAGCTACCCCCGCCACCCCGCCAGTGAGGCGCTGCTGCGCTCCATTGGCGACCGTGCCCAGGCGACCCAGCAGCAGGGCGGCAACATCGCCGTGCTGTTGCCGCTCAGCGGCCGCTTCGCCCCCGCGGCCGAGGCGGTGCGTGACGGTATCATGGGCGCCTACTACGAAAATGGCCCCGCCACCGGCCGGCAGGTGCGGATCTACGATGTCGGTGACAGCCCCGCCCAGACCCTCGCCGCCTACGACCAGGCGCTGGCGGAGGGGGCAAGTGCCATCATCGGCCCCCTGAGCAAGGAGGGGGTCAACGCCCTCGCCCGCCGCGGCAGCTTCCCGGTGCCCACCCTGGCCCTCAACTACGGCGACCTGCCGGCAACCCAGAACCTCTATCAGTTCTCCCTCGCCCCAGAGGATGAGGCCCAGCAGGCGGCTGAGTTTGCCTGGCGGCGCGGCCTCACCCGCGCCGCACTGCTCATCCCAGAGAGCGAACTGGGTGACCGACTAGCCCAGGGATTCCGGGCCCGCTGGCAGCAGCTCGGGGGGGCGGTGGTGGCCACCACCCTCTATAACCCCAGCGAGACCGACTACTCCGTCCCCATCTTGGAGCTGCTCGGCATGAGTCGCTCCAGCAGCTCCCGCCCACGGGAGGATATCGACTTCATCTTTGTCGCCGCCAGCCCGCGCGAGGGGCGGCTCATCCGGCCGATGCTGCGCTTCTACTACGCCGGTCAACTGCCGGTCATCGCCACCTCCCATATCTATGGCGGTCGCCCCTCGCCCCGCCTCGATCAGGACCTGGATGGGGTGATCTTCAGTGACATGCCGTGGCTCCTGGAGGCCCCGGGCGCCAACCTCGCCCTGCGCGACCAGATCGGCCGTGACGTGCGCACCCAGGATGGTGAACTGGCGCGGCTCACCGCCTTTGGGGTGGATGCCTATGGCCTGATCTCGGTCCTGCCGATCCTCAGCCGCTACGCCGGTGAACGCCATCAGGGTGAGACCGGCACCCTCTCGGTGGGCGAGCAGGGGCGGATCGTCCGGGAGCCGGTGTGGGCACGCTTCGAGGGGGGCACGCCGGTACTGCTTGGCGATCGCCCTGTCACCCCCTAACCGCGGCGGCCCCATGCCCCCGGCCAGCCGCGCCACCGGCGAGGCGATGGAGACCTTGGCCTGCGACTACCTCGCAGGCCGCGGCCTCAGCCCCGTTGGCCGCAACTGGCATGGGCGGCGCGGAGAGCTGGACCTCATCATGCGTGATGGCACTACGCTAGTCTTCGTAGAGGTACGCTACCGCCGCTCGGCCCGCTTCGGTGGTGCGGCCGCTAGTGTCGATCGCCACAAGCGTGAACGGCTCGCCCGCACCGCCCAGGAGTATCTGATCGCCCACTACGGCACCACCCTGCGCCCCTGCCGCTTCGACGTGGTGGCCATCGCCCCCGAGGGGAGCGGCCACCGCATCGACTGGTACCCCAACGCCTTCGGATCCGACTAACCAGCCACCATGACTGCCGCCGATCGTATTCGCCACAGCTTTGAACAGAGTATCGCCGTCAAGCAGCGCGCCCTGGACCTGCTCGCCAACCCCATTGCCGAGGCGGCGGCCCGACTGGCCCAGATCCTGGAACACGGCGGCAAGCTGCTCGCCTGCGGCAATGGCGGCTCGGCCGCCGATGCCCAACACTTCTCCTCAGAGCTGCTCAACCGCTTCGAGCGGGAGCGGCCGGGACTGGCCGCCGTCGCCCTGACCACGGACAGCTCCACCCTCACCTCCATCGCCAACGACTACCGTTATAGCGAGGTGTTCGCCAAACAGGTGCGCGCCCTCGGCCGCCCGGGGGATGGTCTGCTGGCCATCTCCACCAGCGGCAACTCCGCCAATGTGGCCGCCGCCATCGCCGCCGCCCATGCCCAAGGCATGACGGTGATCGCCCTCACCGGCCGCGCCGGGGGGGAGTGCGCCGAGCAGCTGACGGCGGCCGATATTGAAATCCGGGTGCCGGCCGAGGTCACGGCCCGCATCCAGGAGGTCCATCTGCTGGTGATCCACTGTCTGTGTGATCTCATCGACTTTCATCTGTTCGGTACGGAGACTTGAGATGCAAACCATCACCCGTCTGCTCCTCATCCCCCTGCTCCTCGCCCCCCTGGCTGGCTGCGATCCGGTCACCGCCTTTGGCGGCGCCGTGGTGGGTACCGCCGCGGTGGTCACTGATCGCCGCACCACTGGGGCGCTGTTGGATGACCAGAACATCGAACTAAAGACCATGGCCATCGTGGCGGAGCGGGAGGATCTGGCCAAACAGGTGCAGCTGGCGGTGACCGCCTTCAACGGCATCGTCCTGCTCACCGGCGAGGCCATCACCCCAGCCGCCCGCGATGAGGTGAGCGAGATCGCCCGCCGGGTGGAGAATGTCCGCCAGGTCCACAACGAGATGGATGTGGGAGAGCTGAGCGGTGCGGGTCAACAGGCCAACGATGGCTGGATCACCGCCAAGGTGAAGAGCAACCTGCTCGCCTCCGCCGATGCCGAGGGGCTCCATGTGAAGGTGGTCACGGAGAATGCGGTGGTCTACCTGATGGGGCTGGTCAGCCGCGATCAGGGCCGCCTTGCCGCCGAGATCGCCCGCGATATCCATGGCGTCACGCGGGTGGTGAAGATCTTCGAGTACACCGATTGACCTCCCCCTTGAGCGATACCCTTGCCCCCGCTCGGCTCCCCCAGGAGCTGATCGACGAACTCGCCCGCACGGTGGGGAGCGACCACCTACGCCTCGCCCCCGAGGAGCGTTGGGCCTACGGCTATGACAACAGCCGCCGCCACGCCCTCCCCGACGCCGTGGTGCTACCCGCCAGCCACGCAGAGGTGGCGGCGGTGGTACGGCTCTGCTACCTCCACCATGTCACCATCACTGCCCGCGGTCGCGGCACCGGCACTGCCGGGGGCACGGTGCCGATCCACGGTGGGGTGGTGCTATCGCTGGAGCGGATGAACCGCGTCCTGTGCATCGACGCCGCCAACCGGGTGGCGGTGGTGCAACCCGGGACCAGCAACCAAGCGCTGCAAGAGGCGGCCCGCGCCCACGGCTTCTTCTGGCCCCCTGACCCCACCAGCGCCGCGGTGGCCACCATCGGCGGCAACCTCGCCTGCAACGCCGCCGGACCGCGGGCGGTGAAGTACGGCACGCCGCGGGAGAACACCCTCGGCCTCAAGGGGGTCACCGGCACCGGCGAGGGGTTCGCCAGCGGCGTCTACACCACCAAAGGGGTGGTGGGTTACGACCTCACCCGTCTCATCATCGGCTCCGAGGGGACGCTGGCGGTGATCACCGAGGCCACCCTCCGCCTCACCCCGCTGCCGGAGGCACGGCGTATGGTACGCGCCATCTACCGCGACACCGGCAGCGCCGCCGCCGCCGTCTCCCGCATCATGGCGCAGCCGATGGTCCCCTGTGCGGTGGAGTTTATGGATCGCCAGGCGATCGAGATGATCCGCGACTACTCGCGTGCCGATCTGCCGGTGGGCGCCGGCGCCCTCCTCATGCTGGAGGTGGATGGCCCCGCCGCCTGCCTCGACCACGCCGCCGCCGCAGTGGCGCAAGCCGCAGGGGGTGAGGGGTGTCTGGAGCTGCTGGAGGCGCGCACCGCGGAGGAGGCGGCGCTGCTGTGGGAGACGCGCAAGGCGCTCTCCCCGGCGCTACGCAACGTGGCCCCCAAAAAGATCAATGAAGATGTGGTGGTACCGGTGTCGCGGATGCCGGAGCTGGTGGCCGGTCTGGAGGGGTTGGCCGAGCGCTACGCCATCACCATCGTCAACTTCGGCCACGCCGGCAACGGCAATCTCCACGTCAACCTGCTGGTGGACCCGGACGACCCCCGCCAGATGGAGGCGGCCAGCCACTGCCTATCGGAGGTGTTTGATCTGGTCTTGGCGCTCGGCGGCACCCTCTCCGGCGAACATGGGGTAGGGCTGGAGAAGCGCCCCTTCGTCGCCCGCGAGCTAGATCCGGTGGCCCTCGCCCTGATGTACCGCATCAAGGCACAGTTTGATCCGGCCGGGATCTTAAACCCGGGCAAGAAACTGCCTGACCCTGGGGTCTCATGAACCGGGACGGCACACCCGAGTCCACAGGTCTGTGGAGAATAGAATTGAGTGCATAACATGAATGAAGATTTCTTGGATGCGCATGAGCGCCATTGGGACGATGCCGAGCGGCTGTATGCCGCCGGGCGCTGGGCCAACGCAGATCACCTCTATGGGCTAGCAGCTGAGTGCGGCCTAAAAGGGGTGACCGAGAGATTCAAGGCAGCCCCTCTAGACGGAAAAGAGCGGCGTCATATTATGGAAGCCCATAAGCCATCCAACGCATGGGATATATTTGAAAGTTATCGGAGTGGCGCCATCATGGGCAGCCACTTTGTCGTGCCGCCAGTTAACCCATTTACCAATTGGGATGTCTCTCAACGCTATGCCCACCAGAGCAGGTTTGACCAAGCACGGGTCGACCCACACCGCCAGGGTGCTGAGCGGGTGATGGAGTTTGTCATCACCGCGAATCTATTGGGACTGCTATGAAGACATTTGATCAAATATTGCCTGAGATCCGTCATCTCCTTGACCGCCATCGTGACCGTCTCAACGCCCTGGGTGAGATGGGCATCAACCGCGATTTAAACGGCCGCATCCGTTTGATTGTATCGGACAAGCTACGCCACCAGGCAGAAGCAGAGCTAATACTCCATGACATCGCCAAAGATCTACTTACCCAATTGGAGGGGCGCGCCTATCCCATCGAACAGGCCGTCCTCTTCGAGCGCGATATCCATCGAGTGCAATTTGACTCGCCGTGGTTTCCGTTAGAAGGATTTGAACAAATATATGTAATTGATCGCCTGGCCACTGAAGGCAACTGGAGCACTATCACGCCAGAGCAGCCGGGGGCGCCACGGGTGGTTTTCTTCTCCATTAAAGGTGGCGTGGGCCGCTCTTCGGCCCTAGCAGCGACCGCCTGGTCATTAGCACAAAAAGGTCAGCGGGTACTGGTTCTCGACCTAGACCTTGAATCCCCGGGCCTATCGACCTCTCTGCTGCCCCCAGAACGGCAACCGGCCTATGGCATCACCGATTGGTTGGTAGAAGACCTGGTGGATAATGCAGATTCAGTATTTGATGCCATGCTAGCCACCAGTAATCTCTCCCACGATGGTGAGATCTATGTTATTCCTGCCCATGGCGCCGATCCTGGCGAATATGTCTCTAAACTTGGTAGAGTCTGGTTACCCAAAGTGGGGCCGAGCCGGGGGCGCGAGCGCTGGTCACAGCGCCTACAACGGTTACTCACCCAGTTAGAGGCACGAGTCAAACCGGATCTCATACTACTAGACTCACGTGCTGGAATAGATGAAGTGGCCTCCAGCTGTATCACGGATCTTGGCGCTAAGTTGATACTCCTCTTCGCCATCGAGGGGCACCAGACATGGAACGGCTACCGGATTCGGTTCAATCATTGGCGCCACACCAGTGTGGTAGAGCAGATCCGTGAACGGCTGCAAATTGTTTCAG
>QKFD01000122.1 GCA_003251535.1 Chromatiales bacterium | reverse complement strand
GTGCTAACCATCGCAATGACTCCTTGAAGCGCTCCAAAGCTCGGTCAATCTATCGCCAAATCGGCCTCAGATCTAGTCTCCAGGCGTGCGCCGGCCCCGCCTTCGCGAGACGGCATGTGATGATTGGGTGGTTACGCGCCGAAGCGGCGTTTAGCCGGATCCGGTGCGGTCACCTACATCGTCGGCTCGATACGGCAGCCTACGTGCCGGCAGCAGGATAGCCACCACCTGAAGCCTCCCCCCGCCGCAGTGAGGACAGGGTGCCACCACTGGCTCCCGCGGCCCCTCTGTCGCCGGTTCGCATTCCGGCTCCGGCGCCGCCAAGGCTTCTCGGATGCGTGGGAGACGCTCTGCACGACAGCGGTTGGCCAGGAAACCGAAGTGGCGCACCCGCATCTGTCCCTTCGGTAGGACATGCAATAAGAACCGGCGCACGAATTCGTCACCAGCGAGCGTCAGCGACTTGATCCGGGCGTGGTCACGGTAGTCCTTGTACCGGAGCTTGACGTGATCACCCTCGATCCCCTCGATGCGCCCATTGCTGATGGCGATGCGGTGGGTGTAACGCGCGAGATAGTCCACCACCCCGTCGCTGTAGCTGATGCACGCCTGGGTGTAGACCTTACCAAGTTACCAAGGCCCTGGTGATGGAGAGGTCCGGGGAACAGATTGCGACGGCCGCACACCCCGATCCCGCCGGCGAGATCGTATGACGCCTCGCCGCCAAGATGGCCACGCTGCGTGGAGACCTCACCGCTCCCTAGCGCACAGAGATCTCAAATCACCGCCCACTTCGCCAGGCACCACCGGCGGCTCTCCTGCATAGGATCTACGCCAGCCGCCCAGGGGCGGGACCCGAAAAGGGCGGCGTTGCCAAGGTTGCCACCGCCGCGGATCACCGGAGGTGACGGCACACCTGCAAGACGGTGCGCACCACTTGCGAATCGAACACCACCCGCTCCACCGGCACGCCCCCATCCGCTTGTTCGCGCACGGCGACATTGAGTGCCTGCTGCTCCAGGGGGCGATCACAACGCCCTTGCTCGAACCAACAGTGGACAAAATCCTCCGCCAGCGCCGCTGAATCGAGATGGGCCGCCTCTGTCTCGGGCACCGGGCGACCTTGGGCATCCATAAACCGCGGCCCAGCAGCGGGGTGATAGCCGCAGGGGGCTGTGGCATCGCAGCGGCACGCCAGCTGCACCAGAAACCAACGCTTCATTGTCTTTTTTGCACCGTGGTTCGGAGGGAACGGTTTGAACGCGCACCGGCGGGGCCGCAGCCCATGGCGCTGTTATCCAGTGAGGGCGCCTGTGGATAGAGACAGGTGGGGGACTGACCCGCAATCTGGGGCGTCCATGCTAGGGAGTTTGCAGTTGGATGACAACGGTTAGGCTGGCGCCAACAAAATATAAGCATTTAATTCTTTTCCTATTTTCCCTGCCTTTCGGGCGCTCTCCGGTGCCCGCTGACGGCCGTGGGGGTGTCACGGCCTCGTCACTTGGGCATGTCATGCTGCGCGGTCTGCAATCACAACACTAGATGATGAGGAACACCCATGCCTCCTTTTGCCAAGCGCCTCCTGCTGCCTCTTGTGGCCACCTCCCTCTCGCTGTCACTGGCCGGCTGCGGCGGCGGCAGCAGTAGTAGCGAGAAGTTCATCTACCCGAGCGGCGCCACGACCCTCCCCTACTCGGTCATCACCACGCTCCCCAACGGCACCGAGGTACGTAATGGCGGTTTTGGGTCTGCGGCAACGGCGCATCCGGAGAAGGCTGGACACTTCTATGCCATGACCGATCGTGGTCCTAACACCGACTACACCGGAGAGGCGGGCGCTGGGAAAAAGTTCCCTGTCCCTAGTTACACCCCGCGCATCGGCCACTTCCGCCTCAATGAGCGGGGAGAGGTGGAGCTGGTGGAGCAGATCCTGCTGAAGGATCGCAGTGGCAACCCCATCACCGGCCTGCCCAATGAGCAGTTTGGCGCCACCGGCGAGATCCCCTACGCCTACGACGGCACCCTGCTCCCCTTCGATGCCTACGGCCTCGACTCTGAGGGGCTGGTGGCGATGGCCGATGGCACCTTCTGGGTGAGTGACGAGTATGGCCCCCACATCGTCCACTACGACGCCAATGGGGTGGAGATCGATCGCATCAATCCGTTTGCCGCCGATAGTCGGGTGAGCATCCACCTGCCGGCAGAGTTCGCCCATCGGCGCGCCAACCGCGGGATGGAGGGGCTGACGGTGACCCCCGATGGCAAGACCCTGGTGGGTATCATGCAGTCCACCATGGACAACCCCACCAAGGCGGTGAATAAGCAGGATCTCACCCGCGTCGTCACCATCAATCTGGAGAGCGGCGCCACCGCCCAGTACCTCTATCGCCAGGACGCCAGCGCCCTCTCCAACTCCGAGATCGTCGCCCTCAGCGCGACCACCTTCCTGGTGGTGGAGCGCGATGGTGGTTATGCCGGTGACGGCAGTGCCAGCTACAAGAATCTCTATAAGTTCGATCTGAGTGGTGCCACCAACGTCGATACCAGCAACACCGATCTCATCGATGGGGATGGGGCGCTGAGTGCCGATGCCGACACCGGGTTGCTACTCGACGGCGAGACCTTGGAGCAGGTGGTGTTCAACGCCGATAGCTTCGACGCCGGCTGGGCCACCCTGGCGACCCACGGCATCGTACCGGTGAGCAAGGGCCTGGCGTTTGATGCGCTAGCCGGGCTGGCCTACCCCCACGACAAGATGGAGGGGATCTGGCTCATCGACGCCACCCATATCGGCATCCTCAATGACGACGACTTCGCCGTCATCCCGGAGGGCGACGAGGTGGTGCAGAAGGTGCTGCCCAACGGCCCAGTGGATGCCAACACCTTATATGTGGTGGAACTGCCGACGGCACTCTACTAAGCCACACCTCTGCTCAGTCAACGCAACGGGGCGGCCCATGGGCCGCCCCGTTGCGTTTGGCCGTTTACTGCTTACCGCGACAGCGGGCGCAGAGGCCGGTGATCTCCAAGGTCTGGGTGTCCGGCAGGAAGCCGATGCGATCCACCTGCCGCCCCAGCTGCGGGGTGACCAGCGGTTCGGTCAACTCTGCCACCTCACCACAGCCCCGACAGATGAGTAGCTCGGCGTCATGCGGCTGCTCTGGGGCGATGCAGCCGATGAAGGCGTTCTGCGAATCGACGCGATGGATCACCCCCGCCTCCCGCAGAAATTCGAGTGCTCGGTAGACCGTGGGGGGGGCCGCCCCCTGCCGCTCCTGTTGCAGGCGGGCCAGCAGGTCATAGGCGCGGACGGGTCGGTGATCGGCCCAGATAAGCTCCAGCACCCGCCGCCGCAACGGTGTCAACCGCAGGTCGTGGCGGGCACAGTGGGCCTCGGCCCGGGCCAGGGCGTCGGCGATGCAGCCACTGTGGTCGTGGCCTTGGGGAGGGAAGGGGACGCTAGGTGATTTCATGGTTCTGGACTCATGGCCGCCAACAGCTGCTCCATATTGTGACGGAAGAGCGCCTCGAAGGTGGCCGCCGGCCCCTCGGCAGAGGAGAGGGCGTCGGAGTAGAGGACGCCGCCGATGCGCACCCCGGTCTCATCGGCGATCCGCTGGAGGAGTCGCCGATCGGAGATGTTTTCGACAAACAGCGCCTGCACCTTCTCGGCGCGCACCTGGCGAATGAGCTGGGCCACATCGGCGGCCGACGGCTCCGCCTCGGTGCTGGCCCCCACGGGCGCCAGCAGGGTGATGTCGTAGGCACGCCCCAGATAACCGAAGGCGTCGTGGGAGGTGATGACCCGCCGCCGCTCCCGCGGGATGCGGGCCAAGCGCTGCCGCAGCTCGCTATCTAGGGCCGCCAGGCGGGCCCGCAGTGCCGTCGCCCGCTGCTGATAGCCCTCGGCATGGGCGGGATCGACCGCCGCCAGGGCGGTGGCGATATTGGCGACATAGATCTCGACATGGGCCAGGTCCTGCCAGGCGTGGGGGTCCACCGCCCCGTGGTGGTGGCCGGCGTGGTCATCCAGTAGCGGCGTGATGCCGTCACTCGCCACCACACGCTGCCCCTGGCCACCACTGGCCTCCAGCAGCCGCTCCATCCACCCCTCAAAACCGAGCCCGTTGAGCACCACCAAACGCGCCTCGGCCACGGCCCGGGCATCGGCCGGGGTGGGGCGGTAGAGGTGGGCATCGCTATCGCTCCCCACCAGGGTGATCACCCGCACCTGCTCGCCCCCCACCTGCTGCACCAGATCTCCCAAGATGCTGAAGGAGGCGACCACCGGCAGCGGCTCTGCGGCCTGGACAGGAAGCACGACGAGCAGCAGTAACAGTAGCAACGGACGCAGGGACATCATCGACTCTCCTCTAGTTGAAAAGGGGGAATAGGCTGGCGCTCAGCGCCGCCGCAAGGCCGCCACCGGCAGGGAGAGCAGCAGCAGGGCGCCAGCGGCAAAGATGATGGCCGGCCCCGCCGGCAGGGCGGCGTGGTAGGAGAGCAGCAGCCCGGCGTAACCCGAGAGCAGTGCCACCCCGATGGCAACGGCGATCATCGGTCCTAGGGTGCGGGTCCAGAGCCGGGCGCAGGCGGCCGGCAGCATCATCAAGCCCACCGCCATCAGCGTGCCGAGGGCCTGAAAACCCGCCACCAGATTGAGCACCACCAGGGCCAGAAAGGTGAGGTGGTAACGGGCGTGGCCACCGCTGGCCAGCCGCAGGTAGTCGGGATCCAGACACTCCAGCACCAGCGGCCGGAAGATGAGGGCGAGCAGTGGCAGGGTGAGGGTGGCCACCCCAGCCAGGGTCAGCAGGGCGGTGTCATCCAGCGCCAGCACACTGCCAAACAGCACATGGAGCAGATCGACTCCGCCACCGCGCAGCGATACCAGCAACACCCCACCGGCCAGGGAGATGAGGTAAAAGACGGTCAGCCCGGTCTCCTCCCGCAAGAGGCCCGTGCGTGAGATCCCGCCGGCGGCCAGCGCCACGGTCAATCCCGCCAACAGTCCGCCGAGACTCATCGCCGGCAGCGATAACCCCGCCAACAGGAAACCGGCGGCCGCCCCGGGGAGGATGGCGTGGGCCAGGGCATCCCCCATCAGGGTCATGCGTTTGAGCAGCAGGAAGACCCCGATGGGGGCGCAGCCGAGGGCCAGGGCGAGGGTCCCGGCCAGCGCCCGGCGCATGAAACCGAAACTGAAGAAGGGGTCCCAGAGTAGCTCGGCCGGTGTCATTGAACGGCCCTCATGGGCAGCGCTGCCGGTGCCAGCAGCTGCGCCGTCGGACCGTGTAGCAGTTGGCGGTCGGCCACTAGCAGGGTCTCGGGAAAGTGGCTGCGCACCAGCTCCAGGTCGTGCAGGACGGCGATGATGGTGCGCCCCTCACGATGTAGCTGCATCAGCAGCGCCAGCAGATCGGCCGCGGTGCTGCTATCCAGCGCGGCAAACGGCTCGTCCAGCAGCAGCACCGGCGCCTCCTCCAGCAGTAGGCGGGCAAACAGCAGCCGCTGACGCTGGCCGCCGGAGAGGGTGACCACCTCCTGCTGCGCCAACGCCGTCAGACCGACCTGGGCCAACGCCGCGGCCACCGCCTGCTGCCCACAACCCCCCAGGGCGCCCCATAGGCCGGTTCGCCGCCAGCGACCCAGGCTCGCCAGCTCGGCCACGGTGATGGGGAAGTCAAACTGGAGCGCCGCCTGTTGCGGTAACCACCCCAGCTGCTGCCGCCGGATCCCGTGCCAGTCGATGCGCCCGGCCAGCGGGCGCAGTAGGCCGACCAGCGCCTTGAGCAGGGTCGATTTACCGGCGCCGTTGGGACCCACCACAGCGGTGAGGGAGCCGGCGACCAACCCCCCATGCGCCGCCTTTAAGACCGGCGTTGTGCCGTAACCAAGGGTGAGCCGCTCCCAGGAGACCAGGGGCGTCACCCCTGGATCCCCCACCAGACCGCCAGCCATAGCAGCAGTAGTAGGGGCAGGGTTAGGGCCAGCCGGGCCGGGACCCCGAGGGTCAGTAGCGAGAAGGAGGTATGGGACATGACGATAGCGTTTGCAAAGAGAAGTTATGTTATAACATTGCCCGCCGCCACCGCTACGACTGTGGCAGACCAATCCGACCGGAAGGAGAGTGCGATGAAGAGAGCTGTCTGGGGGGGAATCGGCGCCGCTTTGGCACTACTGGCCAGCGTGCCCGCCACGGCGGAGCCGGCCCATGAACATGGGGTCGCCCAGCTCAATGTGGCGCTGGATGGGAGTGAGCTGGTGCTGTTTCTGGAGAGCCCGGCCTACAACTTGGTGGGATTTGAACACCACCCGCGGGACGCCGCCGAGCGGGAGCAGCTGGCCCAAGCCCTCACCACCCTCGATGGCGCAGATCGCCTATTTCTACCAGATGCCGCCGCCCAGTGCCGACTCGATCGGGTAGCGGTGGAGGGGGAGAAGTTGCTGGCGGCCGACGACCCACAGCGAGATGGGGACAAGCACCACGACGATGACGAACACGACAACGATGAGCACGAGGGTGAACACCACAAAGGCGGACCCCACGAGGGTGAACACCACGCCGATGAGGGGCATGACGATGGCGATGAACACCACGCCGGTGACGAGCACCACCATACCGATCTAGCCGTCACGGCACGCTTCCAGTGCGCCCAACCGGAGCAGCTCCACGCGGTCACCGTCGAACTGTTCTCCGCCTTCCCCCACCTGGAGCGGATCCGCTACCAGGCGATCACCGATAACGGTCAAGGAGGGGGCGAGCTGAGCGCCGCTGCGCCGCGGCTGACACTGCCGTGAACAGCGCCGCGAGCGCAGTCCAGCTGGAGGAGGTAGTGTTCCGCTGGCCGCGGGCCCGGCAACCCAGCCTTGCCATTGAGCAGCTCACCATCAAACGCGGCGAACGGCTCTTTGTGCGCGGCCCCAGTGGCAGCGGCAAGAGCACGCTACTTGGCATCATCGGCGGGGTGAATCAGCCGCAACAGGGGCGGGTGGAGGTGCTGGGGCAGGACCTCAGGGACCTGGGAACGGCGGCCCGAGATCGCTTTCGGGCCGATCACATCGGTTTCATCTTTCAGCTCTTCAATCTCATCCCCTATCTCACCGTGCGGGAGAATGTGCTGCTGCCACTGCGCTTCTCGCGGCGACGGGCGGGGCTGCTCGGTGGCCGCGGCCAGGCCGAGGCGCTACGCCTGCTGGCCCATCTCGGTCTGGAGACGATGAGTGAACGCATCGCCACCGATCTGAGCGTCGGCCAGCAGCAGCGGGTCGCCTGCGCCCGTGCGCTGCTTGGCGCACCGGAGTTGATCATCGCCGATGAGCCCACCTCCGCCCTCGATGCGGATGCCCGCGGCGCCTTCATCGATCTGCTGCTGGCGGAGTGCGCCGCCGCCGGTAGTACCCTGCTATTTGTCAGCCACGATGGCGGCCTGGCAAACCACTTCGATCGCCAGATCGATCTCTGTCAGCTCAATGGGTGTCCGACATGAGGGCCATTCTCCATCTCGCCTGGCACAGCCTCGCCCATCGGCGCGGTACGGTGCTCCTCACCCTCCTCTCCATCGCCTTCAGCACCCTGCTGCTACTGGGGGTGGAGCGGTTGCGCACCGAGGTGCGGGAGGGGTTCGCCGGCACCATCGCGGGGACCGATCTCATCATCGGCGCGCGTACCGGCCAGATCCAGCTACTGCTCTATTCGGTATTTCACCTAGGCGATGCCACCAACAATATCCGCTGGGAGAGTTTCGAGGCGGTGGCCAAGCAGCGCCAGGTGGCCTGGGCGGTGCCCATCTCCCTCGGTGACTCCCACCGGGGTTATCGGGTGGTGGGGACCACCCCCGCCTACTTTGAGCACTACCACTTTGGCCATGACCAAACGCTCGGCTTCGTCTCTGGCGGGCCGTTCCAGCAGCTCTACGACGCCGTGATCGGGGCAGAGGTGGCGGAGAAGCTCGGCTACCGGCTGGGGGATCGGCTCATCGTCGCCCACGGCACCGGCAACGTCAGCCTCAAGCAGCACGACGATAAGCCGTTTCAGGTAGCGGGTATCCTCGCCCCCACCGGCACCCCGGTCGATCGCTCGGTGCTCGTCTCGCTGGAGGCGATCGAGGCGATCCACATCGGCTGGACCCCGGAGCTGCGCCGCCCCGACGACCTCAAGCCACGGGCCATCACCGCCATGTTGGTGGGGCTGAAGAGCCGCGCCGCCGCGTTCCAGATGCAGCGCTTCGTCAATGATTACAGCGACGAGCCGCTGCTGGCGGTCCTCCCCGGGGTGGCGTTGGCTGAACTCTGGAAGTTCACCGCGGTGGCGGAGGGGGCGTTGCGCCTGATCGCCGGTTTTGTAGTACTGGTGGGGCTCATCGGCATGATGACCGCCATCCTGACGGGGTTGGAGGCACGCCGCCGTGAGATGGCGGTGTTACGGGCGGTGGGGGCGCAGCCACTGCACCTGTTTGCCCTGCTCCTCACCGAGGCGATAGCCGTTACCGGCGCCGGTCTGGCGGCGGGCCTGGCACTGCTCTACGCTGCGGTGGCGGTGGCCGGCCCACAACTGACCGCCCGCTTTGGTCTGCACCTGAGCCTCCGCCCCCCCACCCAGAGTGAGTGGCTGCTGTTGGCGCTGGTGTTTGGTGCCGGTCTGCTGTTGGCGGTGGTACCGGCGATCCGGGCCTATCGTCAGGCGCTCGCCGATGGTCTTATCCCTAAATTGTGAGGAGTCCCTATGCGTCTCTCCGCCCTCCTGCTACTCCTGCCGATCGTCGCCTTCACCCCGCCGCTGGCGGCCGCTGCCGACAGCGCGCCGCGCCGCATCGACTGGGAGGCGCTGATCCCGCCCGGCTTCGATGCCGACGCCCTGGTGTTGGAGTTCAACCGCAAGGCCAGTGAACTCTCTGACGATGCCCCCCAGGTGCGGGCACTGGTGGCCGAGATGAAGCGACGCTGGGAGCAGGCGCCGACGGTGGCGACCCTGGATGGCCAGCGGGTGGAGCTACCGGGCTTCATCGTGCCGCTCGACTTTGAAGGGGAGAGCGCACGGGAGTTTCTGTTAGTCCCCTACTTTGGTGCCTGCATCCATGTGCCGCCGCCGCCGGCCAACCAGGTGGTCTACGCCACCGCCGCCAAGCCCATCCCGCTAGAGACGCTCCAGGACGCGGTACTGGCCACCGGGACGCTGAAGGTGGAGGCCAACCACAGCGATCTGGCCGCCGCCGGCTACCACATGGTGGTGGAGAAGGTGGTCCCCTACCCTTAGCGCCCCATTGGGTGCCGCCCTGGCGGCACCCGGCTACCCCTCCGCGACACAGATCTCCCGCCGCCACACCGCCAACGCCGTGCGCACCAGCAGCAGGCTGATCACCCCACTGAGCACCACCAAAAACAGCACCCCTAGGATGCTGAAACCCGGCAGCCCCAGCTGCGTCCGCATCTCCAGGGTGGCGATGGTGACCGCCGCGAGTGGAAAGGAGTAGGCCCACCAGGAGATGAAAAAGCGCAACCGGGCGAAGCGGGGTAACTGGGTAAAGAGCAGCAGGGTCACGAACAGGGCGGCGTAGTAGAGCAGCCGAGCAAAGACATCGACCCCGCCCACCAATTTCACATAGGAGATGAAACCCACGGCCGGTGGGGCGATGAGGATAAACAGCGTCGGCATCAACCGCTCTGGTAGCGGCTGATGAAAGATCACGCGATAAAAGATGATGGTGAGGAGCACCAACCAATAGAGCAGACCGATGCTGAAATAAAACCAGGAGATCTCATGAAAGCCGTGGGCCACCCCGGCAATGGGTACCAGGATGTTGCCCACCACCGGAATAAACCAAGCGGGATTGATGTGTTGGATCTGAAAATGTTCGTGGTGCAACCAGGCATTCATCACATACAACGTGAAGGCGAGGTGAAGTGTGGCCCCCATGATCCACAATGGGCGCGAGATCGCCGGCCAGTGGGCCAGGCTGGCCGCTGACAGCAGGAGCACACCGATGGAGAAGGTGGGGAAGAAACTCAGCGCCACCGGGTGGCGAAACTCTTTGACCACCGCCTGCGGATAACGCAGCCATTTGGTGCCGTAGAGCAGGGACAGCACCACCAGGAGGGTCGCGGTGAAGTAGTAGCCGACGCTGGCGATCCAGCTAGGGAGACCAAAGGCAGCAGCGCCGCGATCCCAGGCGATGGTAAAACCATCCATCCCCATGACCATGGCAAACACAGAGACCGGTAAATATTGCAGACGCGATGTGTGATTCAACTCCCTGATCTCCCATGACTGAATGATCCCAAATCTCATTTCCACCCGGCACGGATCTGCCGAATCGATACTCCTTGCCGGCAGAGAGTACGGCAAAAGGGTCCCCCGCTGGAATCCTTGTGGTTTATGGTCTATGCCCCGCGTCATTGCGGATCATCAATGCACCCTGCGCCTCTCCCCTCTACCCTTACTCGCTCCGGCGCTCTATGCACACCGACGGTCCGCCGGTGCTAGTAGCGCCCCCAGCCAGCCATCGCCTCGATACCCCCATCGCCCTATGTCTCGCCATCGCCTGCTCCCCCTCTGCGCCAGCCTCCTTCTCCTCTGCGCCTGTAGCGCCGATCCCGATGAACGCGACGCCTCTGGCCGCACCCCCCTGATGCAGGCGGCGGAGGCCGGTGCCCTACCGGAGGTGGAGCGGCTCCTACAGCGCGGCGCCCAGGTGGACGCCCGCGATGCCTGTGCCTGGACGCCACTGCTGTTGGCGGCCCGCGAGGGGCAGACTGAGGTGTTACAGCGGCTCATCAACGCCGGTGCCAACCCCAACGATGCCGATAAGGCGGGCTACACCGCGATCATGGTGGCCGCGGGCAATGGCCGCTTAGCCGCGGCTCGCCTGCTCCTCGACCACGGCGCACAGCTCGACAGCGCGGAGACCACCCTCGGCTGGACCGCGCTGCTGTGGGCCGCCAAGGAGGGGCATAGTGAGGTGGTGCAGCTGCTGCTAGAGCAGGGTGCCAACCCCCAGCAGCGGGACTACCAGGGCAACGATCCGCTGCTCTGGGCAGCGCGGGAGGGGCGTGGTGCGGTCGTCGCCCAGCTGCTCGCCCACGGTGCCGATCCCGCCAGCAGCGATGCCGGTGGTACCACCGCCCTACAGTGGGCCCTGCGCGGTGGCCATGCGCAGGTGGTGCAGCAGCTGGAGAGCGCCATCACACCCCCACGCCAGGGCGCTGAGATCCGGTGAGTGGTTGTGGTATGGTGGCGGCAGCCAACCCTACATCGCAGGAACCGATGTCCATCCCCTCTCTGCAAGAGAGCGTCCGCCGCCAGCGGGAAGCACTCACCGCCCTGTTGGGTGTCCCCATGCAGCAGCTGGCCCAGCGCTGCATCCCCCTCCTGGGGGATCGCCCTAAACTGGAAGAGCTGCTGAGCGAGACCCTGCCGCAGCTCGCCCCCTGCAAGCACCTCTATGTGCTGGATGCCCACGGTTTTCAGCTCACCGATAACATCACCCGCGATGGCCGAGATCCCAGCCAATTTGGGCGGGATCGTAGCGACCGCCCCTACATGCAGGGGATTGTCGGCAGCACCGACTTCAAGCTCTCCGAGGCCTACATCAGCCGTAACCGCAAGCGCCCCTCCCTCACTGCGGTGCAGGTGATCCGCAACAGCCAGGGCGAGCGCTGCGGCTTTCTTGGCGCCGATTACGACCTGCGCGAGCTACCCCACACCGAGGCGCTCTACCAGGAGCCGCGCACCTGGCGCCAACTCAAAGGGGATCCCTCCATCCGCGCCGGCTTGTTCCAGCAGTGCCGGACGGAGAGCCGCATGGACCACAACATCGACGAGGTGTTGGCGGTGATGCGCGAACTCATCAGCGAACACGGGGTGTTCCACGGCAAGCTCCACTTCTCCAGTGCCCGCGCCACTGTCTGGCTGGTGGATGACCCCTTCTCCTACCGCATCCTCGGTATCGACGAACTGATCGACCCCGACACCTGCCTCGCCTGGCCGCGTCGCCCCTATCTGGAGCGCGCCTGCGTACCGCTGGAGGCGATCATGCCGGTGTTCGAGCTATTCAAGCGGCTGCGCTTCGCCGACGAGAACATCTACCTACGGGCCGGTTCGCTCAACATCGTCAACGGCCTGGTCGCCCTCAACTTCTCCTGCGACGGCTCCCACTACCTGCGCTTCGACGAGTTCCTCGGCAAGGACACCGATTTTTGGTTCCGCGGTTGAGTCCCGTTAGCGGAACTCCATCTCTCAGCGCCGCCTTTCGACAACGATCCAAACTGTTGGGAATGCGCCCAGTGCTGTTTAATTTACCAATCCGCAACAAGCGTAAATAGCACACGGGAAAATCCCTTCAGACACAGAAAAAAACAGAGTAAAAGTTAAGTTTTTTTCTCATGCCCAAAGGGTGATCTAGCCAGGCATAATGCCGGCTATGAACAGTCTCTCATACAGTTCTCAGCCCCCTCCTCCTGGCCCTATTCGCACCCTACTGGTAGATGACCACCAGCTGGTACGGCTGGGTCTGCGCAAGACCCTGGAGATGGGCGCCCGCAACCTCACCGTCTGCGGCGAGGCCACCACCGGCGAAGAGGCGGTGGAGGCGGTCCGCCGGCTGCGGCCCGATATCGTCCTGCTGGATCTCAACATGCCGGGCATGGGTGGCATCGAGGCGCTGCGGATCATGGTCCGCACCCGCCCGGCACCGCGGGTGATGGTCCTCACCTCCCACTCAGAACCCCCCTACCCGGCCATCGTCCTGCGGGAAGGGGCCGGCGCCTACCTCTCCAAAAAGGCGGGGATCGACGAGATTGTCCGCGCCATCCACGTCGTCATGCAGGGGGGGCGCTATCTGAGCGCCGATCTGGCAGACGCCATCGTCCCCTCCCCGTTCGAGGAGCTCACCACCCGCGAATTTGAGGTGGTGGCCCTGGTGCTAGAGGGCGAGGCCATCGCCAAGGTTGGCGAGCGACTCCACCTCAGTCCCAAAACAGTGAGCACCTACTATCAGCGCGCCAAGGAGAAACTAGGGGTACAGACCGACGGCGAGCTGGTGCGTAAGGCCATTGACTGCGGCCTGCTGCCGGCCGAACGGCTGGATTGATCCCGACCCTTACGCCAAGGCGGCGAAACGTGCCAGCAGGGTGGCGCTGACGGGGGTTGGTGCGATGCCGGCGAGTAGCGCTGCCACCTCCTGCCCCTCCTGCGCCAGCTGCGTCTGGAACAGCGCCACATAGGTGGGGAGTAGCTCCGCGGCAAACTCGGGGTGAAACTGCACCCCCCAGGCCCGCTCCCCCACGGCAAAGGCCTGAACCGGCTCCAGGCTGCTCGCCGCCAGCCGACGCGCCCCTGCGGGCAGTCGCAGCACCGACTGCCGATGGCTCACCTGGGCCAGAAAGCGGGCCGGCAGTGTGTTGAAGAGGGCATCCTCGGCAGCCGCTGCCTGGAGCTGGATCTCCACCGTCCCCACCTCCACCCCCTGGGGATTCCAACCCACCTCGCCCCCCAAGGCGTGGGCCAGCAGCTGGTGGCCAAAGCAGATCCCCAGCACCGGCACCCCAGCGGCCACCACCTCAGCCAGCCAGCCGGCGGCCCGCACCATCCAGGGGCTGGCATCGGTCACCATGGCCCCGGAGCCGGTCACCACCACGGCGCGCACGGAGGTGGGCGCCGGCAGGGGTGCGGTCGTGGTGATGTCCACCACCTGCACCGCTGCCCGCTCCAGCCCCATGCCCGCGGCGATCCACTCCTCATAGTCGCCAGGCTGAGAGGCCAGCCCCTCCGGTTTGCGACCCGCCTTCAAGATGACCCACTTCCCCATATATTCTCCCAGCCGACACCGGCTTACGTTGAACAAAGAGCCCCTCTATGCCATGGTAGCCACCCCGTTGGAAACCCCACGAACGGACCGTGTCCCGTCATCTGCCCATCGCTGCCCTACTCGCCCTCGTCGCCCTACCGGTCTCGGCCCAAGAGGTAGACCGTTGGGGGCTCTGTCCCAGCCCGCCGGCCCTACCGGAGCTACCCCCTGCCGATCAGCAGGTGACCCGCCTCACCGCTGATGATGTGGTAGCGGACCGCGATGGTGTCACCACCTTCACCGGCGATGTGGTGATAATGCGCGCCGGCAAGCGGCTGGAGGGGGCGCGGGTGGAGTACCAGCGCGAGACCGATAGCGTGGATATCGAAGGGGATGTGCGGCTGTCGAGCCGCCCCTTCACCGCCGAGGGGCGCACCGCCCACCTCGATCTGGCGGCCGATACCGGCCGTATCGACGACGCCCGCTACCGAGTCCCCGCCTACCACGCCGCTGGCGAGGCGGAGCGCATCGAGCTGCTGGGCGAGGGCCACGCCCTATTGCGGGAGGCCAGCTACACCACCTGCCCGCCGGAGCAGCCCACCTGGCAGCTCACGGCCCGCAAGGTGGAGCTGAATAACGCCACCAATACCGGTGAGGCGTGGGATGCCCGCCTGGAGCTGTTTGGGGCCCCGCTGCTCTATCTGCCCTATATCAACTTCCCCCTGGCGGGGCGCAAGAGCGGTTTTCTGGTCCCCACCTACGGCACCTCAGAGCAGTCGGGGACCGAGCTGACCATCCCCTACTACTTCAATCTCGCCCCAGAGCGGGACGCCACCCTCACCACCCGCTGGCTCAGCAAGCGGGGCCTGATGCTGGCCGGGGAGTACCGCTACCTCAGCAGCACCGGCGGTGGCCAGGCCAACCTCTCCTGGCTACCAGACGACCAGCGCTACGGTGACGACCGCTACTACATCGATTTAGAACAGCACGCCCGCCCCTGGCGCCGCTGGAGCACCGAGGTGAGTTACCGTGAGGTCTCCGATGAGGCGTGGTTCAACGACCTCGACGACTCCCTCGCCACCTCCTCGCTCACCTACCTTGATCGGCGTGCCGACCTGCGCTACGGCGGCGACGAGTGGACCTTCCTCGGTCGGGTGCAGGCACCGCAGGACCTCATCGGCGTGGAGTCTTACGCCCGCCTGCCGCAGCTGCGGATCGACTACACCCCGCCCGCCCGCCCCGGCCAACTGCGCTTTGGCCTCGGTAGCGAGGTGGTCCATTTCATCAATGATGACGAGAGCCAGGTGGAGGGGAGTCGGCTGGATCTAGAGCCGAGTGTCAGCTTGCCGCTATCGGCGGCGGCCTGGTTCCTCACTCCCCGCTTTGCCCTGCGCCACACCCAGTATTGGCTGGACCAGGGCAGTGATCGCACCCCCAGCCGCACCCTGCCGGTCACCAGTGTGGACGGCGGCGCCTTCTTTGAACGGGAGTTTGACTGGCTCGACATGCCGTTGGTGCAGACCCTGGAGCCACGCGCCTTCTACCTCCACGTCCCCTATGACGACCAGAGCGATCTACCGGTATTCGACACCGCCGCCTACGACTTTACCCTGGAGCAGATGTTCCGCCAGAACCGCTTCTCCGGCGCCGACCGGGTGGGTGACGCCAACCAGCTCACCCTCGCCCTCACCACCCGCATCCTCTCCGCCACCAGTGGCCTGGAGGGGGCACGCGCCAGCATCGGTCAGGTGCGCTACTTCCGCGACCGCCGCGTCACCCTGCCGGATGAACCGGTAGCGGAGAACGCCTCCTCCGCCTATCTGGCGGAGTTGGGGCTACGGCCGCTGCCGGGGCTCGATCTGGCCACTACGGTGCGCTGGGACCCCCACCACGAAGAGCAGGAGTTGGTCACCGCCTACGCCAACTATGCCCCTAGTGTCGGCAAGCGGGTGGGGCTCGCCTACCGCTACCGCGAGGAGGAGATCCGCCAGACCGATCTGTTGGCCCTGTGGCCGATTGGCCAGCGCTGGCGGCTATTGGGCCGCTGGGTCTACGATCTGGAGGCCGATCAATCGCTAGAAACCATCGCCGGCCTGGAGTATCAAAGCTGCTGCTGGGCACTGCGGATGGTCAACCGCGGCCGCATCAACAGCACCACCGGCGATCTCGACAACAGCCTGCTCCTCACCCTCGAACTCAAGGGCCTCTCGACCCTGGGTGAAGGCCCCGGCGGTGAACTGGAGCGTGGTATTCTGCGCTGATCCGCACGTACCCCCTTTCGAACCGGAAGAACAACCCAACCATGAGAGCCATCCTCCTCGCTGCGGCCCTCGCCCTGACGGCCCTCTCCGGGCCTGTTATGGCGGCCAAGATCAACGAGTTGAACCGTATCGTCGCGGTAGTTGACGATGACGTCATCACCGCCTTGGAGCTGGATGAACGGATCCAGCTGGTCACCCGTCAGCTGCAAGCCAAGCAGACTGCCGCCCCCTCCGCGGAGCAGTTGCGGCGGCAGGTGCTGGACCGCCTCATCCTCGAACGGCTCCAGCTGGCGGAGGCCAAGGGGCGTGGGATCCGGGTTGACGATGAGACCGTCAACCAGGTACTCACCGCCATCGCCACCGAGAACCAGCTCTCCCTGGAGCAGTTCCGCGAGGTCCTGGCCCGCGATGGGATGGATTTCCCCCGCTTCCGCGAGAGTGTGCGGGACGAGGTGACCATCGCCCGTCTGCGCAATGCCGTCATCGACAGCAAGGTGACCGTGGCCCCGCAGGAGGTGAATCAGCTGCTGGAGTCGGCCCAGCCCCAGGACAACGAGTACCACCTGCTCCATATCCTCATCACGGTACGCGAGGCGGCCAGCCCGACCGAGGTACAGGAGGCGGCGGCCAAGGCCAAACAGGTGGTGGCGGAGCTGCGCGGTGGGGCAGACTTCGGCCAGATGGCGGTGGCCTACTCCGGTGACGACCACAGCCTCCAGGGGGGAGATCTCGGCTGGCGCAAGAGTGGCCAGCTCCCCACCGCCTTCGTCAAGGTCGTCCAGTCGATGCAGCCGGGCGAGATCGCCGATCCCATCCGCAGCTCTTCCGGTTTTCACATCCTCAAGCTGGCTGACAAACGGGAGCAGGCGGCACGCACCGTGGTGCAGACCCACGCCCGCCATATCTTGATCAAGAGCGGTGATGAGGATGATGGTGAGGCCAAGGTCCGCATCGAACGGCTGGCACAGCGGCTCGACGCTGGCGAAGACTTTGCCGAACTGGCACGCAGCAACTCCGAAGACCCCGGTTCAGCCGTCAAAGGGGGTGACCTCGGCTGGGCCAATCCTGGCGACTTTGTGCCCGCCTTTCAGGAGGCGGTGGATAAACTGGATCCCGGCCAGCGCAGCGCCCCCTTCAAGAGCCAGGTCGGCTGGCACATCGTGGAGCTGATCCAGCGGCGCCGCCAGCAGGACGCCAGTGAGCAGCAGCGGGCCCAGGCCCAGGAGCTGCTGCGCCAGCGCAAGATCGATGAACAGACCGAGACCTGGCTGCGGCAGCTGCGGGACGAGGCCTACGTGGAGTACCGCCTGGAGGGCTAAGGTGAGCCTCCACTGGGGAGGGCCCGTCCCTCCCCACTGCCCCCAGCCCTACCTTCAACTATCCTCAGGCATGACCCAACGTATTGTCGTCACCCCCGGCGAACCGGCCGGCATCGGTCCCGATCTCTGCATCCAACTCGCCCAACAGGCGCGCCCCTATGAGTTGGTAGCGGTGGCCGATGCCGATCTCCTCAGCGCCCGCGCAAGCCAGTTGGGGCTGCCGCTCAAACTGCGCCCCTTCTCCCCGGCCAGCGCCCCACGCCCCAACGGGGTCGGTGAACTGACCCTACTGCCACTCCCCCTCAGCGTTACGGCCACGGCGGGCCGGCTCGACCCCGGCAACGCCAAATATGTACTCAATGGCCTGCGCCGTGCCGTCAATCTCTGCCGCGAGGGGTTCGCCGCTGCCCTGGTAACCGGGCCGGTCCACAAGGGGGTCATCAATGACGCCGGGGTCTCCTTCACCGGCCACACCGAATTCTTGGCCGATCTCACCGCTACCCGCAGGGTGGTGATGATGTTGGCTACCCCGGGCCTACGGGTCGCCCTCGCCACCACCCATCTGCCACTGCGGGCGGTACCCGATGCCATCACCCGCCCCCTCTTGCAGGAGGTGATCGGCGTCCTCCACCACGACCTGCGAGAGCGCTTTGGGCTCCCCCATCCCCGCCTGCTGGTGTGCGGCCTCAACCCTCACGCCGGTGAAGGGGGCCATCTGGGGCGGGAGGAGATCGAGGTGATAGGGCCGGTCTTGGGGCAGCTGCGTGATGAAGGGCTCGATCTCCACGGCCCGGTCTCCGCCGATACCGCCTTTCTCGCCGACACCACCGCCCGCTACGATGCGGTGCTCGCCATGTATCACGACCAAGGGCTGCCAGTCCTGAAGCGGGCCGGCTTTGGCCATGCGGTCAATGTCACCCTGGGGCTACCCATCATCCGCACCTCGGTCGATCACGGCACGGCCTTGGAGTTGGCGGGGAGCGGGCGGGCCGATGTCGGCAGCCTACACTACGCCATTGAGGTGGCCCTGGAGCAGGTGGCCGCCGGTCGCCCCCAAAGGGAGCCGAGCCCATAAAAAAGGCGGGCCGCCGATCCCTCGGCGGCCCGCCCCATTGGCCTAAGGCGTGCGAGCCGTGGCCCGCCTTACCCCTTCACACAGACCACCTGGCGCAGGGTGTGGACCACCTCCACCAGATCACTCTGCTGCTCCATGACGTGATCGATCTCCTTATAGGCCGCCGGGATCTCATCGATGACCCCGCTATCCTTGCGGCACTCGATGCCAGCGGTCTGGGCCGCCACGTCATCGCTGGTGAAGCGGCGTTTGGCGGCGCCGCGACTCATACGCCGACCGGCACCGTGGGCACAGGAGCAGAACGACTCTGGCTCCCCCTTGCCCCGCACGATGTAGGAGCGGCTCCCCATACTGCCGGGGATGATCCCCAACTCCCCCTCGCCGGCCCGGATGGCCCCCTTGCGGGTGACATAGACCCGGGCACCAAAGTGATGCTCCACCGCTACATAGTTGTGGTGGCAGTTGATCGCCTCACGGGTCACCTCAAACGGCGGTAACTCCCGCTTCAGCGCGTCCAGTACCAGACGCATCATCTCCTGCCGATTCACCAAGGCATAGGACTGGGCCCACTCCACCGCCTCCACGTAGTCGTCAAAGTGCTCGCTGCCCTCAGTGAAGTAGGCGAGATCCTTATCCGGCAGATGGATCTGCTGGCGCTCCATATCGCGTCGCGCCAGGGCGATGAAGTATTGACCCAAGGTATTGCCCACCCCACGACTGCCCGAGTGGAGCATCACCCACACCGCACCGGCCTCATCGAGACAGAGTTCGATGAAGTGATTCCCACCCCCCAGGGTGCCGAGCTGGCGCACCCACGCCTGATAGGGTTTGCGGTTGCGCCGCAACTTCTGGTGCTTACCGATGATGCGATCCAACCCCACCGAGAGCGCCTTGATGGTAGAGGCGCGGGCCCGATCCGATTTGTGTTGCTCGAACCCAACCGGCACCTGCGCCTCAATGGCGGAGCGCACCCGCCGCAGGCTATCGGGCAGCCGCTCTGCGGTGAGCGACAAACGCACCGCATTCATGCCGCAACCGATATCCACCCCCACCGCCGCCGGCACGATGGCGCCGCGGGTGGGGATCACCGAGCCAACCGTGGCCCCGATGCCGTAATGGACATCGGGCATCGCGGCCACGTGGTGATGGATGAACGGCAGTTGTGAAACATTGATCAGTTGATTGAGCGCCGAGTGTTCGATCTCATCGGTGTAGATCTTCACCGGCACCTGGCCCTTGTTAAGGGTCATCTTGACAGGCATGACACTCCCTTTCGTCCCCACCGGGGACGAACTGAAAAAGTCAGGGCCATGAAATGCAAAAGGCCCTGGATGCAGACGTCATCCAGGGCCTTCTCCGCAGAAGAGGAGTTCAGCCTGGAAGACGAAAGGTGCGCGCCTCCCAGGACTGCATAGAGGGCAGGCTACGCGGAAAAACTCCGAATGGTAAGCATGATGAACTCCTCCTCTAGTCGGTTGGGGGCGGAGGGCCGCCGTGGTGGGAACAATTGAGTGCGGCATTTTAGAAGCGCACGTTGAGATGTCAAGATGTGATTCATCGAGCAGGGGATGGCGTCGCCCGGGTTTTTTAGGCACCGCAGGGGGTCATTGCAGTGCCTATTTGTGTTTAATAAAAGCGGGGGCGCCCCTTGCCTAGCTTCGTCGATCGCTGGTGGCTATCGTCAGGATCAACTCGATACTACGGCGGAGCGTCTCTCCAGATCGGCACATGCCGGACCGGCTTTTCCGTCAGGGCTGGACGGGTCTGGGAGCGCGCCGGTGAATAGCCCCTTCCCCCCCAAGACCATGGAGCCCCCATGCCGCCCGCCATTCTCAATCTGGATGCCCTCACCTTCACTGAACAGCAGCACGGAGAGCGCTTTGCCGCCCGCCACGCCGCCATTGCCAACCGCATCGGCGGCGACCAGCTGGGCTATCGTCTGACGGTCGTCCCCCCTGGCAAGAGCGCTTGGCCCTACCACGCCCATCTGGTGAATGAGGAGATGGTCTTCGTGCTGGAGGGGCGTGGGAGCTTGCGGCTGGCGGACGGTAACTATCCGCTCCGGGCAGGGGATTTCGTCGCCCTACCCGCAGGACGCGATCAGCCCCACGAGATCTTCAATGACTCACCGCAGGAGCTGCGCTATCTGGCGGTGAGCACCATGCGACACCCAGAGGTGTGTCTCTATCCCGACTCGGCCAAATTCGGGGTCATCGCCGGGCAGGCACCGGGCCGCGTCGATGGGCAGGCGGATCTGCTCTTCTTTGGCCGTCTAGCGGAGGGGGTAGAGTACTGGGAGGGGGAGGGTGAAATTTTATAGGGTGCGAGCGGGGAGACCCCGCTCGCACCTCGCGGCTCAGACTGCGCCGCGGGTCTCGCGCTTCGTTGCTACGGTGCAGGCAAGGGCGGCGTCGAGTGCCAACGCCTCATGCTTGGGGGTCTCGCTGGTCAACGCCTTGTATAGGGTCGTCACCTTCTCGCCGGAGGATTGGCCCTTGAAATCGGCCTTCTCTAAGCCGGTCAGATCGGCCAGTTCATTCCAGACCACCCCTTCTATCATCGGCACCACCACCACATTGACCCCTTCCAGGGTCACGACCATCGGCTTGGCAGCGTTGACCGTATAGAAGTAGACCTGGGCGCCGGGGGCGAGGTCGGCCTGATACTTTTCGAGGATGGCTGGCAGTAGGTCGAGCTGATCGAGGGCGCCCGCCATCAGCTTGAGCTTATCCCCTTCAGCCAGCATCACGGTGTGGCGCATCACTGCCACGGGTGGCTTGCGCCGCCCCTGGGTGTCGGCCACTTCACCCTCTTTGATCACCAGCTCACCGCGATAGGCCACCATATCGCCGCCGGCCTTCTCTTTGAAGTTGACGTTGAATAGCAGCCCCTGCTGCTCGTAGCTATCCAGCACTGACATGATGACTGACCCTCCCGAGCCTATGGTTGGAATTGGCGGCGCGGTGCAAGCACAATTCATGCCGAGCATATTTACATTTGGATTCCAGCAGGTTACCTGTCCCCAGCCACCTCCCACTAGCCCCCGTTGTCGGACATGCCCACCCCTTAGGGCATGATCCCGACAAGGGGGCAGCTCAGCCCCCGGCCAACCAGAGCCGTGTGCGTAAACCCAGTTCAGTGGTGTAACCGACCGTGGCGTAGCGGATGGTGCCGTTGCTATCGAGGATGAAGGTGGCGGGGACGGCCTGCACCCCAAAACGGCGCGACAGCTCCCCCGACTCATCCAGCAGCACCGGATAGCGGCCACCCCCCAGGTGCAGGAACTGCTCTACCTCCGCCCGCTCCGACTGCATCGCCACGGTGATGACCGAGTGGTCCACCGCCAGGTCGCGGATGGTGCCCGCCTCACGGCGGCAGATCCCACACCAGGTAGCCCAGAAGTGGATAACCGCAGGGCGTCCCTGTAGCTGATTCAGGTCAAAGTGGCCACCATCAAGCAGCTCCCCGGCCAGGGCCGGGGCGGGCCCGCTCGCCATGGAGCGGGTCTGAAAGGCCGAGATGGCGAAGAAGAGGGCCACTAGTAGCACCACCTCCCCAACCGCTCGGGCGATACGGCGCGGTTGCAGCAGTTTTTTCCAGTTCATGACAAGATGAAGCTTCTCTTACCTCGATTTGGGTGGACGATTTTCGCATGGAGATCTGGCAACGGTTCGCCGTCGCCCTCGCCATCGGCCTACTGGTCGGCCTGGAGCGCGGCTGGCACGAACGACAGGCCCAGGAGGGGACGCGGGTAGCCGGCCTGCGCACCTTCGCCCTCATCAGCGTGCTCGGCGCCCTCTGGAGCGAGCTGGCGGTGGAGCTGGGTACCCTCCTGTTGGGGTTCGCCTTTTTGGGCCTGGTGTTACTGCTCATCACCGGCCATGTGGTCCACGCCCGCAGTCAGGGGCGGGAGTTTGGCATCACCACTGAGGTGGCCGGACTCATCACCTTCGCCCTCGGCGCCTTGGCGCTGCGCCCCGGCTTCACCACCCTGGCAGCGGCGGTGGCGGTCATTGTTACCCTGCTGTTGGGCTCTAAACCGATCCTGCACCGCTGGATCCAGCGGCTGGAGGAGCAGGAGCTGTTCGCCGTTTTGAAGCTCCTACTCATCTCCGTGGTACTGCTGCCGGTACTGCCCAACCAGGGTTACGGGCCCGGCGGGGCACTCAACCCCTATACCCTGTGGTGGCTGGTGGTACTGATTGTCAGTATCTCGTTTGTCGGTTACTTCGCCATCAAGATCGCCGGTCCGAACATCGGCCTAGGGCTCACCGCGCTCTTTGGCGGTGTCACCTCCTCCACCGCCACGACCCTCAGCTTCTCCCGTATCGGCGCCCTCAAACCGGCACTCCACCCCCTACTGGCCGCCGGGGTGGTGGTGGCCGCCACCACCATGTTTCCGCGCATGTTGTTGGAGGTCTCGGTGGTCAATCCCGCGCTGGTGGCCCCCCTCCTGCTCCCCCTCAGTGTCACCGCCCTAGTCGGTTATGCGGCGGTGGCACTGCTCTGGTTCCAGGGGACCCGCAGCAGTGCCAAGACAGAGGATTTGCAGCTCAATAACCCGTTTGAACTGGGCGCCGCCCTCAAACTGGGCGCCTTCCTCGCCGCGGTGATGTTACTCGGTGAGATGGCGCAGCGCTGGGCTGGGGCCGCGGGGATCTATCTGCTGGCCGCCGCCTCTGGCCTGAGCGATGTCGATGCCATCACCCTCTCCCTTGCCCGCATGGCGCGGGATGGACTGGCCGAGGAGATCGCCGTGCGCGGTATCTTCCTTGCTGCCGCGGTCAACACCATGATGAAGGGGGCCATGGTGATCGCCATCGTCGGCGGCAGTATGGCGCGGCGGGTGAGCCTGGCCCTGGCCATCGCCCTGTTAAGCGGCGTGGCCACCCTCCTGTTACTCCCCGCAGCGCCCCCGGGTTAATCCTGCCGCAGACGCGCCGACACCGCGATGGGGGTGGGATAACGGAGCATGATGAAATAGGAGGAGACGAGGAAGGTGGCGAGGGTGGCGAGCTGGATGAGATAGGAGGCACGTGCGCCAATGAGCCCGGTCTCCTGGGCCAACACCGCCACAAATAGAGAGAACTCACTGACCTGTCCCAAGCGCACCCCGATCTCACGGGCGATACGCCCCCCCTCCCCCGTTTTGCGCAATAGCCGCTCAAACACCGGCGGCTTGACCAGCAACAACACCGCGGCCAGCAACAGTGCCGGCACCAGCACCTCTCCCGCCATGGAGAGATCCACCGTGGCCCCGAGGGAGAAGAAGAAGAGGATGAGGAAGAAGTCTCGGAGTGGCTTCAGGCTCTCGGCAATGAAGGTGGAGATGGGGCTGGTGGCGAGGGCAACCCCCCCGATGAAGGCGCCGATCTCATGGGAGAGACCGAGATGGTGGCCCAGCTGCGCCACCCCCAGGCACCAACCGATGGCCACCAAAAATAGGTACTCCTGGATGGTGTCATAGCGCATAAATAGCGGCATCAGCAGCCACTTGGCGCAACCGATAGCGAACCCCAGCAGGGCCGGCAGGGCAAAGGCCATCTTCAGCAGATCCCCCCAGAGACCGCCCCCCTCCCCGCCCAAGGCCTGGAGGACCAGCAGCAATACGATGGCAATGAGATCCTGAAGCAGCAGGATAGAGATGATCACCTCGCCGGTGTGCTGATGGTGAAGCGCGGTGGTGGGTAGCAGTTTCAGCCCGATGATGGTGCTGGAGAAGGTGGCGGCGGCGCCGATCACCAGCGCCTCTGCCCAATTGAAGCCAAACGCCAACCCCACGGCCAACCCTACCGCACCAAAGATGCAGGAGCTGGCCAGGGTGATGAAGGTGGTCTCCTTGATGAGGGCCAGCAACTTCTGGGGGTGGAGATTGAGCCCAAGGAGATAGAGCAGGAAGATCACACCGAAGTGGGAGATCTGGCGGATGGGCTCCGGCTCATCGATAAAGCCCACCCCGTAGGGACCCAACACCGCCCCGAGCACGATATAGGCCACCAGCAGCGACTGGCGTGCCACCAGGGCCAGGGTCGCGGCCACAGCGGCCCCAGTGAAGATAAGGAAGATATAGAAGACGATATCGGGGTTGTGCATAGGGGGTGCGGGCGGCCCAATCGCCAAGGGTACTCAATGGTCAGGGGGTTTGGCGAACGCTGGGCGCCCCATCAAGGCAGCGGCTGCTGGGTGATGGCCACCGCGACGATGTAGCCGAAGGTGGCCATGGCCGCTGCTGCCGCCAGCAGGGAGCCACGCCGCAATGCGATGGCCCCCAAAGCGATATAGACCACCAGGGCCAGGAGCTTGGCACCAAGCCAAGGCACCACCCATGGCCACCACCCCAGGCGTACCATCATGGTGGCCCCGGTGAGCAGTAATAGGCTGTCGTTCATATCCGGCAGGCGGCGCCCCCACCAGGTGGCTGGGGGCCGTCCGGTGTGCCAACGATAGCCCACACGCAACAGAAAGAGGGTCGCAGAGAGGGCGGCGCAGGTGATGTGTAGATGTTTAAGCCAGAGCATGGGATCTTACCGCGGAGAGAACTCGATGGCGCCACGCAGGCCATGGTACGCCAACTGCCACACTGAGGCGTGACCTGCCCCCCCAGACAAAACGTGACGGGCGCGGTAGTGGATCTAACGCGGCCAGGGGATTATGGTCTAAAAAACGTGACTCGCCACCGTTGTAGTCGATGCCGCCCGACGGAATGCCGCCCACGCCACCCGCCACCCTAGAGCGCTGGGGCAGTGGAGCCACCACCATCGACGAGGTAGGAGATGAAGATCACCCCCACCAGTGACGATGCCGCCCTCCAGCGCCTAGCCTCCACGGCCCGCGGCCGCCCCCTGGAGCCGACCACCCCAGTGGCCGCCAGCCGGCCTGTGGATGAAACCGAAGAGCGGGAGCAGCAGCAACACGAGGCCCAGGATCAGCTCATCCTGTCAGAGGAGGCCCAGGCGGCAGAGGCCGCAGAGGAGCCGCCTCCAACTCCGGCGGAGGAGGAGTCTGCCGCCCCCCCTCCAGCCCACCATATCGACGTGACGGTCTAATCTGCATGGCGCTTCCCCTACCTCTGCTCGCCACCGCCCTGGCCACCACCCTACTACTGCTGGGGGCCTTTTGGGCCGGTGTAGTGGCGGCACGCCACCGCCGCCTCTGGGCGGCCACCCTGCGCCTTGGCGTCGGCCTCCCCCTACTACTGCTGTTGGGCGTATTGGGGGTGTTGGGCGCCGGTCAGCAGGGCTACCGCGCCCTGACCCAGGAGCAGCTAGCCGCCACCGTGGAGACCCGCCCCCTCGGCCCGGGCCGCTTCGCTGCCCGCTTCAGCTTCCCGGATGGCCGTGAACAGGAGTTTGAGCTGGCGGGGGATCAGCTCTATATCGACGCCTATATCATCAAGTGGCACTACTTTGCCCAACTGCTAGGGCTCAGCACCGTCTATGAGTTGGATCGGGTGACCGGCCGCTACCATGACCTGGAGGCAGAGCGCAATGGACCACGCACCGTCTACCCGCTCACCAGCGCCCCAACGCTGGACCTGCCGGCCCTCAAGCGGCGCCTGCCGGCGCTGGTCTGGCTCTATGACGCCGAGTATGGCTCCGCCACCTTTGTGCCGGTCGATACCACCGCCACTTATGAGATCCGCGTCTCCACCACCGGTCTGCTGGCCAGGAGACGCCCTGCCCCGACCCCACCTACGGGTTAGCGCCCCCCCAGTGCCAACTGCTTACAGGCCCAAGTCAGCACCGGCTGGAGCCGAGCTGGTAGGAGGGCGCGGGCCCGATCGGCATCGACCCAACGAAACTCATGGTGCTCAGGGCGCCCGAGGGTAGGGTTGATAGGGAGGGCAGTCACCGCTTGGTCGGTCAATGCCAGGTAGTAGCGGGCCACCTTGCCGCGGGCATAGGGCCCGGTCTCCATAAACTCCTCACCCCACGGCAGGCTCACCTGGGTGAGGCCGGTCTCCTCCTCCACCTCGCGGTGGGCGCAGTCGAGTGGCTGCTCGCCTGGTTCCATCCCCCCTTTGGGGAAGTCCCAGTTGTGGTAGGCACGCAGAATCAGAAAGCGGAACCCCTCCCGCTCGCGTCGCACCACCACCATACCGGCCGAGAACCGCATACTCATGATTCGCACCGCCCCCGCACTAGGCGGGCCTGGGCGCGGCTGGCAAACGCATCCACTACTCGGCCATGCAACTGACCCAGCCAGCGCTCCAGCAGGAGTGCCGGCGGCCCACCGTGCAGCCGGTAGTCGGCCCTGAAGCTGAGTAGGCACAGCCCCTCCTGGCAGGCAAAGCGCCAGCCAATGTGGAGATCGGCCAGGGGGTTACCATAGGAACGCACATCGACCCGGTGGGGACGCTCCAGCTCAGCCACGGTGTGGAGCTGGAAGCGGAGCGGACCCAGCCCTACCTGCTGTACCACCTCTAACTGTCCGGCCTGTCGCGCCACCACCCGCGCCTCGCGGTAACCCGGTACAAATTCGGGATAGCGCTCGATATCCGCCACCAGATCGAACAGATCCTCCCGCCGATATCCGAGACGCAACTCCCTGCCAAATACCGCCATGCCCTCTCCACCCCCTTTGACTCGGCCGCCCGCTGCCTGCCTACGGCAGGCACTATGCCGGTCGTGACCGCCCCTAGGACAACCTCTCTTTTGGTCGCGCCGCCTATCCCAAACGGGAGGGGGAGGAGCGCTTGCAGCCAATAACCCACCAAACTACTCTACTAAGTAGAGCGAATCTAAGACCCGCGGATAGATCCGCCCACTGATGCCTGGAGCAGCGTCTCCGGCGATCCCCCTCGATCAAGACACTGCGGTAAAGACGGGAGACTTTGAGAATGGCGACCAAGATGCACAACACCCCAATGCTCGATCAGCTGGAGAGTGGCCCCTGGCCGAGCTTCGTCACCGGCCTGAAGCGCCTTGCCAATGACGAGGGCAAGCCCTACGCCGACATGATGAAGGACCTACTGGGCCAGCTGGAGACCTCCTATGAGACCCGCAAGGGCTACTGGAAGGGGGGCACCGTCGGCGTAGTGGGCTATGGCGGCGGCGTCATTCCCCGCTTTACCGAACTCCTTGACGAGAACAAGAAGCCGAAGTTCCCCGAGGCGGCCGAGTTCCACACCCTGCGCATCCAACCACCCGCCGGGATGCACTATGACACCGCGACCCTGCGCAAGATGTGCGATGTTTGGGAGAAGTATGGCTCGGGCCTCATCGCCTTTCACGGCCAGTCTGGCGACATCATGTTCCAGGGCTGCTCCACCGAGAACGTGCAACCGGCCTTCGATGAGCTAAACGAGATGGGTTTCGACCTCGGCGGCGCAGGCCCGGCCGTGCGTACTGGCATGTCCTGTGTCGGTGCGGCCCGCTGCGAGCACTCCTGCGCCAACGAGCAGCGTATCCACCGCACCTTGGTAAACAAGTTCCTGGACGACATGCACCGTCCGGCACTGCCCTACAAGTTCAAGTTCAAGGTCTCCGGCTGTCCCAATGATTGCATGAACTCGGTCCAGCGGGCCGATATGGCCGTCATTGGCACCTGGCGCGACGACATGAAGGTGGACCAGGCCGAGGTGAAGAACTTTGTGGCCGGTAGAGGCCGCAAATATGTCATTGATAACGTCATCACCCGCTGCCCTACCGGGGCGCTGTCGCTCAACGACGACGACACCCTGGCGGTGGACAACAAGAACTGCGTGCGCTGTATGCACTGCATCAACGTCATGACCAGGGCGCTCTCCCCGGGGGATGACCACGGTGTCACCATCCTGATGGGGGGCAAACGCACCCTCAAGATCGGTGACCTGATGGGGACCGTCATCGTCCCCTTCATGAAGCTCGATAGCGACGAAGATTTTGAACAGTTGGAGGAGCTGGCCCAGAACACCATCGACTTCTTTGCCGAAAACGCCCTGGAGCATGAGCGCACTGGCGAGATGATCGAGCGCATCGGCCTGATGAACTTCCTTGAAGGTATCGGTATCGAAATAGATCCCAACATGATCTCTAGCCCGCGCATGAACCCCTACGTCCGCACCGACGATTGGGATAGCGAGGCGCAGAAGTGGAACGAACGCCAAGCGGGCTAATGGCGAAGAGTTAGTGGGCGGTGGGAACCCGGGGGCGCTAATGCGCCCCCTTTTTTTGCCCCACGGCCGGGCAAGATCATGTGCCGGTAGTTCACTCCACCAGCAGCGACCAATTGCGGCTAAAATCCCGCCATGATCCCCCTCTATGACGACAATCCGACCGAATGCCCCCCCATCGTTACGCTGATCCTGATCGCCGCCTGTAGCCTCGTCTTTCTCTGGCAGATCAGCCACGACACCACCCAGCAGGAGGTGATCACCTTCAGTCTAGGGATGATCCCGGCCACCCTCGCAGGCAGTGCCGAGCTGGCGCCGGAACTCTATCGCGTACCGCCGGTGGTCACCCTCTTCAGCGCGATGTTCCTCCACGGCGGCTGGCTCCACCTGCTCGGCAATATGCTCTACCTCTGGGTCTTTGGTAACAACGTTGAAGAGGCGATGGGTCATGGCCGTTTCGTGCTGTTCTACCTACTAACCGGGGTCGTAGCCGCTATCGCCCAGATGGTGCCCGATCCCAACTCCACTGTGCCCATGATTGGCGCCAGTGGCGCCATCGCCGGGGTGTTGGGGGCCTACCTTCTCCTCCACCCCAGGGCCCGGGTACTCGTCGCCATCCCCATAGGCCTCTTCATCTACACCCCCTATCTCCCAGCGATGGTGGTACTTGGGGTCTGGTTCGCAATCCAGGTGGGCAGCTCCCTCCTGAGTGAGGGCGCTGGTGGCGGTGTGGCCTGGCTGGCCCACATCGGCGGCTTCCTCGCAGGGGTGGTGCTGATACCGCTATTCAAACGGCGCGAGGTGCCACTATGGGCACCGGCGCGACGACCGCGCCAGCGCTGATCCTGGGCAAACACCGAGAGGAAATAGATCGGCGTGCTAGAATTCACGCCATTTTTACCAACCTCGGCCCCATCACCATGGAAGCGGCATACACCAACGAGCGCGGTCAGCTGCTCGCCTCTCTGTTACCTCAGCGCATCCTTTTTCTGGATGGCGCTACCGGTACCCAGATCCAATCCTTTGAACTCACCGAACAGGACTATCGCGGCGAGCAGTTCCAGACCTGGCCCAAGGACTTGAAGGGGGCCAACGACCTACTCTGCCTTACCCGCCCCGATGTCGTGCGGGAGATCCACCGCCGCTATCTGGCGGCAGGGGCCGATATCGTCGAAACCAACTCCTTCAACGCCACCCGCGTGGCGATGAAAAACTACGGCTTGGAGGCCTACGTCTACGAGATCAACCGCGCCTCGGCCCAGCTGGCGCGGGAGGCGTGTGATGAGCAGGAGCGCGCCACCGCGGGGCGGACCTGCTTCGTCGCCGGGGTGCTTGGCCCAACGGATCGCACCACCTCCATCTCGCCCGATGTCAATAATCCGGGCTTCCGCGCCATCACCTTCGATGACCTCGTGAGCGCCTATGTCGAGGCCGCCAGTGGCCTCATCGATGGCGGTGCCGACGCCATTCTGATCGAGACGATCTTCGACACCCTGAATGCCAAGGCGGCCATCTTCGCCCTGGAGGTGCTCTTCGATGAGCGCGGGATCCGGCTGCCGGTGATGATCTCCGGCACCATCACCGATGCCTCCGGCCGCACCCTCACCGGCCAAACCGTGGCGGCCTTCTACAACTCACTGCGCCACGCCCGCCCCCTCGCCATCGGTCTCAACTGCGCCCTGGGTGCCGGCGAGCTGCGGCAGTATGTGGAGGAGCTATCCAATATCGCCGAGTGCTACATCTCCGCCCATCCCAACGCTGGTCTACCCAACGCCTTTGGCGGCTACGATGAGACCCCGGAGGCGATGGCGCGGGAGTTGGCCGAATGGGCCGAGGCCGGTTTTCTCAACATCATCGGCGGCTGCTGTGGCACCGGCGAGGCCCACATCCGCGCCATGGTAGAGGCGATCACCCCACTGCCACCGCGCCCCCGACCCAACCTCCAGCCGGCCTGCCGTCTGGCCGGCCTGGAGCCGCTCAATATCACCCCTGAATCACTCTTTGTGAATGTGGGCGAGCGGGCCAACGTAGCCGGCTCGGCCAAGTTCAAGCGGTTGGTGCTAGAGGGCAATTTTGTTGAGGCGCTGGCGGTCTGCCGTGAGCAGGTAGAGAACGGCGCCCAGGTGATCGACATCAACATGGATGAGGCGATGCTGGATGGGAAGGCGGCGATGGTCACCTTCCTCAATCTGCTGGCCGCTGAGCCTGATATCGCCCGCGTGCCGGTGATGATCGACTCCTCCAAGTGGGAGATCATCGAGGCGGGGCTGAAATGCACCCAGGGCAAAGGGATCGTCAACTCCATCTCTCTCAAAGAGGGCAAGGAGCCGTTCATCCACCACGCCAAGTTGCTGCGCCGCTATGGTGCTGCGGTGATCGTGATGGCGTTTGATGAACAGGGTCAGGCCGACACCTTCCAGCGCAAGATCGAGATCTGCCAACGCTCCTACCAGGTCTTGGTGGAGGAGGTGGGCTTCCCGGCGGAAGATATCATCTTCGATCCCAACATCTTTGCCGTCGCCACCGGCATCGAGACCCACGACAACTACGCGGTCGATTTTATCGAGGCGACCCGCTGGATCCGCCACCACCTGCCCCATGCCGGGATCTCCGGTGGCGTCTCCAACGTCTCCTTCTCGTTCCGCGGTAATAATCCAGTGCGGGAGGCGATCCACGCCGTCTTCCTCTACCACGCCATCCGCGCCGGCATGACCATGGGCATCGTCAATGCCGGACAGCTGGCGGTCTATGACGAGCTACCGGAAGCCCTCCGGGAACGGGTAGAGGATGTGGTACTCAACCGCCGCCCAGACGCCACGGAGCGGCTGGTGGAGGTGGCCCCGGAGTTTAAAACTGGCAGCGGCGCTACGGCGGAGCGGCAGAGCGATGGCTGGCGTGAGCTGCCGGTGGCTAAACGCATCGAACACGCCATGGTCAAAGGGATCGACACCCACATCGAGGCGGATACCGAGCAGGCGCGGATAGAGCTGGGCGATCCGGTGCAGGTGATCGAGGGTCCGCTGATGGCGGGCATGAATGTGGTGGGCGACCTGTTTGGTGAGGGCAAGATGTTCCTGCCCCAGGTGGTGAAGTCGGCACGGGTGATGAAGCGGGCGGTGGCCTATCTCATCCCCTTCATCGAGGCCCAGAAACAGTCGGGCCGCCGCGCCGCCGGCCGCATCCTCTTGGCCACGGTGAAAGGCGATGTGCATGACATCGGCAAGAACATCGTCGGGGTGGTGCTCCAGTGCAATAACTTCGAGGTGATTGATCTCGGGGTGATGGTCCCTACCGCCACCATTCTGGAGGAGGCGAAGCGCCAAGAGGCCGATATTATCGGCCTCTCCGGACTCATTACCCCATCGTTGGAGGAGATGGCCCACGTCGCCAAGGAGCTGCAACGGCTCGGCTTCAAGCAGCCGCTGCTGATCGGTGGCGCCACCACCTCCAAGGCCCATACGGCGGTCAAGATCGAGCCCAACTACGACGCCCCAGTGGTGTGGGTGAAGGATGCCAGCCGCGCGGTAGGGGTGGCCCAGAACCTTATCTCCAACAACACCCGCACGGCCTTTATCGAGCAGCTACGTACCGAATATCAGGAGGTACGCAGCAGCTATGCGGCACGCCACGGTGCGACGCCGCTCATCCCACTCGCCCAGGCCAGGGGACAGAAAGCGGCCATCGACTGGGCCCACTACAGCCCAACGGTACCGCAGCGCCTGGGCGTACAGGTGATCGATCAGCTCCCCATTGAACAGCTGGTGCCCTACATCGATTGGACGCCATTTTTCCATACCTGGGAGCTGCGTGGTCGCTACCCCCAGATCTTCGACGATGCCCAAAAGGGGGAGGAGGCGCGCAAGCTGTTTGCCGATGCCCAGGCAATGCTGGAGCAGATCATTACCGAGCGCTGGCTCACCGCCCGCGCCGTCTTCGGGCTATTCCCGGCCAACAGTGAGGGAGATGACATCCAGCTCTATGGCGACGAGAAGCGCGCCACCCTCCTCACCACCCTCCACCACCTGCGCCAACAGAAGGCGCAGCCAGCAGGCCAGGCCCAGCTCTGCCTGAGCGACTTCATCGCACCACGGGAGGCTGGGGTGGTGGACTACCTCGGTGGCTTCGTCGTCACCGCTGGGCTGGGTATTGAGCCCCACCTCCAGCACTTTGAACAGCAGCACGATGACTACAGCGCCATCATGCTTAAAGCGCTGGCAGATAGGTTAGCGGAGGCCTTTGCCGAACTGCTGCACGCCCGCGTACGGCGACGGGATTGGGGCTACGAAGAGGGTGAGTGGCAGCCGCAACCCGAGGCCGAGACGGTGGCCCGGCTGGTGGCGGAAGAGTATCAAGGGATCCGCCCTGCCGCCGGTTATCCGGCCTGCCCTGATCACACGGAGAAGGACCTGTTATGGCAGCTCCTGGAGGTTGAGCGCCACACCGGCGTCTGGTTGACCGAGGCGAAGGCAATGCACCCAGCAGCGTCGGTCTGTGGCTGGTACTTTAGCCACCCCCAGGCCCGCTACTTCGCTGTAGGCCGTATCGACCGCGATCAGGTGGAGGAGTATGCCGCCCGCAAAGGGCTGGAAGTCACAGAGGCAGAGCGCTGGTTGGCGCCCAACCTAGGCTACACCCCAGCGGAGTAAAGGGCGGTGCCGACCAGCGCCCACCCTATCCAGCCATGCCAATCCCCGGCTGAAGAACATTGGGGGCGGCCAAAATGAACAACGCCCCAGGGGGCTAAGCCCCCTGGGGCGTTGTATGGGAACCCCCTTGGGGGGGGTGGGTTTACCGCGCTCGGGAGGTGGAGGAGCTGGCCTCATCCCCCTTACGGCCGCCGGGGGTGATGGCGCGCAGCAGGCTGCTGAACATGCTCTTGCCGGTGGTTGAGTCCCCCGTTGCCTGGGTGTCCACCACCAAGCAGGTGGCACCTGCCCGGGTAAACTTATCGGCAATGCGCTGCGCTTCGGTCGCCGTCTCGCAACGCTTAACCAGGGATTCCCCGCGAGCAAAGAGGTTGTCTAGCCGCTCTTCTGGCAGGCCGGTCTCCAGCACCAAATTGCTCAGCACGGTCTGCCGACTCAAGCCCGGCTTGAGGCACCCGGTAAACCTGACCTGAAATCTTTTTTCGCTCACGGACGGGACTCCGGCTAAGAGAGTTTGGTTAGAGAATGCGCCCGACAACACGCGCATTCCGTGACCGGCTACGCAGAACCTACACCCTCTTGCCACGGCCCCATCCTCGCCCACCACCCCATACCCAACCCAGCGGAGTGGGGCTTCACTGCCTACTCACGACGCGCCGATAGGGGTAGAGCTCTCCTCTTGATCGCTATCGTTATGGGCACTGGGGTAAAGCAACCGCTCCAGACGGCTGAAGACGTCATCTTCCGCGAACGGTTTGAGCATGAATTCGTTGGCACCGATCTTGACGCTGAAAAACTGCTCTGTAGCCTGCTGATTACCGCTCATGATAATGACCGGCGTGTGGGCCAGGTGGGGATCGGGATCCTTACGAAGATTACGGGTGGCTTGAAAGCCGGTGATCCCCGGCATGACCACATCCATAAAGATAGCCGCCGGCCGATGCTCACGCGCCAGCTCCAACCCACTCTCACCGTCATAGGCCGCCACCGTCTGGTAGCCCTGCGCGTTGAGCATTCGCGCCAACACCACCTGGGTGGTCTTGGAGTCGTCGATGATGAGGATGGTAGTACCAGGATTGGGTTTCAGGCGAGGGCGGGAGGGGACCGGCTCCCTGGGTTTGGCGTCGGCATCACCTTCATCCCCGCCGCGCTCGAATAACCGATTCAATCCAAACAGCTTAAACATTGCTTCGCCCCTTATTCTTTATTTCATCCTCCGACCGCCTCTCGCTAAGGGCAGACAGGCAGTTCGCGGGCGGTCTGGAGTGAAACAGTCTACTTAGAATAACCGCAAAAGCTACGCCCGAACCAGGACAGTGTGAGCGAGGTCATACATCGCTCATCGATATGCCACAGGCGCCATAGGGGGATCCCCTGGCACCGGCAAAGAGGGGAAACTTGCCAGAATTCCACAGTCAAATCGGCCATCCGCAACCCTCCCCAAGGGGGCGCAGGCAGGCCAAACAGCCAGAGGCTGGGGAGTGGCTGGAAGATTCCAGGTTAAACTGTGTAAGCACGCCAAGACCGCAGGAGAGATGTTTTGGGTAACTCGCTGAAAGACCAACTGCTCAAGCTCGGCATCGTCAACGAGAAGCGCGCCAAGCAGGTATCGCAGCAGGAACGGCAGAAAAACAAGCAGAAGCGCTCCGCCCCCCCCACTCCGGAACAGGATGAGGAGCGGCGCATGTGGGCCCAACTAGAGGCGGAGAAGGTCGCCCGGGACCGGGAGCTGAATCGGCAGCGGCAGGAGCAGGCGGAGCGGAAGGCCGTTGCAGCCCAGATCCGCCAGCTCATCGAGACCCACCGCCTAACGAAAACCGAGGGGGAGATCACCTTCAACTTTGTTGAAGGTAGCAAGGTAAAGCGACTCTATGTGACTGAGGCCATTCAACAACAGCTGGCCAATGGTCGCCTTGCCATTACCCGTCTCAATGGCCGGCATGAACTGATCCCCGGTGCCATCGGCGAGAAGATCCTCGAACGTGATCCTAACTACCCAGTCATCTTGGCGGTCCCCAAAGGCGGAGCCGAGACGGCAGAAGAGGATCCCTATGCGGCCTATCAGGTCCCCGATGACCTGATGTGGTAAGAAATCTTTAAGATTTAAGAAAATTTTAAGATTTCAGCGCCGCCCCTTTCTCTTATGAGGGGCGGCCTATCATTACATCAGTGCTCTTCCGGCGCCGCGATACCCAGTTTGCTGATATCAATCTGCGGTTCAGGTACCGCTGACTCCTCCGACAGCTGCGCCCCCAGCTCCGCCATGGAGAACGCACTGACGTCCACCACTAAAGGCACCACCTCTTCCTCTTCCGCCAAGATGGCCCCCGGCTCCGCGATCTCCACTTGGGGCAGGCTAATCACCGGCTCCGGGACCTCCTCGGGCTCCTTGAGGAGCACCCCCACCTCGGCCACTGCGATACCCGAGAGATCGAACGTCACCTCAGGTACCACCTCTGGCTCCGCCAACACCGCGCCGACCTCAGCCACAGAGAAGGCGCTGAGATCAAACTGCGGCGCCACCACCTCGCTCGGTGTGGCCAAAATGGCACCTGGCTCGGCGATGGTCATCGTCCCATCACCACTGGTGGGGAGTGAAGCGGCCGGTGACGGTTGAGGGGCCGCCTCGCGTACCTGCGCCATCGCCCCGGCCTGACGCAGCGCCGCCTGATACTTAACGGCCGTCGCCTCATCCAAGCCCCGCTTGATCACCACCAGCTGACCGGAGAAGAGCGCCGCCACCTTATCAGGGGTGGTTTTGAACAGCCGAGCGACGTTAGCCCGCACCGTTGCCGGCTCCTGCCCAGGGACACACACCCCGTTCATCACCACCTCAAAATTACCTGCCACCTGCCACCTCGCTAGTTCTTCAGCATCTGCTCGAAACGAGCTGGATCAAAACCCACCATGCGCTGCTCACCAATCAGGATAAGTGGGACACCGCGGCCACCGAGGCGTTGAAACGCCTTACGCCCCTGGGTGCTCTGTTCCACATCGAACTCTGTGAACTTCACCTTCTGCGCCTTGAAGTAGGCCCGTGCCCGCTTGCAGACACCGCACCAAGCAGCCGAGTACATGACCACCCTCTTCTGCGGCGCCCGGCTGGGCGCCGCCTCGCCCAGGTCAGGGGCGGGGGCAAACGGGGTCACGTTGTGGTTGGGATCCACCTCTAGGGTCTGACCCTCCCGCCCCGTTGGCGGGGGTTCTGCGCTGTAGTGGGTCACCCCTTTGTCATCCACCCATTTATAGAAGTTGGCGGCACCCACCGCGCTGGAGAAGAGCACCAGCACCCCCAACCCAACAGCCACGCTCCATCTCATCTGACGCCTCAGCCCTGTTACGCCAGTCGATAGGGTACCTCGTCGTCGAGGTTGAGCACACGCTTGACCACGTGGCTCGCCTCCTCCACGAAGGCATCCAGCTCCCGCCACTGATTACCATATCCGAGCACCTGCTCCCCCTCGGCCATGCTAAGGCGCAGCCGAAATGGCCCTCGGGCCAGCTCCTCTCCCCGCGTCTCCTCCAGCGAGATGAAGAGTCCTGGGTGTGACTCCAGCTCACGGCCCACGGCGAAGATATAGCGGTAGGGGATGCGGTCCCCGCTCTCGATATCTCCGAGTACAGTGATAAGGAACTCGCCTAACTGATAGCGGCGCTTAGGAATAGCAGTACGGATCACTGGGGTAGACATGGGGCCTCCTCGACGGGTCATAAGATGATGGGATTACCGGCGACACCCACCATAGATAAGGCGATCATGGGGGCAGTAGGGCGCGATTTCCCCTGTCGAACCCACTACCGGCAATCCTCCACTGCCGGCCAAGCCCCCCGTAACCAAGGCCTAGGTGAGATCTCCAGGCGAGGGGCGATCGGGGCTATGCTAGGATGGTGGGCTGCGGTTAGCACCGTGCCTCTGCCCGCCACCGCGGCGCTGGCAATACCCATCCCAACCGAAGGTAGTTATTCATGCAGATTGCACAGCAGAAGGTGGTCACCCTCAACTACACCTTGACCGACGATCAAGGGGTTATCATCGATCGTTCTGAGAGCGGCGATTTCGCCTACCTCCACGGCGCGGCTAGCATCATCCCCGGCCTGGAGCGGGCGCTGGAGGGTAAGAGCGCCGGCGACAAATTCACCGTGGCCATCGCCCCGGTGGATGCCTATGGTGAGCGCGACGAGTCATTGACCCAGGTCGTGCCGCGCTCCGCCTTTGGCGAGGCAGAGCCCAACCCCGGCGACCAGTTCCACGCCCAGTCAGGTGAGGGCCAGATGATTGTCATCACCATCACCCAGGTCGATGGCGATCGCATCACCATCGATGGCAACCACCCGCTGGCGGGGGTCAACCTCAACTTTGAGGTTGAGGTGATCGAGGTGCGCGATGCCAGCAGTGAGGAGCTCTCCCACGGCCATGTCCATGGCCCCGATGGCCACCACCACGACTAAACCGCCCTGCTCACCCAGGCCCTTGCAGGGCCTCCAGAGCACGGCAACATCCTAAGTGGGCAGCGGGGGGACTCCCCCCGCTGTGGCCCTGGTGGAGACCGGGCAAAAAGCTTGTGAGCGCCACTCTGCCGCCTCTACACTGACCCACCCTCTTGCGGGAAACACCACAGACCTATGGAATCGCCCCTGTCGCCCCCGTCTTCTGAGAATGGCGCCGAGGCGTCACGCCGGCGCGCCATCTACCTGCTTCCCAATCTGTTTACCACCGCCGCACTATTTGCCGGCTTCTACGCCATCATCGGTGCCATCAATGGCCGCTTTGAGGCCGCGGCAGTGGCGGTCTTCATCGCCATGGTATTAGACAGCCTGGATGGTCGTGTGGCCCGTATGACCAACACCCAGAGCGCCTTCGGAGCCGAGTATGACAGCCTCTCCGATATGGTGTCGTTTGGGGTTGCCCCAGCGCTGGTGATGTATGAGTGGGCCCTGGTGGGACTAGGAAAATTAGGTTGGCTGGCCGCCTTCGTCTACACCGCTGGCGCCGCCCTACGTCTAGCCCGCTTCAATGTCCAAGTGGGGACCGCAGATAAACGTTACTTCCAGGGCCTTGCCAGCCCCGCCGCCGCCGCCATCATCGTTGGGATGGTGTGGGTGATGGAGGATGCCGGCGTGGCGGGCAGCAGCATCAAAGTGACCGCCGCCCTACTCACCCTCACCATCGGCATCTTGATGGTGAGCAATGTCCGCTACTACAGCTTTAAAGACCTCGATTTCCGCGGCCGCGTCCCCTTTGTCGCCCTGTTGGCGGTGGTGGCCGCCTTTGTACTCATCTCCATCCATCCGCCGCAGGTGCTATTCCTCGCCTTCTTCGGCTACGCCCTCTCTGGTCTGGTCACCACCCTGCTACTCATCCGTAAGCGCCGCCGCCGCAGCCAGGATGAGGCCCCCCCCGCCCAAGCGGGTGAGGCGGACGATCTGACAGAGGAGTAATCCCCAAAGGCGACGGGAGGTGGGCCAGCCGGTCACCCTCCAGCCCCTTTCAGCTATTATGGCGCCCCGGCGAGGAGTAGACCGACATGACAGACAAGCTCACCATTTTCGATACCACCCTGCGCGACGGCGAGCAGAGCCCCGGCGCCTCCATGACCCGCGAAGAGAAGCTGCGCATCGCCAAGGCGCTGGAACGGATGCGGGTAGATGTGATTGAAGCGGGTTTTCCCATCGCCAGCCCGGGTGACTTTGAGGCCGTTCAAGCGGTAGCCCGCGCCGTGCGCGACAGCACCGTTTGCGGTCTCGCCCGCGCCCTCGATAAGGATATCGACCGGGCCGGTGAGGCGCTGCGGGAGGCGGCCTCGGCCCGTATCCACACCTTCATCGCCACCTCCCCTATCCATATGCAGCACAAGCTACGGATGACGCCGGACCAGGTGGTGGAGCAGGCGGTGCGGGCAGTGCGACGGGCACGCCAATACACCGATAACGTGGAGTTCTCCGCCGAAGACGCCGGCCGCTCCGAGATAGACTTCCTCTGCCGCATCTTCGAAGCGGTGATCGACGCCGGCGCCACCACCATCAATATCCCTGATACGGTGGGCTATAACCTGCCCCACCAGTTTGGCGAGACGGTGCGCCGCGCCATTGAGGGGACCCCGAACGCCGACAAGGCGGTCTTCTCTGTCCACTGCCACAACGACCTCGGCCTAGCGGTGGCCAACTCCCTCTCCGCGGTCCTCAACGGCGCCCGCCAGGTGGAGTGCACCATCAACGGCCTGGGCGAGCGGGCCGGCAACGCCGCCTTGGAAGAGATCGTGATGGCGGTGCGTACCCGTCATGACCTCTTCCCCTGTCATGTCGATCTCGATACCACCCAGATCGTCCCCACCTCCCGCTTGGTCTCCGGTATCACCGGCTTTGCGGTGCAGCCCAATAAGGCCATTGTGGGCGCCAACGCCTTTGCCCACGAGTCGGGGATCCACCAGGATGGGGTGCTCAAGTCGCGGGAGACCTACGAGATCATGCGGGCCGAGGATGTGGGTTGGAGCGCCAACCGCATGGTGCTGGGCAAGCACTCCGGACGCAATGCCTTCCGCACCCGGCTGACCGAGCTGGGGATAGAGTTCAACTCTGAAGAGGCGCTCAACGCCGCCTTCTCTCGCTTCAAAGAGCTGGCGGACAAAAAGCATGAGATCTTTGATGAGGATCTCCAGGCGCTGGTCACCGAGAGCGATCTTGAGGCCAACGTCAACGAACGGATCCGCCACATCGCCCTCAAGGTCTGTTCTGAGACCGGCGAGACCCCCCAGGCCCGCATTACTCTGCTCTTCGACGGCGAGGAGCGGGAGGGGGAGGCGAGTGGCAGCGGTGCGGTGGATGCCACCTTTAAGGCCATCGACAGCATTGTCCAGAGCGAGGCCCAACTCCTGCTCTACGCCGTCAACAACATCACCACCGGCACCGACGCCCAGGGGGAGGTAACGGTACGTCTGGAGCGTAGTGGCCGCATCGTCAATGGCCAGGGGGCAGATACTGATATCGTCATCGCTTCCGCCCGTGCCTACGTCAATGCCCTCAACAAGCTGCTGGCCCCCACCCAGCGCGCCCATCCGCAGGCCCCCGAAATCTAGTCCGGTCCGAGAGAGCACTGCTAGATGGATCCGCGACGGTTTCGCTATCTACAGGAGATGGGGATCACCGTCTGGGGTGAGCGGACGGCGGAGCCGAACGCGGCACCTGAACCGGAGGAGAGACCGCCGGCCGAGCCGCTCGCCGCCCCACCGCCAGCGGCCAATAGCGGGGTTGCTGCGGCCCGCGCCATCCTCTCTGGGCAGCGGCCGAAGGCCGCGGAGCCAATGCCCCCTGCGGCGCCCCCTCCCGCCCCCGCAGCGGCAACGACGGCCCCCGCGGCGACAACGGCCCCACCGGCCGAGGCTATCGCCAGTATGGAGTGGCAGGAGCTGGCGGCCACCGTGGGCCCCTGCACCCTCTGCCCCGAGTTGGTGGCCAACCGCACCCAGACCGTGTTCGGCGTAGGCAACCGGCAGACCCAATGGATGGTGGTGGGGGAGGCCCCCGGGGCGGATGAAGATGCCCAAGGGGAGCCGTTTGTCGGCAAGGCGGGCCAACTACTCAACGCCATGCTGTTGGCCATCGGCCTGCCGCGGGAGTGGGTCTTCATCGCCAATGTCCTGAAGTGCCGCCCCCCCAAAAACCGCGACCCACGCCCTGAGGAGGTGGCCAACTGCCTCCCCTATCTACAGCGACAGATAGCCCTTGTCCGCCCCAAGATCATCCTCTGTGTCGGCCGCATCGCCGCCCAAAACCTGCTCGGCACCGATCGCCCCATCGGCCGCCTGCGCGGCCAGCAGCTTGCCGAGCCGGTCACCGGCACACCGCTGGTGGTCACCTACCACCCCGCCTATCTACTGCGCTCCCCCGGTGAAAAGCGTAAGAGCTGGGCCGATCTCAAGCTGGCCCGCAAGCTGTTCTTGGAGCAAGGGGGCACCCTGCCGTGAGTGGCCCCCTGGACGAACCGTTTCTACGCCCCATGCAGCGGGAGGATATCCCCGCTGTGATGGTACTAGAGCGCCAGCTCTATCCCATTGGTTGGACCTCTGGCATCTTTGAGGACTGCCTGCGCGTGGGTTACTGCTGCTGGGTGTGGGAGGAGTCGCAGGCCATTGTCGGCTACGGCATCATGTCGGTCGGGGCGGGCGAGGCCCACATCCTCAATCTTGCCACCCGTATCGAGTCTCAGCGCCGCGGTCTCGGCCGCAGGATGTTGCAACATCTCATCCATCTGGCCCGTCGCCACCGCGCCGACACCGCCTTTCTGGAGGTACGCCCCTCCAACCCCGGTGCCCTCGCCCTCTACCAGCAGCTCGGTTTTGATCAGATCGGGATGCGCCGCGGCTACTACCCGAGCCCCCAGGGGCGGGAAGATGCGATCCTGATGGCACGAACACTGTGAACATCAGCCACAACGGGCTCGATCTACATCAAGGAAGCAGCGAAATGGGGGATCGTCACTGAGGCGTCGAGCTAAGGTGTAGGCCGCCGCCGGTTGGACATTGGCCACCACCATCTCTACGCCGCAGATGCGACAGGCACTGGCGAGGCGTGTCAGCCAACCATAGTAGATCTCATCGACCACCACGCACTCGCGCAGGTCGTAGATGAGCCGTTGGCAGCCCCGCTCCGCCAGTAACTCCAAGATAGTGGTGAGATAGTGATCTGGTTCACTGGGATCGAGCGCCACCCCCGGCTCTAGCAGCAGCGCCCCATCCCCAATGGGAGTGAGGTGCATCCCCTCACTCACGCGCCACCACCCGCACCTCTATCCCGAGCCGGCGGAACGCCTCCTTGAGGCCATCGGAGAGGGTACCGCGAGTGGTGACATTACCGAGATCGATATTGAGGCTGGTGAGGGCGCGGGCGATGTCTGGCCGGATCCCGGTGAGGATCGCCTCCGCCCCCATCAGACCGATGGCCCGCACCATCTGGATGAGATAGTGGGAGACCTGCGAGTCGATGGCCAGGACGCCAGTGACATCCATCACCACCACCCGCGCCCGCTCCTTTTCTATCCGGGTCAGCAGCTTCTCCATGACGATCATCGCCCGTGAGGAGTCGAGACTGCCGATGATGGGTAGCGTGAGCACGCCATCCCAGATCTCAGTGATGGGGGTGGAGGTCTGGCGCAGCTCCTCCTGTTGCAGCTCAATGGTCTGCTCCTTCTCCCGCAGATAGGCCTGGAATACGTCGAGCACCAGCTGGTTGAAGACCCGCGCCAGTAATAACAACACCTCACGCGACTGCTCGAAGCTGTACTGCTCGCTCTCCTCCAGCTCTTCAATGAGCACCCGCTGCAACGACTGCACATAGCGCACAAAGGTCTCCAGCCGCGCCCCGCGGATCTGGAGCTGGCGGGCAAAACCGGAGAAGAACTGCTCCAAGGCGGCCAGTTCCGGGGTTCGTGCGCCGATGCGGCTACCGGCCTGCAACCACATGACAAACAGCTCCAGGAACTCCAAGGTGTACTCATGTACATCCTGGGCCCCCAAGATCCCCGCCTCCACAAACAACGCCTTGCCCTGCTCCTCAATCACCGCCGAGAGGTGGCCAAGATTGGTCTTGAGTTGGTCGATCAGGATCTCATGGGTCGATTTGACGACCGTTGGACGCTGCTTTCTCTCCATTGCCTCTTGCCTATCGTTATCTTCAGATGGAGCCCTAACCTGCCGCCTGGGTATTGGCCGGCATCCGCACCACACAGACCGATTTATCATCACCCACACGGGCCAGCAGGTTACCCAGGACATAGGCCACCAGCTGCGGATGGAGCGCGGAGAGACCCGGTAGCTGCATATCATCCCAACTGCGCCGCAGGCCATCGGAGCTGGTGACCAATAGCGCCCCAGGGGCCACGCTAAACTGCTGCGGATGGAAGCTGCGATGCTGGTGACCGAGCACCCCGGGCGGGAAGTTAAACATTAGCCGCCCCTCCCCCGAGATCACCGCACCAGCGAGATCCCCCACCCCACACACCTGCAACCGACCCGCCAGCGGATCCAGCTCCGCCACCATGGCCACCGCCCCCCGTCCCCCTTGCAGCGCCTGACTCATGCGGGCCAGTAGGGCCGGCAGAGAGAGATCGCTGGTCAGCAGCGTTGGCAGGGATGCCACCGCCTGGGCCGCTGGGGCACCGTGCCCCAAGCCATCGGCATGAATCCAGCGCAAGCGCCCCTGCTCCGCCAGTGGCCAGATCAGGTCACCATTATGGGGACCATCCCCATAGGCACGTAGCATCAGCCCGATTTGAAAGGGTTGCCGCTGGCGCGGTCGCAGATAAAATCGAGCCCAGATGGCCACCCCATGCCAGGCATCAGCGACCCCAGGCCTCTGCGGGAGAGAGTAGATCCCGCTTTCATGGGCGAGGCGGGAGATTGCCCCCAGGCCACGCCCCAAGGTGTGGGCGGTGGTGTAACCGTCCGCCAAGGCATTGGCAAGATCGGGTATCCCGGGGCCGTAATCGAGGGCAAACAGATCGATGGCGGCAGGCTCCCCACACCACTCCCAGATCTGGATGAGACCGCTGCCCGCCGCGTACTTGGCTTGGTTGGTGATAAGTTCGGTACAGATTAGCTCTAACTGCTCCCGTTGCAGCGCAGAGAAGCCAATCCGCTGGGCCACTGCCCGCAGCCGGGTGCGAACGAGGATCTGGCCGCTGAGGCCGGCCGCCGGCTGCTCAAGCAACAGCCGCACCATCTAACGTCTCTGCATACAGGCGCTAGACAGCACACTCCAACCCTATGATGGGCGGCGCAGCGCTGGAGACGCGACCACGACCACGCCGCTTGGCCTGGTAGAGGGCCCCATCGGCCCGCATCACCAGATCATCGGCCCCCTCACCAGGGGCGAGTTGGGCCACGCCGATGCTGACCTGACCTGCCATCGCCTGTAACACCTGTTGGGCCACCCGCTCTGCGATCACTAAAGGAGCGTGGATGATAATGGCAAACTCATCGCCCCCATAGCGACAGAGGTGGTCCACATCGGCCCGGGTGTTGGCACGCATGACCCCCGCCATCCGCCGCAGGTAGTCATCGCCATACTGGTGACCATGGGTATCGTTGATCTGTTTGAAGTAATCGAGATCCAGCAGCGCCAGGGTCAACGGCTCCCCCTGCCGAGAGGCGCGGGCGACCGACTCGTAGAGGCGCCGATCATAGGCGGCCCGGTTCAGGAGGCCAGTCAAGCCGTCGGTCTCGGCCCGCCGCAGTGACTCCAGCAGCTCCACCTTTTTCTGCTCCAGATCTCGCTCCAGTTCCGCCAGCTCTCGGGCCGCTCGCTCCTTGGCCCGCTCCAGTTCATCGCCAATTGCCCGGTTGCGGGCCAATAGGAGGGAGGGATCTGCCACCTCGCTGGCCCGCTGGAGCGCCTGGGCCAGCCGATCGAGATCGTTATCGCATGGCAGCTCTAACAGCCGACACAACCCCATACGCTGGCTGCCGCAACGCGCCACCAACTCCCGCCCCTCCAGACAGAGAGAGACGTTGACCATGCCTTGGATGCGCTCACAGCTACCCCGCACCGCCGCCATCAGCCCCTCCAGGCGTGGCGCGATGGTGAATAGATTGCCACCCAATGCCCGCACCGCCTCGCCCACCAAGCGGGCGAGACGCTGACGGTCAGGTTCTACTACAACCGACATGGTAAGCAGCGCTGTCATCCTCGGCTTCCTCCCGATCGCATGATGCTAAGGACTTCCCCTACGATTTGCCAGAATTCTGCGCCACTGCACCCAACGATAGGGTGAACCGGTTCCCACCTTGAATATCCCCTCCCCATCCCCAGATTGGTTTTCGGATCCGCAAGCAACGAACGGAATACAAATGGCTGATAACCACTACGTGATCGATGCAACCGCCGAAAACTTTGCCGAGGCGGTGGTAGCCAACTCCCACCGCGTACCGGTGATGGTCGATTTCTGGGCCGCTTGGTGTGGCCCCTGCAAGATGCTGCTGCCGGTGGTCACCCGCTTAGCCGAGGAGTACGCCGGTCAGTTCATTCTGGCCAAGGTCAACATAGACGAGCAGCAGGCGTTGGCCACCCAGTATGGGGTACGCAGTGTGCCTACCGTTCTCATCTTGCGCCACGGAGAGATCGTCGATCAGTTCATGGGCGCACAACCAGAATCGGCCATCCGCCCTCTCATCGACGCCTGGATAGAGCGGGAGTCTGATCGTGCCCTAGCCACCGCCAAGGGGCTGGCCCAGACAGGCAAGGGGGAGGAGGCGCTGGCGTTGCTGACCTCCTGGTTGGAGCGGGAACCCGAAAATTCCCGCCTCTTGGTGGGTCAAGCGGAGCTGCTGGTCGCCCAAGATCGCTTTGCAGAGGCGGAGGCGCTGATGCGTGCGCTACCGGCCGATGTGGGTGCGCGGCCTGAGGTTGCCACGCTGTTGGCCCAGTTGGAGTTTGGCCGCTCGGCCCATGGCGCCCCCTCCTTGCCAGAGCTAGAGCGTGCCGTGGCGGAGGATCCCAAAAATAGCGCAGCCCGCTACCAGCTGGCAGCCCGCCATGTGGTCGCTGGGCAGTTTGAGGAGGCCCTGAGGCAGCTATTGGAGTTGGTACGGCGTGATCGCACCTTTGGTAACGATGCCGGCCGCACGGGGATGTTGAAGGTGTTCGAGCTGCTGGGGGGTAAGGGGGAGCTGGTGAGCCGCTATCGCAGCCAGATGTTCAACGCCTTGCACTGAGCCCTCACCTAGCACTCGGCCTGCCGCTTGCGGGCAGGCCGAGCCAGCGAAGTGGCCTCAGCCGCCGCTCATAGCGGTCTTCTGGGTGGCGGCCGCCCGCTCATCCAGGGTCTTGAGGAGCTGCTCTGGCGGGAGATAACCGGGCAGCAGGTCGCCGTTGTCCAGCAGTATGGAGGGGGTCCCGGTGATACCGAAGGTGCGCGCCAGCTGCATGTGGTCGGCAACCGGGTTATCGCAGGTCTTGGTAGGGGGTTCATCACCCGCCTTAGCGATATCCATCGCTGCCTTCTGATCATCGGCACACCAGACCGAGACCGCCTTGTTATAGGAGGGGCTGCCGAGGCCGGCCCGTGGGAAGGCGAGGTAGCGTACCTCGATCCCCAGCTCGTTCATCCGCGCCATCCCCGAGTGGAGCTTGCGGCAGTAACCGCAGTCGGTATCGGTAAAGACGGTGACCACGTGCTTCGTCTCGCCCTTGGCCGGATAGATGATCATCGACTTCTCATCCAGCTGGGCCATGATACCAAGCCGAATCTGGGCGAGGCTCTGCTCTGTCAGGTTCTGCTCTGTTTTTAGATCGATGAGGTCACCATGCAGCAGATGGCGACCATCCTTACTGATGTAGAGGATCTGGGCACCGTAGGAGACCTCGTAGAGACCGGGAAGCGCACTCTCCACGATGCGATCCGGGGCTGCCTGGGGGATCGCCTTGGCCAGGGCGGCGCGGATGGCCGCCTGATCCCCACTCTCTGCCGCCATTGCCGGCAGAGCCAGGGCGAGCATCATCGAAACCGCCGCCAAACGCTTCATTATCACGGGAAGGGACTCCTTAAGATTTAATCACGAAAGTTATTGAACTGAAGCGGTAGACCCACATCCGCTGCCCGTAGCAGGGTGATCACCTCTTGGAGATCGTCCCGCTTCTTGCCGGTCACCCGAACTTGGTCTCCTTGCACAGAGGCCTGCACCTTGATCTTGCTCTCCTTGATCCGCTTTACCAGCTCCTTAGCCGTCTCTTTATCGATCCCCTGCTTAACCTTGAGCTGCTGGCGCGCACGGGTACCGGAGATCACCACCTCTTCCGCCTCCAGGCTCTGGATATCTACACCGCGCTTACTGAGCTTCTGGTAGAGGATGTCCCGCATCTGATCCACTTGGAACTCGCTGGCGGCCTCTAAGACCAGGGCATCGGGCTCCTGGCTCACGGTGGCATCACTGCCTTTGAAGTCAAACCGATTACCCACCTCCCGGTTGGTCTGATCAACCGCGTTGGTGAGTTCATGACCATTGACCTCGGATACTACGTCGAACGAGGGCATCTTTCCTCACTAGCCTTGTAGATAAATGCGCGGCGCCATTTTAGACCAATGCTCAACGGCTGGTGTTCCCTTCCGCCCTCCCCAACCCTCCCCACCCCTCTAGCAGGGGCGGTAACCCGCTACTGTAGCGGGAAAAATGGCGACTATGACCCCTGTGGCGACCACCCATTAAGCGTGGACAGAGGCCCCATTAACACCCCCACCGCTCCCCACACCCCTGGGTGAACTAGTCGTGATCAGGCTCAGCGGAGATCTTATGGATAGCGAGATCGGCCCCCAGCCACTCCTCCTCTTCGCCCAGGCGGATCCCAATACTCGCCTTCAATACGCCGTACACCAGCGCCCCACCCAGCAACGCCACACTAACGCCCAATAGGGTACCGATAAGCTGCGCCGGCAGGCTCACCCCACCCATTCCCCCCAACGCCGTGAGACCAAATAGCCCGGCCGCCACCCCACCCCAAGCGCCGCAGAGACCGTGCAGCGGCCATACCCCAAGGACATCATCGATCTTCCAGCGGTTCTGGGTCAGGGTGAAGGCCCAGACAAAGAGCGCCCCGGCGATGCCCCCCGTGGCCAGGGCACCCAGCGGGTGCATGAGATCCGAACCGGCGCACACCGCCACCAACCCTGCCAACGGGCCGTTGTGGACGAACCCCGGGTCGTTGCGCCCCACCACTAGCGAGGCCAACACCCCACCCACCATCGCCATGAGCGAGTTGACCGCTACCAGGCCGGAGATCCCCTCCAAGCGCTGGGCGCTCATGACGTTAAAGCCGAACCAACCGACGGTCAGGATCCAGGCGCCTAGCGCCAGAAATGGGATAGAAGAGGGGGGATGGGCGTAGATCTCACCGTTTTTACCGTAGCGCCCTTTACGGTGACCAAGCAGCAAGATGGCCGCCAAGGCGATCCAGCCCCCGACGGCATGGACCACTACTGAGCCGGCAAAATCATGGAAACCGGCCCCAAAGGTCGCGCTTAACCACCCCTGTACCCCAAACCGACCATTCCAGGCCACCCCTTCAAAGAGCGGATAGATGCCCCCCACCAACAGGAAGGTGGCCGCCAGCTGAGGGTGAAAACGCGCCCTCTCAGCGATCCCACCGGAGATGATGGCGGGGATGGCGGCGGCAAAGGTGAGTAGAAAAAAGAACTTCACTAACCCATACCCGCTCTCCGCCGCCAACTGTGGGGCACCGCTGAAGAAGTGGGTACCGTAGGCGATGGTGTAGCCGATGAAGAAGTAGGCGACGGTAGAGACGGCGAAGTCGGCCATGATCTTCACCAAGGCGTTCACCTGGTTCTTTTTGCGCACCGTGCCCACCTCTAGAAAAGCAAAACCGGCGTGCATGGCCAGCACCATAATGGCGCCCAATAAGATGAAGAGAACATCGTTAGCTGTAGAACCTTGCTCCATAGCGCTCACCTAGCAGAAAAAGTGGCGCATATGGGTGCAAAATTCGCACCATTATTGTGCTTACTGTAAAAACAGTTGCTTATGGCCGCTACTTCTACTAGCGAAAGCCAGGCAAGGCACTGATAAAGTGCAAATTGGTTTCGGTGCGCACAGATAGTGGGCGCCAGTTATGCGCGCACACGCGGTGGGAGGCTTGAAACGGAGAGAAGAGAGTGGCGGCTTGTGACCACTCTATCGGCAACCGCCCCGCAATGGGGCAGTCGATATATGCATGAGAGAAGCGGTTGGCTAGGACGCCGAGTCGGCATAGCCCTTAGCCAGTGGTGAAACCCGCGGGTGGCCGTTCAGTGATGGTCTGACACTCCACAGCGGCCACTTGGGCAGCTGGTGGCCCCTCAGCCAGCCGCCGTTGCAGCTGCTCTAGGGCAGCGGCCTCCCCACAGGCAACCACCTCAACCCGCCCGTCAGGTAGATTGTGGGCGTAGCCATCTAGACCTAGATCCAGCGCCCGCTCCTGGGTAAAACCGCGGTACCAAACGCCTTGCACCAAACCGGAGACAAGGCAACGGATACAGCAACTCATGGCAGTGTCACTGCGGCCGCCATACCGGCTCTTAACCCTTCGCTCGCAGATGGCAGGGCGATGATAACCGGATAGAGCGGCTCCCCCTCTCCCGACAGCGGCTCCAGGGCGATCCGCGTCACCTGCCCTTGATAGTGGTTGCCGGAGATGGTGACCGGGAGCTGTTGCCCCTCACGCAGGGCGGCCAACTGCGCCACCGGCAGTTCCACCCGCAGCTGCAACTGGCCCCCTTCGGCCAGGGTAACCAAGGGGGTACTCTCCAGCGAGGAGATCACCGATTGGCCCATGGCCACCTGGTGGTCCAAGACAATCGCATCAAAGGGCGCCTCTAGGGTGGCGTAGTCGAGTGCGATCCGGGCCTCCTGTAGCCCCGCCTCTGCGGCCACCCGCTGACTCACCGCATCGGTGCGGGCGATGTTGGCCACTTCCAATTCATGTTGGGAGAGTAGGGTACGGTCATACAGCTCTTGGGCGCGCCCCGCCTCTCGCTCCGCCTCAGCCGCCGCCGCAGCGAGTCGGGTCACCTGTGCCTCTGCCCGCCGTACCGCGGCTTTAAAAGGACGGAGATCGAGCACCACAAGCGGCTGCCCCTTCCGCACCCGCTCGCCAGGCTGGACCTTGACCTCGGCCACCACCCCGGAGACCGGGATCCCTAGCTCTACCCGCCGGCTCCACTCCAGCCTACCGTTCATTTCCGCCGCCCACAGCGGCCCCGTTGCCACCCACAGCACCACTGCTACGGCTACGCGCTTCACCTGTTCTCTCCTTCGGCATCTGTTGTTTCGCCCTCGGCCGAGACACCCAGCAGGGCATCCAGCTCCTCAAAGGCGAGCACGGTGTCGAACTTCCGCCGCATCTGCTCCAGCTGCGCCTCAGTCAGGCGCACCATGGCATCCCCCAGATCGGTCTTCAGCTCCATCTCGTAGATGGCACGACTACGATCCAGATAGAGTTCCCGATACTCCTCCCCTGCCCTAGCCGCCTCACGGGCGCTGCCCAGGGAGCGCAACTCTAGCCATAGATCCAGCAGCTGCTGATGTACCGTGTACTCGGCCTCGGTCAGGTTGGCCTGGGCCAGGTGGCGAGCTGACTCCGCCTGGGCCACCGCCGCATCGACACTACCGCCGGTATAGAGCGGCACGCTCAGTACCACCCCAGCCCGCCAAGGATCGTAGGAGCCTAGATCGCGTTGATAGGCGCTGGCCTCCAGCTCCGCATCCAGTGTGGGACGGCCCTTGGCCCGGGCGGCCTCTACCTCCTGCTCGGCGGCAGCGAGGCGATGGCGCAGGGCAACGAGGGTTGGATTATGCTCTTGGGCCAACCGCAGCAACGCCTCATAGTCGCCCGCTTCACGCTCCACCTGAGGCAGCTCCGGCATGACGAGATCGGCCGGCAACTCACCCGGTCGTCCCAGGGCCAGGGCCAAGCGAGAGCGTGCAGCGCGCCGGGCACCATCGGCGCTGGCACGACGGGCAAGCACCACCTCATATTCACTCTGCTTGGCCAACAGCGTTAGATCAGAGACCTGCCCCAGCTCGTGGCGATTACGCAGCTTGTCTAGATCCACATAGGCCACTGCCAACGCCTCGTTCTCTAGCGCGTAGTTCATATCGGCGAGCAGCACCTCGAAGTAGCGCCTCATCACCAGCACCCGATAGGCGCTGTGGCGCTCCACCAGCTGTCCCTCCGCCGCCTTCACCTGGGCGTCGGCGGCCGCCTCCAAGGCGGCAGTGCGCCCGAAATCGTAGAGGTTCTTACGTAGCCGGAGCGCCGCCTGGTGATCGGCATGGTCCTGATCCGCGGCGATCTCCGCCGGCTCCACCCAGCGCAACCGCCCCTCCAGAGAGAGATTGATCCCCTGCCGCGCCTCCGCCTGGGCCAGATCAGCGCGCGCCCCTCCTAGAGAGGCCTGGGCCTGCTCCAACATTGGATGGGGGCTCGTCTGCGCCAGACGTAAGGCGTCTTCGAGGGTTAGGGGCTGAGGTAGCGGCTCGACTTCGGTGGCGGCAACCGGCAGCGCACTAAACGCCAGCCAGATCCCCCCCGCAAGCCGGGCCCGCCACCGGAATCGGTGCGGACTGGCCATGGTCTTCTCGATTCTATGGTTATGGTGGGGTGGCGTGTCGCTGGAGACCCTCGGCAAAGGGCCTCCAGCGACGCCGATCACCGCCTATCGGCGGCGCCGGCTACTTGTTTTTGTTTTCGCGCTTGAATTTGGTAAAGGACATCTCTCGATAGATGCCCTCCGCCACATATTTGCCCACCAGCAGAAACTCTGCGGCATCGGCCGTGCGGCCGGTGTGGCGGTGGATCTCCTTGCCGTCCAGATCATAGAAGGCAATCACCGGGGTCGCCCGCACCCGATTCTCCTTAAAGGCAAAATCCTTCTGTGGCATGGTCTTGCCAGCAAAGTCGGTGACCTCGATATCCCCTTCAATGTCCACAGGAAACAGCAGGAAGTGTTCGCGGAAGTAGCTCTGCACCTGCGGCTGGCTGAGGACGTTCTCCTTCATAAAGTGGCAGAAGGGGCACTCATCCATCTCGAAGAAGATCATCACCCCCTGCTTCCCCTCCTGCCGCGCCGTCTTCAGCTCTTCAGAGAAGTCATTGAAGGTCTCGTTGAAGAAGTGGGTGTAGGGATCTGAACCAGCAGCCCCCGCAGCGGCCGGCAGCAAGGAGCCAACCAGCAGCATGAGAGAGAGCAGTAGACGGGCCATGCATGTCCTCCTTGGATATGAAGACCGGCCCTCTATGGGGCCGCCTGTGAGCTGGATTTGCTAATGAAGGCCTCAATCTCCTCCGCGGTCACCCCACCCGTACGCCGTGCCACCGGCTTGCCGGTGGGATCAATGATGAAGGTGGTGGGCAACCCTTGGATGGAACCGATGGCCTGTACATCAAAACCGTTGGGGATGACGGGGAAGGTCATGAAGTGCTCGTCCACAAACCGACTCAGCTTCGCCGCCGCAATCTCCTCCATATTGATGCCGATCACCACGGCATCTTTATCCTTATGCCCCTCGTGGAACAGGGTCAGCTCTGGAATCTCCTCCAGACATGGCGGACACCAGGTGGCCCAGTGATTCACAACCACCCACTTGCCGCGGTAGTCGGAGAGCTTGAACTGCTTACCGGTGAGATCGGTCATGCTGATGTCAGGGGCCGCCATAGCGGAGGCAGAGACAAAAAATAGGGAGACGATAAGCCAACGCAACATGCAACTTCTCCATTCAGGTTGGGAGTTAAGGTGCCACCACCGCGATGGCGGAGACAATAGGGGAGAACCCCGATCAAGGTAGGATCTGCCCGTGTAGGGCGTTACAACAGGGTAAAAAGATGCGACAGGGGACCTGTCAATGGGGATTTGGAGTAGTGGCCTGGTCCGCTAGTTCACGGGCCCGCACCGCCTCCTGCCGAGCGGTTACGGCGTCCACACGGGCCTGGTCGTAGAAGCCCTGCTCCAACTGCCAAGCAGCCCGCTCCATATGCTGTTCGGCGCTCTTGAGCATATCAGGGGCCAATTCGGCGGCATTAGCCTCCCGGGCCGCCTGGAGGGCCTGGCGGGCGTCACTCATCTCCTGCACCGGCGCCATACTGGCGCAGCCGGCCAAGGCCAGCAAAACCAGCGCCAGAAAGGCCTGTAGAGACCGGTTCATCCTTTGGCTTCTCAAACCTGCCCTTCACCAATTGCAGTCAGAGAGATGGCGGGACGCTAACACCCGCACCGTGGGCTGTCAACACAGATTGTGTGTAGAATACAAGGGCTTGGACCTAAGATCTCGAATGCATATGACCGATGTCCTTATTTATCACAATCCGCGCTGTAGCAAATCGCGGCAAACACTGGCGCTCCTGGGGGAACAGGGGGTTGAACCACAGGTGGTGGAATACCTGAAAACCCCGCCCGATCGCCCCACTTTAGAGCGCATCTTGCAGCTATTGAACCTAGAACCACGCGCCTTGCTGCGGACCAAGGAGCCCGAGTACCAGGCGCTAGGTCTGGATGATCCCAACCTGGATCGGGAGGGGCTCATCGAGGCGATGTTGAGCCACCCTAAACTCATAGAGCGCCCCATCGTCATCCATGGCAACCGGGCCGCCATCGGCCGCCCACCTGAAAAGGTATTGGAGATCCTGTGAGCGAGATTCTGGTCCTCTACTACAGCCGCCACGGCGCCACTGCCGAGATGGCCCGCTTCATCGCCCGTGGGGTGGAGGAGGTGGCCGGCATGACGGCCCGCCTACGTACAGTCCCGGCCGTCTCCAGCGTATGCGAGGCAACGGCTGACACTATCCCCGACCAGGGTCCCCCCTACGCAGAGGCCGCCGATCTCGCGCAGTGTGCCGGCTTGGTCCTGGGTAGCCCCACCCGCTTCGGCAACATGGCGGCACCACTGAAATATTTTCTCGATACCACCAGCCCCCAATGGCTCTCCGGCGCCCTTATTGGTAAACCGGGAGCCGTCTTCACCTCCACCTCCAGTCTCCACGGTGGCCAGGAGAGCACCTTGCTCAGCATGATGCTACCCCTACTACACCACGGCATGATGATGGTGGGCATCCCCTATAGCGAGACAGAGCTGATGCACACCACCGCCGGCGGTACGCCCTACGGCGCCAGCCACTTTGCCGGTGCCCAAAACGACCAACCGCTGACCGAGGGCGAAAAACAGCTCTGCCGGGCCCTCGGGCGGCGGGTAGCCGCCACGGCAACGGCCCTCATCGCTGGAGGGGCGCTGCGCGGCTGATGGACAAACTCGCCCTCGCTCGCCGCGCCACCCTCGCCGGGTGGCTCGGTTTGGTGCTACTGATTCCCGCCTGGTATGGCTGGTTCGCCCCACCACCGGGGCTCCTCGCCCCACTGGCGGTCGGCCTGCTACTACTGCCGCTGCTACTGGCCGCTCCCGGGCTGCTGCGAGGCCTCCCCTACACCCATGCTTGGGTCTCGATGATCGCCCTGCTCTACTTCACCCACGCCATCGCGGAGCTATTTGCCAACCCATTAGGGCGGCGTTTCGCATTACTAGAGCTACTGTTGGCCACCAGCCTCTACTTTGGCGCCATGCTCTATGCCCGCTGGCGCGCTAGGCAGCTAAAGTCATGGCAGGATAGTCCCCAATAGCCCAGACCCGGGGCGCTGGGCTAGACACCCCCAACGCCCCGCGCCCACCCACCAGCCGATGATCTAATGGGATATCGCGGCCAGCCGAGGCATCCCCTCGCCCCCTGCGGTAGACTATTCGGCTTCGCAGCCACACCCCAGACCCATGAACCCCATCCCCCAGGAAGCGGCCCGCCGCCGCACCTTTGCCATCATCTCCCACCCCGACGCCGGTAAGACCACGCTCACCGAGAAGCTGCTGCTGTTCGGGGGGGCCATCCAGCTGGCCGGCACCGTCAAGGGGCGCAAAGCGGCACGCCACGCCACCTCCGACTGGATGGAGTTGGAGAAACAGCGCGGTATCTCGGTCACCTCTTCCGTGATGCAGTTCCCCTATGGCGACTACATCATCAATCTGCTCGATACCCCGGGCCACGAGGACTTCTCTGAGGACACCTATCGCACCCTGACGGCGGTGGACTCGGCACTGATGGTGATCGACTCCGCTAAGGGTGTCGAGGATCGCACCATCAAGCTGATGGAGGTGTGCCGGCTACGCGACACCCCCATCATCACCTTCATCAACAAACTGGACCGCGAGGGGCGCTCCCCCATCGATCTACTGGATGAGGTGGAGTCGATCCTCAAGATCAAATGTGCCCCCATCACCTGGCCCATCGGCATGGGGAGCCGTTTCAAGGGGGTGTTCGATCTCTATACCGAGCAGGTCAACCTCTTCTCCGCCCAGCATGGCGGCAAGATCCAGAGCGGTGAGATGATCGAGGGGCTGGACAACCCACGCCTGGATGAGCTGCTGGGCAACCAGGCCGCCGAGCTGCGCGATGAGATCGAGCTGGTAAAAGGGGCGAGCCACGGGTTTGACCTGGAGGCGTTTCGCCGCGGTGAAATCACGCCGGTCTTCTTCGGCTCTGCCATCAACAACTTCGGCGTCAAAGAGCTGCTCGACGCCTTTGTTGATTTCGCCCCCGGCCCACTCCCGCGGGCGACGGCGACCCGCCTGGTCACACCGGATGAGGAGAAGTTCTCCGGTTTTGTGTTCAAGATCCAGGCCAATATGGACCCGCAGCACCGCGACCGCATCGCCTTCATGCGGGTCTGCTCCGGCCGCTTCAGCCAGACCATGAAGATGTTCCAGGTACGCATCGGCCGAGAGGTAAAGGTGGCCAATGCCACCACCTTTATGGCCCAAGAGCGGGAGCGGGTGGAGGAGGGCTATCCGGGAGATATCATCGGCCTGCACAACCACGGCACCATCCAGATCGGCGACACCTTCTCGGAAGGGGAGATGCTGAAATTCACCGGCATCCCCAACTTTGCCCCCGAGCTGTTCCGCCTGGCCCGACTCAAAGATCCATTGAAGATGAAGGCGTTGCAGAAGGGGTTGGAGCAGCTCTCTGAGGAGGGGGCCACCCAGCTGTTCAAACCGATGCGCAACAACGACCTCATCCTGGGTGCCGTGGGGGTGCTCCAGTTCGATGTGGTGGCCTATCGACTCAAGGATGAGTACAAGGTTGAGTGCATCTTCGAGCCGGTCAATGTCTCCACCGCCCGCTGGGTGGAGTGCGAGGATGCCAAGCGGCTGGAGGATTTTCGCAAGAAGGCGTTCGACAACTTGGCAGTGGATGGGGCAGGCAATCTCAGCTACCTCGCCCCCACCCGGGTCAACCTCGACCTCACCATGGAGCGCTGGCCCGAGGTCCGCTTCCACGCCACCCGCGAGCACTGATCGCCGCAGCCATGGGCTACGCTGGCCTCCGCCTCCCGCTACCGCCGCAGCATCCACCACGCCCTGGTGACTTTGACCTGCGTCCGCGTCAGGTGCGCGCCTGGCTTGATGATCTGCCGTTGGCCAACCCTGTCCAGACCACGCAGCGGCTACTCACCCTGCTGGCGGAGGCCAACGCCCTACAGCTCCCGTGGCGGTCACGGCTAGACCTGCTGCTGGTCTTACGGCCGCTACTGGTCGAACTGGAGCGCGGCCAACGGCAGCGCCTCCTACGGGAGGGGCTGCCGCTCTCCGAACGGAGTCTGGTGGCGGCGGGGGCAACCATGCAGCTGCAACAGCAGGCAGCGCTCGCCTTCGCCGCCGCGGCCGCCACTCTGCTGGCCGAGGGGGCGGAGCGGCAGCCGGAGGCGTTGGCCTTCGCCCTACTCAACGCCGTGCGCCGCCTCAGCTCGGCCGCCCTACTCGCCTGGCAGACCCGCCTACCGCTCCCCACGGACCTGTGGCAACAGCTTGGCCAGCTCTACGACTGCGCTGAATACCACCGGCTCAGCCGCTACCGCCCTCCCCAAGGACGCAGCGACATCGAAGGGTGCTACAAACAGCTGCTACTGCTGGCCGCGGCCGATCCCTACCGGCTGCGACCCGAAGACCTGGAGCACCTCTTTGAACTGCTGCGGGGGCTGGCCCCCCTGGCAGCGCTAACCCCTTGGTCGCCGACCGACGAACCGGAGGTGGGGGAGTTTCTATTTGATCTGGCCGCCAATAGCGAACCGCGCCGCAGTGGTTGGAGCCCAGCACCAGCAGCGGCAGAGGGTTGGCGGCGGCTATCGGTACTGCCACTGCTAGATCCGCTCGTGCAACAGGCCCCACCCAGCTTGGCCAATACAACCCGCGCCCTGGTGGAGCGCTGGGCGCAACCGGTCGCCCGCAACGATGAACGGGCAGTGGTAGCCACCCCCATCGAACTGATAGCCGGCCTCGCCGCCCTACATACGGCACTGCTACACACCCAGCGTGACCCAGCCCCCCTGGGGGCACTCTTTACCCCTCCCAACTTCACCGTCCGCGCCCCCCATCTCGCCCCTGATCAGGCAGAGACGGTATCTATCCCGACCCTCAGCGACAACAGCGCCACTCACGCACAGCGCTGGATCACCCGCGATATGAGCCAGAGTGGGATGCGCATCGCCCTGGATCAGCCGTTGTCCCACTCTGAGTTGAGCCTCAAGAGTGGCGATCTCGTGGGACTCCGTGGCCTCTCGGGGGAGGTGAGTGGTCTGGCGGCGGTGCGCTGGCTGCGCTACGACAGCCATGGTCGCCCAGAGGCCGGTCTGGAGCGGATCTGCTACGGCCAACCACAACCCGCCGCCTCGCGTCGGGGTAGCGGATTGTGGCAACGGGCGGTGGCGGTGGCCACCCGCGACGATACGGCAGGTTGGGAGTTGCTGCTGCCACCCCACCTCTTTGTCGCCGGCCAGCGGATAGAGGTGCGGCTGGCCGCCGGCACCGCCCTAGAGGTGACGCTGCCAGAGCCCCACGAGAGTAGTAGCGGCTTCAGCCGCTTTGCCATCCCCCCTCTGCCAGCGGCAACTTAAAGGGGGCGCCGCGCACCTCGCGCACCAGGCGCGGCACCAGATAACCAGGCAGCTCCCGCCGCAACCCCGCCAACAGAGACTGCGCCTCGCCCTCGGTGACCTCAAAGTGGGCCGCCCCGGCTACCCGATCCAACAGGTGGAGGTAATAGGGCAGTACCCCCGCCTCAAAGAGTCGCCGATTCAGGGCCAATTGGCTCTCCAGCTGGTCATTCACCCCCCGCAGTAACACCGCCTGGTTGAGCAGGGTCACTCCCGCCTGACGCAGTTGCAGCAATGCGGCCACCACGGGTGCCGATAGCTCATTGGCGTGGTTGGCGTGGACCACCACCACCGGCAGCAGACGCGAGCCGGTCAACCAGCGCAGTAACTCGGGGGTGACCCGTTCAGGGAGCACAACGGGCAGACGGGTGTGGATCCGCAGCCGCTGGAGGTGGGGGATGGCGGCCAGGCGGCCGGCTAGGCGGGCCAACTTGTCATCACTCAGTACCAGTGGATCGCCACCGCTCAACACCACCTCCTGTAGCGTTGGGTCGGCGGCAACGGTGGCAATACTCGCCTCCCAGTCGGCCGCGGCGGCATTCTCTTCGGCATAGGGGAAGTGGCGCCGGAAGCAGTAACGGCAGTGGATGGCGCAGGCGCCAGTGGTCACCAGTAACAACCGCCCATGGTACTTATGCAGCAGCCCAGGACCGCGACCGGCGGCCAGATCCCCCACCGGATCGGTGCTAAAGCCAGGCACCGTAGCCAGCTCCGCCGCCAACGGTAGCACCTGCCGCAACAGGGGATCGGCGGCATCCCCCTTGGCCATACAGGCGATGTAGGCGTGGGGGACGCGAAGGGGAAACCCGGCCCCAGCGGTCAAGGCTGCGGGCAGCAGCGATGGCGGCAGATCCAACAGCTCAAGCAGTTGGGCCGGATCGCGCACGGCCGAGGCCAGGGCGTGCTTCCAGTCATCGAAACGGGTTATCATATCTGGATATTTTGCCCGGTTCTGGGCAACGCTTCGAGCAGAGGAATCTATGGCCAGCTACAGCACCAACGAATTCAAACGCGGACTCAAGATCATGCTGGATGGCGATCCCTACGCCATCATCGAGAATGAGTTCGTTAAACCCGGCAAGGGCCAGGCCTTTAACCGCGTGAAGATCCGCAACCTGAAGAGCGGGCGCGTCATCGAGCGGACCTTCAAGTCCGGTGACACCGCGGAGGGGGCCGATGTAGTGGATGTGGAGATGCAGTATCTCTACAACGACGGCGAGCAGTGGCACTTCATGCACCCTGAGACCTTCGAGCAGATCGGCGCCGACGAGAAGACGGTGGCCGACGCCAAGGTGTGGCTCAAAGAGCAAGATATCTGCACCGTTACCCTGTGGAATGGTGCCCCCCTCACCGTGCTCCCCCCCAACCACACCATCTTGAAGGTGGTGGAGACGGAACCCGGGATCCGGGGCGATACCGCCACCGGTGGCTCCAAGCCGGCCACCCTGGAGGGCGGGGCAGTGGTGCAGGTGCCGCTCTTCATCAACATTGGCGACACCCTCAAGGTAGATACCCGTAACGGCGAGTACCTCTCCCGCGCCGCGAAAGAGTAACGCCTACCCCAGCGGCGGTTGGGTGCCACTACCAGGCGTAGAGGCCGCCTGACCGCCGCGCTGGGACGTCCGTCCCAGCCGCAACACCCCCAGCAAGAAGATCAAACGCAGTGAGCGATCCCCACGACTGGCGGCCCAGCGCCCCCCTCTCTGCGCTGCGGGCCCGCGCCCAGATTTTGGCCACCATCCGGGCATTCTTTGCCGAACGTGCGGTGTTAGAGGTGGAGACCCCCTACCTCTCCAGCGCCGGCACCACCGATCCCCACATCGATAGCTTTGAACTCCGTTTCCAGGGCCCTGGTCCAGTAGCGGATCACCCCCTGTGGCTCCACACCTCTCCTGAGTTCCCCATGAAGCGGCTGCTGGCGGCCGGCTCCGGCCCTATCTATCAGCTGGGGCGGGTCTTTCGCCAAGGGGAGGTGGGGCGGCGCCACAACCCCGAGTTCACCCTGTTGGAGTGGTATCGACCCGGCTGGGACCACCACCAGCTGATGGACGAGGTTGAGGCGCTGGTACAGCGGGTCTTGGGCCTGGCCAGCACAGCCGCGGAGCGGCTCAGTTATGCCCAGGCGTTTCAACGCCACCTAGGTATCGATCCCCACTATAGCGACAGCGAAACCCTGCAACAGATCGCCATTGAGCGTGATCCGGGGGTGGCTGGGCTGCAACTGGAGCGCGATGGTTGGCTCGACCTGCTACTGACCCACTACATCGAGCCGCATCTGGGGGTAGGTCGCCCCACCCTGCTCATGGACTACCCCCCCAGCCAGGCCGCCCTCGCCCGCATCCGTCCCGGGGAGCCCCCCGTGGCAGAGCGCTTTGAACTCTATATTGACGGCCTTGAGCTGGCCAATGGCTTCCATGAGTTGGGTGATGCCGGGGAGCAGGCCGCCCGCTTTCGGGCCGAGCAGGCCGCCCGCCGCGCCGCAGCCCAGCCAGAGGTGGCGGCGGACCAGCGGCTACTGGCAGCGCTGGCGGCGGGATTGCCCCCCTGCGCAGGGGTAGCCCTTGGGGTAGATCGACTGGTGATGGTCGCCCTAGGGGCCAGCTCCCTGGCGGAGGTGGTGGCCTTCCCCCTAGAGCGGGCCTGAGGGGGCCGTCCACTATACCCAGGCGTCCGCCCTCAATCCGATCCCAGCATCACCCTGCCACACGGCCCCGCAGCTGACGGCGCACCCGCCACTCTCGGAGCAGCCGTCCCCAGCCCATGAAGATACGGAAGAGCACCGGGATCACAAACAGGGTGAGCAGCGTAGAGACGGCCAGGCCCCAGACAATGGCGGTGGCCACCGGCCCCCACAGTAGGGAGTGGCCCCCTAGGCCGGTGGCCAGGGAGAAGAGGCCGGCGATGGTGGTCAATGAGGTGATGAGGATCGGTACCACGCGCCGCCGTGCGGCGTAGAGCGTGGCGTGCAGCAGCCCCATTCCCCTCTGCAACCGGTCATTGGCCGCCGCAATGAGGACAATGGCCGAGTTGACCGCCACTCCCGCCAACGCCACCACCCCGTAGAGGGTGTAGAGGCTCAATGGGTTGTCGGTCACCCAGAGCCCTAGTACCACACCGGCAAAGGCCATTGGCACCGTGATGATGATCATCAACGGTTGGAAGTAGCTGCTGAATTGGGCGCCGAGGATGAGGTAGATGAGGCCGATGCCGAGGGCGAGCAGCACATAGATGGCGTTGAGGCTCTCATTGATATCATCCAGCTCGCCGGAGAAATCCAGCTCGACCCCTGGGTGAAGCTGCCGCAGCCGATCCTCCCACGCCTCCTGAATCAGCGTGTTGGCCTTGACCGTATCCATGGCCACCTTATCTAGGTTGGCCTCCAGGGTAATGGCGCGCCGCAGGTTGTAGTGGCGCACATTGCCCCGCCCGCTGCCGGTCTCCTGATGGACCAACTCACCCAGGGCGATCTCGCCCCCGCCAGGCAGCGCCACCGGCAGCGCCAGCAGCTCATCGAGACTACGCAGCGGGCGTGGCTCCGCCTGCACCCGCACCTCGACCTTCTCCCCACGGGCCTGGAAATCGGTTACGACCTCACCGTCACCGAGCAGGCGCACAATGCGCCCCACCAGGGAGGGGTCGAGGCCGGCGCGCCGCACCGCATCGGTATCCACCCGGAGACGCAGCTCGTGGTTACCGGCCACATCGTCGGTGGAGACATCGGTGATCGCAGGGATACCCGCCATCTCCCCCTCCAGCGCCTTGACCGCAGCCCGGATGGAGTCGAAGTCATCACCCCGCACCTTGATGTTGATCGGCTTGGTGACCGGCGGACCGTCGTGGAGGATGAGGAAGCTGATGGAGTCGGGGCCCGTCACCTGCTGCATGGCGGCCCGCATGGAGTCCACCACCTCATCCACCTCCCGTAGATTAGAGGTCTTGGGGTTGAGGCTCACCAGTATCTGGGCGTAGTGATCCCCCTGGAGCGGTTCGGTCTCGGTGAACAACATACCGGCGTAGCTCACCACACCACGGGCATCGCCCGGCTCCAGGTGTTGGCGCACCAACTGCTCCACCTCCCGCGCCTTCTCCAAGGAGCCGGCCACCGGCGTCCCCACCGGCATCTTCAGGTTGACGTAGAACAGCCGGTAGTTCTCCATGGCGAAGAAGTCGGCCCTCACCTTGCCTGTGACCACCATGCCGATCGCCCCTGTTAAGGCGACCGCCACCAGCAGCAACGGGATCACCGGATAGCGCATCGCCGTCACTAGCAAGCGGGCGTACTTGACCTGGATGGCGTGGATAAAGCGGTTGCGCCAGCGCTGCACCCGCCCAGGCGAGCGCAGATCAACCCGCGCCACACCGATATGGGTCGGCAGCATCCAGTAGGCCTCCAGCAGCGAGATGACCAGGGCGATGGTGACCACCAAGGGAATGACACGCATGAACTGCCCTAAAATCCCCGGCATCAGCATCAGCGGTAGGAAGGCGGCGATGGTGGTCAACACCGAGGAGCTGACCGGCGCAAACACCTCCCGCAACGCCTCAACCCCCGCCTCGACCGCATCCATCCCGTGGCGCAGACGCACATAGATGGCATCCACCACCACCACCGCGTCATCCACCAACATCCCCAAGGCGATCACCACCCCCAGCAGCACCGAGTTGTTGAGGGTCTCGCCGCTGTAGTAGAGCACCAGGAAGGTGCCGGCCAAGGTAAACGGGATCCCCATGGTGGTCAGCAGGGCGATCCGCGCCCCGAGGAAGACCCAGGCCACCAGGAACACCAGGCTGAGCCCCACCGCAGCGTTGGTCTCCATCACCTGAATGGCGGAGCGGGTGGAGACGGTCTGATCGTCCACCAACTTGATCTCCAGACCGCTCTTCTGCGCCACGACATTGCTACGGTCGATGTAGGCACGCAGATTGTCGAGGAGATCCAGGGTATTGGTACCGGCCTTCTTGAACACCGAGAGCATGAGCGCCGGTGCCCCGTCGTAATAGACCAGGTTCTCCGCCTTCTCGCGCCCTCGCTGCACCTCCGCCAGTGCCCCCAGTGGTAGTTCGCCACTGGCGGTCACCACCGGCAGCGCCGCCAACCAGGCCGGGTCCTCATCGGTGCCGATTAGCCGTAGTAGCCACTGCTGCTCCCCCAGCTGTACCGTCCCGCCGGAGGTGTCGCGGAAATAGGCGCTCACCGTATTGGCCAGATCGGCGGGGGTCAGGCCCAGGCCGGTGAGTCGGGCCGGTTCAAATAGCACCTGCAACTCCGGCTCCTGTAGGCCGATGGGGTCCACCCGCTCCACCCCCTTGAGCCGCTCCAACTCCTTCTCCAGGGTGCGGCCGTAATCCCGCAACACCTCATCCATGGCCTGACCGCGCAGCACCAAGATGGCGGTGGGGAAGGCATTGGCAGAGGTGATCTCAAAGATGAAGGGGGAGTTGGCCTCCTCCGGCAGTTCGCTGTTCTCCGCCTGCTGGACCTCGCGGCGCAGGTCGTTGATGCGCTTGTCGTAGGTGCGTTCGTCGATCTGCTCGAAGCGCACCAGGAGGGTGGAGAGCCCCTCGCGGCTGGTGGAGGAGATGAAGCGGATGTCGGAGACCCGGGCGATCGCCTCCTCCAAGGGGTCGGTGATCAGCTTCTCGATATCCTCGGCGCTGGCCCCAGGGTAGGTGGTGGTGATCTGGACCCAGTTGAAGTTGATGGTGGGGTCCTTCTGCCGTGGCAGCAGGCTATAGGCGGCAATACCAAGCACCAATATCAGGACGAAGGTGAGATTGGCGAGGACGTGGTGATTGTAGAGACGGGCCAGCATGAACCAAACCTCTTAGCAGGCGGTTGAGCGCACCGCGATACCGCCGCTCAGCGGCCGTCGCGGCGCAGCCGGGGAGGTGGGTAGCAGCCCCCCTGGCCGCAAATAGGTCACTTTTGAACGGTAATGGCGTCGCCGTCCTGGAGGGCAAAGCGCCCCTCGACGACCACCTGGGCCTCAGCAGGGAGGGTCGCAGGGGCCGGGCGCCCTTCGGCGACCTGATCCACTGGGATGAAGCGCGCCCGCCCCTCCTCGGCGACAAACACCCCGTAGCGCCCCTCTCGCCGAAGGAGGTACTCCGCCGGGAGGAAGCTCCTGGGGTCACGCCACACCAGCCGCCCGGCACTCCCCGGCAGCAGGCTGCCCACGGTCGACTCCAAGCGCACCTCCACGGTGCGGCTGCGGGTCTCCACCACCGGGGCGACGGTGCGTAGGGCCAGGGAGGAGCGCACCTTGTCGGCGAGGAAGGAGTAGTCGGTCACATTGAGGAGCAGCGGTAGATCGGTGGCCGGGACCTGAGCCGACACCTCGATGCGATCGAGATCCACCAGGCGGAAGAGGGCCTGACCAGGGACGGCGTAACTACCGATCCCGGCCATACGCTCGGCGACCACGGCCCGGAAGGGGGCGCGCAGGATACAGCGCTCCCGATCATGGCGGGTGCGGGTCAGGGTGGCCTCCGCCGCCCGCTGCTCGGCGGCCAGCGCCTTGGCCTCCGCCTCCCGCTGCTTGAGGCTCTCCTCGGAGACGGTGTTGCCACGCACCAGACTCTGGGTTCGGCTGAGCTGGTAGCGGGCCAGCGCCAAGCGGGCGGCCAGCGCCTCCACACTCGCCTCCGCCTGCTGCTCGCTGGCCTCAAAATCGCGGCAATCGAGGCGCGCCAACTCCGCCCCCGCGGCCACCACATCACCCACGCGGGCAGTGACGGTGACGATGGGGGCGGAGATCTCCGCCGCGATAGGGCTGTCGTTGAGGCTGACGACGGTGGCCGGGGCGCTCCCCTCAGGGTGGATGGCTAACTGGGCAAAAGATTGCACCGTGACGGCGGTCTGGCCCCAGGCGAGGGTGGGCAGGAGGAGCGATAACAGGCGAAAAATGTGTCCAAATCCTTGAGCACGCATTACGTTTTTCCAACGGGGCATCTGGAGCCGCCGATAGTACCAGAGCCCCATGATCCCCGCCCACGCTTGCAACCCGACTCCCTCTCCAGGATTTTTTGGATGTGCGACGCAGACCTCAGCTCAAAGGTGAGGGATAGGCGGCCCAGATCTCCCGGATCTGGAGGGAGAGCTGCATCGGATTGAATGGCTTGGCCACCACCCCGATGGCACCTAAGTCACGGTAGCGACTCACCTCCTCGGGTCGCGCCTTGGCGGTCAAAAAAATGACCGGTACGTGGGCGGCGTGGGAGTCAGCTTGGAGGGCGCTCAGGGTAGCCGGCCCATCCATGTCTGGCATCATCACATCCAGCAGGATGAGATGGGGGCGAAACTCACGCACCGCCGCCACCGCCTCCCGCCCGCTATCGCAACAGGCCACCGCCAGCCCCCCTACCACCTCCAGGGCAAGGCGGGCGATGGCCTGGATATCGGGCTCATCCTCGATGAGCAAAATGCGCTCAAGGACGCTCATGCCTCCCCCGCCTTCACCTCACCCCATAGGCGATCTAACTCTGCGGCATCGGCCTGGGCGACACTGCGCCCAGTCGCCTGCAACCGCTGCTCCACGCCGCGGAAGCGGCGCTCAAAGCGACCGTTGGCACCCCGCAACGCCTGCTCTGGATCGAACCCCAAATGGCGGGCAAGGTTGACACAGGTAAATAGCAGATCCCCCAACTCCTGCTCACAGCGCTGACTATCGCCCCCGGCCGCCAGCTCTGCCTCAAGCTCCGCCTGCTCCTCCGCCAGTTTGGCCCAAACCCCGGCGATCTCCGGCCAATCAAAACCGACCCGGGCCGCCCGTCGCTGGAGCTTGACCGCCCGTGTCAGGGCCGGCAGGGTGCGGGCCACCTCATCGAGTACCGATGATGCCGCTGGCCCTGCTGCCTTGGCCGCCCGCTCACTCGCCTTCTGTGCCTCCCAGGCGCTAGTCTGGGCCTCGGCATCCGCCACCTGGGCGGAACCGAAGACGTGGGGGTGGCGCCGCACCATCTTCTCCACAATGGCCGCCACCACATCACCAAAGTCAAACAGCCCCGCCTCTTCCGCCATACGGGCATGGAATACGACTTGAAATAGCAGGTCCCCCAGCTCCCCCTTGAGTTCGACCATATCAGCCCGCTCAATGGCATCGGCCACCTCATAGGCCTCCTCCACGGTGAACGGGGCGATGGTGGCAAAACTCTGCTCCCGATCCCAAGGACAGCCCCCCTCCTCGGCCCGCAGCCGCGCCATCACCTGGATGAGTTCATCGATGGATCGACTCACGGCTGCGCCTCCCCTTGGCTACGTCGCCACCGCTGGAATGGCTGCGCTCGGTAGGCCCCACTGATGATGTAGTCGAGGACATTCTTCAGGCGCAGCAACTTGACCACCGAATCGACTCGCATCACCTCATGGCCATCGCCATCAAAGAAGATGAGCGTCGGGGCATAGAAGAGACCCAGCTGCTCCGCCCAACCGCGGGCAGTGGTGCGCTGGCCGGTTGGAGTCACAACGGGGGTATCGGCCCACATATCGAGCTGCACGGTGTCGAACTGCGCCAATGTGCGCAGGAGATCGGGATGGGCGAGTGGCCCGGAATGCAGCACATCACAGGCGTGGCAGTCGCCCTGTTCAAAGAAGACGATGAGCGGCCGCTGGGCAGCAAAGTGGCTGCGATCCAGGGCGTAGGGCGGGGGGCTAAAGAAGTCCGCCACATTGAGCCCTCCCGCCTCAAAGGCGAAGGTGGGATCGGCCCGCTCCAGGTAGCTGCGGAAGCTCTCTCGCTGGTAGTGGCCATCGGCGACATACTCCAAGGCGGCGCGGAACTGATAGGGCGGGTAGTAACCCCGTAGCCGCAGGGCCTCTTTGCCATCGGCGTCATAGAACAGCAGCGAAGGGGTGAAGCGGGTATCCTCCTGCTCGGCAAAGGCCTTCTCGCTCATCACCTGACCCGCCATATCGGTCACCTGCCGATCGCCAAAGATGTCGATGGCGATGACATCAAAGTGGCGGCGGGTGTATTTGGCGATATCCGGCTTGCCGAAGTTGACCTCCATCAACGCCTGGCAGTAGGGGCAGAACTTCTGCCCAAAGTAGACCACCAGCCCTCTGCGCTCATGGGCAACGGCGTCCTTCAGGTCTTCCCGCAGGTTGAGAAAACTGAGCCGAAACCAGCTGGGCAGATGGACCTCTTCGGCCAGCGGTGCGTCGTCGAAAGCGGGGGCCTGCGCCTCCTCTTCAGGCCACTTGGCCCACTCCTCATCATCGGCCTCGGCGGCGCAGAGGGGGGCACTCAAGAGGGTGATAAGGAGCGGCAGCAGCCGTAGGAGATGCCTCATAGGGGAATTCGCTCTACCATGACCTCCCGGAATAGTAACCAAGAGGCGGGTCACTGCCCACAGCGACCTGAGGCGATGCGAGGAAAGATTGGACTGGTTCTCGGTAGCGGTGCTGCCCGCGGCTTTGCCCATATCGGTGTCATCCGCGCCCTACACGAGGCGGGTATCGAACCGGCCATCATCTGCGGCAGCTCCATCGGCGCCCTGGTGGGGGCGGCCTACAGCTGCGGCCGACTCGACCCGTTTGAGGAGTGGGTCCGCTCCCTGGAGTGGCTCGACATCGTGCGGGTGCTGGACCCAACCCTCGCCGCTGGCGGTTTCATCGAGGGAGAGAGCCTGATGCGCGCCCTCGGCGACCTGTTGGGGGAGTACCGCATCGAGCAGCTACCGCGTACCTATGCCGCGGTGGCCACCGCCCTGCGCAGTGGTCAGGAGATCTGGCTGAAAGAGGGTTCGCTGCTAGACGCGGTGCGCGCCTCCATCGCCCTGCCCGGACTATTCACGCCAGTGCGGGCCGATGGCCAGTGGCTCACCGACGGTGGCCTGGTCAATCCGGTACCGGTCTCCCTCGGTCGCGCCCTAGGGGCCGACTACATCATTGCCGTCAATCTCAACGGTGATATCGTTGGCCGCCACCTTTCCAAATACGAGGCCATCTCCGAGGCCCGTAAACCCGACAGCAACGACCTCTGGGGCAAGTTCATGGTCCACCTGCGGGAGGGGTTGGGCGAGAGTAGCCTTGGCCGCTTGATGAGCCGCCGCCAGGCCCCGTCACCCGGGTTATTCGATGTTATCGCCTCCAGTATCAACGTGATGCAGGATCGCATCACCCGCAGCCGACTGGCCGGCGACCCCCCTGATCTACTCATCAATCCACGCCTGGCCCACATCGGGCTGCTGGAGTTTGATCGGGCCGACGAGGCGATAGAAGAGGGGCAGCGGGCGGTACGGCGCCTACTACCGGCGCTACTGGAGACCCTCGATCACCCCCATGGGGTTTAACCCCGTTAGGCGCGGCGCATCTCTTTAAAGCGGTTCTGCTCATCGAACTCCAGCAGAAAGCGCCCCCGCACCCCTTCGCGGGTCACAAAGGGGCGCAACCGATCCGCCGGAAAGGCGATGCGGCGACCATCCTCGGCCACCACCACCACGTTCCGCGCCCGCCCACGGTAGTAGGCGAGGTAGGACTCTGGAGACATATCGAGGGAGAAGTAGATCTGGGACACGGCATAGACCAAATTGTGGATGGGCAGCCCCTGGCGCGTCAGCCGCGGGGTAGAGACGATTATAATGGAGCGATTGCCCCTTCACCGCCGCTCCCGGAGCCCCCATGGCCCGTCGTAGCCTGCTCGTTATTGCCGCCCTGCTCCTGCTGGGGTTTGGCCTGGCTCTCAGCCTCCCACTCGGGGATGGCCAACCGCTACTGCGCTGGCAAGACCTGCGCCAGCTCCCAGAGGACGGCATTAATCCCATCTGGCGCCGCCTCTCTGTCCATACTGGAGCGGGCAACGGGATGGTGACCAGTTATCGCTGGCGCGGCGACAACGGCGAGTGGCAACTCTCCAACACCCCACCCCCCGCTGGGATCCCTTACGAGACGCTAGAGGTCGATCCCGATGCCAATCTGCTACCGGCACCGGTCCACCACTAACCCAGCAGACGGCGCGGTTACCCGCTACTCGGTGCGGCGTCGAATGGAGTCGAGCGAGACCACCACCTCATCTTCTGGTCGTGTCCGGTCGCCCGGCAGCTGCGGCCGTAGATCCATGGATCCCCCCCGCCCCTCCACCAGCTCCTTCTCCCGTTCGCTGATAAGAAACAGGCATTGACGCATATCGTCGATGGTCTGCTCCGACAGCGGGTGTTTCATGCCCGGTGCGGTGGCGGTCTCGCGGATGATACGGGTGAGGACATGCTTGGTGACCCGCAGGATCCGCTCCTCGCGCCCCATCCCCTGCTCTTCGCTCATGGTGCTCTCCCAAGGTATGCCTAACGGTGCAGCATGGCCCATGCAGCCCCCACTCAACACCCCCCAAAGGGGTTATAGGGCCCGCAACTGTAAGAATAACCACCCAACCCTGGGGTGGCTGACACATCTGATCCAGCGGGGCCTGGCCTGCAAGTCATCGCGCCAGTGGTGAGGTAACATCGCTGGCCGGCGATATAGCAACTTTAGTCTCCGGGGAGGGTCCCACCCTCCGGGCGCTGGGGTCCCCCCCGCGCCCACGACACTTCTGCTATAGCTTGTTGGGCCGTGCCGCACTGCACGGTAATAAATCACCATAAAATCCACAGGAGTTATCCGTGAAAAACCACTCAGCCTTCCTACTGTTGGGTTCCCTGCTCTTGACCGGCGCCGCCCACGCAGGTCAGTCCCCTCATTGGGGCTATACCGGCCATGAGGGTCCCGAGCATTGGGCCTCACTGGATTCGGCCTTCTCCCTCTGCGGCAGTGGGAAGAATCAGTCCCCCATCAACCTAACGGCCTTTGCTGACACGGATCTCCCGCCCCTCGCCCTGCACTATGGCGGTTCGGTCACCGAAGAGGTCAACAACGGCCACACCGTCCAGGCCAACTACGCCCCGGGTAGCACCCTGACCATCGACGGCCACACCTTCGAGCTAAAGCAGTTCCACTTCCACACCCCTAGCGAAAATCAGATTGAAAGCCACTCCTTCCCCATGGAGGCGCATCTGGTCCATGCCGACAAAGATGGCAACCTGGCGGTGATCGCGGTGATGCTGGAGGAGGGGGCCGCCAATGACGCCATCGCCGCCCTGTGGCAGACCATGCCGACGAAGGCCGGGGAGATCACCAAACCGAGCCAGGCGGTGGCGATCGATCAACTGCTGCCGAAGGACATGGATTACTACCGCTTCAACGGCTCCCTCACCACCCCCCCCTGCAGCGAGGGGGTACGCTGGCTGGTGCTGAAGCACCCAGTCACCATCTCTAAGGAGCAGGTGGAGCAGTTCGCCCACGTCATGCACCACCCCAACAATCGCCCGCTACAGCCGATCAACGCCCGCCCCGTATTGCAGTAACCCGCCTCCCCCCTCTCCTAGGGTGCGCGCCATGGTTTGCCAATGTTAGGGGCATGACGGCGGCGGACTCGGGAGAGGGGGTGAATGGCTGAAGCGTCCGGCGCCAGGGAGGGTCCCGGCACCAGCCAGCAAGGGGGCAAGCGCCGCTAGCGCGTTATGGCAGGGGTCAAGATCCCTAGACGTCGCCACACCAGGAGCGCCAGGGCCACGTTCCCGAGGATGACCATGCCGCTCCGCATCCAGGCGGCCCCGGTCGCACCCCAGAGGGGGATGATCAGCCACCCCACCGCCATGGCCCCCAGGGTGGAGAGGGAGAGGATGACGAGCACCTGACGCTGTAATCCCCCCATCGTGGCCAGCAGGCCGCAGGCCCCCATGGCGGCAGAAACCACCTGTCCCACCGCCAGCACCGCCAGCGGACCCCAGGCGGCCCCGTAGCCCTCGCCAAACAGCCGCAATAACGGTTCACCTAAGCCGAGCGTAAGTAGAGAGAGCAGGCTCACCACCAGCAGGGCCAAGCGGGCACTGCGCCGCGCCAACTGCTGCGCCTGTGGCCTGTCATCTCGGGCGAGGGCGGCGGTCAGTCGCGGCTGCACGGTCATGTTGATGGCACTGAGGGCAAAGCCCACCACATCCATCAGGCGGGCCGCCACGCTATAGAGACCCGCCGCCCCATACCCCCCCAACCCCGCCACCATGAGGGTCGCCACGTGGTTACCGGCCACCTGCACCACCGCCAAGGCAAAGAATGGCAGTAGCTCCCGCCGCCACTCTCCCACCTCGTAGCGAGGGGCCGCCTGACGCACTGGCAGGGGGAGGTATCTATGCAGTAGATACCCCCCCACCAGCAGCGCCGTGGCGGCCGCCACTACCTGGATCGCCATCGTGGTCTGTAGGGTTAGACCAGGGCCCAAGAGCAGGGGGAGCAACAGCAAGAGGCTCACCATGGGGCGGATCCAGAAGGCAGGGAGGTTACTGGCGACGACATGGCCCAAGCCGCGCAACACCGACTGGCTCCGCTCCAGTAGCGCCCCCACCACAATCAGCGGGATCCCCAGCAGGTAGGCGGCCACCCATGGCACCTGACTGATGCGCACCCAACCGTAGTAACCCATGGCAATCACGCCCGCCGCCAGCAGGGTGGCGCCTATAGAGAAACGCATGAAGCCGGCCACCGCTCCCCACGCCTGGCGGGTGTGGTAGATGGCCACCTCCCGCGCCTCTAGCTGTGCCAAACCGAGGGTTGCCAGCACCGTTGCCAGGGCAGTGACCGCCAGCAGCGCGGCATAGTGGCCAAACAGCTCCGGCCCCAGGGCCCGGGCGATCAAGATATTGGCCAACAGCCCAGCGCCGGCCGCCCCAAGGCGCAGCAGAAAGTTGATGCTAGAGGTCCGCAGTAGGCCGTGCTGGAGCCGATCCATTCAGAGTGTCTACCGGCGGGCAATGGGGAGAACGTCCCTGTCGGCGCGACCCCAAGGGTACGCCGCGGAGATAGAGGTACTGCTAAAGGTCGCCCAGTGCGGTCGGGGCGCCCGCGAGGGATTAACGCTGATACCCCAGGAGATCTAACAGCGCAGCGGCCTGGCTCTCAATCTTGGCGCGCACCGCCTCTGGCAGGGGGGCCTCCTGCCCATTCGCCTCGCCGCGCACAAAACGAAACTCTGCTGAATGCAGCGGGAAGTCAGGGACTCGGGTCGCTGCCTCCTGCTGGATCATCCGTTGCCGACTAGAGAGGGCGATGGCCCGCTCCAACCAAGCGGGTTCTGGCTCCCTGCCGATGGTCTGAAACAGTCGTGCCAGATGTCCGTAGGTGTCGGTAACCAGATCCTCATACCGGATCACCCGGGTCCGCTTACCCTTATCTGCCCGCTCCAACCACCCCTCGGTATGAGCCACCCAGGCGGCGATCCCGAATTGCGGGGAGTCAACACACTCGGCCAACCCCCAATCCGCTGGGATCACGCGCAACCCCTTGAGATAGCGGAAGTAAGAGTCCATCACAGCGCGCGGGTCCCGCACGATGAGGATCACCTTGGGGAAGTGGTGGTTGCAGTTGTAGTGGCTCTTCAGGATGCGAGGAAAACCGGCGATCCCCGCAGGCCTGAGACTGAGGCGCAGGTTGTCGTACTCCGGCACAAAATCGTGGATGTTGAAGAAGTTGATCTCATATCCCAACCCTTGCTGTTGGGCCAGCACGTGGGCCACTAAGAAGGAGAGCCAGGTGTTGCCTGAGCGGGGAAAAGAGGTGAGGAAGATATCGTCACTGAAGATCTGATGCGGGTATTTGGACTTGCCGAGCAGTGCAGCGAGTTTAGTGGTGAGACCCTCATATGCCATTACGAATGAACCATCTTCAGAGACTCCACAGGGAACTATGAAGGAGCGCCGCAGCCCCCCCTTTCCACCATAGATTAAGGGGGTACTGGGTGCAAAATTCCACTGAGATTTGAGGCTGCAAGAGCGAGGGGGCCCAGAGCGGCATATGCCCGTCGGAGGCTCCATCTGGAATCCCCAGCGGGCAACACCGCCCTGCTCCCCCTCCGCGTCCGTCTACCGATTTGCGACCTTAGTAGTTGGTCGTGCTGGCCACGTGGTCATCACTCCCCTGCTGTTGCAGGGCCAACTGCTGCAACAGTGCCTCCAACCGGCCCATCCGCGCCTGCATCTCCTCCAGCTGGCGGTCCTTCTCGCCCAGCTGCTGTTGCAGGGAGGCGACCTCGGCATGGTAGTCATGGGCCTGCTGTTGCAGCTCCTTCACACCTGCCAGGGCGATCCCGCCCACATCCAGCGGCGAGATGCGGGTGGGATCATCTCCCAACCCAAAGGCGGCATGGAACTCCTGCGCCATGGGGCCCACATGGTCTGTATGGGCGGCATCATCCTTAAAGTTCCAACGGGCGATCCGCAGCTGGGCGAGCCGGTCCAGCACAGAAGTTCCGTCAACGACGCGGATGTTCTCCTTCTTATTGACGTCAGAGGTCTGGACCACACTGGCGGCCGTCAACACACCTGGGATGGTCAGGTTACCGGAGGGATCCAGGACAAACTTGGAGGTGCCACCCGGTCCCATAGTCACCGTGCCATCGTCGGCAATGGAGAGCTCAGAGCCGCCGGTCCCTCCCTTGGTGATATAGAACAAGCCCGATACCGCCGTCACATCCCACTTGGCACTGGAGATATCGAGACGCAGCGTGGCTTCACCGGAGTGGAGGACATGCAGGGGCTTAAGCGCGCTGGCAATACCAAATCCGACATTGCCAGAGGCGTTGATATCGATACTGCTCGTCGGTGCCCCCGGACGGATGCGGAACGGCAGACGGCTAGAGTTGGTCACATCACGGACAAAGAAGTTGGCCTCATTACCCGCGATATCCCACGTCTGAGCGGTAAAACCACCGGCCGAGGTCTGCTCCAACCGAAGACCAGGGGTGTTGCTGGTGGCGACATGGATATCCAACACCGGGGTGGTCGTACGGAAGCCAACCCGGCCAGTGCTATCGATGTAGATGGAGTTGCTGACCGCCCCCCCTTCCACAGTAAACGGCACTCGGCCCGAGGAGATGTCCTCGATGGCGAACTTATTGGCTCCACCGGATGCCGAGTCATTGGCGGTCAACTGCCAGTCGGTGGAGGGGAAACCTGAGGAGCTACTGGTGTCGTCAAACTTGATCCGAGTGTTGTTCTCTTTCAGACGAATCGTGTCAAAACCAAAGCTCTCGCTACTGGTGCAGTCAATCCCCACACATTCACTACCTTGAACGATGAGATCCGTAGCGAAGACCTGGACAGCCGAGGCGTGGAAGGAGAGACCGAGCCCCAGCAGCATGGCTGGCAAGAGAAAGTTGCGGTTCATGGCGTCTCTACCCTCTTATTCGGTGTCACTACCGGGCACCAAATAGGCACCGTTGACGATGTGGAAATAGCCCCATTGGACGGTTGCCGCCTCCTTCTCCAGGCTACCGGCCGCAGGAATCAGGTCGCCGACCGGTGTGGTGGCCTCCTTCTCCGTGCGGGTATAGGTCTGCGTGGGACCCACCCGCAGCTCCCAGGAGTACTGGCCATCCGGCAGCGAGTCATCCACCGTAATGGTGCCCCCGTAGGCATACTCCCGGTGGATAGCGACCCCTGGCCCCCCCGTGATGGTCAACGAGTAGGTAGCGTTCCGCTGATTGGTGCTCAGCTGTAAGCCGCTAGATGAGACCGATGGCGCTGACAGCGATGCGCCCGCACCGAAGCAGACTGGAGCGGCGAACAATAGCGCCGCCGCCACAACGAGTGGCTGGTGATATTTCATGGCTCCCCCCAAGGAATGTAACGTGCTTGCTTACGATCTAGCTAAATGAGTGCCGTTGTCAACTTCTACATTGCCCCGTTGACAGCGCCTCCAGGTACCACTGATAGGTTCCCTCCAGACCCGCTCGCAGCGAGGTCCCCGCCCGCCATCCAAGGCCTTGCAGCCGCTCCACCGCCAATAGCTTGCGTGGGGCGCCGTCGGGCTTCTCTGGATCAAACCGGATCTCCCCTTGAAAGCCGGTTACCTCCCCCACCAGTTTGGCCAACTCGGCGATGGAGATATCCTCTCCCGTGCCCACATTCAGGTGTGAACACATCGGATCCACCGCCCCCCAGTAGGCAGTGGTGGCCAACTCCATCACATGGAGGCAGGCATCGGCCATATCGTCAACATGCAGAAACTCTCGACGCGGGCTACCGCTCCCCCACACCTCCACGGCCGCTGCCCCCGCCGCTTTGGCCGCATGAAACTTACGGATCAGGGCGGGGATCACGTGGCTCGCCTGGAGATCAAAATTATCCCCCGGACCATAGAGATTGGTGGGCATGACGGAGCGAAAATCGCAGCCATACTGACGATGATAGGATTCGCACAGCTTGATCCCGGCGATCTTCGCCACCGCGTAGGGCTCATTGGTCGGCTCCAGGGGGCCGGTCAGCAGCGCCTCCTCCCGCATGGGTTGTGGGGCGAGCCGCGGGTAGATGCAGGAGCTACCCAGTAGCAGCAGCCGCTCCACCCCGTGCCGCCACGCGGCGTGGATCACGTTGGCCTCGATCATCAGATTCTTATAGATGAACTCGGCGGGCTGGGTATTGTTGGCGAGGATCCCCCCCACCTTGGCCGCGGCCAAATAGATGGCCGCCGGGCGCTGCTCGGCCAGGAAGGCATCGACTGCCGCCTGATCGGTCAAGTCCAGTTCACGGTGGGTACGGGTCAATATCCGCTGGTAACCGGCCTGTTCAAGGCGTCGGACAATGGCGCTCCCCACCAACCCGCGGTGACCAGCGACGAATATCGGGGCCGAGCGCTCCATCAGCGACCTCACTCGTGGAAGGAGAAGGTGCGATAACCTTCCCGCGAACAGAGCTCATCTCGTTCGGCCAGCTTGAGGTCCTCCACCACCATCTCGCGCACCAACTCCTGGAATGAGGTACGAGGTGACCAGCCCAGCCGCTCCCGGGCACGGCTGGGATCGCCTAGCAGGGTCTCCACCTCGGTCGGCCGGAAGTAGCGCGGATCCACCTCAACCAGCACCCTGCCCGTCGCGGCGTCGATCCCCTTCTCTTCTATCCCCTCCCCTTGCCAAGTCAGGGTCATTCCCAGCTCTGTGGCGCAGGCATCGACAAACTGCCGCACTGAATACTGCTCACCGGAGGCGATCACAAAATCCTCTGGCGCCGACTGCTGCAACATCAACCACTGCATCTCCACGTAGTCGCGGGCGTGGCCCCAGTCGCGCTTGGCGTCCATGTTGCCCAGGAAGAGCTTGTCTTGCAGACCCAGTTTGATGCGGGCCAAGGCGCGGGTGATCTTGCGGGTCACAAAGGTCTCGCCCCGCACAGGCGACTCGTGGTTAAACAGGATGCCGTTGCAGGCATACATCCCATAGGCCTCACGATAGTTGACCGTGATCCAGTAGGCGTAGAGTTTGGCAACCGCATAGGGAGAACGGGGATAGAACGGTGTGGTCTCCCGCTGCGGCACCTCCTGCACCTGGCCAAATAGTTCGGAGGTGGAGGCCTGGTAGAAGCGAGTCTTGGCTTCGAGGCCGAGGATGCGGATCGCCTCCAGCAGCCGCAGGGTCCCCAGGGCATCAGAGTTAGCGGTGTATTCAGGCTCCTCAAAGGAGACCGCCACATGGCTCTGGGCCGCGAGGTTGTAGAGTTCATCCGGCTGCACCAGTTGCAGGATCCGGATCAGGCTACTGGTATCGGTCAGATCACCGTGATGGAGGATAAAACGCCGGTTCTCGACGTGGGGATCCTGATAGAGGTGATCGATACGTTCTGTATTGAACAGTGAGGTACGCCGCTTGATGCCGTGGACCTCATACCCTTTTTTCAGGAGAAACTCCGCCAGATAGGCGCCATCTTGTCCGGTAATGCCGGTAATCAAAGCCTTTTTGGTCACAATTCATCACCCTGATCGAAAGCGCCGCCATTATCCACCACCCCACCCCCAGATGCGAGGTAAGTACGCTCCCCATACCACATCAGCCCCCCCAGCAGCAGGCACCAGAGCGCGACCACCCCCAGCTGGATGGCCATTGCTGCCCGCGCTGCGGCAATGGCGCTGGCGGCACAGCCCCCCATGAGGAGGTAGGCACCGATGAGGACCCGCACCCGCGGGATCCCCGCCAGCACGGCCCGTTGATAGTAGTGGCTGCGGTGGGCCTGCCAAACCCGCTCGCCGCGTAGTGCCCGCTGGGTCAAGGTCACGCTGGCATCGGCAATAAATGGCAGAAAGGGGAGTAGGCCGATCCAGGGGGTAAAGAGCCCGCGCCCCGCCCCCCAGAGGATCAATACTGCCGCCAGCAGGCCCAATGAGGTAGAGCCGATATCACCGAGAAATAGCCGCGCCGGGGGGAGGTTGAAGTAGAGAAAACCGCACGCCGCAGCGGCCACGGCGACGCCCAGCGCAGCCAATGGCAGATCGCCGGCGATGCCCCCCATGATCCCCAGCGCCCCAAAGCCGAATAGCGCCATGCCCCCTGCCAGGCCATCCATGCCGTCCATAAAGTTGTACAGGTTGATCATCCAGACCACCCCCAGCACCGTCCCCCCAGCCAACAGGAGGGGGGGCCAACCCGGTAGCGCCAGGCGAAAGCCAAGGTAGTAGACCCAACTGCCGACGGCCAGGTGGATGAGCAGCCGCACCCCGGCACCGATGCCGCGCCAGTCATCCAACAGCGAGAGGAGCGCCAACACGGCAACGGGCAGTAACCCACTGCGGATGCCCTCCATAGGCGGCATGAGGAGGAGCGCGCTAGCCACCCCCAGCAATAGGGCGATCCCGCCGGTGCGCGGCGTGGGTCTAGCGTGGAGCGAACGTTCATTGGGGAGATCCATAAAGTGGCGCGCCAGCCGCTCGGACACCAGCGCCCGCGCCACCAGCAGGGCCACCGCCAGTGCCAAGATACCGATCCAGATCAGATTGCTCGCTTGTCCCACCCCTCTCCCCCTGCCAGAATGGCGCCCCTGCACTGCGGCGCACCCATGACTGAACAAGCTGTCATCGTTGGGGCCAACAGCCTGATCGCCCCCTATCTCGCCACCCGCCTGCACCAGGCCGGTGTCACCACCACGCTGCGCGGGCGCACGGCACCACGCCACCCTCTAACGGGCTCGCCCCCCTGGCAGCCCCTGGAGCTAGGGGTAGGAGCGCCGGCCCCACTGCCTGTAGGCGCCACCCTCTACGCCTGTCTCCCCATCTGGCTACTCCCCCAGCTACTGCCGCTGGCCCAGGGGTGTCGCCACCTGGTGGCCTTCAGCTCCACCAGCGTCTTCTCCAAGAGTCGCAGTGGCGATCCAGCAGAGCGACAACTCGCCGAGCGGTTACAGCAGGCTGAACAGACCTTGGCAGAAGAGGCGGCCCGCCTGGGTCTCTCCTGGACGCTGCTGCGCCCCACCTTGGTCTACGACGGTTGGCGTGATCGCAACGTCACCACGCTCGCCCACTTGATCCGTCGCCTCCGCCTGTTCCCCGTCGCGGCCCCCGGCCAGGGTCTGCGCCAACCGCTACATGCGGATGACCTCGCCGCCGCGGCACTACTGGCGGCCCACCAACCCGCTGCCCGCAACCAGGCCTGGTCAGTGGGGGGAGGGGAGGTACTCAGCTATCGGCAGATGGTAGAGCGCATATTTCAGGCGCTCGCCCTCTCGCCGAGGATCGTGCCGCTCCCTCCGCCCCTCCTCCAGGCGGGCTTTCGGCTGCTGCGTCTACTGCCCCGGTTTGCGGGCTACAGCCCTGAGCTGTTCACCCGCATGAACCAAGACCTAGTATTCGACGATGGCAAGGCGCGGCAGGCCCTGGGTTGGACACCGCGGCAGTTCCATCCCAAATTCAAGCTAGCCGGGGAGATCGACTAGGGCCGGGCAAGGCGCAGCGACCGGTGCGGTCAAGGCAGACCCCGCCTCCAGCTAACCCACACAGGCGCCCCCTGGGCCTGAACCACCGATTCTGGCGCGCATCATGCCAGAAAGCCCCGGCCAGGAAACGGTTTGCAACCACTTAGCGCCCCTATGGCAGCCCAACGTCCCCCTGCGATGAACGCAATCCATCTCCCTTGTCCAAGGGTCCAGAAAGCGGGTTGAAGAGTTGATCACAACGGATGGACCCACTGAGATGCTAGATTGGTAAGTTGCCTACCGCCCGCTATCCAACCAAGATCGAAAGTATGCGACGAGGCCTCCTAAAGGAACATGCAACACTTCTGACCTTCGTCAGCCGAACGGGCGATGTCCTAGCGGTGCTCTGCGCGGGGTTGCTGGCCTACTGGTTGCGATTCGGGCACTTCAGTCTCACGGCCCCCTACCGCACCGCCCTGCTGGTCGGCGGCCTGGCCAGCCTGCTCATCTTTCCCCTCTTCGGCATCTACCGCTCCTGGCGCGGCCAAGGGGATTTCACCCAACTACGGGTGGTCTCGCTGGCGGTGATATCGGTCTTTCTGTTCTTGCTCACCGTTGGGACCCTGACTAAGACCAACACCATATTTTCCCGCCAGTGGTTTCTCAGCTGGCTGCTGATGACCTGGTCCCTCCTCGCCCTGTTTCGCCTCGCCATCTACCAGGCCCTCAAGGCGATGCGGCGGCGTGGTTGGAACCACCGCCGAGTGCTGCTCATAGGGACCGGCGAACTGGGCCAGGAGGTACTTCAACGACTCCACGACGCACCGGAAGCGGGGCTTGAGGTGGTTGGCTGTCTCAGCGCCGGCACCTCCCCCTGCCAGGGGAGTATTCCGCTGTTGGGTACCTTGACGCGGGTCGCGGAGGAGGTGCAAGAGCGCTCTATCGATGAGGTCTGGATCGCGCTGCCGCTGCGGGCGGAGGACCAGGTGCGCGAGGTCCTCCACCACCTCCGCCACAGCACCGTCACCATCCGCTTTGTCCCCGATATCTTCGGCTACCGGTTACTCAATCAATCGGTGACAGAGATCGCCGGCATCCCGCTGTTCAACCTCAGCGATACCCCCATGGTGGGGCTCAATCGACTCATCAAGGCCCTTGAGGATCGGCTTTTGGCACTCCTGATTCTGGTGCTGATCTCGCCCCTCGCCCTCTTGATCGCCATCGGCGTCAAGGGGAGTTCGCCCGGCCCGATCCTCTTTAAACAGCTACGCCATGGCTGGGACGGACGCCCCATCAAGATATATAAATTTCGCACCATGAAGGTCCATCGTGAATCGGGCTCTACGGTCACCCAAGCCAGTCGCCATGATGACCGTGTCACCCCCTTTGGGCGCTTCCTGCGCCGCACCAGCCTGGATGAGCTACCGCAGTTCTTCAATGTCCTGCAAGGACGCATGTCGGTCGTGGGCCCCCGCCCCCACGCCATCGCCCACAATGAGCGATACAAGGAGGAGATCGACGCCTACATGCTGCGCCATAAAGTCAAACCGGGGATCACCGGCTGGGCGCAAGTCAATGGCTGGCGAGGCGAGACCGATACGGTGGAGAAGATGCGCAAGCGCGTGGAGTATGACCTCTACTACATCGAACACTGGTCCCTCTGGTTCGATCTCTACATCATCCTACTGACCCTGGTGCGGGGATTCATCCATAAAAACGCCTACTGAATCTCAGGCCGGTGTCCGCAGCTGGGCATAGAGCGCCTGATAGCGCTGCGCCACCACCGCCTCGCTATATTCACCCACGGCATATGAGCGACATTGGGCCCGCCACAGCGCCGCGGGCACCTTCAATACATCGCCCATCTTCTGCGCCAAATCGTCCGCACAAAAGGGTTTGGCCAGCGCCCCACAGAGACCCGGTTTGACCATATCGGGCATACCGCCAATGGCAAATGCCACCACTGGCGTACCGCAGGCCAGCGACTCCACAACCGTATTGGGAAGGTTATCCTGCAAAGAGGGTGCAACAAACAGATCGGCCGCTGAGTAGAGCAGTGCTAAAGAGTACTCATCCCGCAGCTCGCCCAAATAGTGTACGGGCAACCCCAAGTCGAGCGGTACGCGGGCCGACCAGGCCCCAAACACCAATAGCTCCACGCGCCCCGCAGCGCACTGTTGCGATAGGCGCCTCAAAGCGGCTTGCAGCAGCGTAAAGCCCTTGCGCGGATCATCCGTACTATCCGCCGCCCCAAACAAAATATATTGCTTCTGCGTTGCCAGCCCCAATGCGTCTCTAGCCAAGGTGCGGTCGAGCGGTTTAAAGCGCTCTGTATCGATCCCGTTGGGAATCACCGTGCAGGGACATTGGGCGCTGAGGAGCCCCGTCGCAGCACACCCTGCCAACCAGTGGCTGGGGGTCACCAAGTGGGGTCGAAACTGCTGCCACACCCTGCGCTTCTGGGTCCAGACCCAGCGATCCCAATCAATCCCCCGCCCGCCCAGTGGCCGATTGTTGGCCTGGTATCCCACACGATAACGGGCCGCGGCCTGCTCCTCTGCATAGTGCTCGGCACCGCAAAACATCCACATGTCATGCAGCGTCCACACCACTGGGTGGCGTAGATCGCGCATCTCTGCCAGGGAGAGGGTCTCACCGCCCAACCAATGCAGATGAACAATGTCCGCCTCAGCGGCATTCAACCAGGCCCCCAAACCGGAGGCGAATAGGTTGAGCGAATGGACCGTTCGGTTAGGCGTCTTTTGTAACCGCAGCAAGCGCCGACTCAACGCCCCCGCCAAGCGCGCCCGTAGCGCGCGATAGGGGGTCAGGGGTGCGATCACGCCAGGCCGAGAGCTACTGCGACGCAAGACAACCAGCTGGCTATCTACCCCGGCCCGGCGCAGTGCATCGTTGATCCTGCGCGCGGCAATGGCGGCCCCGCCAAGCTCATCGGAAAACGAAACATGGAGGACCCTCATCTGCCGGCAATCTCCACACTAGCTGAGGTCACCGCCGCCTTCAGCGCTGTCGGAAAGCGCAGGGGCTCCGCGGCCTGTCGCTCGGCAGCGTGCGTCAATTGGCGGATGCAGGCCGCCAGCAAAAACTCCAGCGTCAGCTCGGCAATCGAGATACACGGCACCTCGTATTGTTGAGCCAAGGCCGCCACCTTGCCGCGCCCCAAGGTGTAGTCAATGGCAACGGCCGGGATCCCCAGGCCCAAGGCGAACACCAGGGAGTGAAAACGCATTGCCAGCAGTGCACTGCCACTGCCCATGGCTTGGCGATAGTGCTCCGGGGAGAGTTCTGGGCCGAGGAGGGTGAGATCCAAATGGGGCGTCAGGTGGGGCAACTCCCGCAGCACGCCCCTGTAGAACCAGCGATCATCGCCGCCAAAATGGTTGGTACACATCGGCAGCGGGAGGATCTTCAGGGTGGGATAACGCTCAACTAACTGCTCCAGCAGCTGGCCGATCACCTGCTCATAGCGCTGCTTGATCGCAAGACAGGCGGTGTGCGAGAGGGTTTCGGCATATTGCTGATAGGGAAACTCCCGCAACCCCAACACCAGCGTAGGCCCTGCGGCCACCGCTCCCCCAGGCACCACCGCCGCCTGACGCGCCAACCAGGTGAAGGCGGGATCCTCGGTCACGCTGGGGGGGGAAGGTGCGGCCAGTAGTGACTGGGCCAACGCCGCAGAAGGGGGATCGCGGACAATGATCTGGTCCGCCATCGCCAACAGTGAGCGGACCGAATGGCGGTGCCAGCCGCGCCCTAGAGGACCGATACCACACCCCGCCACCACGGTGCGAACGCCACAACGCCTGGCCACAGTAAAGAGCCCCTCCATAGAGGCGATCTCATCCACCGCCATCAACGGCCCCCCACCCAACAGCAGCAGATCAGCCCCATGGATCCAGTGGGCCGCCGTCTCCAGCGAGATGACACCCACCCCGGCCAAAGAGGCCATCTGCTGCACGGTCTGCTCGGTCACATAGGGAAAGAGGGAGGCCACTCGCACATCCAGGGTGGTCGCCGGCAACGCCTCTCTCAGGGCCTCGATGACCCCCGCCAAGATCGCCTTATCACCCAAGGTCTCCGTACCATACCAACCACAGATAATCACCTTGTAGGCCCCCGTCTCCCCCACTTGCGGCCACGGCTGCGGCTGCGCGCTCGCCTGTACCACCCGCTGGCGTAGGCGTGAACGGAGTCCGATCTGGGTGAGATGGCGCTTACCTGCCTTGAGGAGGGGTAGAACAGAACGCCCCCAACCTGAATCCGCCTTGATGGGCATCCAGCGCTGGAGCTGTTGCTTGATAGCGGCCCCTCTGGGCAACACCCCCAGATAGTCATGCCGACACGAGGCACACTGCTCCGCCAGCAGCTTTTGCAGATCGGCCTCGTGCCCAAAATAGGCCTGTTCCGGATCATCCCGTCCCAGCTGGCCGATCACCGGGCTCTTGACGGCGCAATAGAGAAGTTCGCCGCGACTGCTGATGGTGACCCCTCGATGTTGCCAGTCACAGCCCGCAAGTCGAGGTGCCCCCCACAACAGCTGTCCAGCTAACGAGCGATAGAAGTAGCGTTGCCGCGCATCTTGTTCATAGTGTTCGGCGAGACCGAACAGAAACTCACCAAAGTGATAGCGGGCCGCCTCAGTGAGGGCATAAGGTCCCGTTTTGTCGCCGGTGTAGAGTCGCTGGTGGGGGACCCCCAGACGAAACTTGACGTAGACCCCCTCTGAAATACAGAACTCCAGCAACTCCTGAACACCGTAGACATTCTCTGCGATGACGGTGCATCCCACCCGTAGCGACTGAATGAGTGGATGGCCGCGGAAGTGTCTTATCACATTCAACGCATGGGCAAAGTTGCCTGGCCGGCGACGCACCCTATCGTGCAGATCCCCCACCCCATCGAGCGACACCATGAGATCCAGGCGGCCCCCCTGGGCCTGGGCCACCCGACCCACGGCAGTGATGCGTTCAATCACCTCCTGCTCGTGATACCCATTGGTGATCACCGACAGCACCTGGAGGGCCGGGAGCCGCTTAAACAACACCGCGGCGATATCGGCAATATCTTTCCGAAGCGTGGGTTCTCCCCCATTGAGGCCCACCACCATCACCCGTTTGAACAGGGGTGAGTCGAGGGCCTGGGCCAACCGCTCGGGGGCCATGGCGTCATCGACATCACGCGCCCAGATGCTACACATCTGGCAGCGCGAGTTGCAGATATCATTAATGGGGTACTGGATCACCACGGGATGTTCCAGTGGATAGCGCCCCGTATACATCAGGTATTTCAATTGGCTCGCCCTTGCCTGCCAACGGCGAGCCCAAGCGCCTATCGCCATGAGATCCACTGCATTAATTCCACTATGACGCCCTCCTGAGCGCGGCGAGGCCCCAAAAAGGCAGACTCACAATCCGGTAGGTGCGATAGACGCGATGGACTAGCAACAGTGTCCAAGTCGCCGTCCCCAGTGCTGTCGCCATCGCCGCGCCCACCATGCCATGGCTTGGGATGAGCATCAGGTTGGCCGTCAGGGTGACCACTGCCCCGCTCCCGGTCGCCAACAGGAGCGCCTTTTCCGCATGGTTGATGATCAAGAAGTGCCCCGCGACGCCCACCGATGCCTGAATCAACTTGGCCCCACACAAGATAGCCAGCGGTAGGGCACCGCCGCCAAAGGCATGGCCAAAGAGCCTCTCCAGCAACAGGTCACCCCAGATCCAAAACAGCCCCACCACCGGTAACCCGACCAGAAAGCCTCCGGTCGAGCTCAACATACCAATGCGCCGCAACCCTGCCCCATCCCCTAGGGAGTGCAGTTTAGCCAGCGTAGGGGCAACGACGATGCTGATGGCGGACGCCGCAAACAGGACGAGGTTGGCCCCTTGCAGGGCAACGCGGTAGATCCCCACCTCCTCCACCGGACGAAACCAGCCCAAGAGCAGTAGATCCGCCTGGGCGTTCAACACCTGGAGGGCACCAATGGCCGCAAGCGGGCCGATCGATCGAAACCATTGGGGGCGTGGCGCCCCTGCCTCAGACGCGCTCTCTGCTTGGCCGATAGGCCCCCCCGTGCGCAGCAGAAACTCGGCCACCCCGATGGCCAGTAGGCCGCCGGTGGCGTAGGCCAGCAACATATCCGTTGCCGAGATCTCCTGTAGCCCCAAGAGGATAACCAGGGCAGCGCCCACCCCTACGGCGGTCGGCCGAAAGAGCAGATCTAGGGTCTGACTCGCCACCACGCGATGCAGCCCCCGCAACACCGCTGACCGCAGTGTCAACCAGGCCCCTGAGAGGATCAGCAGGGCGCTCGCCCAACCGATGGGTTCGCCCCGATGTGCATACTCGCCAAACAGCGCAATGGCCACCACGGCCAATAGAGCGGCATACCCCAACACCCAAAATACCGATTGGCGCAACATGAGGAGACAGCGCTGCCAAGCACGTTGTGCCTGACACGTGGCCACCTCCCGCACCACAACGGTCCCGACGCCATACTCGACGGGGAGCAGGATAAGAGAGAGCAGCGCAATGGCGTAGGCGTAGATCCCATAACCATCGGCACCGAGGACCCGCGTCAAGAGAACCGCATTGACTAAACCGATGAGCAAGGCGATTAAACGGGTCGATGCCGTGCCCAGTAAGCTACGCACCAAGAGCGCGAACAACCCACTCGTCTGCTTCATGACCCTCTCCGCTGCCCTAGCGTGCGCCCTCGCCCTGGCTGACCCAGCAGCGGCGCGCAGAGAGGATCCCCAAAAGCACCACCATACACGAGCGCCAACCCCCTCCCGTTCATGCCACCGGTGTCCCCTTGGGGGGGCGTTATTTAACGCCCATAGCGGTCATCCAGCCGGACAATATCGTCCTCACCCAGATAACTGCCGGACTGGATCTCAATCATCTCCAACGGGATGACCCCAGGATTCTCTAATCGGTGCGGGACCCCGATGGGGATGTAGGTGGAGCGGTTTTCACTGATGAGCTGCGAGTTATCACCACAGGTCACCTTGGCCGTCCCCTTGACCACCACCCAGTGCTCGGCCCGATGGTGGTGTAGTTGCAACGAGAGGGCCGCCCCAGGGTTGACGGTGATGCGCTTCACTTGAAAGCGCTCGCCTAGATCCATCGTCTCATAGCAGCCCCAAGGACGCGGGACCCGCCGATGGGTCACACTCTCGTTGCGACCCTCCCTATCCAACTGCTCAACCAGCTTTTTGACCTCCTGCGCCCGTGCCTTGGGGGCCACCAGGATGGCATCTGCCGTGGCCACCACCACCATCTCGCTCACCCCCAGGCAGGCGACCAGGGTGTGTTCGGAGATCACCAGCGAATCACGACACTCCTCCAGCAAGACATCCCCTTTCACCACATTGCCGGCGCCGTCTTTAGCGTGGATCTCCCAAAGGGCAGACCATGCCCCCACATCTGACCAACCGGCCGCCAACGGTAGTACCGCGAGCGACCATGGGCTCGCCTCGCCGGCCTGCGTGATGGCCTCCATGACGGCGTAGTCGATGGAATCGCTAGGACACGCTTTGAAGGCCGTGGCATCGATGCGGATAAAGTCCTGGTCAACAACGGCCGCTTGGTAGGCAGCCTCCACATGCGTGGCAATCTCAGGCCGGAAGCGGGTGATGGCCTCAAGCCAGCTGTGCGGTTGTAGCATGAACATCCCGCTATTCCAGTAGTACTCCCCCGCCTGGAGATAGGCCGCCGCACGCGCCTGATTGGGCTTCTCCACAAACTCCCCCACCTGCCAGGCATCCTCCCCCAAGGGCGCGCCCCGTCGGATATAGCCATAGCCCGTTTCGGCGTAGGTGGGCACAATGCCAAAGGTGATGAAGCGCTGCGCCGTACCGAGGCGCAGTGCCGCCAAAATGGCCTCATGAAAGGCACCGCGATCCTGAATGACGTGATCGGCCGGCATCACCAGTAGTGTGCTTGGCTGCGGATCTTGTAGTGCCTGTAGCGCTGCCAACGTCAACGCCGGCGCCGTGTTGCGGCCCACCGGTTCCAGAATAACCCCCCCACCCGTGGCCCCCACCTGGCGCAGCTGCTCCGCCACCAGAAAGCGGTGCTCCTCATTGCAAACCACGATCGGCGGTAACAGGGTGATCTCAGGGAGCCCCGCTAGACGCTCGACAGTGGCCTGTAACATGGTGAGTTCATCCACCAATGGGAGTAGCTGTTTAGGGTAGTGCGCCCGCGACAGCGGCCAGAGCCGTGACCCTGAACCACCAGAGAGGATGACTGGTCGTAACCGCATAGCTATCGTTCCCAAAGGGTTGCGTGATGGGGGGCTGCCACGGCCCAAGGGGCAGTGGCAGCGATCAATATGGGGTTCCTGCGCGGGGCGGCCTACCCATGGCGGTGCGGCTTGGGGGCGGTGCCCACTCTCTCCAGCAACGCCTGCTCAAACCGCTGTAGCACGGCCTCTTTGTCCAGCTGCTCAAGCACCCGCGCCCGCGCCCGCGCGCCCAATGCCGGATGTTGGGCGCGGTCGGCCATGGCCGTGCGGAGGGTGGCCACCAGGGCCGCCGTATCCTCCGGTGCCGCCAGATAACCGCACCCATCCAGAAACCGCCCAATGGCCGACTCCCTCTCCACCATAGCCAAGGTGGGGATGGTAGAGGCCATCATGCCGGGCAGTTTGGAGGGCATGACCAAACCGGAGAAACCCGCCTGTTGAGGGAGGAGATGGAGATCAGCGGCATTGAGGAGAAGATTAAAACGCTCATCCGGTTGGATACCGAGCCAGCGGATATTTTCCAGATCGGCCGCTTCGGCCTGTAGCTGTGCCTTGGCCGCCCCCTCCCCACAGATGAGGAAGTGTATGGGATCGTCCTTCATCGCACGGGCCGCAGCGATGACCCCCTCCAGCCCCTGTTTATAGCCAATGTTCCCGGCATAGACCGCGGTGAAACGCTCGGGCGCCAGCGCAAACGCCGCTTTGGCGGCCTGCCGATCCGCCACTGGAAAGATCTTACTGCCATCGATCCAGTTGGGAAAAAGCGTCATCCGCTGCCCCTCTACCCCCTTCTGCTGTAGCCGTTGGGTCATCTCATCGGAGATGGTCGAGACGGCATTAAATCGCTTGAGCAGCCACGACTCCAGCTTCAGCAACCAGCGCCCCACCCCACTCCCTCTCTCCGAGGTGCCACGTTGGGCCAGTGACAGCAGCGCGTCCACCTCCAGATCCTGTAGGTGGATCCAGGCACAGGCACCGGTCAGGCGTGCATAGAGCAAGGCGTTAGGCGCACAGGCGTAGGTGGGTACCACCACGATGGCGACATCGGGCCGAAACCGCATGTTGGCGATGAGGGCCGGGAGGCTGGAGAGGGCGAAAGAGGCGAGATGGAGTAGACGGCTCGCAATCCGTGGCCGCTTAGGCACCCACAGCGGACAGCGAGTGAGCTGGTAACCCTCTTGCTGGCGGCTGGACCAACGCCACGCCTTAAAGCCCTCCCGGATCCGCCACCCCGGATAGTAGGGGTAGCCGGTCACCACTCGGACTTGGTGCCCCCGTGCGGCCAACCACGGTGCCAGCTCACCGCTATAACGACCGATGCCGGTCTCTTCTGGAGCGAAGTTAATGCCGTAGAGGAGGATTCGCATAGTGCGCAGGGACCTGAAACTATTTTTGGGGCACCTCTCCCAGCGAGGCCGACGGCGCCCCTTGGGGGCAGGTCAGGCGCTGACGGAGGGCGAAGAGATAGAGCACGACAACGGGATCGAGATAGGAGATCCCGCGAAAGAGGGTTTGCACGACAAACAGATAGAGGAGACAGTCCTGCACCACCTGGGCATAGGGGTACGCGGCGGGACTTCGGTTGCGCCCTAAACGCCAGTAGGCACGCCCCGCAGCCACCAGAATCGCGCCGACCAGCAGGAGACCCACCATCCCCAACTCGCCGATCAGTTTGGCGCCCAGATGGCCACCATCGAGACGGTTGTAACTGTGCTTGTATATTTTTTGAATCGACTGCGCGTAGTGTCCCGCCGGCTCGATCCCTAAATTTTGGAAGCCCACCCCCATCCCATGGGTCTCCCGCAGGGCAATATAGGCCTGCTCCCAGCCCTGCATATAGACCCGCATCGTCAGGTTTTTATTGACCTCACGCAGGTCGGCGCGCTGGGCAAAATATTGGTAATAGTGGGTCTCTTGCAGGGCCGGCCGCTGGATCCAAGCGAGCAGCAGCAGCGGTATGAGCAGAAGGAATACCCAGCCCCGCAAGGCGAGTAGCAGCAGCAGTCCAGAGATCACCAGCAGGGTAAAACTGGGATACCAGAGGGCAATGGCCAACGAATAGGCGGTGATCAACAGCCGCCCACCTAAGCGACACTGCATCATCAGCGCCGCGGCAAACAGGCCATAGGTCAGCGCAAAATAGCTCTCTTCCGGAAAGGGAAAGATCGGTTTGTAGCGCAACGCATAGGCACCGGGCCGCAACCCCTCATGGGGACCCAGCAGGGCCAAGAGCGCCAAGATGAGAAAGCCATAGAGGATGACCCGCTTGAGCCGTTCATCCGAGCCCAACAGCTCATCCCACAACCCGCTGCTGCCCAACATCACCCAGGCCAATAGCAGCACCGAGCCCAGCGGCTTTTGCAACGCCGCACCGGGCACCCAAAGCGCCGCCACCAAGGTAGAGAGGGTCGCCAGGGCCAGCCCCCCTAGTGGGATGCCCCCCAGCGAGAGCGGGCGCCGACGCAGTAGGTAAAGGGCACCCAGCAGGCCCGCGACGACGGCAAGCCCTACCGCTAGGGAGGACTGCTTAAAGTAGATGTAGACAAAATGGGGTAGGGTCAGGAACAGCAGGAGCAACAGGGTCAACCCTAGGGGAGACAAGCCGGCTTGCTGAGCCACCTTAGTACCTTGCGGCTCGGCCCAACCCTTGCGGCCAAGCACTAGGGTCGGCATATCAGCACTCCCAATGGACGTTCTCTCATTGCTCGGCAGCGGCAGCCAGGGGGCCCTAAGACGCCCCCATCAAGCGGGGTACAGGAACGCCAAAAAGGGTTCCATATTCCGTAAAAATATAGGGTTTTGCATGATACCACCCTCTCTCCGCCACCGCTAAACCGCCATCCCACCGGCAAAGTGGCCGCGGTACCAATCCACGAAGCGGGCCAGCCCCTCCTCCAGCGGTGTCGCTGGTTGGAAACCCACCGCCGCCTTGAGCGCCGCCACATCGGCATAGGTCTCGGCCACATCCCCCGGCTGCATGGGGAGGAGCCGATGCTTGGCCTGTCGCCCAAGCAGCTGTTCAAGGGTGGTCACCAGCGTCATCAGCGGCACACTGGTGTGGTTGCCCACGTTGTAGATACGCCAAGGGGCGGCACTACTGGCGGGGCTGGGCGTCGGGTTGGCAGTGGGGGACGGCGGCTGATCGAGGAGCCTCACGACCCCCTCGATGATGTCATCGATATAGGTAAAGTCGCGCCGGCAGTCACCGCCATTGAACAGGTCGATGGGCTCCCCCGCCAGGATCTTGCGGGTAAAGATGAAATAGGCCATATCTGGCCGGCCCCAGGGGCCGTAGACCGTGAAGAAGCGTAGCCCGGTGGTGGGTAGCTCGAACAGGTGGCTGTAGCTATGGGCCATCAGTTCGTTGGCCTTTTTGGTGGCCGCATAGAGGCTCAGTGGGTGATCGACATTATCGGCCACTGAATAGGGCAGACGTTCGTTGGCCCCGTAGACCGAGCTGGAGGAGGCGTAGACCAGATGCTCGACCTCAGCCCGGCGGCACCCCTCCAAGATATTGCCGAAACCGACCAGATTGGTATCTACGTAGGCCGCGGGATCGACCAGGGAGTGGCGCACCCCCGCTTGGGCGGCGAGATTGACCACCCGCTGCGGGCGGACCTGCGAGAAAAGCTCCGCAACGGCGTTCCGGTCGGCGATATCCAGGCGCCGATGGGTGTAGCCGGAGTGGCGTAGCTGGCGGGCGATCCGTGCCTCTTTGAGGGCGGGATCATAGTAGTCGTTGTGGTTATCGACCCCCACCACCTCATCGCCCCGCGCCAGCAGCGCCAAAGTGAGGGCTGAGCCGATGAAGCCGGCCGCGCCGGTGACGAGGATGCGCATGGCGAAACTCCCGGGCCATTCTCTGTGGGGTCGGCATTGTAGCCGCTCCCCCATGGCGATAGTGACCTACGTGCTATCATTCTGCGCGCTCCATCACCCCCTCACCGCAGCCACTCCATGCTCTCGGTTGTCATCGTCAACTTCAACGCCGGCCCCCTCCTGACCACCAATCTGCGCGCCCTCAGTAGCGCCTTGGCAGATGAGGCGTGGCAGGCCATCGTGGTCGATAACGGCTCCCATGACGGCAGTATGCAGGGGGTTGAGGCCCTGCAACGGGAGGGGGCGCCGCTCATACTGGTTTACAATCGTGCCAACCTTGGCTTTGCCGCCGCCTGTAACCGTGGCGCTGGGGCGGCCAGCGGGGAGTGGCTCCTGTTTCTCAACCCCGATGTCACGGTACCCCGCGGGACGATCCCCGCCGTGCGTGACGCCCTGCTGGCCGATCCCAGTGCTGGCATGGCGGGCTGCCTGCTGGTCAACCCCGATGGGAGCGAGCAGCGCGGTTGCCGGCGCGACTTCCCCAATCCGGTCAGCGCCTTTTACCGGATCAGTCGCCTAGCGCGCCTCGCCCCCAAACGCTTTCCCGACTTTAACCACACCGGCGGCCCGCTCCCTGCCAACCCCACCGCCGTACCGGCCATCTCCGGGGCGTTCATGCTGATGCAGCGCACCACTTTCGAGGCGTTAGGGGGCTGGGATGAGGGCTATTTTCTCCACATGGAGGACCTGGATCTCTGCCGCCGGTTGGCAGATAGCGGGGGCAAGACCCTATTTGTACCCACGGCCCAAGCCACCCATGTCCAAGGTAGCTGTAGCCGCGCCACACCGTTTCGGGTGGAGTGGCACAAGCACCGCAGTATGTGGCGCTTCCATCGCAAGTTTGACGCCCCCCACACCTTCGCACTGTGGAATGCCTTGGTGTGGGGGGGGATCTGGCTCCACCTGCTGCTGCGGGGCGTACAGCTAGGGATTCGTCGGGGTCGCCACTGACCCAGCGACGGAGGGCGGCGCGTCGATGCGGTAGAGGATAAAGTTCTCCTCGGCGTAGATCCTGGTGGCAGGCACCTGCCACTGCCGCCAGCGCAGCATCCCATTGCTGGCCAAGACGCTGGTGGGCTCCCACAGCCGCAGCACATAGTCCCCTACCCGCAGGGCCGAGGGATCCGGCAACACCGGCTCCTCGGCATAGACGCGGTGCGGGAGCAGGTGGTAGAGGGTGCGCAAGCGATAAAACTCCCCCCGCCCTTTGTAGTCGGTGACGATCACAAACAGGCGCTGGGGGCTCTGCGGCATCAATTTTTTGATGGTCTCTACTGCGGCAAAGAGATCACCATCTGGGGCGGCCCGCTGCCGTGCCTCCCAATCGGCCCCACTGTAGGTCGCCCGGGTGACCGCGTGCTGCCGCCACAGATCCCCCTCCCAACGCAGATCAAGCACCATCCAACCCGCTAAAAAGATGAGAGCGGCGGCCTGCCACGGGGGGGGACGGCGGCCCAACCATCGACGCAGGGCGAAGAGAGCCAGTGCCAGAAGGGTGGTGACTCCAATGAGGACGGAGGGCCTCAGCTCTAGGTTGATCTCCGGCCCACCGTAGCGGAAGTGGATGGTGTGGCCAGTAAACGGCTCCCAGACGCGCCACTCCTGTAGTATCCCCCGCCACATGGTGGCGGGGGAGCGCGGCAGGGCCGTCACCCGTAGCAGGGAGAAACGGTTGGCGTGGCCCACGGTAATGATGCCGAGCTGTCTAATCTCACCCTGCCAACCCTCCTGGGCAGAGGGGGCCAACATCGCCACCGACTGCCCCGCCCAACCGATATCCAGCGAGTCACGCGAGCCATCGGCCTGTAGCCAGACGAAGGAGGAGAGGGGTGCCCCCTCCTCCCCTGTCCGCTCCACCAGCAGATAGGGGTACTCCTCCGCCGAGAAGGGTTCGGCTGGGAGGGTGATGAGGGTGCGGCCGCTGGCATCGGGGTAGATCTGTAGCTGCTCGCCACTCACCAAGCCTCGGCCAAGCAACACCTGGATCTGCTGCGCCTCCCAAACCAGCGGAGGCGGCCGGCTCCCCGCCAGCCCCCCCGACCAGACAAACAGCACTGCGGCGACCCCGACCACGGCCAGCAGTAGCGCACCGAGCACCTCACCCAGGAGTCTCTGCATTACGCCGCCTCCGCCGCTGGCCGGCCCCCGGTCAGATGCCACCACAATAGCGCGATAAAAAAGAGCTGGGCCGGCACCATATGGAGCAGGCCGCGGTTGACGATGGTGTAGTCCGTCACAAACTGGGCGCGATCGGTGAAGAAGTAGATAAAGCCGAGTAGCAGCAGGCCACTCACCACCAGCAGTAAACCGACCCGAACCCAGCGCACCCCAGCCACCAGCACGGCGTAGATCAACGCCAGGGGCAGCAGATACCAGAACAGGTGCCAGTTGGGCATGGCCAGGGTGTTGGCCAGCACGGCCCCCGCGACGGGGCGATAGGTGATCACGCTCTGGGTGAAGCCGGGGATCCAGAGCCGCTCCGCCCCTATTCGAAACTCCCCGCCCCCCCAAGGCCAGTCAAATGTCACCGAGTAGGGGGAGAAGAGCAAGATAAGCGGCACAGCACAGAGGATCAGTGGGATGACCAAATGGCGCCAACGCAACCGATAACCGACGATGGCGGGCAGTAGCGTGACGGCCCAGACTGTACCCGGCAGCTTCACAGCGATGCAGGTGATACCAAACAGCAGCGCCAGCACCAGCTGCCGCCGATCCCCATCCCCCGCCCAACGCAACAGGGCCATGGCCGAGAGGCCGTAGAAGGCCGCCAGCCAGATATCGGCATAGCCGGGCAGGGCAACATGGACACCGATGAAGGGCATGGAGAGCAGCAGGTAGACAAACACCAGCGCCGTCAGCGGACTCAACCCCCAGCCCCGCCCCTGGCCGTAGAAGGCGAGACCGAGCCCCACCAGGGCAAACCACCACGGCAGGTTCATCAGGGTGTCATCCCAGCGCCCCAGCCCCAGCAAACCCCACAGCTGCATCAGAGGCACTAAAGGGGGGTAGTGGTAGGTACTGATGGTATAGAGCGGCTCATCGGCCCGCGCCAACCACTCCTTGGGCGCAACAAACGGCTCCATATAGCCCGAGAAGAACCACACCTTGGTCTTAGGGCTCCAGTTCATCCAGCTATCCCAGGCGAATAGCGGTTGGGTCACCAGCTCATAGAGCAGATCGAATCCCCGCAGCGCCAAGATGGCCAGGAGCAGCAGGCCGACCCAAGAACCGAGCGCCTCGCGCTCCACCAGCGGCAGCGGCTCCCCCAACTGCCAGGGCCCCATGCGGCGGTATCCCCACCAGCCGCTCCCGAGGGCCACCAGGGCGGGAGCGAGCCCAGCCAACAACGAGAACCGGGCACCAGCGGCCCCCCAGACCCAGAGCCCCATGGCCACCAATGCCCAACCCAGCAGCAGCCCATAACCGAGCAGGAGGGGCAGCCGACCAGGCTGGGGTTTGGGCCACCAGGGTGCCAACGCGATGCAACCTAGCAACCACGGGAAGGCGAGAGCGGCAAAGAGCCCGAGTGAGGCCATGAGTATCAACAAAATCGCAACGGAGTGGGGTCCGGCATTCTAGCCCGAGCGTGCGACGGGGGCGAGGTAAACAGGCCCAGCGTGCCCCTCACCTCCCACCTTTTTGGCGGCGCCCCAGCCAGAAGCCTACCGCCAGCACCAGGTCATAGATCCGCCCTGGCAGTCGCACCCGCCGCTGATCGAGGGCGACCAGTAGCGGCAGTAACGGCGGTATCGCAACGCGGGCCATCGGCCACCAGCGAGGGGGGCGACCGGGCGGCATGATGGGCTGGTCACCCATCAATTGGGGGTGGAGATCGTAGAGGGTGGTGATGGAGGCACCCACCTTGATCTGTCGCTCAAAGAAATCCCGCAGCCCCATGGGGTGGCGGTGGTGGGCCCGCGCCCCGCGGCAGTAGACGATGCGTAACCCCTGTCGGCTGAGGCGATAACCCACCTCCACATCCTCCCAACCATAGGTGCGGAACTGCGGATCAAACGGCTCATGCCCGAGGATGGCGCGCGGCAGTGAGACGTTGGAGGTGTAGAAGCAGGTGTAAGGGACATCGCTGCCATCCACCATATGGGCGTAGCCAAACTGCTGTCCCTGCTCGTTGACATGCTCCAGTAAGGGGGTCACCTCCATCCCTGCCTGGTCCCAGCGGGTATAGCCCACCACGGCACAGGGTCCCCCCAGCTCCCGATGGCGGGCCACATGGCGGGCGATGAGATCGGCCTCGGGGATGATGTCATCCCCCAAAAACAGCACCAACTCCCCCTCGGCCAAGGTAAGGCCGTGGTTACGGGCGATCCCCTGCCCCGTATTCTCCTGCCGCAGGGTCTTGAGCCTCATATTGCCCCCCTGCGCCGCCTGCCAGGCGGTCAAGTGCTCCCATGTGCCATCGGTGGAGCCGTCATCCACCACCACCACCTCGTAGTCACGCCAGCTCTGCTGTAACAGCGCCTCCAGGGTGACCGCCAGGACCGGCCAGCGGTTGAAGGTGGTGATGAGCACCGAGACCTGGGTCGGCTGATAGGGCGGCGGCGACGCCTCTGGCAGGAAGTGCAGCTCCTTGACGAGAACACCTATCTTCCGCAGATCGCCATTGCCAAACAGCTGCTGCGGTATCCAGGGTTTAGCGCGCAGCGTGAGTGCCAGGGCCCCCTGTTCGTCGGCCACCACCGGCAGCTGGTGGCTGCTCCAGAACGGCTCTGGCGCCAGATGGAAGGAGTGGGACTCGCCGTTGCAAAGCAGGGTGATGGGGTGTTCTGCCCGCAGCTGCGGCGGCAGGTGCAGACTCAAGCGCAGCTCTCCACGGCTGCCGGGGGCCACCCGCATCATCAAGGTCGCCAGGGCGCAACTGGCACGCACCCGCTCCCCCTCCACCGCCTCCACCGGGTACCAGCCGATCCCGAGCCGGCTGGAGGCCGAGACCCGGCCTGGATAGAGATCCGGCAGTGGCAGCAGCTGCCCGAAGGCCTGCTCCAGCGGCGCCGCGGGGATCTCTGGGGTCGGTGGTGGCACCTCTGGAATGAGACCGCGCGCGGCGATCTCGGCATCGGAGAGGCGGCGCAGGCGCTGGAGCCGACGCCGCTCGCGCAGCGTGCCGCGGATGTGGATCACATTCCAACTGAGGGCATGGAGGGCCAGACGGAGCTGGCCGGTACGCAGCCACAACCCGATTAGGCGGGCCGCGGCCCGCAGCGCAGCGGGGCGCTCGTAGTGTTTGAGCAGGGTGCGCAGGTTGTGGCGATTGCCCATCCAATCACGGAAACCGCTCCCCTGTTGACTGGCAGTGGTCCCGCCAAAGGCGTGGAAGACGATGGAGTTGGGGCACATGACCACCCGCCGCCCCAACAGCCAGTATCGCCAGCCGAGATCCACATCCTCGTGGTACATGAAAAAGGCGGGGTCAAAGGCGCCGATATCCAGAAACTCCTGCTTGCGCAGCAGCATCGCCGCCCCAGAGGGAAATAGCACATCGACCGGCTCCCCCGCCGCCAGCTCCGGTTCATAGGGGGCACCGAAATCGATGTCATAGCCGAAGCCTAGACGGGACATGCCACCGCCCCGGGCGTTCAACAACTCGGGGCGCGCCATTAGCCGCAGCTGGGAGCAGGTGGTGCCGATGGCGGGATCCACCAGTAGCGGCGTGGCGAGGTGGAGCAGCCACTCCGGGGTCACCACGGTGTCGCTGTTGAGCAGGGCGATGAAGCCGCCGCGGGCCGCGTGGGCCCCCACCAAGTTGGCACGCCCAAACCCGAGGTTGGCACCGGTGGCGATGAGGCGCACCTGGGGAAACTGCTCCTCCACCCAGGCGACGCTATCATCGGCGGAGCCGTTATCCACCAGGATCACCTCATACTCCAGCCCGGTGGTGGTAAACACCGCGGGCAGGCATTTTTCCAGGTGGTGGCGCCCGTTGTAGTTGACGATGATGATGGAGATGAACAGCTGATCCCGACGCAGCAGGAGGCTATCGCGCACCTGCACCAGCTTCTGGTTGAGGCGCGCCACCTCCGCGTTGTGGAGCGTCCAGAACTCCTGCTCTTGACTGGCCAAGCGCTCGGCGTAGCGCGCTTGCAGTTGCTCGCGCTCCGCCACCAGCAGTGCCTGACACTCCCGCTCCACCATCCCCGGCAGCAGCTCCCGCTTCACCGCCAACTGCATTGCCGCCAGGCGCTGCGGTTGTAGGAGGGCGTGGTGACGCTGGTAGATCTCCGCCAAGCCCCGCGCCTGGAGCTGCTCCCCACCCTTCCCGGTGATGAAGCTGTCACCGTAGCTGCGATACTCCGCGACCACCCGGTCAACACTGACAAAGCGGCACACGGCACCCAAGCGCAGAAACAGGTCCCAATCCTCGAACACCTCCAGCGACTCATCGATCCCCCCCACTTGGCGCACCTGATGGAGCGGTAGCAGACAGCCGATGATGGGGAGCTGATTCTCAAACAGCATCAGATCGGGGTGGTGGTCACCGCCAAAGGTGCGCAGCCAGCGGCGCCCATCGCCCTCGTAGAGGTAGGCCTCCACCTGGCCGTAGTAGACGTTGCTGCCACTACCCACAGCGGCGACCAGGCTGGCGATCCCCTCCGGCAGATAGATGTCGTCATCATCCAGTAGCGCCAACCAGACGCCGGTAGCGGCCGCGATACCGACATTGGCCGCGGCAGAGCGACCGCGGCTCTGCGGCAGCTCGATGAGATCAATGGCGAGCTGCGGGCGGAACGGGGCCACCACCTCGGCCACAGAGCGCCCGCCATCGTTGACCACCACCACCTGGAGGGCGGGATAGGTCTGGAGTGTCAGGCTGAGCAGCGCCTCGGCCAGCAGCTGGGGCCGATCCCGGGTACGTACCAGCACCGAGACCTGCGGCATCTCCCCCTGGAGCGGTTGGCGGTCCTGGGCCACGAGGGCGTGTGCCAGCGCGCTGACCCCGGCCAGCGGGGCGAGCCGCTCCACCGCTAAAAACAGCTCGTCACCCCCCAACACCGCCTCGGGGGGAAGTGGGAGATCGGCATCCCTGTAGGCGGCGCGCTTCTGCTCCAACACCGCGGCGATGGCAACGGCACGGTTGGCCGCTGCACTGGCGGGCAGCGGGTAGTACCAACCAGGGCCGCACCACCCCTCCGCCGCCAGCAGGCGCTCCACATCGCCAGTGAATGGGGCGGTGGCAGGGTCGAGGGGGGCGGGCAGCAGCACCATGGCCGGTCCAATCTCCCGCAGCAGCGTGGCAAGCCGCCCCCCAAGAGCCAGCGCTACCCCCGGCCCGGCCGCCTCGCCCCCCAAGAAGATGCGCCGGATCTCTGGGCGAAAGCTGGGGGGGGACTCCGCGGCAACCCCGGTAAAGACGATGGCTACGGCCACATCCACCCGTCTAGCGAGGGCAACGGTACCGGCAATGGCGGCTAAGTCGCGGCCATCACGGCAGAAGATCAGCCAGGGGCCAATGGGTAGTTGGGCGGCAGTAATGGATTGGCAAGACAAAGGGAGGCTCTCGCAGGCTTAAGTTGAAGGGGATGGAGGCGTCGGTCCCCCCCGACCACTCCCCCGCCGATAATGGTTGCTAACAGCGCCCACCGGTGCCACAGAAGATAGCCGCTACGGATTCATAACAACCCCAGCGACAAACACCTCAGCGACCGTGACCAGGGCGCTGCTCCTCGTTTGAAGCAGAAGCTGGCGGTGTGCCCCCATGCAGTTCCGGCACCGGCGAGAGGGCCGCATAGAGGTAGAGTAGCCACTGCCGCAACAACCACTGCCGCCGTAACCGCAGGCGCTGGATCCCAAACAGGCGACGATACCAGGGGCGCGGTTCGGAGAAGAGCCGCAGAAAGGCCGCCAGCAGCTGATGTTGTCCCTCATCTCCCTGGAACAGACCCCGCTCGTGTAAGCGCGCCTCCAAGGCCGCCGCTTGGCGCACGGTGCGCGCAAACTGATTCTCTGGCATCCCGCTATGGCGAATCACCGAGAGCACCGACAGGATCCCCTGCCACAACCCTTTGGCCCCCACCTGGTTGGCGCCATGTTGCCGGTAACGCACCGTCGCCTGAGGCAGATAGACGATCGCCCCCCCTGCCGCGGCCACCTGCGCCAACCACCAGTCGTGCATCATCGCCTGCCTTGGAATGGGGAGCGCCAGGGCCAGCAGGGGGCGATTCAGCAGGACGGTACAGCCGGTGACATAGTTGAGTACCAGCAGGGTACGTAGCGGCTCCGATGGCTCATCATGGATGCGCTGATAGCGCATAAAAGAGGGGTTGAGCAGGCGATCCTGGCGATCCACCAAGGTGAGATCGGAGTGGACTAGAAGCGGCACTGAGCGACCCAACCGCCCCTCCGCGGCCACCATGGCGGCCAACTCTGTGTCGATCTTATCCGGTAGCCAGATGTCGTCTTGATCCATCAGCAGCACATACTCGGCCCCTTCGGCGTAGGCCGCTTGTAGCAGCTGATCGAAGTTGGCGCGCGGCCCACCGTTCTGTTCGCTGCTCGGCAGCAGCTGGATCCTGGGATCGCGCTCGGCATAGCGGGCGGCAACGGTCAACGTGCCATCCTGCGAGCCGTCATCCCGCAGCAGGAGCCGCCACTGGGTATGGCGCTGGGCCAAGAGGCTGTCGAGCTGCTCGGCCAGGTATGGCTCACCTTGGTAGGTGGCCAATACGACATACACCCGTTGGGTCACTCGCAACTCACTCTGTTAGCGTGCCGTTTTCTATTATGCCTCCCTGGCTAAAGTCACAGGTAGCTGCCCCCTGCGCCCAGACCTCGGCGAGCAGCGCCTGGTAGTGTCCGATCATCGCCTGGTGATCGGGCATATAGTCCATCATCGCCCGCGATGCCGCCCCCAGCGCGGCCTGCCGCTCCGGTTGTGCCAGGAGTCCATTGATCGTCTGGGCCAGGAGTTGCGGGTCACGGAACGGCACCTCTTCGGCATTGACCTTGAAACGCACCTGCTCGCGCACACCGCAGACGGGGGTGGTGACAATGGGCAGCCCCCAGGCCATCGCCTCCAGTACAGTCAGCGAATAGGATTCGTTGAGGGAGGTGAAGACAAACAGATCGGCACTGGCGTAGTAGCGCTCCACCTCGGCGGTCTCCTCCACCAGACGCACCTGCTCCGCCACCCCCAGCCGCTCGATGAGCCCCTCCAGGAAGCGGACATAGGGATCCTGGCGACGGGCACCGACGATGAGCGCCAAGATATCCTTGCGCCGCTGGGCGATCTGCGCCACCGCCCGCACCAGGGTCTCCTGATCCTTGCGTTCACAGATGGTACCGATGGTCAGCAACACTGGGCGCTCCGCCTGGATCGCCAACGCAGCCCGGGCAGCGGCCCGGGTGTTGGGATCGATGCGGGCGCTAAACTCCGGCGCCAGGCCGTTATAGATCACCGTCGCGTTACCCAGTACATCGTAACGGCGGTACATCTGGCGCGTCTGATCGGAGACAAACACTACGCGCCCCGCCCGCACAAACGCCTGCTCGCACTCATCGATGGCAAAGGGCGGCAGGTGGCGCACCATCTGTCCACGGTCGTAGCTCTCGTGGATGATGAACAGTGCGGGGATCCCCAGCTCATGGGCCACATTGACGGCGAAGTAGCTGTTCAGCACATTGGCGACCACCACATCAGGGCGCTCTGCCGCCAGCCACTGCCGCAACTCAGCCAGTGTCTGGCGATAGTCGGCCTCGTGGGCCCACCCCTTCAGCAGATTGTCGGTACCCCGGGGGGGCAGCACCGTGCAGCCCACGCCCAACCGCTGCAACTCCGCTTGGGCGGGCCCCGCCATCGGCGCCACCACATGGGCCTGGATGACCCCCATGGCATGGAGCGTGGTCGCCACCGACAGTACCACCTTGGGGGCCCCCTCATGGTTGAGGTTGTGGCTGTAGAAGACCACCCGCGGTGGCCGACCTAGATAAGGGAGGTAATCCAGGCCACAGCGCACAGCAGGCAGATAGCTGCCATCCTTCGCCAGATTGATGTTGTACCAGGGCTCCTCGACCCCACCGTGACGGCGGTGGAAACGGGCCAGCTCGGCCGGGTCATCCTCCCGCGCCCGCGATAGGCTCTCGTAGTGGATCAGCTCCGCATCGCCCACGTAGAGGGTGCGCAGGCCCTGTTTGCGCAGGCGCAGACAGTAGTCAACATCGTTGAGTGAGACGGGGAAATCGCTCTCATCAAACCCACCCAAGGAGAGGTAAAGCTCGCGCGAGGTGAGCAGACAGGCCCCCGTGACGGCCGAGACCTCCCGCGCCACCTCGGCCTGGAAGAAGGGGCTGATGGCCTGGCCGCTCTGGCGATAAAAGGCGTGACCGGGGGCGCCATCCTTACCCAGGCCCAGCACCACCCCAGCGTGCTGGAGTTCACCCGAGGGGTAACATAGCCGCGCCCCCACCGCCCCGATCCCAGGCAGGAGGAGATAGCGCAGCAGGCGCCCCAACCACTCCCCATCGACCACCTCGGTGTCGTTGTTGAGCAGCAATAGGTAGTCGGCCGTCACCTGCTCGGCGGCCCGGTTGTTGAGGTAGCTAAAAGAGAATCGACCCCCAGGGCTGGCGATCTGGAGCACCTGAGTCCCCGCCGCCGCCTCCGCCTGGTACCAGACGAGCGCCTCCCGCTCATCGGAGTCGTTATCGATGAGCACCAGCTGGTAGTTGCGATAGCGGGTCTTGCTGCGAATGGACTCGACGCAACGACGGGTCACCGGTGCTTGATTGCGAGCGGGGATGAGGATGGCCACGGAGGGCCCCTCGGTCAGCCCATCCAGCTGCTCAATGGGCAGGTGGTGGCGCACGGCGAACTGTGGCTGGTAGGGGGTCGCCGTGATGCCGCGCCGCGTCAGGTGTTCGCGCAGGGCACGGATGGCGGAGTCACGGACAATGGGCTTGGCACTGGCAGCCGAGGCCGTGGACTCCGGCAGGGAGCGCCAGTGGTAGAGCACCTTGGGGATGTGGTGGATGCGATCGGTCTGCTCACTGATCCGCAGCAGCAGATCGTAGTCCTGCGCCCCCTCAAAACCCTCGCGGAAGCGCCCCACCTGCTCAAATAGGCTGCGGCGCACACAGGTGACGTGATTGATGTAGTTGTAGCCGAGCAGCAGGACCGGAGAGAAGTCCGGTTTGAAGTGGGGGTCGTAGTGCTGCCCCGCCTCGTCCACTTTGTCTTCATCGCTATAGATGAGATCCAGTTCGCGCCGCCCATTCAGGGCGCGTGCCAATTCGAATAGGGCGTGGGGTGCCAGTTCATCATCCTGATCCATCAGCACCAAGAATTCGCCCCAGGCCAGCTCTACGGCGCTGTTGCTGGCTTGGCAGATGTGGCCATTCTGCTGCCGGCGCAGGATAGAGATACGCGGATCTTGTTCCGCCTCCAGGGCCGTCAGTAGGGCCAGGGTCTCCTCTCGGGTGGAGCCGTCATCGGCGAGGCAGAGCTGCCAGTGGGGCCAGATCTGTGCCCGCAGGGAGTCCACCGCTATCTGTAGATAACGGGCGGGACCGTTGTAGACCGGCATCACGATGCTGAAGGTGGGACGGTAGTCAAAGTGTGCCGCCGCCTGCTCCAACACCGCCCGCAGGGCGGGGGTGATCTGGTTGTGGTAGCGCCAAGCGGCATAGGGCTCCAACGGCTGCCCGAACACCACCTCCTCCTCCGGCAATGCCTCGCGCAACAGGCGGGCGTACTCCTGTCGCCCCTTGCCGTAGAGATAGCGCCAACGCTGCGGTGAGATGAGATCGCGCCAGCCGACCTTGCGGCGGGCGGTCGCCGCCAGACGCAGGCCGCGCTGTAGTAGACCGGACCAGCGACCGCGCGCCCCACCCAGGGATGAAGAGGGGGCGTGTTGCGGCTGGTGGGTGGCAACCGCCAACTCCACCCCATACTCCGGCGCCACCAGCGCCACCTGCTGGATACCTCGCTCGATATAGGCGAAGCCCTGGAAACCGATCTCCGCCTCCCCGCCGGGGGGCAACTCGGTGCTGAACTGGTGAAAGACGTCGGGCCGCTTACGGCTCCCTTGGATCCGCTCCACCGCTGTACCATCGGCCCGCAGCTCCAACCGCGGCAGCACTCCCCCCTCGCGGGTCACCGCCCAGCCGGAGTAGAACAGCACCTGGTTGGCACCAAAGGGGGCCTCACGCAGGGTGAACTGTTCAAGCCCAAACAGCAGCACCTCACCGACGTCCCGGCCCAACGCCGGGCTGGAGGCGCCCGCCGCTTGCGGCCCGCTGGCGCGGCCCCGTGTCATCAACCAGCGGAGCGGGGCGGTCAAACGCCAGGAGGTGGAGGCCATGATCTTGGCAATGACCGCCTCATAGGCAGAGCGGCTCTCCACAAGGCGCTGCTCCGCGGCCGCCATCTGCCCCTGGAGTGCCGTCAGCTCCTGCTGCCTAGCCACCAGCTGCTCATCTTTATGGGCGAGTATGGCGGTCTGCCCATCCAGGTGGTTGTGGACCGTCGCCAACTCGTTTTGCAGGGTCTGGACGTGGCTGTTGATCGACTCAATACGCGCCTCGCGCTGGCAGATGTGCTCACCGCGCACCTCCAGCTCTTGGTGCAGCCGGTCCAGCTCCGCCTGCTGATTGATGGAGTCCATCAACCCCAGCAGCTCCGCCCCCGACCAGATCCGCGCCCACTTACCGAAGATGCGCGCCCGCCCTGCCGCCACCGCCACTGGGTCAAAGCTCACCCCCCCGACGCCGGAGCTACCCCCCGCACGATAGAAGGCACTCACCTGGGGGAGGTGGAGGAGTTCACCCAGCGCGACGACCTGGAGCCAGAAGTCCCAATCTTCGTAGATCGGCAGTTCGGCATCGAAGCGGCAACCCGCCTCCACCACCGAGCGCCGGAACAGCACGGCGTGGATGGGGATGAAGTTGCCCCACATCAGCCGCAGCCGATCAAAACCGAAGTTGAAACAGGCGGCATCCGGGGCCACGCTGCCATCGCTGCGCACCGCCTGCACCCCGCTATAGGCCGCCACCGCACTGCTGGCCATCAACGCCCGTGCCAACCCTGCAAGGTGCTCGGGGGCGATGAAGTCATCTTCATCCAGGAACATCAGCAGCTCACCCTGGGCCGCCTCTAACCCCACATTGGCCGCTTGGGGCCGCGGCAGTGGTGCGCCGGTACCAACGATGCGGAGCGGAAAGGGGCCGCAACTAGTGAGCTGGGGCAGCTCCCCACGGCCAGCGGCATCGACTAGGACCACCTCGACGGCCGGCCACTCCTGTTGGCCAATGGAGGTGAGTGCCTGCTGGAGTTCCGGGCGCCCCATGGTGCGCACAATGACAGAGACGAGGGGGGTGTGGGTCATAGCGCTGACGGTCTCTGAAGTTCCTGATATGTCCATGAATGTGATCCGCGGTGGAGCACCGATGGTGGCGTCTGACTCAGCGCCGCCCCAAACCACGGGCCAACCACCGCAGCGGCGCAGTAAGCCGCCAGCTGGTGGAGTGGTGCACCGCCTCCAGACCCTCCTGTGTCCGGTTAAGTTCATCCTGTAATTGGGCGTTCTCCTCCCGCAGGGCCGCCACCACCGCCTGCATCTCCTCCCCCTGCAACTCCGCCTGCTGGCGCACGACGTAGGCCTCGCGCCGCGCCTCCTCCCCGGCATTAAACTGGGCCGCCTGCTGCGCCAAGCGCTGCTCGCAGTCGGCGACACGCCGCTGGGCAGATCGGCAGTCGTCAAACAGCCGTAGCCACTCCGCAGGTGAGCGCTGCGGCAACCACTTGGCGTAGAGCCGACCCCGTGCCCCCTCCTCCCCGCTGTTGGAGGAGAGTTCGGCATCGGTGAGACAGCGGCGGGCAGTGACGCGATCACGGTGGGCAAACGCCCCACGGGCAGCGAGCTGGAGCCAAAAATCCCATGCCTCCACCACCGCGCCCAACGCCTCATCAAAGCGACAACCCAGCGCCAGGTCACGGTGGAACAGCACGGCGTTGAGCGGTATGAGGTCCTCGATGAGTAGGCGCTGCGGATCCCAAGGGGTGTTACGAATGCCGTTGCACTCCGCTGCCCCCTCCTCCAGCGCCACGCCGGCGTAAGCGGCCCGTCTACTCGGCGTCTGCTCCAACAGCGCCATCAGACCGGAGATGTGGTCCGGATCGAGGCGGTCTTCCCGATCCAGTAGCAGTTGATACTCCCCCTGCGCCTGCTCCAGCCCGAGATTGGCCGCCTGGGCCGAGGAGAGTGGGCCGCCCCCGCCCACCACCCGCAGAGGAAAGGGTCCCCCCCAGGCGGTCAGCTCGGTGATGCCCACTGCCGCCCCATCCACCACCACCAGCTCACAGTGCGGCCAGGTCTGGAGGGCCAGCGCATCGAGCGCCTCCACCAATCCCGCCCGCCCCCAGCTACGGAGGATGATCGAGACCAAGGGGCGCTCGCCAAATGCTGCACCACGGCTGTTGCGACGCGCCAATGATTGGTAGAGCTGCTGCAAACCGGCACTGAGGTCATGGGCGGCGATGAGGTGGTAGGCCTCTGCGGCGCTGACCTCCGGCCCCAGGGTGTAGGCGCGATAGCGGTTGAGGCCGGCCACGAAGTCGGCATAGTCGTGGCGCGCTAACTGACTATCGAAACAGCAGACTGCTCGCCGTTTGCGGGTGGCGAGATCGCTGATATCGAGCAGGCGGTTGGCCGGCTGCGGTACCCCGATCTCATACATCGCCAACCACCGTTCGCCCCCCGCCCGTCGCACCGCCTCCACCGCCGCCATGGCGCAAGCGCGGTGGTCCGGGTGGATCTCATGTACCGAAGGGGCGTAGACAATACGGGCCCGACTGCGCTCAATGGCCTGCTGCATCCGCTGGATCAGCGGTTCACCATAGTTCAGGGCGCGGTCACCATAGCCCCAAAACTCCGGCCGACCGTACCCCAGCTCGGCGGCGGCCCGCTCCGCCTCTTGGCGCCGTTCGGTACCGTACAGCTCGCCATCGGTGAGGATCACCACTCGCACCGCCTCGCCTGCATCGACGTGGCGCAGGATGGCGCCGGCGCAGCCAAACACCTCATCATCCGGGTGGGGGGCGAAGAGCAGCGCGGGACCCTCGGCCAAGCTGTGGACCGCTTGATAGGGGATGAAATCGGCTTCGTTCCAGCTCGTCATCGGCTCTACTCTGGCACGCTTGTGGTGGCTAACGGACGGTCGGACCGCTAGAGGAAATCGGTGTCTCCCGCCATGAGAAACCACCGTTCGGCCAACTGCTCCGCCGGGGGGGCCGGAGTCCAAACACTGGTGGGGATCACCACATCGGGATCCCGTACATCGTGCTCCGGCTGTTGAAAGTGCGGGAGGTGGGCCCGGCTGACCCAAGCAAACAGCTCAGCGGCCCCCAAGCGCCCGGCCTCAACGCGGGCCAAGGCGACCAGACCCGGGAAGGCGTCCGGTACACCGGCCAGATCCATCAACTCGCAACGCCCCTCCAGGGGGCGCAGTACGAACAGCCCCACCGGCCGACGCAGCAGGCCACGGGTCACCCAGTAGAGACGATAGTGGTGGTGTGGGTGGCGCAGATAGCGGTACTCAAACCAGGCCGCATCCCGCACCCCGATAATGCCCTGCTGAAATGCCCCGGCCATACGCTGCCAGAGGGCCTCCACGCGGGCGCGATAGCGGGGCCAGTGCCCTGGGGTGATCTCTGTCGCCCGCAGCCCTGCCGTCAGCTCCGCGGGTCCCCGCGGGGTCCAGGCCAGCTCCAAGATCCGCCCGACCTCTTGATAGAGACCGATGCGCGCGGCCAAAGTGAGGTGGCGCAGGTTGGGGAAGCCGAAACCGATGATGTGCTTCGCCCCCCAACCGGAACAGGCCTCCGGCAGGCTCGAACCGGTAAGGAAGAAGGCGCCTTTGCGGGTCAGCACCCCGCGCTCGGTCTGCTCGACCATCACATCGGCCACCTGGCAGGCCTGCTCGGCGCGCCCAAAATAGCGGATGGGGCGGGTGATACCGCCATAGTGGGCCACCAGGCGACCCTCCGCCCAGGCGACTGCCGACTGGCCGCGGCCACTGCCATACTTCCAGTGCCAAAGCTCCGCCGACATCTCCCCACCAAAGACGCGCTGAAAGAGATCGGCCAGTGCCGGCAGGTTCTCTGGTGCGGCAAAGCCAACCCGCCAGCGGGGCGGTTGGGGGTTACGCACCAAAGTGAGCTGTACAGTCACCGGCGCGGGCGAGGGCGCTAGGGGCGGGAGGGTAGCGACGGTAAAGCCGATCTTCTCTGCCAGGGCCTGGAGCTGGGGGATGGGGTGGTAGCCCTCCCACGGCAGGTCGGTATCGGCCGCGGTGGGCCGAAAGCGGTCCACCAGGATCAGCTCGCCCCCAGGGGTAAGCGCCTGGTAGAGCCGCTCCAGAAGGACCAAGGGATCGGCGTAGCGAACGATACCGAGGCCGCAGATCCGGCGATAGGGCCCGCCACTGAGGGGTGGGGTATCGATGTGCCGAAAGACGAGGCGGTGTGCTGGGAGGGCCGCCCACTGCGCGGGTATGGGCCACTCATCTCCCTCGCGGATAAGCAACTCGGCGGCGTCAAGCGAGGGCGTCATCCACCACCTGCCGGTAGCCAGCGATCATCCGATCGGCGGAGAAGAGGGCGGCCCGCTGCCGCGCGGCCACCCCCATGGCAGCACGCTGCGCTGGGTTATCCAAGAGCCTTTGGCAGTGCCCTGCCAACGCCTGCCAATCCCCCATCGCCACGAGGTGGCCACTTACCCCCTCCTCCACAATCTCTGCGGGGCCAGATGGGGTATCGGTGACCACCACGGGCACCCCCGCCGCCATCGCCTCCACCAGCACGTTGCCAAAGCCCTCTAAAAACGAGGCGAAGATGAAGATATCGGCCCGGGCGATGATGGGGTGGGGATCGGCCAGAAAGCCGGTCAGCGTGATGGCATCAGCGACCCCCGCCTGCTCGGCCATGGTCACGATCCGCTCCCGCTCGGCGCCCTCGCCCAAGACCAGCCAACGGGCGGTCGGATGGTGTCGATGCAGCTCGGCAAAGGCGCGTAGCAGGGTGGCAAAATCCCGCTCGGGCCCTAGACGGGAGGCGGTCACCAACCACGGCCCATGTTTCTCAAGGGGTATAGGGCGATGGGCGGCAGCGGCCACCGCCGCGAGATCAATACCGTTGTGAATCGCCCGACAGCGCCCCGCCGGGGCCCCGTGGTGGGCCACTAGGTCCTCCGCCACCCCCACGGATGGGGTCAGCGTGGCAACCGAGCGTCGGAACAGATAACGCAGTAGGGCGCGCTCCCACCAGGCCAACGGACGCCCGCTAAAACGCAGATAACTGCTGATGTTGCCATGCACGGTGGTGATGACGGGGCAGCGGAGATGAAACAGATCCCGCGCCAACACGGAGATGAGAGAGCCCGTCTCCATCATGCCGATGATGATATTGGCCCCATGGGCGCGCACGGCGTGGCGAATGGCGCGGATATGGCACCAAAGGCTGGCCGGCGACTCATAGCGCAGCTGCCCACAACCGAAGGTGTCGAAGCTGAAGGTGGGATGGGGGGCATAGGCGGCACTAAAGCGGGAGTAGGTGAGTACCGCCACCGGCAGCCCAAATCCATTCATCAAGGTGCGGGTCAAGGTCTCCACCCCGCCGATGGCGCTGGAGGGGACGACAAACAGCACCCGAGGCGACTGGGTGCTCACTCACCCACACCTGCAACCTGTTTGGGAGCGCGCGGCTCCCAGCGGTGAGGCAGGGTCACAACTCCCTGCTCTAAAGTCTCCTGGGCGACCACCAGCTGCGCGGCACCTTCCACCGTCTCATAGACGTGGATCCCGCGCTCACACAACAGGTGGGCCACTACGCTATAGCGCCCCCGCAGAAGTGGCAGGCGGGGGTAAAACAGGCTGACACGGCCGTTACCGGCACTATCCCGCTCCACATGGACCCCTTCATGGGTAGTCCCAACGCTGGCGACTACCTTGCCGTCACTGCTCTTGAACTCCATTGCCACGGTGGGGGTGCCAATGGCGGGATCGGAGGCAAAGTCGAAATGGACCCAGAGATCGGAACGCCCAGAGAGTAGGTGAACCGTGCGCCCCCTTGCGCCCTCCGCCTCCACCTCCACCGTGCGGAAAGAGGCAGAGCCTTGCGGTTGTTGGGATGCAACCTCCAGGCTAGGCTGGGCCGCCGTTGGGACACCGGCAAGTGCCTCGCTATATTCGGCAATGACATCAGCGGGGGTACCGACCATCCGCATCTGACCGTTGTCGATCCAGATGGCGCGGGTACATAACGCCTCTACCTGGTAGAGCGAGTGGGAGCAGAAAAAGATGGTGCGGCCCCGCTCACGAAACGCCATGATGCGGTCAAAGGATTTGCGGGCAAAGGCCCCGTCCCCCACCGAGAGCGCCTCATCCACCACCAGAACATCCGGCTCCACCGCCGTAGCGACAGCGAAGGCCAGGCGCACGAACATCCCGGATGAGTAGGTCTTCACCGGCTGGTCAATAAACCCACCGATACCGGCAAAATCGACAATACCGTCGTAGAGCGCCTCTATCTGGCTGCGCTCCAGACCCATGATGGTCCCGGACAAGAAGATGTTCTCACGCCCACTCATCTCTGGGTGGAAACCGCTGCCCAGCTCCAGTAGCGCCGTCACCCGTCCATTCACCACAATCTCGCCGGCCGAGGGTGGCATAGTGCCGGCAATGAGTTTGAGTAGGGTGCTCTTACCGGCCCCATTACGGCCAATCACCCCGACCACCTCTCCCGGCTCCACCTCCAGTGAGATGGGGTGCAGGGCCTGGATGGGGGTATGCCGCGCTCGCCCAGTGAGGGCCTCTACTAGGCGATCAAAGCCGTGGCGATAGAGCCGATAGCGCTTCTCCACCTGACGCAGGGAGATGGCACTCATAGTGCCTCCCGCATATGGGGTCGCAGGCGCTGGAAAAGTCCCCACGAGAGCGCCATGAGCAGCAACCATAGCAGCAAGGGGCGCAACAGCTGGGCGGCATCCCAAGGGAGATCCATCACCAAGCCATGTAGCACCGCCATCAGATCGGCCATCGGGTTGAGCACCAGATAGGGCTGTAGCGCCTCTGGCACCATCTCTGGCATATACATGATTGGGGTGAGGTACATCGCCATGGTGATGAGGAAGGGTAGCGTCTGGGCTAGGTCTTTAACGAATAGACCGATGATGGCGAACAGATAGGTCAACGGGACTAGCCAGAAGGCAAGCCCGAGCAGGAGTAGCGCCCCCTCCAGGGCCGCCCCAGGGCCCACAATCCAACCCAGCATAGCGGCGTAGACCAGGGCAAACGGCACCGCAGCCACCAGCAGCGGTATGAGTGGCAGGATCTCGATGGGAAATTGCGAGCGTTGATAGAGGGCGCTGAAGTCGATCAAGACGGAGAGGGAGCGATTGAGGACCTCCGCCACCATCAACCAAGCGATCATGCCCACCAGGAAGTAATCGACAAACGCCACGCGGCCCGGCATCCGCACACGCAGCACGATGTCGAGCAGGAACCAGAAGGCCACCACCTGAAGGGCCGGCTGCGCCACCAACCAGAGAGCACCAATAGAGGTGCCGGAGGTGCGTACCGCGAAATCACGGCGAACCAGTAGCTTGATGAGTTCCCAGTGACGGAACAGCGCCACTATGGGCCCCGTCACGCCACGCAGGACAACAGAGGAGAGACGCGAAATGGTCGCTATCGACATGCGCTGTATTCGCCGCCTACACAATGCAAGGCGTCATCTATTCGACGCAGGCAGTTAATTGGATGCTGGAGGAGGGGCCTTCCAACCGCCATATGCGGGCACTCGTCCCGTCTAGGCAAAAGCGGGAATTACTACCATACCCCCAAGTCTCAGGCAGGTTATTTCTACTTATACAGAAGCCACCCAGGTTCTTCAGGGACCCGCTATAACCGATGTCCTGTTGTGACCAGACCATCGGCTAAAGGTGCTTCTTGGACCTCCAAAATAAAACCGCCGGGACAAGCCCGGCGGAAAATACGACTAACTCAGAGTGTCCGTCATTATTGTGCGCAGAATCGTCAACTCAGAACTCGACCGATAGTTTGCCTGATTTATCGGGAGAAAGGTACCAGTCACCATCCAACCAGAGCCAATTAGCGCTCGCATCTCTGGATTGGCGCTCAATGGTCACCGGCTCACCGGTACCAATATCCATCTTCGGCACCTCAAACTCGGCATTTAGCATCACCAGCGCTAGCTCGCCCCGAATAACAACCTTCTTCAGCTCGTAGCTATGGTAGATGATGTTCCCCTGCCCTGCGGCATAGGTTGCTTCAGTAGTCTTGGCACGGAATGCCTTATCAAAGAAGGCATAGGTATCCGCGTGTTTGCCTGCCACGCGCAGATCCCAGAACTGCTTCACTCGCTCGCGGAGCCGGGCCTCACGGGCGGCTACATCAACCGCAGCATCGGGCGCCAATCGATCCAGCGCCAACCTACCAGAGGCATCCGTAGGCAGCTCAATATACACCATATCTGCTTGGCGATCTGCCTCGTCCTCATAGCGCTGCACAACGAGCCCAAGCTTCTGCCCCGTACCCTTCTTTAGCTTGGGAAAGGTGTCTCTCACACCGCCCGCAGGGACCGCTGGACGGGCAGCATCTAACCAGGTTTTGCCTCCGTCCGTTGAAAGGTTGAGGTAGGTGCTCGGGCGGATATGACGGTAGTCCTCCCAGGCAGCCAGCACCACATTCTCCCCCAGCGACAGGAGGGTGGGGTTGCGGGAGATAAAGGTATCTTCTCCCTCTTTTCGGTCAATCCGCACAGGCTCAGGGACCCAGCCCTCCCCTTGGATATAGGAGGTTGCATATACCTTGGCCCGCCGGCGCTCCTCATCCAATGTATACACCAGAGAGAGCCCTCCCTTGACTGGGGCGACCACAATTTGACTCATGATCTGCCTGGGGCTCGATGCCGGGTGCAGACCCAATGCACTCCACTGCACACCATCGGTGGAACGATATCCAACCAACCCCTCGGCAGTCTGGTAGCCAACAATCCAGAGCGCCCCCTCGTGGCTCAGCAGACTCATGGCCAGCATGAACCCCTTATCGCTCTCCTTCACTACCGTGGGCGCACTCCAGGAGTGACCGCCATCGGCGGAGGAGCTGACCATCACCCGATAGGTGCGCTGCTTCTCATCCGCAGGATCTTGGTGACGCTCTTTCCAGGCCACCACAATGGTGTCGCCTAGAAAGACAATCTCTGGCTCTACGGAGAAGGGCACCTCTCCGCTCCGCCATGAGAGCGCGTCTAACTGAACATCCTGCGCTAACCAGTGCTGCCCCCCATCTTGGGAGACATTGACATAAACCTTGTATCCCGCCCCACGAACGTTTTCGTTACCACGCTCGTCGTAGTACAAAACGGCGACCTTTTCGCCGTGGTGCGCCACGCGGTAATCCAAAATGCCATTGCCACTATCGATCTGCTGTAGCGGCTCGAAGCTACGCCCTCCATCCACAGAGCGGCGCATGTAAAGATGCTTATCTGAGTTATCGAGTTTGTTCCACCAGAAGGCAAGCAGCGCTCCGTCGATATCCACTAGGTGCGCCAGCTGTCCGCCTTTCTTGGGTACCTCACCATCCAGTGGGAGGGCCGTCTCTCCCTCCTGAAATGTCACTCGCCCATCTTTCGCAAAGTAAAGTAGGCGTGGCTCACCTTCGCCCAACAACACATCCGGTGCGTACTGCACGACGGACGCTGCATCTTTTAACAATACCTTTGCGGTGGGAGGCTGATCCTGCTTTGCAGGGGGAGGAGATGCCTCTTGCTGTGCGCTCTTTTGCTCTTGCGGCTCTTGAGGGGACTGCTGGCAGCCGAACAGCACACCGGCAAATAGTACGGCGATAACGACGCGAGCGATCTTAGACATGGGATCGGAAAGAGGGACTTTCAGAAAGCAGATGAAAAAGAAGGGCGGATGCCGGTTTGACGACACCCGCCCCCTCTTTATGAGACCGTTACCCGATTAGATGTTCGGGAACGGGTTCTCTTCGCTGATAGCGGTCTTGGAGGTGCCAAGTGCGTTGGTGGTCTCGAACTTGTACACCAGAGCGCCAGTGGCGCCGCCGGAAACCGGCACGTTGACCTTCCACATCCAGCCGCCGTTCTGAGCATGCACCATCTGAGCGGTGGTCAGCATGTCAGCCAGGGTCAGGGTGCGGTAGCACACAACGTTGTTCACGATGGAGCCAGAAGCGAAACGCTCGTCACGGTCGTAGATACCGTCGAAGCCGTTGTACAGGTCCAGCTCACCGAACCAGCCGCCGCCCAGGTGCATGTTGGTACCGGTGGCCAGGACGAACCAGGAGGTATCGACGAGGTCGGTCGGGTACCAGGTGTAGTCGTTGGACATCGCGGACACGAAGATAGAGCTGAAATCGCCCTCAGCGGTGCTAGCGATGTTGTTCAGACCACGATAGGCGGACACGGTGCCGGCATTCACGTCAACCACGATGGCCTGGCCAGAGAACTCGGCCTCAGCAGCTGCGTCGTGGTTAACCTGCAGGAAGCCCTCGGTACCAACGGTCAGGGGCAGGTACTGCGGGTTGGAGACGTTGGTGTCAGCATAGAAGTCTTCGATGTCGACGCCACCCGGGGAGCTGGGGGAGACAACCGTCTGCTGGATCAAGTCAGCGGCAGACATGGAGCCGGAGAGGTCAAAGTGGGTGCACTCGCCCCAGGTCGGATCGTCGTAGCTCCACACGTAGTGCAGATTGGCTGCAGCATCGTCAGCACGCAGAGTGATGAAGGTGTACTCACCGCTGCCGGAGATGAAATAGGGGAACAGCAGCGGCTCGGCAGATGCAGCCATGCTGGTAGCAAGCAGACCGGCGCCGATGGCCAGAGAAAGCGCTTTCTTCTTCATTTCGGACACTCCATTCATCTCGAGTTGATGATCGTTAACGATTTTTTCTGCTGATTTCCGGAATCAGTTACGCGGCTACGGCTTGGTAGCACCGCACAGTGCGGTCATGAGGTCGGTCATGTATGCCGAGCCACCACGAATCGGGTTGCTGGCGGCAGTGCTGCACCAGTTAGCGAGGCCAGTAGCGTAGTCGGCCAGAGCGGATGAGATTTCGGTGGTACCGATACGGTCACCGTCAGTGATGCTCACCGCCTGTACCGGCTGAGACAGAATGCCTGCGCCCATACCAACAGCCGCTACTGACATAGCGACCACCTTGAACCTTTTCTTCATATTGAAGCTCTCCTCGTTTTGGTCCCAAAGCGACGGCTTACCGACTAGCCCCGGATATGTTGCACGGACCCAAAGGTACATGAGGCCATTCCGGGAAGTCAATGATAAAGCCAGATATCTGGCTCAACTTCCAAAGCTTACCACCACACCGCCCTGCTGGCACCTCCTTCATTTGGTTCAAGGATCAGAAGGTGGAGCTGGTCGGGCGTATCTAGCGGTGCCATTTTAGCAACGGAGTTGCGTTGCTGCAACGCCGGTGGTAAGGCCCCGAGCCAACCGGGAAACCCTCAAGCCACGGCGTTCCTTAATACAACAACCATGGGAAAAATACAACAATGTCGCAAAAAAACGCTTATGACGATCTTCATTCTGGGACCCCTCACTCACTTCAGGCGTTCAGTCCACTCTCTGCAACTGCCTGAGGCGGGGAGACAATCAGGGGGGTGTCCTGAGCCTCTCCAGAGGAGTAGCGCCGCACCATCTCTGTGTAGGCAGCCTCTATCCCCCGGGCAAATCCTGCCGTATCGAACAGAGGAGAGTGGCGCGCCCCTGCCACTGCACGCCGCAAGGCGGCCAACTCATCGGGGGAATTGGCAAGGGCAATGGCCTGCTGCTCATAACGCTCGATGGTTTCACACACGAGCACTGCCTCTAATCCCACCGCGCGCAGCAGGCTAAGTGCCACCCGAGCAGGGAATGCCTCACCTGGTACGGTTAGGAGAGGGAGGCCCGCCCATAGCGCGTCGGAAGCGGTGGTGTGCGCATTATAGGTATAGGTGTCGAGAAACAGATCCGCCAACTGGAGGCGCTCCAGATGGCGGGACTTCTCCATATAAGAAGCAAAGACTAGCCGTTCAGCGGCAATCCCGTGACGCACAGCCTCCCGCCGCAGGTTGTCGGCCACCAAGGGATCACGCCCGGCATAGAGCCACAAGACGCTATCTGGCACCGCCTTCAGGATACGCATCCAGGTGGCGAAGAGCGTAGGGGAGAGCTTCAAGCTGTTATTAAAGCAGCAGAAGACAAACCCCTCGGCAGGCAGCCCAACCTGGAGACGAGTCAGCTGGGTGGAGGCTATCGGTTGCTCGTCATCGGTCACCTGGTAACAGTGGGGCAGAACCGCCGGTGTCTCACTGTAGTGGGCGGCCTGCTCTGGGGTCAGGACCACGGGATCGACCAAGATGTAATCAAACCAGTGGCCCCCAGTGGAGCCAGGGAAGCCTAGGTAGGAGACCTGAATCGGTGCGGGCCGTAAAACGAAGAGGCCGGGGCGGGAGAGACGGGTATAGCCCATGAGGTCCACCAAGATGGTCACCCCATCCTGGCGAATCGTCTCAGCAGCCTCTTGTAACCCCATAGTAGAGAGATCGATGTACCGGTCAGCGGCTGCCTGTATAGCGCGATCGTAGAGACTGCCATCCCCTGCCGAGAGGGAGTAGATAAAGATCTCAAAGCGGGCCCGATCGTGAACCCGAAACAGCTTGTGGATTAGATGGCTGGTCGCGTGATCGCGGAAATCGGCCGAAACGTAGCCGATACGGATCCGCTCGCCAGCTCCCCATCCAATAGCCTTGGTGCTCTCTAGGGATGCCCGTGCCAGGGTCTGGGCCTCTAAATGAGCGGCATAATTTCTGACTGAACGGAAGAGTAACTCTACAGGCACCGGCACTTGCAGGGCGCGGAACGGCTCCAACGGGGTACGGCGACCAGCGCCAAGCTCCGCCTCCACCAAGTCAGGCAGTTCAGCCAGAAAGGGGGCATAGTTGGACCAGTCGCAGCGCTCAAGTTTGCCAAATTGCCAATCGACATAGAGACTGCGACCGCTAGGGGTGAAGGTGATCCCCCCAAGTTCTGGCTGTCGCCCATCCAGAGAGAGATCCTGGATCCCCAACCGAGCAACCAGCTCATCGGCTTCATCAAAACGTCGGCTCCTAGCCAACGCCTCCAACCAAGCGGCGGCCAGCTGGCGATCACCTTCAAATAGAGGGGGGAGTCGATCAGCCCAACTTAGCAACTCCGCCAGCCGCTCCTGCTCTTTAAGGGCTGTAATGTAGCTACGCAGTAGCTCCAGTCGAAACTGTGGAGAGGCGGAGTTATCTGCAAGGGTACGGTTAAGTAGGGCGGTCCCCTCCTCCCCCTGACTCAAGGTATCGCCTAGGGGGCCAACCAACTCCAGCTCACCATACCGCTCGGCCAGCTCTTGAATGACACGGAGTGCGCTGCACCATAACCCCATCTCCAGCAGGGTATAGGCATAGAGGCCCCGCACATCGCCAACACCTTCAGCTAACAACGCCTCCAGGTCATCGAGGGCCTCCACAAACCGCCCCCCCTCCACCAGGGCACCCGCCCGGTTGACCCGCAGTTCCACTCGGCCTGGCAGGAGCAGCAACCCCTGTTCGCTCCAAGTAACGGCCTCATCCAGACGCCCCATCTCCAGCAGCGTGCCGCTTAGATTGATGTAGGCCTCCGCCATCGGTCCCGGGGAGAGGACGATAGCCTGCCGCAATGCAGCCACTGCCACCTCGAAGTCACCGAGCATCTTCGAGGCGACTGCACGGTTGATGAGGAGCGATGGCGCAGCATCTGGTTGCAGGCGCAGCGCCTCGTCCACCACCACCAACACCTCTCGGTACCGCCCTTGAGCCAGTAGCCCGGCGCTCAAACCCACTGCATCCTGGCCCATCACCACGCCTTCACTATATATATGGGTTTAAGCATAAGCCTGAGAGAGCTGCTCACTCCGTCCCAGATCGACACCGAGTAGGTCGTTGACCAGCTGCACGTACTGTTCTGGAATCTCGCGGGATAACCCATTGGTGAAGTAGGAGTCAGCCCATTCCGGCATTTCACCGCCACTCTGTACCATGTAGAGCTGGGCATTGATGGCATAGGCGACATCTTCCGGGATACGCGCCAGCTCCGTCAGCTGATCAAACGATTCAACCTGGAAATCGGATGGCAACTTGATGGGGCTCATGCGCGCCACGGCCTTGGAGGTGAACTCCTCCGGGGTGATGGCGCCGCGCATCAGATCGGCCCAAAGGGGCGCGGTACTGAAGTAGCGTTTGCCTGTACGGTAGTCATCATCACCCAGCGCATACTTGGCAAACTCATCCGACGCCTCCCGTCCAAACCGCAATAGCTCGGCGGGTGATCCACCAACACCGTAGAGCTGCTGGACCCCCTCCGCCAAACTAAGCTCACCACTCTTGACCTGGTCGAGGATGGCATAAGGGTCAACCGAGGCGCTGCCATCCGAGCTGTAGCTGCTCAGCAGGGCACCAAAGTCAGCATCATCTTTGCGACGGGTAGTTCCACTATTGGTGGCCGTAGCCCGATCGGCAATGGCGGTATCGACCGTCCGCCGCCCATCATCCCGAATTCCCCCGGAACGGGAGAAGATAAGATCGGATGCACTGACCAACATGACTCGCTCCTCCTATCCCCTGCCCCATGGCAGGGTTTCGATAGGTGGAACTAGGCAAATTTCATACCGCTTAGCCATATTGCCGCTACATAGGGGTAGTAGCAGGTGCGGGGGTCGCCTCAACCTTATTGCCGGGGGGAGTCTCTACCGGCAGCGCGGGCTTTTCAGGCGCAGCCTTGGCCGGTTCCGGGAACAGCAGAGGTGCGGGAGACTGCCCGGGCTTGACGAAGGTAACTGGCTCGCGGCTCTCCTGATAGGCCTCTTGTAGCGCCTTCATCTTGCTGCGCACCTCGTTGGTCGCCGCGTTGAGATCGATCTGATCTTTCACCGCGGTGGGGGTCAACAGTACCACCAGCTCGGTGCGGATCTGACTATTGGAGACGCCACCAAACAGTAACCCGAGGCCAGGGATATCCTTCAGGCCAGGGATACCATTGTTATTATTCTCATTGTTGCCCTTGATTAACCCACCCAAGACCACCGTCTCACCGCTCTGTACGGCCACAGTACTCTTGATACTGCGTTGGGTAATGGTCGGTTGCAGGGTGGTGGTGGAGGAGCTTGAACTGGTATCGTCGGCCCGCTCAACATCACTGACCTCCTGCACCACCTCCATGGTCACGAGCCCACCGGCATTGACCCGCGGGGTGACCTCAAGGATGACGCCCGTGTCGCGGTACTGGTAGGTGTTGGTCACCGCCGCGCTGTCTGATACCACTGTACTGGTAACGCTGCCGGTCACGATGGGCACCTGATCACCCACCCGGATCTCCGCGGTATGGTTATCGAGGACCAACAGTGAGGGAGAGGAGATCACGCGGATCTTTTTATCCGTGGCCAGGGCATTCAACAGCGCCGTGATCCTGCCCGTTGAGTTGGAGATGGCGTAGTTAAACTGATCGACCGTACCGGGCAGAGTGGACGGGACCGAGCCAAATTGCCCTGCCCCACGCCGACTGCCACCCAGCGCATTATTGAAGTACCAGCTCAGGCCATAGGAGAGGGAGTCCTCTAGGCGCACCTCGACGATGGAGGCCTCGATCAGCACCTGCATCGGCGGGACATCCAGCCGCTTCAGGGCCGTCTCTAACTTGCGATACTCCTCCGGCGTCGCCAACACCACCAGAGAGTTGTTGTCCTCATTGGCCACAATCCGCACCGGCTCCTGGCCAGCGGTAATCTCGGTGGTAATCGCACTCGTTGGAGAGCTCTCATTCAGTGAGCTACCTGAAGTAGTGCCACCGCTGGTGGTGGTTGTCCCTGAAGTGGTGGTGGAGTTAGAACTCTTTGAGCTGAGGCTAGAGCGACTATTGCTGGTCAGGGAAGAGCCACTGCTGCCAAAGCCAGTTGATCCACCAACGCCACTCCGCGCGGCCGCCAGCCCCGGGGCAACGGAGGCCGGGCGCGTCGAGCTACTGCTGGAACTCCCCCCTTCACCGCCATAAAGTTGTCCCAGCATCCCAGCCAGTTGACCGGCTTTACCATTCTGGACATGGTAGACAAACAGCTGCACCCCTTCGCCAAACTCCTGCCGGTCAAACCGCTCGATCCAGCGGCGCGCATCGGTCAGGATCCCGGCACGGGGGGTGATGAGCAGTAACCCTTTGAGCCGTTCGAGTGGAACCACCCGCACCATACCCGCCATCGGGCCCTCGCCCTCGGCACCAAAGACGGCGCTCAGGGCGGTTGCCACCTCTTCCACACTGGAGTATTTCAGCTCGAAGAACCCCACCGACATACCGGCAAGCCAGTCAACATCGAAGGTCTCAATGGTCTCGATGAGGGTGGTAAGCTCTGTGCGGCTCCCTTGTAGAATCAGTAGGTTGCGGTTGGTATCGGCCCGCAGGATAGCCCCTTGAGGGGCCAGCGGTTCCAAGATCTTCTGCATCTCAGCCACCGAGATATACTCCAGCGGCACAATGCGCACCCCGTACCCTTCCGGGAGATTCTTGCCGTTCTTGGCCAGTTCGGGCACAAATCCGGCTCCGCGGTACCCCTCTCGGGTCGAGACGCGGAACATGCCGTTGGGCTCGCGCACCAAAATGGCGTTGTGCACCCGCAGCAGCTCCTGGAGCACCGGGATCAGATCCTCGCGCGCCACCGGCCGGCTGGTCTGGAGGCTCACCTCACCACTCACACCGGGATCGATGATGAAGTTCTCTTGGAGCAGGTCACCCAGGATGGTCTGCACCACCTCCTGGAGATCGACGCGAGAGAAGTTGAGCTCAACCTCTTTACCCCGCTGTCCCTGCTGCACCGCCCCCTCTGGACGCGGAGCCCCCACCAGCTCACCCGTTCCCCGATAGATATCAACGCGCCGCTCTGAGCTTGCATCGTCCGCGTCACTAGCAGGTCGGCCCTCAAATGGCACCGTCAACGGCGCCCCATCATCATCGGTCCCCATCACGTAACTCGGCATAGGGTTACGTAGGGCCGGTGAGGTGCAGCCCGCGATGGTCATGGCCAGGCCAAGCAGCGCCAGCGGCCGCATCAGATTCATGGTATCCACGGAAACAGGGTCCTCCCGCAAGGGGCGGCGGCGCCGCCCCTAGGTCATTTCTTCATGTTTTGTCTGATGATCTGCGCCTGTCGCTCACGGCGACGGCGCTCCAGCTCTTCACGACGCTGCTCGTTGGCGGCCCGTCGCGCTTCTATCTCAGCAGGGGTCAACTGGCGGGCGGCTATGGGTTTCCCATCAGGGCCCAGCCCACTGGCCTGCGGCGGATCATTGCCGGGAGGGGGAGGGGCGGCAAAGCGTTGCCGCGGGTCGTACTTCAAGGTGACCTCCTCCTCCCCCCCTTTCAGTACGACCGCCTCCCGATTGATAGCGACAACATTCCACCCTTCAACACTCTCCCCCGCCTTCACCCGAACCGTCGGCTTACCTTCCGGAATGAGGAAGGCAAAACCCGCTGCCCCAGTGTGGACAATCCCGGCAACGGCGATCTTGGGTAGCTCCTTAGGCGGCTCCTCCGGCGGAGGTGCCTCCTGGAATGGGCGGCGTGATTCCCAAAACGGTGGGCGCTCGTTCAGCTCACTGAGTTCCCCATCCTCGGGCGCACGCGGGGCCGGTGGCAGTTCAGCCTGGGGGATCTCCGCCTCAGCACCGGCGGCTGAGATGTGAGCGGGCTGAATGGGGTGCAACACCACCCGCACCACCCGCCAGCCGAACAGGGCGATGACCCCGAGCAGCAGGAGAGTGATCAGATGATGTGGTCGAATAGCTCTCACGCCCCGTTCTCCTTCATATATGTCATCACCTCAAAGGAGACATCGAGCTGGGGCTCGCTCTGCTGTTCGCCCTGGGGGCCACCCCGGGCAGGCCGCACACGCACCGTGAGACCATTGACAAACACCAGCGGCCGGGCCTCCGCCACCCCCTTCAATAACGCCTGCATCCCCACGAAATTGGTGATCACCTGCGCCTTGATGGCCACGCGGGTAAAGTGATCCTGCTTCTCTGGCCGCAATACCTGGGTACTAATCACCTGACCCCGGTTTTTCTCCACCAAACTATTGAGCTGCTTTTGTAGCTCAGTCCCCACCAGGGCGGCCGTCTGATCCTTGAAGTAGAGGCCGGCGAAACCACCGTTCCGCAACCGCCCCAACTCCTCTTCCATGGCTGGGGTAGCGGCCGTGAGGCGTGCGTAGCGCTCCAGCCGATCGACATCTTTGGCAATCTGCTCGTTGTACTCGTGGTTGAGGTCGAGCACCGGCTCCACCGCCACGATATAGATCACCACCAACACCAGCAGCAGCAGGCCGGCGGCAATGATACAGCGGCTGCGTGGGTCAAACTGGTTCAGATTCATGGCGCTGCCTCGCCCCCTTCCAGCTCGGCGACCCGCGCCGTAATGTTGAACCGATCTGAACCGGTAGTGGGGTTGCGCGTCACCGGGGCCTGAAAGGAGACGTCGGTATAGAGCTTTGACTCCTCGATGAGCCCAATGAGCGCGGCGGCGTCCTTGGATTCACCCTGGATCCGCACCTCCCCCTGATCGAAATCGAAGGCGGAGAGCCAAGTACCATCGGGCAGGATGCGGGTCATCTCGTTGAGCAGCAGCAGTACCTGACCACTGGTGGCGTGCCGGCCACTGAAGTAGGAGAGCGCCTGTTGAATGTCTTCCAGCTCTGCCCGCAGATTGGTGACGGTTTCACTCTTGCCCTGCGCCTCCTCCAACATGAGGCTCAGCGCCGCTGAGGTATCGCGCTTCTGCCACAGAGGCAGGGCAGCAGCAGCCACCACCACCATGAACGCCAGGATGAGCAAAATCCACTGGAGACGTCCCCCGCCAGCGCCATGCCGAGGCCGCCGCTCGGGTGGTAACAGGTTACTGCCGGGCACGGCGGCCGACTCCACCACGGCAGGGGAGAGACCCGCTTGCTCCAGGCGTTCCAGCCAATCATCCACCAGCGCCCGCGGGGCAAGTACAAAACGCGCCTTGAGGCGCCGCTTGTCGCTACTGCGTTCGACCACCAGCGCATCGTAGTAGACCTGCTGGAGGGCAAACGGCGTCTCTCGTGGAATCTGATACCCCACGGTCCGCCGTAGCTCCGCCTCGGCCTCTAAGGGCAGGGCCAGCTCTTTGTGCAGCGCCTGATCGGCCGGCAAGCGCAGGACGATGTGATAAGCGCTCGCATCCACCGTCAGCTTGGCCCTTCCCTCCAGCACCCCTCCCACACTACGACGCCCGGCCTCGCCCCCCTCCTCCCAGGCAGTGAGTGCCTCCCCCTGCGGCTCCAATACCAGACGTGCCGGCGAGGAGTGCAACAGGGCAAGCCACTTACGCGGGAAACAGCTGAACAGGGCATCAACCAGCTGGGCACCCAACGGTTTGAGCGCAGCCAAGCCGAGCGCGTTTCGACGCGGCGCCGAGGTGGTGGTCATTGGATTGCGAAAGCTCCTGAGTAGATTTGGACAGACCGAAACGGGCAGATCACTGAGAGGGGATGCCCTGGTCGTCCACGACGGCCCCTGCACCCGGGACCTGCTCGCGCCAAGCATTTATAACATACGGCGGCTGCTGCTGTGGATAAACGAAGGCGGTGGCGGAGACCCGTATCCGACCCGTACCGTCGGGAAAGCCAGAATCGGCGGTGATACGGTAGCTATTACGCCGGCTCGGGGCGAACATCCCCTGACCAAAGGCCGGCATCGCGCTATTAGGCGCCTCCGCGCGCTCCGCCATCCAGCTGTCCACTGCCGCGGCATCCCCATCGGCGAACACCAGCAGCAGACCCCGCGGGGAGTAACGCGGATTGACCCCACTGGAGTGGCTATACACCGTCATATAGGGTGCCACTGCTCGGTAGAGAGTCCCTGTCATCCCCATCACTCGCTGCAACTCCTCCACACTCTCGAATGGCGCATCCTTGGCACCCGGTAGCCCTTGTGCCTCATAGTCCTCATCCTCAGCCCCGTTCAGCGAGCGCACATTATCCTGATCCCGGAAATCGGTGATGGCATCGAGCAGCGCATCTACCTGCTCTGCCTCAAGCCCCCCCAAGTCGGTGAATAGTTTGGCCATCAACTCGCGGCTGGCGGTGTTGATATCCACCAGACCCGCCTCATTCAAGACGGTGATGGTCACCTTGGCCCCCCCAAACTCCCACTCAAACGGGGTGCCGTCCTCTAGGACCTGGCGCTCATCCTCCGGTTTGGCCATCTCGGCGATGGCCCAGAAGATGGCCGCCTCGCCCACGGCCCGACCACGGGCAGAGACCACAGCGTTACTGACGGTCTGGGTCTCCACCCGCATGGAGTAGGCCAGGGCGCCCACCATGAGGGTCAACAGGGCTAGGAACCAGAGCACAATCACCAACGCCATCGCACGTTGCCGGTGCGGTGTCGCCCACTGTTGTGGCATCACTAGCGTCATCATTGCGGTAGCGCCACCACCAGCTCGGGCCAGTTGACCCCGTGCCGCTGCACGGCGATCCGCACCATGAGTGGCGGATTGGGCTGCTCTTGCCACTCCTCTACCCACTCCGGATCCTGCGTCCGATCCAAGGCGCCGTAGTAGCCCACCTCAAACTTGTTCACCCCTTCGATAAGCGGATAGCTCTCCGACTCATCCAGCGCATCCTCCCCCACCTCGTGGTCATAGGGGGCGAGACGCAGCGACAACACATCCTTCTCCAGGCGGATCTCCACCAGGTAGAGCCCCGGAGGGCCGAGCTGATTCATCATGGGCGCCACAAAGCGCAACTGTTCACTGTCACCGCTAAAGGCCGAAAAGGCCCCGCGATCATGCCGTACCTGCACACTCCAGGACTGCCGCAGTTTGGCGCGGAGAAACTCCTCCACTGCCCGTATTTGAGAACCATCGGAGGTACGCGCCTCCGCGGCATCCCATGAGCGCGCCACTGAGCGCAGACCGGCAAATAGCATGGCCATCACCAGCGAGATCAGCACCAGCGCTATCATCACCTCCATTAAGGTGAAGCCTCGCTGGACCCGCCTCATAGCTGTGCCTCACCAAGACGCAGGCTGTGGAGCGTGAGGGAGCGGGTCCCCCCGCTACCGTTATCCCAGCTCACCACCACCACCACCTCGTAGAGTGGCAGGAGGCCACTGTTGTCACCGAATGGGGCGACCTCCAGCTGCCAGCGGTATCCAGCATCGTCCCCCCCCATACCACCGCCATCCACCGCCCACTCCCGACCCACCCGGGCCAAGACCGACTCTGCCACCACTACGGCCTGACCATACTCGTCAGAGGCCGCGGCATTGCGCAGGCTCGTCCCCACCAGCTGAAAGATGATGGCCAAGGCAATAGCCAGCACCGAGAAGGCCACCAGCACCTCTAGCAGAGAGAAGCCGCGTTGTAGGGGGGGACGCGCCATCATTCGGTGATATAAACCCGGCCGGTAAGCCAATCGACGTTGACCCGCATCGTCCGCTCGTTGAGACCCAGCAGTACACTCCCGCCGGTGGAGGAGCCATCGGGGAAGAAGCGGTACCCGCCCCCCTCGTCAGCCAACTCCGACTGCGCGGTCTCCAGCTCGATAGAGAGGTTCTCCGGCAGCTCGCGGGCCTGGCTATCACCACTGACAGCAAAGGTACGGCTGTTGAGGTCGATGAACAGTACGGTTTCAGTGGCTGCCACTACGGCCCGACTCCGGGCCAGCTTCATTCCCGCGGCCAGCTCTCGGGCGGCGCCGGTGAGACCCGCGCCGCCCATGTTGCCGAGGTAGGGGATGGTTACCGCCGCCGCCAACCCCAGCAGCACCAGCACCAGCATCAACTCCATGAGGCTGAAGCCGGCGGCTCTGGGCAGGCTGGGGCGACGGGGCATGGATTAATCCCAACTATTGATATCGGTCTTGTCGCCCTCACCACCGGGGGTGCCATCGGCGCCGTAGCTAACGATGTCAAACGGACCATTCTGCCCGGGAAAACGGTATTGGAAGGGGTTGTTCCAGGGATCGAGCGGTACCTGTGACTTTTTCAGGTAGGGCCCATTCCAGCCACGGATATTGGCGGTATTCTGCACCAGGGCCTGGAGCCCCTGGTCGTTGCTGGGGTAGTTACCCACCTCCAACTTGTAGAGGTCGAGTGCAGCGGAGAACTCGTGGATCTGGAGTTTGGCGGTCTTCACTTTACCGTCATCCAGCGACTTCATGACCCGCGGTCCCACCAATCCCGCCAACAGACCGAGAATGGTCAACACCACCAACAGTTCAATCAAGGTAAAACCGCGGTTACGGCGGCGTGCATTACAGTTGGACATCGCAATTGCTCCATTTCAGACGCTTCTACTACCGCAGCGGACCCTCCTCCACACGGTTAGAAGGCCAGTTCGTTGACACCCATGATCGCCATCAGTATGGAAATGATGATCCCGGCAATGATGGCACCCAGACCGAGGATCATCGCTGGCTCCAACAGCGCCAACAGCCGTTTGATAGTGGCATTGACCTCGTTGTCGAAGGCCACCGCCACCTTGAGCAGCATCTCTTCCAGTTGGCCGCTCTCCTCCCCCACCTGGATCATGTGGATAGCGAAGGGGGGAAAGCGCCGACTAGCGGCCAGGGTATCGGCCAGGCCTCGCCCCTCCCGCACCGCACCGCTGGCCGCCTGTACCTCGGCCACCAGGACCCGGTTAGAGAGGGTGTTGGCGACAATACTCATCGCCTGAAGCAGAGACACCCCGTTGCTCAAAAGGGTTCCCAAAGTCCGCGCAAATCTTGAGGTTTCTACCTCGGTGATGAGCCGCCCTACCAACGGTAGTTTGAGCAGTCGCGCATCGAGCCAGGCACGTCGCTGTTCATCACGAAACAGGCGACGCAGGCCCCACACGGTAGCAACCGTTCCGCCAATGATGGCCCACCAGTAGCTCCGCAGCGCCTCACCGACGGCCATCACGATCTGGGTAGGCACCGGTAGTGCCTTGCCCACGTCGTTGAACATCTGGGCAAACTGCGGCACGACGAAGGTCAGCAGAACCAGTACCGAGGTGACGGCCACCACCAGCAGGATCACCGGGTAGATGAGCGCCGAGGTGACCGTCTCCTTGAGCGCCTTGGAGCGCTCCAGGTACTCCGCCATGCGGGCGAGCACCACCTCCATCGCCCCACCGGCCTCACCGGCGTGGAGCATATTGATGTAGAAGCGCCCAAAGATGTGTTCGCGGGTCGCCAGCGCCTCCGCTAAGGAGCTTCCCCCATGGATCTCATCACGCACCTGGCTCATGAGGGTGGCAACGGCGGGCCGCTCGGCCACCTGGATCATCACCTGAAGGGCGCGATCAAGGGGTAGTCCCGCTTGCAGCAGGGTGGCCAACTCGCCCGTCAGGACAACAATATCCTTCTGCCGTATCCGCCCCCCTCGCGGCCCGAAGCTGAGGCTTAAACCCCCGCCACCGCCACTGATTGCCGCGGCATCGATCCGCAATGGCAGTAAATCGAGGGCACTGAGGCGATCCGCCACCTCCTGCTCACTGCCGGCATCCATCTCCCCCTCTTGCAGATCGCCGGCCAAGGTGCTGGCACGATAGTGAAAACGGGCCATCAAACCCCCTCCGGTGAGACCGAGCCAGCACTCCCAAGAGGTGGCCGCTGGCCCCGCATCCCGTTCCCATGGCCACCATGAATGTTGCGCACCACGCCTTAATCCTCCTGCGTCACCCGCAGGACCTCCTCTATGGTGGTCAAACCGGCAAAGGCCTTGACCGCCCCATCCAAGTACATGGTGGTCATCCCTGCGGCCAACGCCGCTTTTTGAATCTCACCGGCGGTAGCATGGGCCAGCACCAAACGGCGCACCTCATCGTCCACCACCAGCAACTCATGGATCCCCATCCGACCGTGGAAACCGGTGTGGTTGCACTCATCGCAGCCGCCGGCGTGCCAGAGGGTGGAGGCATCGGGCACCAGCGAGGCGACCCCCATCTCCTGTACCACCTCCGGCATCACCTTGTAGGGCGTCTTGCAGTGGTCGCAGAGGCGACGCACCAGACGCTGCGCCATGATGCAGTTGACGGTGGAGGTGATGAGATAGTCCTCCACCCCCATGTCGAGCAGACGGGTGACACCGGAGGCAGCGTCATTGGTGTGGAGCGTGGAGAGTACCAAGTGACCCGTCAGGGCCGATTGAATGGCGATCTGGGCGGTCTCCAGGTCGCGCATCTCACCGATCATGATGACATCGGGGTCTTGCCGCACGATGGCGCGGAGGGCGCGGGCAAAGTTGAGGCCGATGGCCGCCTTCACCTGGATCTGATTGATGCCGCCAATCTGGTACTCCACCGGGTCCTCAACGGTGAGGATCTTCCGCTCCGGGGTGTTGAGCCGGGTCAGCGCCGCATAGAGGGTGGTGGTCTTACCGGAGCCGGTGGGGCCGGTCACCAGGAAGATGCCGTGGGGCTGGGCCAACACCCGCTGGATGGTGGTGAAGTTGTGCTCCGAGAAGGCAAGCGCCTCCAGGTTCATGCTCATGCCACCCTTATCCAGCACGCGCATGACCACGCTCTCGCCGTGCATGGTGGGGACGGTGGAGACTCGGAGGTCGATCTCCTTACCTTGGATCCGTAGCTGAATACGGCCATCCTGCGGCAGGCGCCGCTCAGCGATATTGAGCCGCGCCATGATCTTGACACGGGAGATAATGGCGGCAGTCAGGCGTGAAGGGGGGGACTCCACCTCCTGCATCACACCGTCAACACGGTAGCGGACCGTGAGCTGGCCAGAGAAGGGTTCGATATGGATATCGGAGGCGCGACTGTCGATGGCGCGGTTGATGATGAGGTTGACCAGCCGCACCACCGGCGCCTCGGAGGCGAGGTCCTTGAGGTGTTCAATGTCGGCGGCATCGGGACTGTCATCGTCGCTCAGATGCTCGACAATCTGCCCCATGCTGGAGCGCTCACCCCCATAGAGCCGCTCAATGGCATCGGAGATCTCTGTGGCCAGCCCCAGGCGCACCGCGATCTCCCGGCCAGTGGCCAGCTTGAGGGAGGAGAGCAGAAAGAGGTCTTGTGGCTTGGTGGTGGCCACCACCAAGTTCCCCGGCGTCTCCGCCAGCGGCACCACTTGAGCCGATTTGAGGAACTGTACCGGCAACACATCCTCCAGTACCGGCTCTTCGGGATAGTCCTTGCCGCGGACCAGCGGGAGTTCAAGCTGGGCGGCCAACTGTTCACCTAGATCCCGCTCGGAGATCATCCCCAGCCGCACCAGCAGCTCGCCGAGTAGGCCACCGCTCTCCTGCTGGGCGCGTACGGCCCGCTCTAGGTCGACCTGTTTCAGCCGGCCAGCCTCGACCAACATCTCACCGAGCCGCTTGGCCACAGGCACCCTCCTGATCTCTGGTTCCGTACCTGTGACTCACTGCCCGGGGAAGCGGGGTAACCGCTCCACCGGAAACTGGGACAGACCCGGCGCAGCGCGATCCTTGTCCGATAGCAGCGGCTCGCGGATGGGCCAATCGATGGCAATCTCGGGGTCGTTCCAGAGAATGGAACCCTCGGCGGCCGGGTTGTATTGATCGGTGCATTTGTAGGTAAACAGCGCAGTTTCACTCAAGACGCAGAAGCCATGGGCAAAGTCGGGGGGGACCCACAGTTGGCGATGGTTCTCCGCCGATAGATGCACCCCCACCCAACGGCCGAAGGTGGGGGAGCCGACGCGGATATCCACCGCCACGTCGAACACCTCGCCCAGCAGCACGGAGACCAGCTTGCCCTGGGAGTTGGGATTCTGAAAGTGGAGTCCCCGCAGCACGCCACGGGCAGAGAACGACTGATTATCCTGGACAAAGGGGAGGTCGATACCCGCCTGGGCATAACGCTCCCGATTCCAGCTCTCGGCAAACCAGCCCCGGGTATCGCCGAACACTCGCGGTTCGACTATGAGCACCCCAGGGAGTTCCGTCGTGATCACGTTCATGTTGGCAATCCATGGCGCAGTAGGGCGAGCAGATACTCGCCATAACCGTTGTTGTACCCCTTGGCCAAGCGCTCTAGCGCCGCGGCATCGATCCAGCCATTGCGGTAGGCCAGCTCCTCGGGACAGGCGATCTTAAGCCCCTGGCGCGCCTCAATGGTCTCGATAAAGTTACCCGCCTGCATCAGCGACTCATGGGTCCCGGTATCGAGCCAGGCAGTCCCCCGCCCCAACTTCTCCACCGTCAGCTGCCCCTCCAGTAGATAGAGGCGGTTGAGATCGGTGATCTCCAGCTCCCCCCGCTGCGAGGGGGCGAGGGTCGCGGCCAGCTCAGGGGCGCGTTGGTCGTAGAAGTAGAGCCCCGTCACCGCATAGTTGGAGCGAGGGGCGACAGGCTTCTCCTCTAGGGAGAGGACGCTCCCCCCCTTATCGAACTCCACCACGCCATAGCGCTGCGGGTCCTTGACCCAGTAGCCGAACACCGTCGCGCCAGCACTACGCCGGGAGGCCCGCACCAGGAGTTCCGAGAGCCCATGACCGTAGAAGATGTTATCTCCCAAGATCAAGCAGGAGGGGCCACCGGCCAAGAAGTCGCGGCCGATAATGAACGCCTGGGCCAGGCCGTTGGGCTCCGGCTGCACCGCATAGTTCAGCGAGATCCCCCACTGACTGCCATCCCCCAGCAGCTCCTGAAACAGAGGCTGGTCATGGGGGGTGGTGATGATCAAGATCTCCCGCATCCCCGCCAACATCAGGGTAGAGAGGGGGTAGTAGATCATCGGCTTGTCGTACACCGGCAGTAACTGCTTACTTACCGCCCTGGTCAGGGGGTAGAGCCGGGTACCGGAGCCGCCGGCGAGAATGATACCTTTGGGTTGGGGCTGCATGTCCACTCGGCATGGGGACGGAAAGGGGTGCCAGAATACTCAACTCCTCCCCGCCCGTCCAACCCCGCCAATGGCCTATGTACCTACCTTTTGCGCGCTGATTGGCCCACAATGCCCACCGGTTCTATCGAGCACAGGCCCCCCATGGAAGCGACCTCCCCCTTTCTCCGCGCCTTCCACGGCTACCTCACCAACCTGCTGCGCTGGGAGCAGCTGGATGGGTTGTGGCAACAGCTCAAGGCGGCCCCGGACGCGACTCTTTATTTATATGCCGTCGGCGAGCCGCCCCCGACCCAACCCGCCTCGGCCGAACAGGTCCACCGCTTCATTGATGAGCTGGATGCCCTGCTGCGTCGGGAGCATGACTACGACTACTGCGGCATCGTCTACGCCGACGACCCGCAGGAGCCCACCTTAGTCAAAATCTATGACCCTAATAACCTCGGCTCCGTCTGCGGCTCAGGGCTAGGGCCACCGCCGCTACCTGGCTGGGTCATCAGCCGCCACCCCCCTATCGACCTACCCGCCGCCCAACCCGCCCCCGCCGGGCGACGCCGCTTCTGGCAGCGCCTATTCGGCTAGAGGGAGGGATATCTACAGTTCTGTACGGAACAGCCGTTAAGATATAAGGCTTTTGGGACACGTTCCCCGTCACACCCTATGGATACCTCAGACCCTCGCCAGAAGACGGAGCTGTTCGAGCCCACCCAAGGTCAGGAGGAGTACATACTCCGCTCCCGCGACCAGGTGATCAGCGTACTCAAGGAGTTGAGTAAACGGCCGGACATCGTGACCGCCTACTTTGGGGGTGGGAAACACCATATGCTGACGGCGGTGCTGGCGGTCCTACCGGAGCGGGACCTGGCGGTACTGGATATCGGCCCAGAGGAGACGCTCAATCGCCGGGCCCAGGCAGCGGAACGGCTGGTCTGCGTCACTAAGCACGACGGGGTAGCGGTACGCTTCTCGCTAAGCGGCCTCTCCCGGGCCAAGTTCCAGGGGCGGGAGGTGTTCGCCGCCCCACTGCCGGAATCGGTCCTGCGGTTACAACGTCGGGAGTTCTTTCGGGTCCATGTCCCGCTGATGAACCCCGTCACCTGCCGCATCCCCTGTCCGGATGGTGGTACGCTGACGCTCAATGTCAGCGACATCAGTGTCGGTGGGATCGGTCTGATCGATCCCACCTTTCGCATCGAACCGATACCGACCACCGTGTTGGAGCAGTGCTACTTGACCATCCCTGACTTTGATAGCTTCAACGTCGATCTGGAGATCCGCAGTGCCCACCGGCTGCGGCAGCGGGATGGCAACGAGGTGAACCGCATCGGCTGCCGCTACGCCCACCTCGCACCGGACAAGCTGGTGATCATCCAGCGCTATATCAACAAGCTGCAAATCGAGCAGCGCGCCTCTCAACCCGACTGACGGGGAAGATCCGTTGGAAGCCAAGCTCGACATTCCCGACCTCGATCTAGAGAAGTTCCGGATCTACGACCGCACCGAGATCCAACGCATCCTGCGGGAACTGGCCCGTGATCACCAGCTCATCTCCGCCTACTTCGACAATGGCAGAGAGTTTCTCCTCACCAGCGTGCTCGCGGTAGAGGAGGGCACCGGGCGGGTGATCCTCGACTATGGCCCCGATGAACAGATCAATCGCCGGCTGCTGGCACAGCGGCAAGCGGTGGCCGTTGCCAGCCACCGCCAGGTGCGGGTGCAGTTCCGCCTGGAGCACCTGATTGCCATTGACTACGAGGATGCCCCCGCCTTCATCGCCCTCCTGCCCGACTCATTGGTACGGATCCAGCGGCGGGAGTTCTATCGCATCACCACCCCCACCGCCACCCGTCTGCGCTGCATATTCACCAGCGAAGAGGGGGAGCAGGTGGAGGCCCCGGTGCTGGATATCAGCATCGGCGGGGTAGGTCTGCTGGAGCCGAAGGCGAGCGACTTCCCCTGGGAGCCCGGGAGTGTGATCCGCGAGGTGCGGGTGGAGCTGCCCACCGGCGAGGAGATCGTCGCCGATATGCAGATCCGCAACCGCTTTGCCACCCAGCACCATGAAGAGGGCAGCACCTACCGGGTGGGTTGCATGTTCCTCCATCTGGATAACCGCCAATGTGCCGCCATCCAGCGCTTCATCCACCGCACAGAGCTGGAGCGCCGCCGCATGATGCAGGGGTAAAGCCAGCGCCCGCCCCACCCCGCCTCCCGCGCTGGGGAACGAACCTCCGCCCTTGTCCCCCCTTAGCGATAAGAGTCGCCCCGTAGGTCATCTGCGGGGCGAGGGGTAGCCCTGCCCTGAGACCAGCAAGATCAGCCACCGGGGGGACTGGTCTTAGGCCAAGCGATGTTTTCTAATAGTCACAACGGAAAGCATTGAAGCTACCAATGAACGACACCCCGCTGCTCCCCGTCATCGAATTCCTTCGCCGCCACGCCCCCTTCGATCAGATGACCGCCCCCCACCTGGAGTTTCTCGCCAGGCGTCTGAAGCTGGCCTTTTACGGCCGAGGTGAGGTGATCATCGGACCGGCCGAGGGCCCAGCCGATCGCTTCTTCATCATCCAGCAGGGGCGGGTACGCGGGGAGAGTGGCGGCGAGAGCGGTGGGGCCTGGGAGCTGACCCCCGGTGAGTGCTTCCCGGTGGGGGCGCTGCTGGGTCGCCGCCCAGTACGCCTGATCCAGCGGGCGGTGGAGGATACCTTCTGTTTCGAGCTGGCGCGGGAGGGTTTTGATCGGCTCCTGGCCCAGAGCCCGGTATTCCACGACTTCTGCACCCGCCGCCTCGCCGCCTTGCTGGACAACGCCTTGAAGGGGGCCCAAGCCGGCTCGGCCAATGCTGTGGCCGAGGAGTCGCTCAACACCCCATTGCACGCCTTGGTGCGACGGCCACCAGTCACCTGCCCCCCCACGGCGGCGCTGCGCTTTGCCCTACGGCTGATGGAGCACGAGCGTGTCGGCAGTATCGTGGTGGTGGAGGGCGAGCGGCCCGTGGGTATCTTTACGCTGCACGACATCCTGGCGCGCATCGCCCTCGGTGGTCAGGGGTTGGAACAGCCCATTGAGGGTGTCATGACCCGCGCCCCCATCGCCCTCCCCTCCAGCGCCTACGCCTACGAAGCCGCACGCATCATGGTGCAACACGGTATGGGGCACCTACTGATAGTCGATGAAGGGCGCCTGACGGGGGTGGTCTCTGAACGGGACCTCTTCTCCCTGCAACGGGTGGGGCTGGTGAGCCTCTCCCGCTCCGTGGCCCGGGCAGAGAGCATCGAGGGGCTGGCCGAACTGGCGCAGGAGCGCTATCGCCTGGTAGAACAGGTGCTGGCCCAGGGCGCCTCCATGGAGCAGATCCAGCAGATAGTCACCACCCTCAACGACCAGATCACCCGCCGTGTCATTCACCTCTGCGAGCAGGAGCTGGGCCGCCCTAGCGTCCCCTACACCTGGCTCGCCTTCGGTAGTGAGGGGCGGTTAGAGCAGACGCTAAAGACCGATCAAGACAACGGCATCCTGTTCCAGTCCCCTCCCGGCCGTAGCGACGAGGAGGTGCGCCAGGAGCTACTCCCCCTCGCCCAGCGCATCAACACGGCCTTGGCCCAGGTCGGCTTTCCACTCTGTCCTGGCCGCGTGATGGCGAGTAATCCCGCCTGTTGCCTCTCGCTCCAGGAGTGGCGCCGTCGCTTTCTGGCCTGGATTGAGGAGGGGGGGCCCCAACACCTCATCAACGCCGCCATCTACTTCGACCTACGCCCCCTCCATGGCCCAGGTGAACCAGTGGAGGAACTAAAGGGCTGGCTGGCACAGGTCCCGCGCGACCACCGCGCCTTCCTCAAACGCCTGGTGGAAAATGCCCTGCGCCACCGCCCCCCCCTCGGCCTGGTGCGCGACTTTGTGGTAGAGGATGACGCCGAGCAGCCCCACAGCCTCGATCTCAAACTTAAGGGCATCACCCCCTTCGTCGATGCCGCCCGCATCTTTGCCCTGGCCGCCGGGCTCCAGGAGAGTGGCACCGTAGAGCGGCTGCGGGCCGCCGGGCGGAAATGGCAGTTGGAGGAGGCAACGGTAGAGGGCTGGGTACAGGGCTTTCTCTTCCTCCAGCTACTGCGCCTGCGCCGCCAGCAGGCCGCCGCCCGTGCCGGCCACAGCATGACCAATCGGGTAGATCCCGATCAGCTCAACGACCTGGAGCGCCGTATCCTCAAAGAGACCTTCCGCCAGGCACGCAAGTTACAGACAAAATTGGAGACCTTTTTTCAGTTTTGAAGATCGGGGAGCGAGCCGCTGCTGAGCCTTCCGCCCGGGCGATGGCTCGGCACCCGTGACCCCTCCCCCCCCTGCTTACCGAGGTCGGATACCCATGGGCCAACCGCAGATCAACTGGGGCGCCATCGCCGCCGATCCCCGCTTCTTGGCACTGCGCCGCAAGAAGCGCCGCCTGCTGTGGGGCGCCATGCTCTTTTCAGTGACCTGCTACCTTCTACTCCCCATCGGCGCCGCCTACCTCCGGCCCCTCTTCGCCCTCCAGGTGTGGGGGGTACTCAATGTGGGCCTACTGCTCGCCTTTGCCGAGTTCCTTGTGGCCTGGGGGATCGCCATCCTCTACGTACGGCGGGCCAACCGCGAGTTTGATCTCCTCGCCCAAGAGCTGATCCAACAGGCCCACCGCTTTCAAGAGTTACCTCCATGAGACGCCTCGCCCTACTCCCACTAATTGCCCCAGCGCCGGCCCTGGCCGCGGGGGTGGTAGCCGCTGAATATCGCTGGCTGACCCTCGCCCTCTTCGGCGCCATCATCGCCATCACCCTCTTTGTCACCTACTGGGCCGCCAAACGGATCACCTCCGCTGAGGGCTTCTATGCCGCGGGCCGCTCCATCAGCGGCCTCCAGAACGGCTGGGCCATCGCGGGCGACTACCTCTCCGCGGCCTCCTTTCTCGGCATCGCCGGCCTCATCTCGCTCTATGGCTACGACGGCTTCCTCTACTCAGTAGGTTTCCTGGTGGCCTATGTCACCGTCCTACTGGTGATCGCCGAACCGTGCCGCAACATCGGCAAGTACACCCTCGGTGACCTCCTCGCCTTCCGCAACGACCCCAAAACCGCCAAGATCGCCGCCGCCCTCGCCACCCTCACCGTCTCGGTGTTCTACCTCACGGCCCAGATGGTGGGCGGGGGCGTCTTGGTGAAGAGCCTCATCGGCATCGACTATGAGATCTCGGTACTGGCGGTGGGCATCTTGATGCTCGCCTATGTGGTCTTTGGCGGCATGGTGGCCACCACCTGGGTCCAGATCGTCAAGGCCGTGCTGCTGGTCAGCGCCTCGCTGGTGTTGGTGGTGCTGGTCTGGGCCCCCTACGGCTTTAGCCTCCCTGACTTCTTGGCCGCGGTGGTCAACGACCCCAAGGTCCAAACCCAGGTGGCTCAGCTGTTGGGTGGGGAGGCGGCCCACCTAGGGCCTGAGGCGTTGGGGCAGCGCTTCTTGGAGCCGGGGCTGTTTCTACACGACCCCATCGATCAGATCTCCCTAGGCCTGGCCCTGATCTTCGGCACCGCCGGCCTACCCCACATCCTGATGCGCTTCTTCACCGTCCCCACCGCCCAGGAGGCGCGCCGCTCAGTGGTATGGGCGATGGTGATCATCGGCGGATTCTATCTGCTCACCCTGTTCCTCGGTCTGGGGGCGGCCATCCATGTTGGGGCAGCAGAGATCAGCGCGGTAGATAGTGGCGGCAACCTGGCCGCCCCCCTACTGGCGCAGTATTTGGGGGGCGGGGCCAACGCCCTGTTGGGAAACCTACTCCTCGCCTTCGTCGCGGCGGTCGCCTTTGCCACCATCGTCGCCGTGGTGGCCGGACTGGTGCTGGCCTCGGCCTCAGCCATCGCCCATGACATCTATGTAGGGGTCATCGAGGGGGAGCGCGCCACCCCACAACGACAGGTGACGGCGGCCCGCATCGCCTCCCTTGGCGTCGGCCTGCTGGCCATCACCATCGGCATCTTGGCCAAGGGGCAAAATGTGGCCCACTTGGTGGGCATGGCCTTTGCCGTCGCCGCCTCCAGCAACCTCCCAGCGACCCTCCTGACCCTCTACTGGCGCCGCTGCAACACCGGCGGGGTGGTACTGGGCATGGCCCTAGGGGCGGGCAGCGCCATTGGTCTGGTGCTGATCTCCCCTAACATGACCTACCCCCTGCCGCTCACCCAGGCGGCCCAGGCCACCCTCACCCACTGCGCAGCGCAACAGGAGATATTGGGCCAGCAGCTGCTCCAGGCCGACGCCGAGACCCGCCCCCAACGGCTCAACGAGCAGGCCGAGCTGACCCAGCGCTGCCAAACCGCGGCCACCACCCTCGCCCGCTATGCCGGCCAAGAGCGCTCCCTCGTGGGGCTACGGGCACCGCTCATCTCCCTCAAGAATCCGGGGATCATCTCCATCCCCATCGGCTTTTTAGGGGTCATTCTCGGCTCGCTACTGTTCCGCGACCGCCGTGCTGAACTGCGCTGGGATGAGCTACATGTGCGCCAAACCACCGGCATCCACGCCGAAGGGGCCACTGCCCACTAGCCCCCGCTGGAGGGGGTCTCTCCTGTTACCGTTTCCCCTCGTAACAGTATGGGTGTTACCCCACGTAACACCCACCCCCCCAACGAAACACCCACCAACGAGTCATCCATCTGAATTCATTAGAAATTCAATAATGGCAAAGGAATTGCAGACATAGGAGGCACGTAACACCAACCCGATCCGGCACGACTCCGATGATGATCAACAGCTCGCTCGGCCCTATTACTGACTTCCTGCGGCAGCACGCGCCCTTCGATCAGATGGCGCCGGCCCATCTGGAGTTTATGGCCAAGCGTCTGAAGCTCGCCTTCTACAACCATGGCGAGGTGATCGTTGGCCCCGACTCCGGTCCGGCCGACCGCTTCTACATCATCAAACAGGGCCGGGTCCGCGGCGAAGCGGACGCCAGCGACAGCAGTGAGAGTGCCTGGGAGCTGACCGCCGGTGAGTGCTTCCCGGTGGGCGCCCTGCTCTCCCGCCGCCCGGTGCGCCTCACCCAACGGGCGGTGGAGGACACCTTCTGCTTTGAACTCTCCCGCGATGAGTTCGATGAGCTACTCAACAAGAGCGCCGTCTTTCACGACTTCGCCACCCGCCGGTTGGCCAATCTCCTGGATAACGCCCTAAAGGGGGTCCAGGCCAGCTCCGCCTCGCGGGTCTCCGAAGACTCTCTTAGCACCCCCCTCGGCACCTTGGTGCGACGCCAGCCCATCACCTGCGGCCCATCGGTCTCCATCCGCAGCGCGCTCGAAACCATGCAGCGCGAGCGGGTGGGTTCCATCGGCGTGGTCGATGGCGAGCGGCGTCCCCTCGGCATCTTCACCCTGCACGATGTGCTCTCCCGGGTGGTGCTACCCCAGATCCCGCTCGAAGCACCCATTCATGAGGTGATGACCCCCGCACCCATCACCCTCCCCCCCGCGACTCTCGCCTGCGACGCCGCCCGGCTGATGGCCCAAAAGGGCTTTGGCCACATCTGCGTAGTAGAGCGGGAGCGATTGATTGGTGTGCTCTCCGAGCGGGACCTATTCTCCTTGCAGCGGGTGGGCCTGGTGAGTCTCTCCCGCTCCATCGCCCACGCCCGCAGCGTAGATGAGCTATCTGGTCTGGAGCAGGATGTCCACCGCCTCATCGACCAGATGCTGGCCCAAGGCGCCTCGGTAGAGCAGCTGACCCAGATCCTCACCGCCCTCAATGACAGCCTCACCCAGCGGGTCCTGAACCTCATCCTGGCGGAGCACGACCCTGGCGTCCTCTTTGGCTGGCTCGCCTTCGGCAGCGAGGGGCGGCATGAGCAGACACTGCGGACCGATCAGGACAACGGCATCATCTTTGAGCTGCCACCGGGGGAGAGCGCCGATGCGGTGCGGGCCAAGCTGATGCCGCTGGCGCGCCGGGTCAATGAGGCGCTCGACGCCTGCGGCTTCCCCCTCTGTCCGGGCAACATCATGGCCAGCAACCCCGAGTGCTGCATGAGCCTGACCGAGTGGCAGCAGCGCTTCGGCCGTTGGATCGATCAGGGCACCCCGGAACATCTGCTCAAGGCCACCATCTTCTTCGACTTCCGGCTGCTCTGGGGCGAGTCGGCCAGCGCCGAACAGCTGCGGGGCAGCCTCACCGAACAGGTGATCCCCAACAGCCGCTTCCGCCGCCAGATGGCCGCCAACGCCCTGCGCAATCGCCCACCGCTAGGGCTCATCCGTGACTTCGTGGTATCGAGTGGCGGCAAACACCCCCACACCCTCGATCTCAAACTCAATGGTCTCACCCCCTTTGTCGATGGCGCCCGGCTCTACGCCCTGGCCCACGGCATCAGCGAGACCAACACCGTCGCCCGGCTCAAAGCGGTGGCCGCCAAAGGGGGGCTGCGTCAGGCCGATGTGGATGCCTGGGCCGAGTCCTACCACTTCATTCAACTGCTGCGGATGCGTACCCACCGCCGCCAAGTGGAGCAGGGGTTGCCGCGCAGCAACCACGTCGATCCCGACACCTTGAATGAGCTGGATCGCCGCATCTTGAAAGAGGCGTTCCGCCAGGCGCGCAAGCTGCAATCAAAGATCACCTTGGACTACCAGCTGTAACCAACTTCTGGTCGGTGCGGCCACCCAACTGCCACCGACCGCAATGAGGCGCGCCCCGAACCGGGAGTGGGGCGCTGAAACAGGGGAAGGGCAGTACACAACAACATCCTTGAGGAGGATACAACGATGCAATCTACCGACACGTCGGGCGCGTCCCGCACGGCGGCGGCTTACTGGAAGGCCAATTTGCAGGTGTTGTTCATCTGCATGATCATCTGGTTTGTCGTCTCCTATGGCCTCGGCATCCTGCTGGTGGATGTCATGAATCAGTTCACCATCGGGGGTTACAAGCTGGGCTTCTGGTTCGCTCAGCAGGGCTCCATCTACGCATTCGTCGCTCTCATCTTTTTCTATGCCTGGCGCATGAACAAGATCGATCGCGAGTTCGATCTCCAAGAAGATTGAGGAGCGGCTACATGGATCTGCAAACCCTAACTTATATCGTTGTTGGCGCCACCTTTGTCCTCTACATCGGCATCGCCTTCTGGGCCCGCGCCGCCAGCACCGGCGAGTTCTATGTGGCGGGCGGTGGTGTCCACCCGGTCCTGAACGGCATGGCCACCGGCGCCGACTGGATGTCCGCCGCCTCCTTTATCTCCATGGCCGGTCTCATCGCCTTCCTCGGCTACGGCGGCTCGGTCTACCTCATGGGGTGGACCGGCGGCTATGTGCTGCTGGCGCTGCTGCTCGCCCCCTACCTGCGCAAGTTCGGCAAGTTCACGGTGCCTGAATTCATCGGTGACCGTTACTACTCCAATGCCGCACGCCTGGTGGCGATCATCTGCCTCATCTTCATCTCCTTCACCTATGTCGCCGGCCAGATGCGCGGCGTGGGTATCGTCTTCTCCCGCTTCCTAGAGGTGGATATCGTGACTGGCCTGTTGGTCGGTATGGGTATCGTCTTCCTCTACGCGGTGCTCGGCGGCATGAAGGGGGTCACCTACACCCAGGTGGCGCAGTATGTGGTGCTTATCTTCGCCTACACCGTACCGGCGGTCTTCATCGCCCTACAGGTGACCGGCAACCCCATCCCGCAGATCGCCTTGGGTGGCCACGTAGCCGGGGGAGATGCCTTCTTCCTCGATAAGCTCAACCAAGTGGTGATGGATCTCGGTTTCACGGAGTACACAAAAGGCAGTAAAAGCATGATCGACACCTTCGCCATCACCATGGCGTTGATGGTCGGTACCGCTGGTCTGCCCCACGTCATCGTCCGCTTCTTCACCGTGCCGCGGGTACGCGATGCCCGCTCCTCCGCCGGTTGGGCACTGGTGTTCATCGCCCTGCTCTACACCACCGCTCCGGCTGTAGGTGCCATGGCCCGTTACAACCTGCACGCCACCGTGCAGCCGGGTGAAGTGGGCGCCGAGACCGGCTCCCTCGCCTACGATAGCCGTCCCGACTGGTTCAAGCGTTGGGAAAACACCGGTCTGCTCAAGTTTGAAGACAAGAACGGTGACGGCCGCATCCAGTACTACAACGACAAGAGCAAGGAGTTCGCCGCCAAGGCGGAGGGCTTCGGCTGGAAGGGCAACGAGCTGACGGTTGACCGTGACATCATGGTGCTGGCCAACCCAGAGATCGCCAAACTGCCCAACTGGGTCATCGCCCTAGTGGCGGCGGGCGGTATCGCGGCGGCGCTCTCCACTGCGGCGGGTCTGTTGCTGGTTATCTCTGCCGCCATCTCCCATGACCTGTTGAAGGGCATCGTCATGCCCAGCATCAGCGAAAAGTCTGAACTGATGGCGGGCCGTATCGCGGCCGCAGTGGCGGTGGCGATCGCGGGCTATCTTGGCTACAACCCACCCGGCTTCGTCGCCCAGGTGGTGGCCTTTGCCTTCGGCTTAGCGGCGGCATCGCTCTTCCCGGCTATCCTCATGGGGATCTTCTCCAAGAAGATTAACCGTGAAGGTGCCATCGCCGGGATGCTGGTGGGCCTCATCTTCACCATGGGCTACATCCTCTACTTCAAGGGTGTATTCATCACCCCGCTGGCGGAGAACAAGCCGGAGAACTGGCTGTTCGGCATCTCGCCGGAGGGGATTGGTGTAGTGGGTATGGTGCTCAACTTCATCGTCGCCTTCGCCATCTCCGCGGTCACCTCGGCCCCGCCGGAGAAGGTGCAGCAGCTGGTGGAGGATATCCGCGTGCCCAAGGGCGCCGGTGCCGCGCACGCCCACTAAGGCGTGTGGGGTCCTGCCTTGGCAGGACCCCACCCATACGACAACGGAGGGTGGGCCCCATGCCCACCCTCCGTTTGCCGTTTCCGGGGGCTTTTCCCCACCGGAGAGCCCCTACTCTCTTGTGGTGAAAATCTCCCGCCATTCCGTTACCGTAGAGCGCCTTGCCGCACTTGACGAGAGCCACCGGCGATGGATGTAGAACTACTCGAAATCCGCGACTTTCTGGCCGCCCATCCGCCGTTTGATCGACTGCCGGATGAGGTGCTAGATCGGCTGCCTCTGGAGCTGTCGGTGCGCTATCTAAGGCGCGGCACCCCGTTCCCGCCCCCCGATGCCGATGGCGCCTACCTCTACCTGGTACGCAGTGGCGCCCTGGAGCTGCGCGACACCAAAAAGGAGCTGCTCGGTAAATATGGCGAGGGAGAGATCTGGAATAGCCCCTGCGACCAGGAGGAGCTAGGTACCGATCTCCGCGTCTACACCGTGGAGGACAGCCTGTTCTATCTGCTGCCGTGCGAGCGGGTCGCCCAGCTGCGCCAGCGCTACCCCACGTTTGACGAGCTGTTTGAGCGCTCCATCCGGGAGCGTCTGAAGCGTGCCATCGATGCCCTCCAGCAGTCCTGCTCCTCCGGCATCGGCCTATTGACGGTGGAGGTCTCGCGCCTAGTCACCCGCGCCCCGGTGCAGGTGGAGCCGCAGATCTCCATCCGCGAGGCGGCACAGCTGATGAATCAAGAGCGCATCTCGGCGCTGCTGGTCAGCGAGGGTGGAGTGCTGCTTGGCATCATGACCGACCGCGATCTGCGCCACGCCGTCGCCGAGGCGATCCCCTACGAGCAGCCGGTCAGCGCCATCATGAGCCGCAAATTGCACAAGGTGACCCGCGAGACCTCCGCCTTCGAGGCGCTCATCACCATGACCCGGCTCAACGTCCACCACCTGCCGGTGATGGGGCGCGATGGAGTCTGCGGCCTCATCTCCACCACAGATCTGGTGCGTTACCAGAGCGCCAACCCCATCTTCTTGGTGGGCGATGTACGCACCTGCGGCTCGGTGGAGGAGCTGGCCCGGGTAGCAACCCAACTACCCGAGTTGCAGGTACAGATCGTCTCCGCGGGCGCCACCGCCTACCACTTGGGCCATGCCATCGCCTCCGTCACCGATGCCATCACCCAGCGCCTCATCGAACTGGCAGAGATACGGCTGGGGCCCCCCCCGCTGCCCTATGTCTGGATCGCCGGCGGCTCCCAAGGGCGGCGCGAGCAGACCATCCACACCGATCAAGATAACGGCATCATCATCGATGATGCCTACGACGCCGAGCGCCACGACAGCTGGTTTGGCGCCCTCGCCCACTTCGTCAACGACGGCCTCGACCTCTGCGGTTTCTCCCGCTGCCCTGGCGAGGTGATGGCGAGCAACCCCCGCTGGCGGCAACCACTCCGGGTATGGCGCGACTACTTCCACGACTGGATCCTCCACGCCGAGCGCAAAAAGGCGATGCTGGCGGTCAACTTCCTCGACACCCGCGCCATCTACGGCGAGTCGCTGCTGCACGACAAGCTCCATGCCGAGGCGGTGGCACTGGCCAAAGAGAACAAGGTGTTCCACGCCTACCTGGCCGCCAACTCCCTCACCAACAGCCCGCCACTCGGCTTCTTCCGTAACTTCGTCCTCGTGAGCGACGGCGACCACGCCAAGAGTCTCGACGTCAAACACCGCGCCATCATCCCCATTGTCGATCTCGCGCGCCTCCACGCCCTCGCCGCCGGATTGCCGGAGATCAACTCCCTGGAGCGGCTGCGGGCGGCGGCAGAGCTAGGGGCAATGCCGGCGGAGACGGCGGCGGACCTGGAGGATGCCTTGGAGTTTATCGCCACCCTCCGGGCCCGCCACCAGGCGCGCCAAACCACCCACGGCGAAGTAGCAGATAACTACGTCAAGCCGGCAGAGCTATCGCCCCTGGAGCGGAGCCACCTCAAGGACGCCTTCTCGGTGATCCGCACCGTGCAAAATGCCCTCAGTCAACGCAATCAGGGCGGCCGCCTCTACTAATGTTTGCCGCCCTCTTCTCCCTTGATGGTCGCCGCAAACGGCTCCTTGGCAAGACCGGCGCCGGCCCCCTGCGGGACTACCTGGCCACCCCCTTTGTCCCCCGCCACACCCCCTGTAGTGCAGTGGGCTACGTCGCCCTCGATCTAGAGACCACCGGCCTCGATCCGCAGCACGACGAGATCCTGAGCGTAGGCCTCGTCTGCCTCGATGGCCTGCGCATCGACCTGGCCACCGCCTGCCACTGGTATGTCCTGCCGACCCGCGCCATCCCCGAGCAGAGCGCCGTCATCCACCGCATCACCGACGACCGGGCCGCCCAAGGGGAGCCCATCAGCGCGGTCATGGCCCGGCTGCTGCCGCTGCTGGCGGGGCGGGTCCTCATCGCCCACCACGCCCGCATCGAACAGGGTTTTCTGGCCCACGGCTGCCGCCGTCTATACGGCGGAGAGTTCATCATCCCCACCGTAGACACCCAACTGGTGGAGAAACGGTGGCTTGAGCAGCGGATGCGCCCCTATAGCGCCAATGATCTACGTCTAGCCCAATTGCGTAATAGGTATAATCTCCCGCGTTACCGGGCCCACAACGCCCTCAGCGACGCCCTCGCCTGCGCCGAACTGTTCATCGCCCAGGTGGCCGGACGGGACAGTGCCAGGGCACCACCGCTGAAGGGGTTTTTAGTGAAGCCATGAGGGAACACCGACCTCCGCCGCCAGCACAAGCCCTGGCCGCAGGAGCGCCGCCCCAGCGTAGAGGCACTTGCAGTGCCCCAGGGGATCAAGGAAGAGAACCAAAAAGCAACCGCCCCTGCCGGCAGCAGTTGGGGGATCAAGGGGCGCCCTGTTTCTGACCAGAAAATCCCATCTGAACCGTAGGAGTAAGCGATGTCTGATACCAAGGTGTACCCGGTGGCCGATGCGGTCGCTGCCAAGGCACACATCGACGCGGCCCGTTATCAAGAGATGTACCAGCAGTCGGTGGACGATCCAGAAGGCTTCTGGGGCGAGCAGGCCGAGCAGTTCCTCACCTGGTACAAGCGCTGGGACAAGGTGTTGGATTGGTCCTACACCGGGGACGTCCATCTCAAGTGGTTTGACGGCGGCAAGCTCAACGTCGCTTACAACTGCATCGACCGCCACCTCCCGGCCCGGGCCAACCAGACCGCCTTCATCTGGGAGGGGGACGACCCCAGCGAGGCCAAGCACATCACCTATAGCGAACTCTCCGAACAGGTGAATCGCTTCTCCAATGTGCTTAAGGCGCGCGGCGTCAAGAAGGGCGATCGGGTCTGCATCTATATGCCGATGATCCCGGAGGCGGCCTACGCCATGCTCGCCTGTGCCCGCATCGGCGCCGTCCACTCGGTGGTATTCGGCGGCTTCTCCCCCGAATCGCTCAAGGATCGCATCCTCGACTCCAACTGCCAGGTGGTGATCACCTCCGACGAAGGGCTGCGCGGTGGTAAACATGTCCCGCTCAAGGGCAACACCGACAAGGCGCTCATCGAGTGCCCCGACGTCCACACCGTCATCGTGGTAAAGCGCACCGGCGGCAACGTCGCCTGGCGCGAAGGCCGGGATATCTGGTACCACGAAGCCGCCGCCCAGGTCAGCGCCGACTGCCCCTGCGAGGAGATGGATGCCGAGGACCCGCTCTTCATCCTCTACACCTCCGGCTCCACCGGCAAACCCAAAGGGGTGCTGCACACCACCGGCGGCTATCTGCTGTTTGCCGCCATGACCCACAAGTTCACCTTCGACTACCACGACGGTGAGATCTACTGGTGTACCGCTGACGTCGGCTGGGTCACCGGCCACACCTACATCGTCTACGGCCCGCTGGCCAACGGCGCCATCTCCCTCATCTTTGAAGGGGTGCCGAGCTACCCCGACGCCAGCCGCTTCTGGCAGGTGGTGGACAAACACAACGTCAACATCTTCTACACCGCCCCGACCGCCATCCGCGCCCTGATGCGTGAAGGCGAGGAGCTGGTCAAGAAGACCTCCCGCCAGAGCCTGCGGCTCCTCGGTTCAGTGGGCGAGCCCATCAACCCAGAGGCGTGGGAGTGGTACTACCGCGTGGTGGGCGATGAGCGCTGCCCCATCGCCGATACCTGGTGGCAGACCGAGACCGGCGGCCACCTCATCACCCCGCTGGTGGGTGCCACCCCCTTGAAACCCGGCTCCGCCACCCGCCCCTTCTTCGGTGTGGTACCGGCCATCGTCGATAACGAAGGCAATGTGCTGGAGGGGGAGTGCGAGGGTAACCTGGTCATCACCCGCCCCTGGCCCGGCCAGATGCGCAGCGTCTACGGCGACCACCAGCGCTTTATCGACACCTACTTCAAGACCTTCCCCGGCAACTACTTCACCGGCGACGGCGCCAAGCGCGATGCAGACGGCTACTACTGGATCACCGGCCGCGTGGATGACGTCCTCAACGTCTCCGGCCACCGCATGGGGACCGCCGAGGTGGAGAGCGCCCTGGTGCTGCACGAGCAGGTGGCAGAGGCCGCGGTGGTGGGCTACCCCCACGACATCAAGGGCCAGGGCATCTACGCCTACGTCACCCTAGTGAAGGGGGCCGAGCCCTCCGAGCAGCTGCGCAAGGAGCTGGTCACCCTGGTACGCTCCGAGATCGGCCCCATCGCCACCCCGGATATCATCCAGTGGGCACCGGGACTACCTAAGACCCGCTCGGGCAAGATCATGCGCCGAATCCTGCGCAAGATCGCCGCCAACGAGGTCTCCGCCCTGGGAGATACCTCCACCCTGGCCGACCCGACCGTGGTGGATGATCTGATCACCAATCGGGCGAATAAGTAAGTCGCCGGTCTGTGCCGATGTAACAAAAAATGGCCGCCCAAGGGCGGCCGTTTTTTGTCTAGGGTAGTGGCCTTCACCTACTCAAACCCAGCCCCCCTCGATGCCAAACAAAACGGCATCCTTGACGAGAGTCCGTCACAATCGTGCCCTGACAACGGTAGACTATCCGAGCACGCTGACGGCCGTCGATGACATCCCCAATGAACGATATCCCCTCCACCTCTGTCCGGGCACGCCTCATTGAGGCCGCACTGGACTGCTTTTTGGCCGATGAATATGAAAATGTAACCACCCGAATGATTGCCGAGCGAGCAGAGGCCAATGTCTCCATGATTCGCTACTACTTCGGCAATAAAGAGGGACTCTTTGAAGAGATGATCCGCGAGACCATAGCGCCCCTACTCGATAAGTTAGATAGCCCTATGCTCTCCCATCTGGAAGGGTTTGCCAGTCTGCTGCGCCTCTACTACGAAACCGTCGCAGCCCGGCCAGAGTTTCCCAAACTGATTATTAAAATCCTTGCCCTCAACCACGGCCCAGGCAAACGATATGTTTTGCGACTGATCGAGCGCGGTCGCCTCCGTGGCGCTCGCCGATTAGAAGAGCTTAAAGACAAAGGCGCCGTGGCCCCTCATCTGAATCCCGATGTGGTGCGCATGAGTTTTATCAGCCTGGCCATGACCCCGATGCTCTTGCGCTCTATTTTTGAAGAGCAGATGGGGCACCCCATCGATGATGCGTTTCTTGATCAGCTCGCCACCCTCAATGGCCACATGCTCACCCTCGGCCTGGCCATGCTCGATGGACAAACCACGACTTGAACCTGTTGATATCTTGGGAGAGGAGAGGACAGAGGGGCCCTCGCCCCATGACGCGAGTCTACCGTCTACCTATCCATCCATACCCCTCGGTCAGACCCATGAGCCATCCCTATCGGGTACGGCCCTGGCCAACCCCGGCGCGCCCCTGAACGCAGAGCCGGGCGAGTTATGGTGTATTGAGGCCAACATCATTCAGACGCGGCCATACAGACCGGGTGGCAAGGAGATCAGAGATGGCACCCGGCTCTTCAGAGGGGGGGCCAAGGTCTACATCATTAGTGCGTTTTGGGGGGCTGCGGAAAATGTGACCGTCATCGGTCACCACAGGCGATCGGTCAAGCTGATCTGCTCCGTTCTCTCGGTCAGGCATCTGGAGCGATTCAAGGTCCATTTGATCTATCACCCCCAGATCCAGGCCATGACTCGGCAGTGGATTGCCACCCATGATCCAGTGTTGGCGGCGGCAACTGATCGCTCAGAGATGGAACGGCTGGCCGCCCAACTGCCCCAATGGCGGGCCGATATAGAGCGCTCCGAACAGGCAAAACGCGCCCCTGCGGGTCCCCCCGCGTCGCCCCCTCAGAAGCCGCTGGCAGATCACTAAGGGGGTTGCGTAAACACGGGGAGGTCGGTGCTCAGCGCCATAACGCAGACGGCGGCCCATGGCCGCCGTCTGCACTACTGGGGTGGTAGCACCCCTGGTTTGCCTACTCCGCCACCGCTACGCCTTCACCTTGGCGCTGCGCCGCAAGCGGGAGAGGAGCCGGCGCGCCAACTCGCCAAACAGCTCGGTCTGGGTGGGGTGGGGATGGATCGCCTCGCCGACCTGCTCCAGGGTCATATTGCCGGAGACCATCATCACCGCCTCGCCAATCAGCGTATCGGTGTGGTCCGCCAACATATGGACACCGATCACCCGATGGGAGGCCTTGTCGGCGACGATCTTGATGAGGCCGTGCTTCTCCCCGGTGATCATCGCCTTGGCGTCGATGTTCATCGGCACCTTGACCTCGGCCGCATCGATGCCACGCGCCTTGGCCTGCTCCATGGACAACCCGACAAACCCCGCCTCAGGCCGAGTGAAGATCACCCCGGAGTCCTTGGCCTCGTCATAGGCCATCTCCTCGCCCAAGATGGCGGCGGCCGCCACCCGCCCCTGCTGGCCGGCGGTGTGGGCCAACATGTAACCGCCGATCACATCACCCACGGCGTAGAGATGGTGGACGCTGGTACGGCACCGTTTATCCGCCTTGATGACGCCGTTCTCCACCGCCACCCCAGCGTTATTGAGCCGCAACGGCTCCAGCACCGGCCGCTTGCCGGTGGCCATGAGCACATAGTCACACTCGAAGGTCTGCTGCTCCCCGGCCGCGGTCTCGAACACCATCCGCATCTCACCGGGGCCACCCTCTAGCGCGTTTACCTTCACCGAGGTGTGGATGGTGAGGTTGGGATCCTCGTTCAGCACGGCGGTGAGGGCCTTGGCGATCTCCGGCTCCACCTCCGCCAATACCCGATCCTTCCCCTCCAACAGCACCACCTCGGTGCCGAAGTCCTGGAAGATCTGCGCCATCTCCATACCGATGGCACCACCGCCGATCACCCCCAACCGCTTGGGGATGCCGGGGAGGAACCAGACGGTATCGGAGGTGAGTACCCCGCCGGAGGTAAGCCCAGCGTGTGCCCCGGGGATGGGGGGGACAAAGGGCGGGGCACCGGTGGCGATGACGGCACAGCCGAAGGTGATGTGGCGCCCCTGACTGTCATCCCCCTTTTGCGGACGGGCGTGGGGCTCCTCCGCGAGGCGGGATTGGTCGATAAAGAGCCGGTGGTCGGTCTCGAACCAGGCAAATCCCTGGATCACCTCGATGCGCACCCCTTTATCGGTGTTGAGCGCCATCTTGCCGCGCTCCTCCAGCACTCCGCGACGGTGCTGCTCCAGCTGCTGCCAGTTGACGCTGGCGCCGGTGGTGCCCTCGATACCGAGCAGGGCGTCGTGGGCGCGGTCGCGCACCCGGTCAGCGGCGGCACGCCACGCCTTGGAGGGGATACAGCCGCGCCAGAGGCACTCGCCACCGGGGAAGGGGCTGTCGTTGACCATGGCTACCTTGAGGCCGTGTCCCGCCAGGTCACGCGCACAGTCTTCACCACCGGGGCCACCGCCGATCACCACCACATCGTAGTCCCACGCCCCCTCGGGGATATCGGGACCGATGTGGCCCATCCAGCTCTGCGGATTCTCAATGAGCCCCTTGAGGGTACCGAGGAACATGGCCACCTCGGCCCCGTTGACCACGCGGTGGTCAGCGGTAATGGTGAGCGGCATCCCCTCGGCCCCCACCGCGGAGATGGCGAGGATAGCGGCGGTGCCGGGGGTGGGGATGGCGTCAAAGGAGGCGACCCCCATCATCCCCATGTTGGAGATCATGAAGGTGGGGTTGGCGTACTCCTCTGGGGCCAGGCGGCGCTTGCGGGCGCGATCCACCAACCCCTTCCACGCCTCGTTGAGGTCATCCAGGGGGCGCGATTCGCAGTGGCGCAGTACCGGCACCACCAGGCCCGCCCCCTCGGCGGTCACCGCCATGCCGATGTCGATCCAGTTGCGTTCGACGATCTTATCCACCGGCTGGTAGGCCCAGTTGATGGAGGGGTGTTTGGCAATGGCCTCGGCACACGCCTTAGCGATGGCCACCGTCACCGAGACGCCGCGCTTCTTAGAGGCCTTGATCAACGCCTCCGGCCTGGCGGTCATGGTGACGTGGAAGGTGGGCATGGTGAGGGCCGCGGTCATGGAGGCGGAGACCGCCTTCTCCATGGCGTTCATCGGCCGCCCTTTACCGGGCACCTGCACGTGGGGCAGGGCGTGGGCCGGCACCTGTTCCACCACCTCGGTGGGCCGCTCAATGGGCTGGGCGCGGCGCACGTCATCGGCGGTGATCACCCCCTCGGGGCCGCTCCCCTTGAGGTTGTTGAGGTTGACATGCAGCGAGCCGGCCAAGGCGCGGGCCAGCGGCGTGGCGTATTTGTTGTGGGGGCGCGGCGCCGGTTGGGCCGTGCGCTGGGAGACCGGCGGCAGCGGTGCGCTGGCAACCGGCGGCGGGCTGACAGGCGCACTCTTGGCGGCAGCCGGCGCCGCCTTGGCGGCACTGGGAGAGGCGGTGCCATGTTTCACCTGCTCGGCGCTATCGACCAAATAGGCCAGCGCCTCCCCCACCGGGACGACCGCATCCAATGCGGCGATGGGGCCGGAGAGGTAACCCTCGCGGAACACCTCCACATCCATGATGGCCTTGTCGGTCTCCACCGTGGCCACCACATCCCCTCGGGCCACCTTCTGTCCTACCTGCTTCTCCCAGCTCACCACCACCCCTTCGGTCATGGTGTCGGAGAGCTGAGGCATCTTGATGGTGTGGGTGGCCTCCACGGGGAGATCGGCCACCGCCCCATCGTTTGCTGTGGCTGGCGTCGCCACTGGGGCGGCATCCGTCCCCTGCACCTCATCGGCAGAGGCGACGATATAGGCGATGGGATGACCCACGGCCACACTGGTGTCCACCGGGGCGAGGGGACCGGAGAGGAAACCGTCACGGAACACCTCTACGTCCATGATGGCCTTGTCGGTCTCTACCGTGGCGACCACATCGCCGCGGGAGACCGCATCGCCCACCTGCTTCTCCCAACTGACAATGACACCCTCGGTCATGGTGTCGGAGAGCTGGGGCATCTTGATGATGTACGGTTCAGCCATGGTGCCTTCCGTTTTTTTGAAGAAGGGGCCACCACCGGGAGGGTGGGCGATATAGGGGGTGGGGCGGCCTCCGCCCCGCCCCACTGGGCTGGGGCAGTGACCTGCTCCACCTCACCTCTATCCGCCCGCTCCGCGCTGGTGAAGGATTTGCGCTTCGGTTATTTACCGAACATCTTCAGGACCGCCGCCACCACATCTTTGGCATTGGGGATGGCGGCCTTCTCTAGGGTGTGGTTGTACGGGATGGGCACATTGACAGCGGAGACCCGCACCGGCGGCGCATCCAGCTCAAAGAAGCACTCCTCGTTGATGATGGCCATCACCTCAGAGCCCACCCCCACCGGCGCCTCTGCCTCTTCGGCGATGAGGGCGCGATGGGTCTTGCTGACGGAGGCGGCAATCCCCGCCCGATCGAGCGGATTGAGGGAGTAGAGATCGACCACCTCCGCCTCGATGCCGTGCTGCTTGGAGAGGATGTCAGCCGCCTGTAGGCACCAGTGGACAGAGATGTTGTAACCGAACAGGGTGATGTCACGCCCGGGACGCGCCACCTCAGAGCCCTCCAGCGGGTGGAAGAACTCCTCGTCCGGCACCTCGCCCTTCATGTTGTACATCAGCTCGTGTTCGTTGATGAACACCGGGTCGTTGCAGCGCACCGCTGACTTTAGCAGCCCATAGGCCTGCTTCGGATTGGAGGGGGTCACCACCCGCAGGCCGGCGATCCCCATGAACACCTTCTCCATGCGGGCGGAGTGCTGGGCACCCAGTTGGTGGGCCGTGCCACCCGGTGAGCGGAAGACCACCGGTGCCTCCAGCTGGCCACCGGACATGTAACGCACCTTGGCCGCGGTGTTGATGATCTGGTCCGTCGCCAACCAGGCAAAGTTGACCGACATGATCTCCACAATCGGCCGCACCCCGCAGAAGGCGGCGCCGATGGCGAGGCCACTGAAGGAGTTCTCCGAGATAGGGGTATCGATCACCCGCTCCGGGCCATATTTGTCGAACAGGCCGCGGGTCGCCTTGTAGGTCCCCCCGGCGACGCCGATATCCTCGCCCATGCAGATGACCATGGGATCGCGCGCCATCTCTTCATCGTGGGCGCGGCGCACCGCCTCCCAAAACATCATCTCGGCCATCAGTGCGCCTCCCCTTTGGCATACGGGCAGTGCTCAGCGAGCACATATTTCTCCAGGTCCTCCACCTTCGGCTCCGGCGAGTTCTCGGCAAAGGGGATGATCTCGTTCTCGATCTCCGCCATCAGCTCTTTGTCGAGCGCCTCGAAGTCGGCCAAGGTCATCTCCTTCTCCTCGATGAGGCGGTCACGCAGGAGATTGATGGGATCGCGCTTGGCCCACAGCTCCTGCTCCTCCTTGGTGCGGTAGGAGCCGGCATCGGACATGGAGTGGCCGCGATAGCGGTAGGTCTTCAGCTCCAGGAAGTAGGGTCCCTTGCCGGAGCGCACGTGATCGACGGCGGTGGTAGCGGCCTGGATCACCTGCTCGATATCCTGACCATCGGTACAGGCGGCGGCCATGTTGTAACCGCAGACCCGCTTGTACTGGTCCAGTTCGGCGGTGGAGCGCTCGATGGCGGTACCGATGCCGTAGAGGTTGTTCTCACAGACAAACAGCACCGGCAGCTGCCAGACGCTGGCCATGTTCATGGTCTCGTGGAAGGTGCCCTGGTTGTTGGCGGCATCCCCCAAGAAGCAGATGGCGATCTCATCGCCGCCCCGCATCTTGATCCCCTTGGCCATACCGGCCGCCAACGGGAATGGCCCGCCGACGAGGGCGTAGCCCCCCATAAAGCGGTGCTTGGCATCGAAGATGTGCATAGAGCCACCGCGCCCCTTGGAGGAGCCGGTCTCTTTGCCATACAGCTCCGCCATCACCTCCTTGGGATCGGACCCACACTCAATGGCGTGGACGTGGTCGCGGTAGCCGGTGATGACATAGTCGTGACCCGGACGGGCCGCGGCCATCACACCGATGGCACATGCCTCCTGGCCGGGATACAGGTGCAGAAAGCCGCCGATCTTTCGCTCGACATAGGCCTCATAGCAACGCTCCTCAAAGCGGCGCGCGAACAGCATTTTGCGCAGCAGCCGTTTCTTTTCAGCGGCGATCATGGCGCTCCTCGTATTTAGTGCCGAAACTTGACTCTGGCGGTGGGGCCGGCACCGGCACCCACATATCCCTTAGTGAGAAAGGCGGGTATGATCTGGATTTGCCATCAGGCGGTCAAGTTGCCCTCTCGGCCCTCCCCCCTGTCCTGGCATGTCCAATGCTTATCGGTCAAAGCATTGAAAAATCAGGCGGCAGCGCCGGATCTCTAATAACGACTTGTAGTTGAGCCTGTGCGCAGGATCCGACCCCGCGGCAATATCCGCCCATCTCCATTGTCTGGACGTTGGACTCTTCCGCAACCCAATTAAAATTTTTTTGGACTGCCATGAACGACGGTTATCGCATTGAACGCGACAGCATGGGTGAACTCCAGGTCCCGGCCGACGCCCTCTATGGCGCCCAGACCCAACGGGCGGTGGAGAACTTCCCCATCTCGGGTTTAACCCTACCGCGCCCGCTGATCCGCGCCCTTGGCCTCATCAAGGGGGCCTGCGCCCGGGTCAATAGTGACCTCGGCCTCCTGCCGGAGGCCACCGCTGAGGCGATTATCCTGGCGGCACGGGAGGTGGCAGAGGGCCACCACGACCACCACTTTCCGGTGGACATCTTCCAGACCGGCTCTGGCACCTCCTCCAACATGAACGCCAATGAGGTGATCGCCCACCTCGCCTCGGAGCGGCTCGGCAGCCGGGTCCACCCCAACGATCAGGTCAACATGGGGCAAAGCTCCAACGACGTCTTCCCCAGTGCAGTGCAGGTGGCAGCGGTGTTGGAGATCCAGCAACGGCTACTGCCGGCCCTGGACCACCTGGCGGTCACCATCGAGAACCGCGCCGCTGAACTGACCACGGTAGTGAAGACCGGCCGCACCCATCTGATGGATGCCATGCCGGTACGGCTCGGCCAGGAGCTGGCCGGCTGGGCCGCCCAGGTGGGCCACGGCGGCGAGCGTATTGAGGGGACACTACCGCGGCTCTGCGCCCTACCCCAGGGGGGCACGGCGGTCGGCACAGGCATCAACACCCCGGCGGATTTTGGCCCGCGGGTGGCCACCGTGTTGGCGGAGCTGACCGGCGCACCGTTCACCTCCATGGGTAACTTCTTCGAGGGGCTCTCCAGCCTGGACGTGGCGCTGGAGGTGAGTGGCCAGCTGAAGACGGTGGCCGCCTCGCTGATGAAGATCGGCAACGACCTGCGTTGGATGAACTCCGGCCCACTGGCCGGACTGGCGGAGATCAGCCTACCGGCCCTCCAGCCAGGCAGCTCCATCATGCCGGGGAAGGTCAATCCGGTGATCCCAGAGGCGGTGACCATGGTGTGCGCCCAGGTGATCGGCAACGACACCGCCATCACCATCGGCGCCCAGTCCGGCAACTTCCAGCTAAACGTGATGCAGCCGATGATCGCCTACAACCTGCTCCAGTCCATCACCCTGCTCGGCAACGGCACCCGGGTGCTGGCGGACAAGGCCATGGCGGGCTTCACGGTGAACCGGGAGAACATCGAACGGGCACTGGATCGCAACCCCATCCTGGTGACGGCACTGAATCCGGTCATTGGGTACGAGCAGGGGGCGGCCATCGCCAAACGGGCCTATGCCGAGGGTCGAGCAGTGCTAGAGGTGGCCAAGGAGATGACCGATCTCCCGGAAGAGCGGCTGCGGGAGCTACTGGATCCGGCCCAGCTAACCGGGGGAACATAACCCCAGCCCCCCCCGTCCCCGCACCGACCTGAGCTACCGCAAAGGCCGGGATCCACCCATCTGGGTGGGGGCCCAACGGGGCGGGGGTAGATCTGTAGGATGACCAGGACTCTAGTTGTGCGCACCCTCTATCCCGAGATTGAACCCTACGTTCGCCACACCCTCGCCGTCGAGGCCCCTCACCAGCTCTACGTGGAGGAGTGCGGTCACCCCACCGGCCTCCCTGCCCTCTTTCTCCACGGCGGCCCCGGGGCCGGCTGCGAGGCGTGGCACCGCCGCTTTTTCGATCCCAGCCGCTACCGCATCGTGCTGTTTGATCAGCGCGGCTGTGGCCGCTCCACCCCCCATGCCAGCCTGGAGCAGAACACCACCCAGGCGCTGGTGGCCGATATCGAGCGGATCCGGATCCACCTTGGCATTGAGCAGTGGCTGGTATTCGGCGGCTCCTGGGGCTCCACCTTGGCGCTGGCCTATGCCGAGAGTCACCCAGACCGGGTGAAGGCGCTGATCCTGCGGGGGATATTTCTCTGTAGGCCGCAAGAGATCACCTGGTTCTACCAGCAGGGGGCGAGCCGCCTCTTTCCTGACTACTGGGAGGAGTATCTGCGCCCCATCCCAGCCGCAGAGCGGGATGACCTGCTACACGCCTTCCACCGCCGCCTCACCGGGGAGAATGAGATCCAGCGGATGGCGGCGGCCAAGGCGTGGTCACAGTGGGAGGGGCGCACCTCGAACCTACTCAGCAACCCGGCAGTGGTCGCCCACTTTGGCGATCCCTTCACGGCCCTCTCCCTGGCCCGGATCGAATGCCACTACTTTGTCAACGACGCCTTCCTCAGCGAGGACCAACTCCTGCGTGAGGCGCACCAGCTGGCCGCCATCCCCGGGGTGATTGTCCACGGCCGCTACGATGTGGTCTGCCCGCTGGAGAACGCCTGGGAGCTACACCGCGCCTGGCCTGCGGCGCGCCTGGAGATTGTCCCCGACGCCGGCCACTCCGCCACGGAAGCGGGGATTGTCGATGCCCTGATCCGCGCCACCGATGAGTTTGCGGAGCGCCTCCTATGATGGGTCTGCTACAGCGGGTGAGTGAGGCCGGGGTCACGGTGGGGGGCGAGGAGATCGCCAGCATCGGCCGCGGCCTTCTGGTGTTGGTCGGGGTGGAGCGTGGCGACACCGAGGCGCAGGCAGATCGGCTACTGGAGCGCCTGCTCGGTTACCGCATCTTCCCCGATGCAGACGACAAGATGAACTGTTCTTTGCAGGAGATCGGCGGCGGCCTGCTGTTGGTACCGCAGTTCACCCTCGCCGCCGACACCCGCAAAGGGATGCGCCCCAGCTTCGGGAGTTGTGCCGAACCGGCTTGGGGCCTGCATCTGTTTGACTATCTACTGCAACGGGCCTGGGAACAGCATGGCGAACGGGGGGCGGTGCAGAGCGGCCGCTTCGGTGCCGACATGCAGGTGCGGCTGATCAATGCGGGTCCTGTCACCTTTCACCTCCATGTGCCACCGCCTTGAGGGCGCCGCCAACCCATCACGGCTCTGTTATATTTGCGTTTTTCGGTCTGGGGGGCGCCCCGTCGGCGCGGATCGAAAAACCACCTGCAACGGACTCTAACTACATGCGATTTGAAGTCACCGCCGCTGAGCGGAAGGGGGCCAAACACCCCCATGAGATCTTTCTCATCAACCTCATCACCAACCACATCCTGCTCTTTGTTGGCCTCCTGGGGACCCTAAAAAGCTTCCCGGCCGTTATCCTGGTGGTGCCTACCATCTCCTTTGTCACCCTCACCTACATCTTGCTTCGGGCCAAAAGGGCGCTGGTCAGCCAACCGTGGTATATCTCCTGCCACTGGCAGATCGCCGCCCGCCGCAGCCGTATCTTCATCATCATGCTGGCGATCATGGCGCTGGCGATGGTCACGGTGGTGCTGGTGAGTGGCGGCAATATGCGCCCCCACCACTTCGCCCTGGGCGGCGCTGGGGTGCTGCCCACCATGCTGACGGTGCTGATCCTCATCGTGATGGAGCAGGATGCCATGCACCAGGCCAATAGTGGCCTGTTACCCGACTGGGTGATCAAACACTTTTCACCCCCCGCCGACATCAAGGTATTGGAAGAATGAAAGAGGGTAAAACCGCACTGGGCGTCCTACTGTTCGCCATCGTTGCTGGGGTGGTGGGGATCCTGCTGCCGGGACCGGAGATGGCCACGGGTGTCTACCCGTGGCAGGTGGAGGTGACCGAAGGCGGTAACAGCCGGGTGTTTGGTCTGGAGGTAGGGGCCGACAACATCTTGACCGCTGAGAAACTGCTGCAATATGAGTCGGAGATCAGTCTCTTTGCCACCGACGCAGGCGAATATACCGCTGAAGGCTACTTTGACCGGGTGGAGCTGGGTGGCCTCTCGGCCAAGTTGGTGGTCACCGCGGACCTTAGCCACGAACAGCTGGAGGAGGCCTTCAAGCGGGGGCTGCGCATCGCCACCCTCGGCAGCGGCACCCGTAAAGTGACCCTCGCCCCAGAGGATGTGGCGGTGGTGCGTGCCGCCCCCATCGCCAGCCTCACCTATCTCCCCTCGCTACAGATCGCCGCCGAGACGGTGCAGGGCCGCTTCGGCCAACCGGCTCAGCGGATTGTGGAGGGGAAAGGGACTGATGCGGTGGAGCATTGGCTCTACCCCGCCATCGGCCTGGATGTGGCGGTCAGCGAGCGAAAGAAAGAGGTATTCCAGTATGTGCCGCCACGCCGTTTTGAGGCGCTGATGCAGCCCCTGCATGAGAAGGGGACGGTGCAACCCTAGCGGTCCCCTGCCCCCTCAGCCTTGCCGCACGACAGCGCTCAGCTGTCGTCAGCCTCATCATCATCGTCGGCATCGGGCCAGTGCCGTTGGGTCCCATGACGGCTGGCAGGGTTGTCGTGCCCCTGCTTACGGCTGGCCGCCTCCTGCGGGAGGTTCTCTTCGTCCTGGTCCATGAGAATGCGGTGGGCGTCGCCATCTAGGTCGTCATACTGCCCTTGGCGCACCGCCCAGATGAGGAGCCCCACGAGGATGAGGCCTACCACGATCATGCCGGGGATGAGACGGTAGATGACATCCATCGATCGATCCTCCTCATTCATTGGCGCACTGGCAGGCAGCCGCCGGTTAGTGGTGGCGGAACATGTTGCGGATCCGCGCCGCATTCCATATCACGGCCAGCGAACTGACCGGCATGGTCAAGGCCGCCACCAGGGGCGTGATGAAGGCGGCCATCGCCAGCGGCACCATGATGGTGTTATAGGCGAGGGAGATCCCGATATTCTGGCGAATGGTGCGTAGGGTCCGACGGGAGAGCAGGGCCGCCTGTCGCACCTTATCCAGCTCGGAACTCATCAATACGATATCGGCGCTCTCCACCGAGACATCGGTCCCGGAACCGATGGCAATACCGACGTCGGCACGGATAAGGGCCGGCGCATCGTTGATGCCGTCCCCTACCATGGCCACCTGCTCCCCTTGTGCTTGCAGGGCGCGGATCACCTCATCCTTCTGCTCCGGCAACACCTCGGCGATCACCTCCATCCCACCCAGCTGGCGGGCGATGGCCTCTGCCACCGGCCGGCGATCTCCTGAGAGTAGCGTGAGGCGAATCCCGGCACTGCGTAGCTCCGCCACCAACTGGGCGGCGTCTGCACGCAGCTGATCGGCCACGCCGATCACCCCCACATGCCGCCCCGCAATGGCTACTTGGATACAGGTGACCGCCTCGGCCTCCAGCGCTTGGGTGCGTTCACCAAGGGCGGGATCGAGGGGCACGGCATTGCGCTCCAGCCAGGCCCCGTTGCCCAGCAGCACCACCTGCCCCGCCACCTCGGCCGCGACCCCAAAACCGGGGGTATTACGGAACTCTCTCAGCGGTAGTTGGGTATAGGGGAGATAGCGCTGCTGCGCCTCCTCCATAATGGCGCGGGCGATGGCGTGTTCTGAGTAGCGCTCTACGGCGGCGGCATGGGCCAGGAGATCGGCCTCGGCTATGGCGCTGCTGGCCACCACCTCCCGCACCCGCATCTGCCCCTCTGTCAGGGTGCCGGTCTTATCAAACACAAAGTGGGTGATGTCGGAGAGGGTCTCCAGTACGGCACCGTTCTTGATCAAGATGCCGTTACGGGCCCCCAGACCAGAGGCGACCGCAATGGCCATGGGGGTAGCCAAACCAAAGGCGCAGGGGCAGGTGATGATGAGCACCGAGGTGGCCGCCATCAGTGCCAACTCCAGCCCCGAGCCGCGCCAAAACAGGAAGGTACAGGTGGCCAGGAAGAGGGTGGCGAGCACAAACCAGGGGACGATGCGATCGGCCAGGCACTGAATAGGCGCCTTGGAGGCCTGCGCCTCCTCCACCAGGCGGATGATGCGCCCGAGGGCGGTGTCGCGCAGGGTGCCGGTGACCACCACCGTCAGGGCAGAGTCAACATTGATGGTGCCGGCCGAGACGCTATCGCCCCGCCCCTTGGGGACTGGCGCCGACTCACCGGAGAGCATCGCCTCATCTACCGCGCTCTCCCCCTCCAGCACCGTGCCATCCACTGGGATCTTATTGCCGGGCCGGATCAACACCTGCTCGCCCGGTGAGACTGCCCGGATCGGCACCACCTTCTCCTCCCCCTCCCGCAGCACCGTGGCGACCCGTGGCTGGAGATCCAGCAGCCGTTGGGTAGAGGCGACCGCCTGGCGCTTATACATCGCCTCCAGATAGCGCCCGATGAGGATGACAAAGGTGAAGTTGACCACCGTATCCCAATAGACCTCGCCAACGCTGGAGCCGGAGAGGGTGACATAGAGGGAGTAGAGGTAGGTGACCGTTGCCCCGATGGCGATGGGCAGGTCCATGGTGGGATGGCCGTTCTTGAGGCCAGTCAGTGCCCCACGGAAGAAGGGCCAACCAGAGTAGAACAGGGTGGGGGTGGCAAGGGCAAAACCCAGCCAGTGGAATAGATCCCGAAACTCATCTTGCGCCGCACCGGCGTAGAGCGAGATGGAGATCCACATCATATTCATCATGGCAAAACCGGCGAAGGCCATGCGGTAGAGCATCAGCCGGTTCTGTTTGCGCAAACTCCCCTCGGCGGTCTCCGGATCAAACGGCACCGCGGCATAGCCGATCTCCCCCAGCCGGCGGATGATGGCCGAGAGATGGAGCTTTTGGTTGTCCCACCGTACCAGCAGCCGTTTGCCGCTCAGGTTGACCTGGGCATTGATGATGCCAGGCAGACGGCTCAGGGTCCGCTCGATGAGCCAGACGCAGGCAGCGCAGTGGATCCCCTCCACTAGGAGATGGATCTCCCGCTCCTCACCGACGTGGGTAACGAACTCGCTCTGTACCTCATCGAGGTCATAGAGGGCGAGATCCTTGGGGGGTTCTGGAGGGGGTGAGAGGAGGGTCCCCTCCGGGGTCCGCTGATAAAACCCCTGGAGGCCCGCCTCATAGATGGTGGCGCAGACCGAGCGGCAACCGACACAGCAGAACTGCCGCGTCTCGCCGTCGATAAACTCCTCAATATGGACCTCCGACGGCACCGGCAACCCGCAGTGAAAGCAGGTGGCCGGTGCGCTGGAGGTAGTTTCCGGTGTTGCTGAGGATACGGTGGCGGAGACCTTCACACGGAGATCGCAGGCTGCCCAGTCAGTTGGCGTTCACAATAATACGGCGAGAGATGTCGTAACTGTGCTCACCGAGGGTGATGATCAGCGTCAACTCCCATATCCCCTTGAGCTTGAAGGAGATCGGGCCTTCGTAATGACCAGGCGAGGTCTCACTCAATACGGCGCTGAAGTCGGCATCCGCATCAGAGGGACGATAGGCCTTGGCCTCCACCTTGGCGTGGGTGAGGGGACGACCCGCCGAATCCAGCGCCGTGAAGCGGAAGGTATCCGGCTTTGACATGACGATGCGCTCGGGCGGATCCAGTTGGACCTTCCACCCGAGCGCACTCTTGGCTGCCATCTGCGTCAGCAAGTGGCGCTCGTAATCCCTTCCCTTCTCGTAGTAGTCCTTATCCACCAGCCCCGGGTTGGTGACAACCGCGGTTGTCACCATACCGATGTTGACCGCCAGCACGAGGAGTACCAGTGCCAGCCAGCCCAATACCCACGGGTTGCGAAAGGCCGACTTATTGGACTGCGAGATACCTGTTTCAGTAGCTATAGAAGGGTTGGACATTACGTTCGTTACCTCGCGTTAGCGATCTGGACTGAAGAACATGCTGTCGTAGTGTGCATCCAACTTCCCATCCTGCGAACGCACCACAAAGGTCACCGGCAGGCGCGACTCAGTGAGTGCTTCAGGCTTGACCCGCATGAACACGGTGCGCACCGTCACCTCACCGCCCCGGGCCGTGATTACCCCATTCGCCCCATCCATAATGTAGCCACTGGGGGCATCGGACACGGAGATCTCCACCGGCACGTCGTGGTCGAGCTTATTGAGGATCTTCAGCTCATATTTGTTCTGGATGGAGCCGTCGGATTGCTGCACATAGAGCGGCTGCCGCTCGTGCAGTACCCGCAGGTCGAGGGCCCCCAAATGGGTCAGGCCATAGAGGATGCCCCCGGCCGCCAACACCATGATGGTGATGTAGACCAGTGGCCGCGCCCGGCGCCAGAACGGTTTGGTGGGAATGCCGTCGATCTCATCCCAGGAGGCGTAGCGGATAAGACCGCGCGGCTTTTGGATCTTGTCCATCACCGAATCACAGGCGTCGATGCAGAGCGCGCAGGTGATACACCCCTCCTGCTGCCCCTGCCGGATATCGATACCCGTAGGACAGACCGCCACGCACTGACCGCAATCGATGCAGTCCCCCAGCCCCTCCGCTACCTGTCCCTTCTTGAGCTTGCCGCGCGGCTCACCCCGATGGAAATCGTAGGTGGGGAGGATGGTCTCCTTGTCGTACATCACCCCCTGAATGCGGGCGTAGGGACAGAGCCAGAAGCAGACCTGCTCGCGCATGATGCCGCCAAACAGGTAGGTGAAGAAGGTAAATACGACCACCGCCCCCCAGGCAAAGGTTGGCGCAGTGAGGGTGAGGTAGCCATGCCACATCTGAAAGGCATCAACGAACCAGAGGGTGAAGTGGATGCCCGTAAAGCTACCGATGGCGATCCAGATGAGGTTCTTGCTCCCCTTGATGAGCAGCTTATGCCCACTCCAGGGCGCCTCATCCAGTTTGCGTCGCTTCTGCGGCGGCCCCTCCAGCTTCTCCTCAATGAAGGTGAAGATATCGGTCCAGACCGTCTGGAAGCAGAAGTAGCCACAGAAGACGCGGCCAGCAATGGAGGTCACCACAGCCAATAGGATGGCGAAGAACAGGAGCGTCAGAGAGAGCATCCAGACGTCCTGCGGCATGATGGTGATATCGAAGATATGAAATTTACGCCCAGGGATATCAAACAAGATCGCCTGGCGGTCCTTCCAACGTATATAAGGACCGATGAAGAAGATGAGCCAGACCGAAGCGGTCATCCACTTGATGTTGCGGAAGCGGCCAGGCATCCGTTTGGCATGGATGGTCTGGCCGCCGGTATTCACATGCCAATATTCGTTATAGAGCTCGTCCGCGTGCTCTTGGACGCTCTGATCTGCTTCGGTCGTCACGGGCTCTCCTTCACGCGCCTACGGGGGCGCACGGTCACAGCGTGTCTGTTGGACATCGGTTGAGGCAGGCAGTGCACCTTCCAATCATACGATTGAGGGCACGTTCCGCAACGGAGCATCGTCTCCCCGCGTCTGCCCACCCCACCGGGCGGCTGCGCTGATCCATCTACAGGTCACCTCTTTATAGAGGTGCCTGCACTTCCCCCCGGACTCCGACTGGTCCAGGATAACCGCTTGTTTGGTGCCCACTGGCGGGCTGAACATCCCTCATCAGGTGGGGGTTCTGCATAATCCCGCATATTACCACACGCTGATGCGCAAGGTGCCCGCCACATCGGCGAGACAGATGCAAAAAAGGGGGGCATGTAAGCCCCCCTTGATGGGTCATGAACCCAGGATGGAACTACTTATCGCCATCCTTATAGATCAGGTTATAACCCTTGATAAGGAAGAAAATCATGATCACGATTGAGATGACGACCGCTGCATAGGAACCGATTTCTACCCAGTCCATCGTTTCACTCCTCTTGCTTGCTCAAGCCGCCCCAGTGGCCAGACCACCGGGGCAGCGAATGGACACGGTCCTGCTCTCTTACTTACCACCGCCCAGCTGATGCACGAACACCGCCAGCTTCTTGATGTCGGTCTCGCTCAGCTTACCACCACCGAACTTAGGCATAACCGCGTTGCGGGTGGCGGGGTCTTTCGGGTCATTAACACCATGGGTAATGGTGTACTTGATGTCGTCGATGCTGCCCTTACCAAAGCGCCACACGTGGTCGGTCAGGTTGGCAGAGCCGAGGGCCTGCATCCCCTTACCGTCCATGCCGTGGCAGGCAAAGCAGGCGCCCTTCTGCCAAGCCGGAGCAGTGGTCGGCTCCCCCTTGGAGATGGCCTGAGCCAGCTGATCGATCTCGGTCTCGGTCAGCTGAGCGCCGCCCTTGGCCGGCATCACACCCTGACGACCGCCAGTGATGGTCTGCACGATGGTGTCGATCTTGCCACCATAGAGCCAATCGTCGTCTGCCAGGATCGGGTAGTCGGTATTACCGGCACCGTTGTTACCGTGGCAGGCGGCGCAGTTATCACCGAACAGCACCTTGGCTGACTTGGTGACGTACTGGCTCAGCTCGCTGTCGCCCAGGATAGCGGCTGCCGACATACCAGGCAGCTTCTCCTCGTAACGAGCGCGGATGGCATCGATGGCCTTCATGTCCTCTTTATATTCACCGATGGACGTCCAGCTCATCATGCCCTTGTAGGCGCCCCCAAACCAAGGCCAGGAGGGGTAGATGATGGTGTAAATCACCACCAGGATCCAGCTGGCATGAAGACCAATCATCCACCACTTGGGGGGATCATTGGTGAGCTCCCGCAGGTTGTCATCCCACACGTGCCCCGTATCTGGCACGTTGTACGGATTGCTCTTTTCGCTCATTTTTTATCCTCCGAATCGGGTTCCTCATCGTCCGGTAGACGACGTTGGGACTCTAGCTTTTCGCGGTTTTTTGGGTGGAGTACATAGGCATACACATATATCAGGGCGAGAAAGACCGTGACGGTGAGCAGTAGCCCGATCCAGTCATGCAGCGTCATCGCCGCCCAGTCGGTATGGAAGTACTCCTGGAGCTTATTCACGGTAGTTCGTGTTCTCGTCGAACTTAACCATGGTGCCCAGGACCTGCAGGAAGGCGATCACCGCCTGCATCTCCGTCTTACCCTCGACCGCAGCAGCGGCGCCGGCAATATCGCTCTCCTCGTAAGGCACGCCGATGGTCTTCATGCCTCTCATCATGCTTGCCACGAAAGCACCGTCCAGCTTGTTCTCTTCAAGCCAGGGGTAGTTCGGCATCACTGACTCGGGCACCACGGAGCGCGGGGCGCGCAGGTGACGCTCATGCCAGGCATCGGAGTATTTGCCGCCGACGCGAGCCAGATCCGGACCGGTGCGCTTGGAGCCCCACTGGAACGGGTGGTCATACATCGACTCGGAGGCCAGAGAGTAGTGGCCATAACGCTCTTTCTCGTCGCGGAACGGGCGAATCATCTGCGAGTGGCAGGTGTAGCACCCCTCCCGCCGATAGATGTCGCGCCCGGCCAGCTCCAGCGCGGTGTAAGGACGCACGCCATCGCCTGCCTTCCAGTCCGCCAGGGTCTGGCCAGGTTTGCGGTCCCACATCACCTCTGGGTGCTGGTTATGCTCCATCGTGTCCTTCAAGAAGAAGAGGGGCACGATTTCAACGAGGCCGCCGACCGACAGGAGCACCAGCAGCATCACGAACATCAAGAAGACGTTACGCTCAGCCTTGTCCTGCAACTTGGTAGAGTGAATCTGATCAGCCATTTGCTAGTTCTCCCACATCTTAGGCGCGAGCTGCCGCTGCACGCACAGTGCTGGTCGCAGGGGCTTTACGCACGGTCATGACGACGTTGTAGAGCATGACCACAGCACCGGCCCAGAAGATCATGCCGCCGATGGCACGCATCGCGTAGTAGGGGTGCATAGCAGCCACCGACTCAGCGAAGGTGTAGGTCAGAGTGCCGAACTCGTCGTAGTCCCGCCACATCAGGCCCTGCATGATGCCGGAGACCCACATCGCGGTGATGTACACCACGGCGCCGATGGTCGCCATCCAGAAGTGGAGATTCACCAGCTTGGCGCTGTACATCTCGGTGTTCCAGAGCTTCTGCACCAGGTGGTACAGGGCGCCAGCTGCCACCATCACCACCCAGCCCAGGGCGCCGGAGTGCACGTGGCCAACGGTCCAGTCGGTGTAGTGAGAGAGGGCGTTAACGGTCTTGGAGGACATGACCGGGCCTTCAAAGGTGGACATCGCGTAGAAGGCCAGGGACATGATGAGGAAGCGCAGGATGTAGTCGTCGCGGAGCTTATCCCAGGCGCCAGAGAGGGTCATCATGCCGTTAATGGCACCACCCCAGGAGGGGATGATCATCGCCAGGGAGACAGCGGCACCCAGGGAGCCGGTCCAGTCAGGCAGAGCGGTGTACTGGAGGTGGTGCGCACCCAGCCACACGTAGCCGAACATCAGTGCCCAGAAGTGCAGCACAGAGAGGCGGTAGGAGAAGACCGGGCGCCCAGCCTGCTTCGGCACGAAGTAGTACATGATGCCGAGGAAGCCAGCAGTCAGGTAGAAGCCTACTGCGTTATGGCCCCACCACCACTGGATCATGGCGTCCTGCACACCGGAGAAGATGGAGTAGGACTTGAACAGGGTGACCGGGATAGCCAGCGAGTTCACCACGTGCAGATAGGTGATCATCACCATCATGCCCATGAAGAACCAGTTCGACACATAGATGTGCGAGGTCTTGCGCTTGGCCACGGTCATGATGAAGTTGAAGCTGAAGGAGAGCCACACCACCGCGATCAAGATATCCACCGGCCACTCCAGCTCCGCATACTCCTTACCGGAGGTGAAGCCGAGAGGCAGGGTGATGACCGCCAGAACGATGATGACGTTCCAACCCCAGAAGGTGAACCACCCGAGGGCGTCGCTGAAGAGGCGAACACCGCAGGTGCGCTGCACCGAGTAGTAGGCCGTGGCCATCAAGGCACAGCCACCGAAGGCAAAGATAACGGCGTTGGTGTGGAGGGGACGCAGACGACCAAAGCTCAGATAGGGACTATCCATATTGAGCCAAGGCCAGGCCAGTTCAGAGGCGACATAGACACCCACGAGGGTGCCTACAACCAGGTACACGACAGCTGCGATGGAAAACCACCGCACTACATCAAAGCTATATTTCTGTTCTACTTGTGTCGCTTCCACGAGTAGTCTCCTTTGCGATTGAATCTCATAAATTCGGGTGGTCCCGGGCGGTGACCGCCCGAATCGTTCGAGGGCACTGGGGTGAGGGTCGATGGCGAAAGGACCCCGTGTCCTACCCTCGGGGAAAACAACAGCGGTTTCATCTTTCGCCTGCAAACACCCCCTTTGTGACGTGTCGTGTTGCCTGGCAAATCCGGAGGCGTGCGGTAACGGCAGGGACCGCAGATACAGACGGGGCGGGCGCGGAAGAAGGGACGTGCGGCGGCCTGCGGGCCACCGGCGGGTGATGACTCGTTGTGGTTTTATGCCATCGTAACTGCTATTCCAGATGCCCCCGCACCAGCCACCGCCAGGAAACCCCCGAATGCCCCAAGCAGCGGTGAGAATATTAGCGGAACAGAAGATATCAGAACATTGACGTTTGTCAATTCAGGGATCCTGCTCCCTCCCCCGGTGTCAAGTACCCCAGTAATACGCTTATATATAGAGTCGATGTCCCATTGCGTCAGTTCTCTGACGCCTAAGTTCACCCGCGTTCTATATGCGTCGCTACCGGACCTTCCCGCCGGTTGGCACCAATACCATTCAATCCGTAAGGCTGCGGAGATTACACCCATTCGTTGAGCTAAGACAGCCGGTTCAATCCGCTACCGGGAGCAGGTATGCTATGCCGCTTCGGGTCGCTTCGGACCCCAAGGGGAGCAGAGGTTTCGATGTCAGCACGCACGGCCACGATCAAGCGGGAGACCCGCGAGACCCGGATCGAAGTCAGCATCGATCTGGACGGCTGCGGCGAGTCCCAGCTCGACACCGGGGTCCCGTTCCTTGACCACATGCTCGATCAGGTGGCCCGCCATGGCCTTATCGATCTGCGCATCCAGGCGCAGGGCGATCTCCAGATCGACGCCCACCATACGGTGGAGGATGTGGGTATCACCCTAGGCGAGGCGCTGGCGGCCGCGTTGGGCGACAAACGGGGCATCCGCCGCTATGGCCACGCCTACGTCCCACTGGACGAGGCGCTGTCGCGGGTGGTGGTGGACCTCTCCGGTCGGCCGGGGCTTGAGTATCACGCCCAATATCCGCGCGAGCTTATCGGCAGCTTCGATGTCGATCTGTTCCATGAATTCTTCGCCGGCCTGGTCAACCATGCCCGCATCACGCTACACATCGACGCCCTGCGGGGCGGTAACGCCCACCACATCGCCGAGACCATCTTCAAGGCGCTGGGCCGTGCCCTGCGCATGGCGGTTGAGGCGGACCCGCGGATGCAGGGTATCCCGTCCACTAAGGGGAGCCTCTGAGGCGCCCGCTCGTTTGCTTGCGGAACTCACCACATCATGACCACCGTGGCAGTGATCGACTACGGCATGGGCAATCTCCATTCGGTGGCGAAGGCCCTGGAACACACCCGATTGGCACGCAAGGTCTTAGTCACCCACGACCCCGAGCTTATCCTCGGTGCCGATCACGTAGTCTTGCCCGGTGTTGGGGCAATTCGTGACTGCATGAAGGAGATCCGCCGCCTGGGCATCGACCAGGTGGTGGCCGAGGTGGCCAAGAGCAAGCCGCTCCTCGGGGTCTGCGTTGGGATGCAGGCGATGATGGAGTGGAGCGCAGAGAATGATGGTACCGACTGTCTCGGTCTGCTGCCCGGGAGGGTGGAGCGCTTTGCCGATCCCCTCCTCGACCCACAGAGCGGTGAACGGCTCAAAGTCCCCCATATGGGTTGGAACCGGGTCCACCAGAGCGGCGCGCACCCCCTCTGGCAGGGCATCCCCCAGGATGAGCGGTTTTACTTCGTCCATAGCTACTACGTCCAGCCGACCGATCCCACCCTGGTGACCGGCCGTTGCGAGTATGGTGTGCCGTTCGCCGCTGCCGTGGGGCGAGGCAACATCTTTGCCACCCAGTTCCACCCTGAAAAGAGCCAGCACGCCGGCCTAGCGCTCTATGCCAATTTCCTGCGCTGGGACGGCCAGAGCTGACCACCTTAGCATCCGAGCAGCGAGAGCCCAGAGGACCCAACGATGCTATTGATCCCCGCCATCGACCTCAAAGACGGCAAGTGCGTACGCCTGCGCCAAGGCCGCATGGAGGACGAGACCATCTTCTCCGACGACCCGGTGGCCATGGCGGGCCGTTGGGTGGAGGCCGGCGCTAGGCGCCTGCACCTCGTCGACCTAAACGGCGCCTTCGCCGGATCGCCAGTCAACCGTGAGGTGATTGGTGCCATCTGCGCCGCCTACCCCGATATCCCCATCCAGGTGGGGGGCGGGATCCGCGACGAGGAGACCGTAGCGGCCTACCTCGAAATGGGGGTGCAATATGTCATTATCGGCACCAAGGCGGTGAGCACCCCCCATTTCATTAACGATCTCTGTCTGGAGTTCCCTGGCCACGTCATCGTCGGGCTGGACGCCAAAGAGGGGAAGGTGGCCGTGGATGGCTGGTCCAAACTCTCGCGCCACGACGTCATCGACATGGCCCGCCACTTCGAGAACGACGGGGTGAGCGCCATCGTCTATACCGATATTGGCCGCGACGGCATGATGACCGGCGTCAACGTGGAGTCCACGGTCCGCCTCGCCCGCTCGGTCAATGTCCCCATCATCGCCTCGGGCGGTATCACCAACCTCGATGACATTCGGGCGCTCTGCGCCGTCGCCGAGGAGGGGATTGTGGGAGCCATCACCGGCCGTGCCATCTATGAGGGCAGCTTGGATTTCGTTGAGGGCCAGCAGCTCGCAGACCAACTCTGCCCCACCTAATTCGGAGCCAGCATGGGACTCGCCAAACGCATCATTCCCTGCCTTGATGTAGACAAGGGCCGCGTCGTTAAGGGGGTCCAGTTCGTCGATATCCGAGACGCCGGCGATCCGGTGGAGATCGCCCGCCGGTACGACGAACAGGGGGCAGACGAATTGACCTTCCTCGACATCACCGCCTCCCATGAAGACCGCGACACCATGGTCCACGTGGTGGAGGAGGTGGCCGGCCAGGTCTTCATCCCCCTCACGGTGGGGGGCGGGATCCGCAAAGGCGACGATATCCGGCGGATGTTGAACGCCGGTGCCGACAAGGTAGCCATCAACACCGCCGCCGTCTTCAACCCCGAGTTTGTCAAAGAGGCGGCGGATCGATTTGGCTCGCAGTGCATCGTGGTGGCCATCGATGCCAAACGGGTCAGTGGTGAGGGGGAGCCCCTGCGTTGGGAGATCTTCACCCACGGCGGTCGCAAGCCCACCGGCATCGATGCGGTGGAGTGGGCGGTGCGTATGGTGACCTACGGCGCCGGCGAGATCCTACTCACCAGCATGGATCGGGATGGTACCAAGGCGGGCTTCGATCTCGCCTTGACCCGGGCCGTGAGCGAGGCGGTGCAGGTGCCGGTCATCGCCTCGGGCGGGGTGGGCAATCTGGAGCACCTCGCGGCCGGGGTGACCGATGGGCGGGCCGACGCGGTGTTGGCGGCCAGCATCTTCCACTTCGGTGAACACACCGTTGGCGAGGCCAAACAGTATATGGCTCAGCGGGGTATCGAGGTGCGCCTGTGAGCTGGCTGGATGAGATCAAGTGGGACCGCGACGGCCTAGTGCCCGCCATCGCCCAGGAGGAGGGCAGCGGCCGGGTGCTGATGTTCGCCTTCATGAACCGCGAGGCGCTGGAGATGACCGCCCGCGAGGGGCGCGCCGTCTACTACTCCCGCTCCCGCAGCCGCCTCTGGCCCAAGGGTGAGGAGTCGGGCCACATCCAGCGGGTGAAAGAGATCCGCACCGACTGCGACAAAGACGTGATCCTCATCACCATCGAACAGGTGGGGGGCATCGCCTGCCACACCGGCCGCGCCAGCTGCTTCTACCACCGCCTAGAGCGGGATGGCTGGGAGGCCGTGGATCCCGTCCTTAAATCCCCCGACACCATTTACGGCCCGCAATGAACGACGTTCTGCTACGATTATCCGCCGTCCTAGAGGCACGCAAAGGGGCCGATCCCTCCAGCTCATATGTCGCCAAGCTCTACCATAAGGGGCTTGATACCATACTCAAGAAGGTGGGCGAAGAGGCTACCGAGACCGTGATTGCCGCCAAAGGGGGTAATCCGGAGGAGGTGATCTACGAGACCGCCGATCTCTGGTTTCACACCCTGGTCATGCTGAAGCAGCTCGGGTTGGAACCGGAGCAGGTACTGGCAGAGCTAGATCGGCGTTTTGGCCTCTCCGGCCTGGAAGAGAAGGCGAACCGCAGTCCAAAGTAGGCCGACGGGCAGGCTATCGAGTTAGCGCTGCTGACACCAACCGAACAGGGTCGAACCACGGTACATACCGTGATCGGCGCCGCTCCGGCGCGCGACCGCAACGATGACCGACCACCCCGCCACCCGGCGGGAGACGAGGAGTGGATAGACGATGGGTAGCTTCAGCATTTGGCACTGGCTGATCGTATTGGTGGTAGTGGTGCTGGTATTCGGCACGAAGAAGCTCTCCAACGTGGGAGGGGATCTCGGTGCTGCCATCAAGAGTTTCCGCAAGGCAGTGAAGGAGGGGGACAACGAGGAACCCTCTGACCAGCCGACCACCGCCCGCAGTCAGATCGAGGAGAAGGGGCGCACCGTGATCGATGGTGAGTCCTCCCGCGAGAAGGATCGCGCCTAACCCATCCTCTTGGCCGCAGGTCGGGGGCTCCCGGCGAGGGCGTTGTAACCCATGTTCGATTTCAGTTTTTGGGAGATGGCGGTGGTGGGCGTGGTGGCCCTCATCGTCTTCGGCCCAGAGAAGCTGCCGGGGCTTGCCCGTACCGCGGGGCTCTGGTTAGGCCGCGCCAAGCGCATGGTGGCCAACGTTCGGGATGATATCGAACGCGAGATCAAGGCCGAGGAGCTAAAGCGCGTCATGGAGCAGCAGGCGCGTGCCAGCGGCCTGCATGAGATCGTCGAAGAGGGGCGCCACACGCTAGATGGCCTCAAAGAGGAGCTGGAGAGCAGCGCCTCTGCGGCCACCACCCCCCAGGCCGACCCGCCAGCCGCCAACCCCAACCCGACACTCACCTCGGAGCCGGCCCCTGCTCAGGGCGAAACCAAGCCAGACCAAAACACCCCATGAGTAGCGATCCGCAGCAGGAAGAACAGCCGTTTATCAGCCACCTTATCGAGCTGCGCACCCGCCTAGTTCGCTCCGTCATCGCGGTGTTGCTGGTATTCATAGCGCTGACCCCTATCGCCCAGGATCTCTACACCTACTTCTCCGGTCCGCTCCGCGCCCAGCTGCCGATAGGGGGTAGCCTCATCGCCACCGAGGTGGCCTCCCCGTTCATCATTCCGTTCAAGCTGGCGCTGGTGGTGGCGATCTTCATCACCATCCCCTACCTGCTGCACCAGGCGTGGGCCTTCATCTCGCCAGGGCTCTATGTCCATGAGCGGAAGTTGGCGCTGCCGCTGCTGATTTCGTCAGTGGCGCTGTTCTACCTAGGCGCCGCCGTTGCCTACTACATCGTGCTGCCGACGGTCTTCAAATTCATCATCGCCTTTGCCCCTGAAGGGGTGGAGGTGATGACCGATATCGGCAAATATCTCGATTTCGTCCTCACCGTCTTCTTCGCCTTCGGCCTCGCCTTTGAGATCCCGGTGGCCACGGTGCTGCTCAACCTCACCGGCATCACCACCCCAGAGGGGCTGGCCAGCAAGCGCCCCTACATCATCGTCGGCGCCTTCTTTGTGGCGGCCATTGTCACCCCCCCCGATGTCTTCTCCCAGGTCTTCTTCGCCGGCGTGGTCCTGGTGCTGTTCGAGGCCGGGCTGTTCACCTCGCGCTACTTGATGCGCCACCGGGCCCAGCAGCAGGTAGGTGGCGAGGCAGGCCAGGCGGAGGATGAAGAGCTGGAGTCGGCCTTCGACCGCGCCATCGCCGACGAGACGGCCCTCAACAAGAAGAAGTCGGGCGAATAGTCCAGCTCGCTTGCGGCTCTAGCGCAGACGGGTGCCCCCTATAGACGGGGGCACCCCACCCCATCGGCCCCCCCAGCCAGCAACGCCCAGCGCGCCCCCTCCCCTAGTCGCCCTTCCGCCGTCCGCCAGGCCCTCCCCATCCGTCGCACCCCAAATCGGGCGGATCGGAATAGGCTATTTCATGATCCTCTAATACGTACATAGAACCCTCGATCAGAGATTGCAGTTCGTCCATATTCCCGCATAAACTCAGGGCTGTTTTGTGCCATGGACGGCCGAGTTGGAGAGGTCGGCTCGCGGATCGTCTGGGTCAGAACACCTTTTCAACAACAACATACATGGAGTTGTGTCATGCGTATTCGCTTCGCTTCCGTTACCCTCCTCCTCGCCTTCGGCCTGGGCCTCTCCTCTGCCTACGCCGGCGACACCCTGATGCTCCCAGAGAAAAAGCAGACCAAGCTCGGTCTCTACATGAGTGCTCGTGACGCCTTTGAGGCCAAGCAGAGCAAGGGCGACCAGGTGGTGTTCGTGGATGTGCGCACCCCGGAAGAGGTGGAGTTTGTCGGAGCCCCGACGCTGGTAGACGCCAACATTCCCTACATGAAGGCGGACTACTCCGAGTGGGATGACAAGAAGAACGTCTATGCCATGAACCCCAATAGCCGTTTTCTGGTGGCCATCGAGGAGCTACTGCAAAAGCGGGGCCTCGGTAAAGATGCCACGGTCGTCCTCATGTGCCGCTCTGGTGACCGCAGCGCCAACGCCGCCAACCTGATGGCCCAGGCCGGTTACACCCATGTCTATAGCATCTACGAAGGGTTTGAGGGCGACATGGCCAAAGAGGGTGACAACAAGGGTAAGCGGATGGTCAACGGCTGGAAAAACGCCCAACTGCCCTGGGGTTACAGCATGAACAAGGATAAGGCCTACTTCGAGTAGTCCGCGCTCTTCCCCAGCCGCCAGCGTCCCGCCAGGCGCTGGTGGCCGGGGCCTCTCACCGCCTCAGCCAGCCCCATGCGGCAGTACAAAACGGAATGTCGTCGCCCCCGGCCGACTCTCGGCGGCGATGCTCCCACCATGCAGCTCCAAGATACGCCGCACAATCGCCAACCCCAGACCCGCCCCGCGCCCGCGCCGATCCGGCGCCTGATAGAAGCGATCAAACAGGTGCGGGAGATCGGCGGCGCTGATCCCGGCACCGGTATCGGTGATCTGCACCACCACCCCATCGCCCCCTCGATAGGCCGCCAGGGTGATACGCCCCCCATTCGGGAGTTGGGCCAGGGCGTTCTCCAGCAGGTTGGTCAACACCCGATCCATCATCGCCACATCGAGAGAGACGAGGGGCAGATCGGCGGCAGGGGCGATCTCCAAGGCCACTTGGCGCTCGGCCGCCTTGAGCGCAAATTTCTGCGCCACGTCGTACATCAACTCCCCAATCAGTGCCGGCTCCCGCTGCGGTACCCCCTCCTGCGCCTCCAACTTGGATAGCTCAAATAGCTCCTCCACCAGCCGAGTGAGCCGCTCGCTCTGGTGGTGGGCCACCTTCAGATAGCGCTCCCGCTCGGTCAGTGGCAGGCTGTCGCCCTTGATCCGTAAGGTCTCCAGATACCCACGCAGGGCGGCCAAAGGGGTACGCAGGTCATGCGAGACATTGGCCACCAGATGGCGGCGCAGGGTCTCCTTCTGTTCTAAGGCCACCAGCTGCTCCTCTATCCGCTCCGCCATGAGGTTGAAGCTCTCGCCGAGGCGATCGATCTCATCCCCCCGCCCACTGCCGGAGTAGATCTGATGGCCGCGGAGGCCACTGGCCCGAAAGCCCTCCATGGCCCCTGCCAGTCGGTGTAACCGACGGGTCAGTAGATGGAAGGCCAGCGCACCGGTCAAAAAGCCAAACAGCACCACCGCCGCCACCGCGGTGAGGCTGAAGCGGGCGAGGTAGCTATCCCGCAACATCGCCCGACTGGAGTCGATGGCCTCCCCCCCCAACACCACATAGAGGTACTGCTGCGGCTCCCCCTTAAGGGGAAAGGGGGCGGCGGAGAAGACCTTACGCCGCTGCTCATCACGCGGGTCATCGCCCAAGACCGGCAGCGCCGCCCCGGCGAGAAAGTTGCGGATAGGTGCCAGATCGACCCGCTCCCGTTTGATACGCATCTGCGGCGCCTCGAAGGCGAGGATCTTGCCCGTCTTATCCAGCAGATAGATCTCGATGGCGGGGTTGATGTGCATGTAGTGGCTGAATAGCGCCTTGACCGATGCCTGATCCAGCAGCTCGCCCCCCACCAGGTCCCGCTGTACCAGCAGCTGGCGGGCAAGGTCGCGGTTGAAGCGCTGATCCAGCTCCTGGGCGAAGAGCTGGGTCGCCTGGAGTGCCAACAGCGCGAGCGTGGCCCCCACGGCCAGCAGAATAAGGGCGAGGGTCACCGCCAGACGGGCGTAGAGGGTGCGTGGCATCAGAGCCGCTCCGCCATCTTATAGCCCACCCCCCACACCGTCTGGATATAGCGGGGATGGGCGGGATCCCGCTCGATCTTCCCGCGCAGGCGGTTGATGTGGGAGTTGACGGTGTGCTCATAGCCGTCATGACCATAGCCCCACACCTCATCTAATAGCTGGATGCGGGAGTAGACCCGACCGGGGTGGCGGGCAAAGTGGAGCAGTAGCTCAAACTCGCGGGCGGTCAGCTCCACCTCACCACCGGCCACCTGCACGGTGTGGCGTGTGGGATCGATCACCAGCTCCCCTAACCGCAGCGGCGCCCCATCCTCTTCCGGTACGGCGGCCATCGCCTCTGCCCGCCGCAGTAACGCCTTGACCCGCGCCACCAGCTCCCGAATGGAGAAAGGTTTGGTGAGGTAGTCATCCGCCCCCAGCTCCAACCCCAACACCCGATCAAGCTCGGCACTGCGGGCGGTGAGCATCAGGATGGGGAGATAGTTGCCCCCCGCCTCCCGCAGGGTGCGGCAGAGGGTGAGGCCATCTAGTTTAGGGAGGGAGAGATCCAGTACCAGTAGATCGTAATGGCCGGCCCGTGCCGCCTCCAAGCCAGCGGCGCCATCAAACTTCAGCTCCACCTCCATCCCCTCGTCCTGGAGATGCAGGGCGAGCAGCTCGGCGATGTCGCGGTCATCTTCCACCACCAGCACACGTCTACTCATAGGTGCCTACCTATTCGGTTAATCTCGCTAGATTGGGCGAAGCACCCACTAAAGGTGCCTGAGGATAAGAGTACCGGCCCCGCTTCACAGAAGTATCACAACCCCGTCACCCGTCAGGCACAGCCAGCGCGCCAATGCCATGAGCGGGGTAAATCCGGTTCATCCCGATGGAGTTCCCGCGGTAATATCCCGCCCCATGGATCCCATCGCACTCTCCCTATTTGCCAGCCGCATCGATGCCGTCTGCGAGGAGATGGGGGCGGTGCTGCGCCGCACCGCCTTCTCCCCCAACATCAAAGATCGGCTCGACTTCTCCTGTGCCGTCTTCGATAGCGAGGGGCAGCTCTGCGCCCAGGCGGCCCACATCCCGGTCCATCTCGGCAGCATGGCCTACGCCATGCGTGATCTGGTGGCCAGTATCGACTGGCAGCCCGGCGACATGGTGATAGTCAACGACCCCTTCCTGGGCGGTACCCACCTGCCGGATGTCACGCTAGTAGCACCACTATTTGTCGCCGGGCAGCGGGTCGCCTTCGTCGCCAACCGCGCCCACCATGCCGATATCGGCGCCCATTCGCCCGGCTCCATGCCCATCTCCCGCCATCTGGAGGAGGAGGGGGTGGTGATCCCCCCCACCCATCTGCTACGCGGCGGCCAGCTGGAGACGGTGTGGCTGGCCGGGCTCCTAGAGCGTCTGCGCAACCATACCGTCAGCCATGGTGATCTCTTCGCCCAGATCAGCGCCAACCGGGCTGGACTGGCACGACTCACGGAGCGGGTTGCGGCACTCGGGGTCGCCCCCTTCGGCGCGGCCTTGGCGGCACTCAATGACTACGGTGAACGGCTCGCCCGCCAAGCCATTGCCGCCCTCCCCCCTGGGCGCTACACCTTCACCGACTATCTGGATGACGATGGGGTGGGCCACGCCGATCTCCCCATCGTCGTCAGCGTCACCGCGACAGAGGGTGAGGTGATAGTGGACTTCAGCGGCACCGCACCCCAGACCCCCGGCAACGTCAACTGCCCCCTATCGGTGGCCGCTGCCGCAGTCTATTACGTGTTTCGCTGTCTGATGCCGGAGGAGACCCCCGCCTGTGCCGGCACCTTCCGCCCCATTCGGCTCACCGCCCCAGAGGGGTGTCTAGTCAATGCCCGCCGCCCGGCGGCGGTGGCGGCCGGCAATGTGGAGACCAGTACGCGGGTGGTCGATGCCCTGCTGGGGGCGCTGGCCCCGGCCCTGCCGGGGCGCATCCCCGCGGCCAGCCACGGCTCCATGAATAACCTGGCCATGGGCGCCCGCACCGCCGCGGGGGGGTGGGACTACTACGAGACCATCGGCGGAGGCATGGGCGGTTCGCCCACTGGCCCCGGCCCCAGCGCCATTCAGACCCACATGACCAATACCCTCAATACCCCTATCGAGGCACTGGAGATGACCTACCCGGTCCGCGTCACCCGCTATCAACTACGCCGCGGCTCTGGCGGCCCCGGCCACCACAGTGGCGGCGACGGCCTGCTGCGGGAGTTCCAACTGCTCGCCCCGGCCCATGTCACCCTACTCACCGAACGCCGGCGCCACGCCCCTTGGGGGGTCGCGGGAGGGGGTGAGGGCCAGCGCGGCGAAAACCGCCTCAACGGCACCCCCCTGCCAGGCAAGGTGGCCTTTGAGGCCGCCACCAACGATATCGTCACCATCGCCACGCCAGGCGGCGGCGGCTGGGGGGAGGCGTAATGGCCCCCCTCTCCCGCCCCAGCCTTCGGCCCCGTCGCACCCTACGATGGTCGGCCGCCCTACTCCTGACGCTCCTCCTCTCCGGCTGCGCCACGGCCCTACTCACCGACACCACCCCGGGTGCCAACCCCGATCTGAGCGCACGGGTGGAGCGGCAGCTCCACACCCATGGCACACTCAAAGGGATCTCCGTCGAGAGTCGTGGCGCGGTGGTCACCCTCTATGGGCGAGTGGCAGATCAGGCCAGCGCCTCAAAGGCGATCGCCGTGGCCAGTGGCGTCACCGGCGTCAGCCGAGTGGTCAGCCACCTGCGGGTAGGCAACTAGCTATATAAATGTGTCTGTCTGGACCGAGACGCTGGCTCATCGCCAGCGCTAGAGACGGTCCGCTCCATCTCTCATCAACAAAGCGAGGCCAAGCGTGTGTGGGATCTGCGGTGAACTGAGGCTGGACGGGCGGGTGCCAGATCTACCGACCATCGGCCGGATGCTGGACCGCTTAGCGCGGCGCGGCCCCGATCACGAGGGGAGCTACTCGGAGGGGCCGCTCGCCTTCGGGCACCGCCGCCTATCCATCATCGACCTCTCCGAGCGCGCCCATCAGCCGATGGTCGATGCCGAGCTGGGGCTCTCCCTGGTGTTCAACGGCACCATCTACAACTACAAAGAGCTGCGCTCCGAACTTCAAGGGATGGGCTACCGCTTCTTCTCCAGCGGTGACACCGAGGTGATTATCAAGGCCTACGCCGCCTGGGGTGAGCAGTGCGTGGAGCGATTCCATGGCATGTTCGCCTTCGCCATCTGGAACATCGGCACCCAGCGCCTCTTCCTCGCCCGTGATCGGCTCGGTATCAAGCCGCTCTACTACAGCCGTGACGGGGCCCAGTTTCGCTTCGCCTCCAACCCCCAAGCGCTGTTGGCCGCCGGTGGGACAGACACCTCTATCGATCCCGTGGCGCTCCACCACCAGCTCAGCCTGCACGCGGTGATCCCCGCCCCCCGCACCATCCTCAAGGGGATCCGCAAACTGGCCCCCGGCCACTTCCTCACCATCGAGCCCAACGGACGCATGGAGGAGCACGCCTACTGGCAGCTCTACGCCACGCGCCCCGCCGAGACCCGGAGCGAGGAGGAGTGGACTGAACTGATCCACGACGCCCTGCGTCGCTCGGTCAAACGCCGGCTGGATATCGCCGATGTGCCGGTGGGGGTGCTGCTCTCGGGCGGGCTCGACTCCAGCCTGCTAGTGGCGCTGCTGGCGGAACAGGGGGTGGCCGAGCTGCTCACCTTCTCCATCGGCTTCGAGGATGTGCCGGAGGAGAAGGGGAGTGAATTTGAGTACTCCGATCAGGTGGTGCAGCGCTACCACACCCGCCACCACAAATACTCCATCCCCAACGACGAGGTATTAAAACGGCTGCCAGAGGCGGTGACGCAGATGGCCGAGCCGATGGTGGGACAGGATGCGGTCGCCTTCTACCTACTGGCCGAGCGGGTGGCGCAAGAGGTGAAGGTGGTACAGAGCGGCCAAGGGGCCGATGAGGTATTCGCCGGCTACTTCTGGTATCCGCAGATGGTGGCCGAACGGGGCGGCTCCGATCTGGAGCGCTTCGCCCGCCACTACTTTGACCGCGACCACGCCGAGCTGCTGGAGACGGTGGCAGAGCCCTATCGAGGGGCCGACTACACCGCGGCCACCATCCAACAGCTGCTGGCCATGCCGGGGGCGGAGACCTACCTCGACCGGGTGCTGCGCATGGATGTCACCACCCTCATCGTCGATGACCCGGTCAAGCGGGTGGACAACATGACCATGGCCTGGGGGTTGGAGGCGCGGGTGCCGTTCCTCGATCACGAGCTGGTGGAGCTGGCGATGCAGCTGCCCCCAGAGCTAAAGCTGGGCAGCGGCGGCAAACATGTCCTCAAGCGTATCGCCCGTGGTCTGTTACCGGATAGCATCATCGATCGACCCAAGGGCTACTTCCCGATGCCGGCCCTGAAGTATGTCCGCGGCGAGTTCTACGACTTCATGCGCGACATCCTCGACTCCCAGGCCGCCCGCAACCGTGGCCTCTTCAATCGTGCCTATGTGGACCGCCTGTTGACCGATCCGGAGTGCCCTGACCACTTCACCCGCCTGCGCGGCAGTAAGCTCTGGCACTTAGCACTACTGGAGCTGTGGTTACAGCTCAACGTGGACGAGTGCCACTAAGTGACATAAAAAAAGCGCGGCCGCCCCAAGGGCGGCCGCGCACATACTGAAGCCACAACACCAGGCAGGCGCTAGCGCCCGCTGGCTAGGGTGGGGTGGCATCACACCCCCCACCCGGCCTACCCCTTAGCTGCGACGGCGACGACGCAGCACCAACAGCGGCAGACCAGCCAGCAGCATCAGCGGGCTCACGGCACCGCCGCCGCCGCCACCGCCGCTCACCGTGACCACCACCGAGTCGGAGTTGTTGCTATCGTCCACGTCATCCTCCAGCTGCGGGGTGATGGTGGCGATGCTCGGACCGCTACCGGAGCCCAACGCGGTGGCCACCACCTGCACATGGGCCCCCTCCCCTTCATACATGGAGCCGAACTGGCAGTAGACCGTCTGGCCGGCCGAGGAGCAACCGCCCACGCTGGAGCTGGCGGAGACGATGCCAAGGTGGCTATCGAGCTGGAGGTTGAGGACGGGGTCCATCGCCAGATTGCGGCCATTGGCGACGCTGACCTCGAAGATCACCTCTTCACCCTTCTTGACCGTGCTCGGGTTGGCGTTGACCGACACCGACAGATCCACCGGCAGCGGCGCCTCGTAGGCACCGATATCGCAAGCGGTACGGGCAAAGCCGCGCTGGTCGTTGGGCGGGCATAGCTCCTCATTGGCGGCGTTGAGCGCATCGCTATCCATCAGGATGGCCATGCTTCGGGTCTGGCCACCGAACAGCCCCAGGTTGGCGAAGTCGGCATTGCCACTCTGGAGGGAGCCGACACCGGTAAAGTTACAGGTGGTGCCACTCTCCAGGTTGTAGCTACCGGCCATGGTGCCGGGGTTGAAGCAGTCATAGCCGTTGTTCTCGGCGATGATGGTGTTGACCACATTGGCCCGACCACTCTCAAAGTTGGCCAGACCGCCACCCAGGTTGCCGGCCGTGTTACGGCCAATGGTGGCGTTGAGGGTCTGCAACGAACCGTAGTTGGCCACGCCACCGCCGTAGCCGGTGGAGCTGTTGTCCGCCACCGTGGTGTTGAGCAGGTACATCTCGTTGCGGTTAAAGACACCACCGCCCTCCACCGAGGCGGTATTACCGTGGATAGAGACCTTATCCAGATCGACTCGGCCGCCTCCAGCGATCACCGCCACACCGCCACCGCGGGCCGCCCGGCTGTTGGTGATCTCCACCTCGTCCAGAGAGCCCCAACCGAGTTCGATGGCCACCGCCCCACCCTCATTGCCGGTCAGGCCGTTGGTCAGGCTGACCCGACTCAGGTCGAAGTAGACGTTGTGCAGCACGTGGAAGACGCGATCGAGGGAGTGGGCGTCGATAACGGTCGATTGGGCGCCAGACCCTTGGATCATCAAGCCGTCAGTGACATCGAGGTCGCCAGTGGCGGCCGCGTCTTCACTGCCACCGGGGATCTGGAGGGTGTAGGTGCCGCTCGGGATCAGCACGACGTCATAGACATCAAAGGAGGGGTTGGTGAGGGCATTGGTCTCTTGGATAGCGGCGCGCAGAGAGCAAAGACCACTGGCGTCGGCGCAGATCCCATCCCCAATGAGCCGATCCACCGTGTCATTGGTGGTGTTGACCGAGAAGGTGACGCCCAGAGCGGGGGCGCTCAGAGCGGTGCCAAGGGTGAGCGCCACCAGCTGCGGGACGTACTTAATACGTAGCTTCATCATCGTTGTCTATCTCCTTGCTCCGGATTCTTTTTTTGGCGCCCAGGCCGCCCGTTTAAGAAAGTCGGCCCATCATAGCGCAGCTTATCCCGGAGCACTATTGGGCCGCGTGTGAGCCAGTTAGCGGATCGACGGGAGGAGGCGCTGGATCTTGAGTTTATTACTCTGAATCCCCACCCATGGGAGGTTGGCCCACCCACTTTCCCAATTGAGAGGTAGCAAGACTATGGACGTAATGGAACGGATCGATCTGGCAGTCAAGGAGAACCCCGTGGTGATCTTTATGAAGGGGACCCCGCAGCTGCCGATGTGCGGCTATTCCAGCCGCACGGCTCAGGCGCTGGCGGCCACTGGGGTCGAGTTCGCATACGTCAACGTATTGACTGACCAAGATATTTTCCAAAACCTTCCGCGTTACCGAAACTGGCCCACCTTCCCCCAGGTGTATGTGGATGGCGAGCTGATTGGTGGTCACGACATCACCATGGAGCTTTACCAGAAGGGGGAGTTGAAGCAGATGGTGGAGGCCGCCGTGGCCAAGTCCAAGCCAGAGGCAGCTGGCGCCTAGCGGCCCTGCGCCACTATTTTCCTGCCCTCATCACGCTCCATGGTTGGAGTCAGCGGCCGGGGGTGCTGTAATGGCCCCCGGTCCGCCCCACCGGAGCCTGCCCTGTGCCGCTACGCCCCACGCTCGCCGCCCGTATCCTCGGTGCCATCCTCGCCTGCCTAGTCATCTTCAGCCTGCTGGTTATCAATCGCACCGAGGTGATCCTGGAGCAGGCGCTCCTCGATCAGGCCAAACGTCAGGCCCAGACCTACCTACTCGGCCTTGAACTGGAGGCGGCCAGCAACGGCTCGCCCGCCGATCCCGCCATCCTCCAGCCGATACTGGAGCGCGCCTTACACGGGACCGACCAGCTCGGATTCGCCATCCACCGTCTCTACGCCTACGACACCAGCGGCCACGTCTATGCCGCGGCCGGCGCCGACGAAAACACCCCCCTGCGCGACCTCTCCGGCCACTACGGCAGGGTGTTGCGGGAGGGCACCGCCTATCTCGGCAGCGAGGTGGAGAGCTTCACTGACCCCAAAGGCCGCCAAGTGCCCAAGGTGGACATCATCATTCCCCTGCGGGAGGGGGGCCGAGTGGTGGCCGGCCTGGAGGTGGAGATCAACCTTGAGGAGACCTCCGTCCTCATCGCCCAGCTGGATGATGGCTATGAGCAGGAGATGGTGCGCCTGGTCAGTGGGGCGGCCCTCGCCCTACTACTGGTGGTCGGCTGGTTGGTGCTGCGGGGCCTGATCCAGCCCATAGGCCGTATCGCCGCCGCCACCAGCCGCATTGCGGAGGGGGAGTTCACCACTCGGGTGGAGATCAAGACCCAAGACGAGATCGGTCGCCTGGCGGGTGCCGTCAACCGCATGGCCGATAGCCTGGAACAGCTATTCAACGATCAAGAGAACGCCTACATGCAGTCCCTACGCTCCCTGGCCAAGGCGCTGGAGGCGAAAGACGCCTATACCGCCCGCCACTCCGCGCGGGTAGCCAACTTCTCGGTGATGCTGGGGCGCCGCCTCGGCCTCTCGGAGGCGCAACTACGGATGCTCAAGCAGGGGGCACTGATGCACGACCTCGGCAAGATCGGCATCCCCGACGCCATCCTCAACAAGGCGGGGCCGCTAGACGATGCCGAGTATGAGGTGATGCGCAGCCACCCGGAGATGACGGCCGCCATCATGCGCCCCCTCAAGCGCTTCCGCGAGTTTGCCGAGATTGCCGCCTGGCACCACGAGCGCTGGGATGGGGCTGGCTACCCTGACGGCCTACAGGGTGAGGCGATCCCGCTGCTGGCCCGCATCGTCTCCATCGCCGATACCTGGGATGCCATGACCGGCGATCGGGTCTATCGCAAGGGGATGTCGGTGGAGCGGGCGCTGTCGATCTTGGAGCGAGAGCGAGATAGCGGTCAGTGGGACCCCCACCTGCTGGCCACCTTTATAGAGCTTATCCACCAAGGGCAGGAGGCCCGGGAGCAGGTGGAGGGGGATATGCTGCTGGCGGAGTGAGGCCCCGCCCCTGGGCTCAGCGGGCGCGCAGCTCCAACTCCTGCCAGCGGTTCACCACCGCACAGAACAGCTCGGCGGTGCGCTGGGTATCGTAGAGGGCGGAGTGGGCCTGGCCGGAGTCCCACTGAATACCCGCCTCCTTGGCCGCCCGCGCCAGCACCGTCTGACCATAGGCGAGCCCTGCCAGCGTGGCGGTATCAAAGGTGCTGAAGGCGTGGAATGGATTCTGCTTGATCTTGCAACGCTCCACCGCCGCCTTGATAAAACCGAGGTCGAACCAGGGGTTGTGGCCCACAAGGATGGCGCGGGAGCAGCTCTGTTCAACAATCTCGCGGCGGATCGGGGCGAACACCTTCTCCAGTGCCTCCCGCTCCGGCATCGCCAGACGAAACGGGTGGAAGGGATCGATGCCGGTAAACTCCAGCGAGCGGCGCTCCAGATTGGCGCCGGGAAACGGCTCGACGTGGGCGGAGACCGTATCACCGGGGTAGATCCGGCCGGTGTCGGGGTCCATCTGCACGATCACCGCGGCCACCTCTAACAGGGCATCGGTCTCGGCGTTGAAACCAGCGGTCTCGACATCCACCACAACCGGCAGATAGCCGCGGAACCGGCGATGGATACGGTGGGGGGTCTCGGCCACCTATCTACCCTCCCACCCAGCGGCTGTAGAGCTGTAACAGCAGCAAGACCGCCACCGCGGCGATGACCGTGTTGTGCTCGTGGTTGTGGTACCAGCGCTCACCGCTCCACTGGATGTGGCGCAACTCGCCAATGCGCGACAGGCGCGGCAGCAGGCGTGGCGTACTGGAGGCGTAATCGACCCACGCCTTGCCATAGCGGGCCGCCAGACCGCGCTCTTCGTTGCGGATGGTGGGGACGTAGGTGAGCAGGAACAGGGCGAGGCTGGTGAGCAGAAAGAGCGGATGGATGATGAGCAGGTTGACCCCGATCAACATCACCAACGAGCCGAGGTAGAGCGGGTTGCGCACCACGGCGTAGATCCCGGAGGAGGCCAACTGCTCGTTCTTGTGCAACATCCCGGCGGAGAGGCTGCGGATGGCCACCCCCAGCGCCACCAGCGCCACTCCCACGAGACCGATACGCGAGTTAAACAGATGGACGGGGATGCGCTCGAACCAAAACAGATAGATGAGCACCAGCGGGATGAGGATCCGGCCGAGGATCACCCGGTACTTTTGTAGCCGTTTGGGCAACTGATTGCTGCTCATTGCCCCCCCTCCACCACCCGCCACGGCATCTCGCCGCCGGCCCGCAGCGGCACCAGGCGCTCATCACCAAATGCCAGGGCCTCCGGCACCGACCATGGCTGACGCTCCAGCACCAGCTGGCCCTGGTTGCGTGGCAGGCCGTAGAACTCGGCGCCAAAACGGGAGGCAAAGTCATCCAGGCGCTCCAGCGCCCCAGCCAGCTCAAAGGCCTCGGCGTAGAGTTCAATCCCGGCGTGGGCACTATAGATACCGGCACAGCCACAGGCCGACTCCTTGGCCTGCCGCGAGTGGGGTGCACTATCGCTCCCCAAGAAGAACTTGGGGCTCCCCTGGGTCGCCGCCAGCAGCAGCGCCTCCCGGTGCAGCTCGCGCTTGAGGACCGGCAGACAGTAGTGGTGGGGACGCAAACCACCACTAAACAGGGCATTGCGATTGAGCAGCAGGTGCTGAGGGGTCACGGTAGCGGCCACGCCACTCCCCGCCGCCGCCACAAAACGCACCGCCTCGCGGGTGGTGATGTGCTCCACCACCACCCGCAGGTTGGGGTGGCGCTCCAGCGCCGGCGCCAACACCCGCTGCAAAAAGACCGCCTCCCGGTCAAAGACATCCACCGCGGAATCCACCACCTCGCCATGTACACAGAGCGGTAACCCCAGCTCCGCCATGGCAGCCAGGGCGGCCTCGGCGCTCAGGAGGTCACGCACCCCCGCATCGGAGTTGGTGGTGGCGCCGGCCGGGTAGAGCTTGACGGCGATCACCACGCCGCTCTCCTTGGCACGGGCGATCTCCTCCGCTGAGGTCGTCTCGGTGAGGTAGAGACTCATCAACGGGTTGAAGTCGCTCCCAGCAGGGAGGGCGGCCAGGATGCGTTCACGGTAGGCAATGGCCTGCTCCGTGGTCACCACCGGTGGCTTGAGGTTGGGCATGACCAGCGCACGGGCGAAGCGGGCGGCACTATCCGCCACGACCGCGGCCAAGGCGGCACCGTCACGCAGGTGGAGATGAAAATCGTCCGGGCGGGTGAGCGTAATCCGGGTCACGGCGTTCGGTTTGGCTTGGGAGAGCCGCACATTATGCCATGGAGGGGCGGTAGACGCCCGTTACAAGGAGGAGAAAGAGGTGGGGCGGGCGCCCTACGGCACCCGCCCAGGCCAGGATCAGCCCTCCATACGCCGCCGGCCGGCGCCCAGCGCCGTGGCGATCAACAGCGCGCCGAGCAGCAGCTTGCCGAGGTCGTTGAGGGTAGGCACCGCTGGCGTCGTCTCGCCCACCTCGACGGCACCGATATCGATAGCCGTGCCATAGATGCGCGCCTCACCCCGCTGATCGCTGGCCGGAGCGCCGCTGATGGCGGGATCACCGGCATCGATGACCGGGCTGCCGGTGGCCGGCAGATGGGTCAAGGTAGTACCGCCATTGTTGGCCAAGGCGCCCAGCTGCGGGTCTTGACCGATGATGTTGCCGCCGGAGTCGGTCAGACTGGCACTGCCCACGTTCTCAATAAAGGCGTAGCTCGCCTCCATAGAGCCCGCGGTATCCGGATTCGACGGGGCGCTGTTATTGGCCACGATGGTGTGATCCAGCCCAAATACATCGCTGGCGAAGGAGAGCGACTGGGGCGCAACGTTACCGCTGATGGTCGCCTCTTTACGCAGCGCACCCTCCGCGGCATCCAACCCGCCAGAGCCGAGGTAATCAACACCGCCACCGGATGCGGTCGCGCTATTGTTGACCACGGTGCTGTGCTCAAGGGCTACGGGATCAGCGAGATAGAAGGCAACGACACCGCCGCCATAGTTGGCACTATTACCGGAGATGGTGGAGTTGACCACCCGAGCACCACCGCTGTTCAGCCACTGGAAGCTCATGCCGCCCCCAAACTGCGAACTGGTGTTACCGGAGAAGGTGGAGGAGTCCACCAAGATATCGCCGACGTTGTCGGAGTCAACGAAGCAGATCCCCCCCCCGTGCCCGCTCGCCATATTGCCGCTCACGGTGGTGCGGGTAATCGTGATCCCCTCGCTACCGTATAGATAGGCGCCGCCGCCGCCCGTACTGCTCCCCCCAGCGCTGTTGTTGCTGATAACGCTATCGGTAATGACGAAGGTGCCGTTGGGATCGTAGAGGAAGATACCGCCACCCTGATTGGTGGCGCTGTTGCCATCAATGGTGCAGTTGCTGATGGAGACGCTGCCGACGTCATAGAAGGCCAAGCCGCCCCCCACGTTGCTACTGTGGCTGGCACTCACAATACAGTCGCTGAGATTGAGCGAGGCACCCGCATAGACGGCCACCGCACCGCCGAAGCTCGCTTGGCCTTGCGTCATCCCCAGGCCGGAGATGGTGGCGGCAATGCCATTGATGGCGAAGATATTGCTGCTGTTGTTCCCGCTCACCGTCAGCGCCGTGGCACCCGGGCCGCTGATGGTCAGGGCGTCGGTGACAACCAGGTTACCGCTGGTCAGGGTGATGGTACCGGTGACCCCGGAGAGATCCACCGTATCGGTACCGGCTGCGGCGTTGGCATCGAGGATCGCCTGCCGCAGGCTCCCCACCCCAGAGTCGTTCAGATTGGTCACGCTGAAGGTAGCGGCGTGGGTCAACGGGGCGGCCAACAGGCCGGCGGCCCCGAGGGTGATAGCCCCCGTGGGTGAGAGGGTGAAACGGGGCTCGGCGGAGCGGGTGGGGTGCGAGGTCATGGGGAGATCT
>QKFD01000124.1 GCA_003251535.1 Chromatiales bacterium | reverse complement strand
AGGTAGTCGGAGAGTGGGTGTCCGAGTAGTCGTTTTGAACAGAGCTGGCAGCAGTGGACGCCACCGCCCAGATAGCCGCCAGTGGTTAACCTAGCGAGCACCAGCGGCACCGAGAGGAGAGGGTGTCCGAGTGGTCGCCGACCCAGATGACCGCCAGCGGTTAGCTTAGCGAGCGCCAGTGGCGCCGAGGGGAATGGGTGTCCGGGGTAGTCGGAGAGTGGGTGTCCAGGTTATTCCTCGGGCCTTTTGAACAGAGCTGACGGCAGTAGGCGCCACCGGCCCAGATGGCCGCCAGTGGTTAGCCTAGCGGGCGCCAGCGGCACCGAGAGGGATGGGTGTCCAAGGTAGTCGGAGAGTGGGTGTCCGGGTTACTCCTCGGGCCTTTTGAACAGAGCTGGCGGCAGTGGAGCGCCACCGCTCAGATGACCGCCAGTGGTTAGCCTAGCGAGCGCCAGTGGCGCCGAGGAGGATGGGTGTCCGAGGTAGTTGGGGAGTGGGTGTCCGGGTTAGTTCTGGCGCTGTTGGCGCTGGGGTTGGATGCGCTGCTGGGTGAGCCGCGGCGGTTCCATCCGTTGGTGGGTTTTGGCCAGTTGGCGCAGGGGCTGGAGCGGCGGCTCAACGGTGGTGCCGGGCGTCACGGCCGCGGGCTACTCGCTTGGGCACTGCTGGTGCTGCCGTTGACGGCACTGGTGGCCGGTGCCAACGCCCTGCTGCCGGCGGCGTGGGGCAACCTGCTGGCACTGCTGCTGCTCTATCTGGCCCTCGGCGGCCGCAGCCTGGCAGAGCACGCCGCGGCGGTGCGCGACGCCTTGGCGACGGGTGACCTGGCCGCCGCCCGCCACTCTGTCGCCCGCCTGGTGAGCCGGGAGAGCGGTACGCTGGATGCGGAGGGGGTGCGCCGGGCGACGGTGGAGTCGGTGCTGGAGAACGGCAACGACGCCCTCTTCGGCGCCCTGTTCTGGTTCCTGCTGGCGGGGGCGCCGGGGGTGGTGCTCTACCGCCTGGCCAACACCCTGGACGCCATGTGGGGCTACCGCACCCCACGCTACGCCCAGTTTGGTTGGGCAGCGGCGCGCCTCGATGACCTGCTCAACTGGATCCCGGCCCGCCTGACCGCCCTCGCCTACGCCGGGGCCGGCAGCGCCGGCAAGGCGCTCCACTGTTGGCGGACCCAAGCGGCGGCCTGGGAGAGCCCCAACGCCGGGCCGGTGATGGCGGCCGGGGCCGGCAGCCTGGGGATCGAGCTGGGTGGCCCCGCCTGGTACCACGGCCACTACCGCCAGCGCCCCCGGCTGGGGCTCGGCGGTCCACCGGCGGCGGACGCCATCGACCGCACCCTGGCGCTGGTACGGCGGGCGCTGCTGCTCTGGCTGGCGCTGGCGACGGTGCTGATGGCGGGGGTAGATCTTGTCTGAGCTGATCGAGCGCCTCTCCCACACCCTCCACCACGGCGGCCGCCTACGGCAGGCGGCGGCGGAGTATGGGATCCCCCTCGGCCAGTGGCTCGACCTCTCCACCGGCCTCAACCCCCACCCCTGGCCAGTCGGCCCGCTCCCACACGCCCTCTGGGGCCGGCTACCGGAGGCGGAGGATGGCCTGGAGGCGGCGGCCCAAAGCTACTACGGCGCCAGCGCCGCGGTGCTGCCGGTGGCCGGCTCACAGGCGGCGCTCCAGGCGCTGCCGTGGCTGCGGCCCCCCGGCAAGGTGGGGATCCTGACCCCCACCTATGCCGAGCACCCCCACGCCTGGGGACGCGCCGGCCACCAGGTGGTCTCCCTGCCGGCCAGCGCCGCCGTCGAGGCGCAGATCTCCGAGCTGGCGGTGCTGGTGGTGGTCAACCCCAACAACCCCACCGGCAGCCGCATCCCGCGGATGCAGCTGCTGGCCTGGCACCGCCGCCTCGCCGCCAACGGCGGCTGGCTGGTGGTGGATGAGGCGTTCATGGACCCCACCCCAGAGGGGAGCATCGCCGACGCCACCCACCTGCCCGGCCTGGTGGTGTTGCGCTCACTCGGCAAGTTCTTCGGCCTGGCCGGGGCGCGGGTCGGCTTTGCCCTGCTGGCACCGCCCCTGGCCGCCGCCCTCGGTGGTCTGCTCGGCCCCTGGCCGGTCGCCGCGCCGTCACGCGCCGTCGCCCTGGCGGCCCTGGCCGACCGCCCCTGGCAGGCGACCATGCGGGCGCAGCTGCCAAGCGCCAGCCAGCGGCTCCACCACCTGCTGGCCGACCACGGCCTGGCGCCCACCGGCGGCTGCGCACTGTTTCAGTGGAGCCGCCACCCCCAGGCGGCCACCCTCCAGCGGGCGCTGGCCCGGCAGGGGATCCTCACCCGGCACTATGAGCGCCCCGCCAGCCTGCGTTGCGGGCTGCCGGCCACGGCAGCGGACTGGTTGCGCCTCCAGCGCGCCCTGGCCCAACTGCCCACTTCACCATCCAGTACCCAGCACAGCGCGACCGCAGAGGAGTAGAAGAGGCGCATGAGCAGCAGGACATTGATGGTCCAAGGGACCACCTCCGACGCCGGCAAGAGCGCCCTGGTCACCGGCCTCTGCCGCGCCTTTGCCCGCCGCGGGGTGCGGGTGGCCCCCTTCAAACCGCAGAACATGGCCCTCAACAGCGCGGTGACGGTGGATGGCGGGGAGATCGGCCGCTCCCAGGCGGTGCAGGCCCAGGCCTGCGGCATCGCCCCCCACAGCGACATGAACCCGATCCTGCTCAAGCCCAACAGCGATATCGGCTCCCAGGTGATTGTCCAGGGGCGCGCCGTCGGCAACATGGACGCCCTGCACTACCGCGACTACAAGGCCATCGCCCGCAACGCCGCGCTGCACTCCTTCGCCCGCCTGGGCGAGCAGTACGACCTCATCCTAGTGGAGGGGGCCGGCTCCCCGGCCGAGGTCAATCTGCGGGCCGGCGACATCGCCAACATGGGCTTCGCCGAGGCGGTGGACTGCCCGGTGGTGCTGGTGGCGGATATCGACCGCGGCGGGGTGTTCGCCCAGCTGGTGGGCACCCTGGCGCTACTCGCCCCCAGCGAGCAGGAGCGCATCCAGGGGTTTGTGATCAACCGCTTCCGCGGCCACGCCGCCCTGCTCCAGCCCGGGCTAGAGTGGCTGCACCAGGAGACCGGCCGCCCCACCCTGGGGGTGCTGCCGTTCCTCAACGGCCTGCACCTGGAGGCGGAGGATAGCCTCTCCCGCGCCGATGGCACCGCACGGCCAGCGGCACAGCTGCGGGTGGTGGTGCCGGCCCTACCCCGCCTCAGCAACCACACCGACCTCGATCCGCTGCGCCTCCACCCCCAAGTCGAACTGCGCTTCATCGACGCCGGCAGCCCCATCCCGCCGGCCGATCTCATCATCCTGCCCGGCTCCAAGGCGGTGCGCAGTGATCTGGCCTGGCTGCGTCAGCAGGGTTGGGAGGGGGCGCTCCTGCGCCACCTGCGCTACGGCGGCAAACTCATCGGCATCTGCGGCGGCTATCAGATGCTCGGCAACAGCGTAGAAGACCCGCTCGGCCTGGAGGGGGCGCCCGGCAGCAGCCCGGGCTTCGGCCTGCTGGAGCTGACCACCCGCCTGGCACCGGAGAAGCAGCTGCGCAATGTGCGGGGGCGGCTCACCTTGGCGGCGGCCGAAGTGAGTGGATATGAGATCCACGCCGGGGTGACCAGCGGCCCCGCCCTGGCCCGGCCGGCGCTGGAGCTGCCCGATGGAGTGGAGGGGGCCCTCTCCGCCGATGGCCAGATCCTCGGCACCTATCTGCACGGCCTGTTCGACACCACACCGGCGAGCCAGGCGCTACTCGCCTGGGCAGGGGCAACCGAGGTGGCGGCGCTGGACTACGCGGCGCTGCGCGAGGCGGGGATCGATCAGCTGGCCGACGCAGTGGAGGAGCACCTAGGGATCGATCAGATAGAACAGCTCATCGACCGCTGGTACCACCGCGCCCCCAACCCACCGCCTGACCTGGAGCCCTCGACGTGAACGAGACAACAGCTTGGTTGACGATACCGCCCGCCCCGCTCGATGAGCAGGCTATGGCCACCGCCATACAGCACCAGGGGCAGCTCACCAAACCGCCGGGGGCGCTCGGCCGCCTGGAGGAGATCGCCATCCGCCTGGCGGCAATGCAAGGCCACCCCCGGCCCACCCTGGAGCGGATCCAGATCGTGCTCTTTGCCGGCGACCATGGCGTCACCGCCGAGGGGATCTCCGCCTTCCCGCCAGCGGTCACCGCGGAGATGGTGCGCAACTTCGCCCGTGGCGGGGCCGCCATCAACGTCCTGGCGCGGCAGATCGGCGCCCCCCTGGAGGTGATCAACCTCGGCACACTGGAGCCGCTGGAGCCCATCGAAGGGGTCACCCAGCTCCCCCTCGGCCCCGGCACCGCCAACTTCACCCGCCAGCCGGCAATGGACCCCTTTCAGCTCGCCCGTGCGCTCCATATGGGGCGCCACAGCGCCGAGCGGGCACGGCGCGCCGGGGCACAGCTGTTCATTGGCGGTGAGATGGGGATCGGCAACACCACCGCCGCCGCCGCCCTCGCCTGCGCCCTGCTGGAGGAGGCGCCAACCCATTTGGTGGGTCCCGGCACCGGCCTGCCGGCGGCGCGGGTGGCCCACAAACGGCGGGTGGTGGAGCGCGCCCTCAGCCACCACCGCGCCCACCTCAACAGCCCGGTGGAGGCGCTACGGCGACTGGGCGGGTTTGAGATCGCCGGCCTGACCGGCGCCCTCCTCGCCTGCGCCCACATCGGGCTGCCGGTGCTGGTGGATGGGTTTATCTGCTCGGTGGCCGCCCTCACCGCGGCCCGCCTCTGCGAGGGGGCCGAGCAGTGGTTTCTCTTCGCCCACCGCTCCGCCGAGCCCGGGCATGGCCGGGTCTTGGCGGCGCTGGCGGCTGAGCCGCTGCTGGATCTGGAGATGCGCCTCGGCGAGGGGAGCGGCGCCGCGCTGGCAGTGCCGCTCCTCCAGGCCGCCTGCCGCCTGCACGGGGAGATGGCCACCTTCGCCACCGCAGGGGTATCGGCAGCCAGTTGAACGCCGCTACGGCGGCCCCTCCGCCCCACCGCCCGGCCCACCCACCAGATGGAAAAATATCTCCGGTGCCGCCTCTGCGGCCGGCTGCGGGGCCGGTGCATCGTAGGGGGTGGGGGCCGGGCGCCGGTAGGAGACCACCCCCACGCTATCGTCGGCGTAGAGGTTGACCACCGTAAAGCCGAAGTAGGTCCCCCCCGCGGGCTGCCAACTCTGGATGAGTTCACTGCCACCGTTGCCGGCGATCACCTGCGTCACATTGCGCTGGGGACCGAGCCGATCGCTATAGAGCCAGGCGTGGGCGTGGGCGCAAAAATAGCCGGCAAATTTCGGGGTGCGGCCAAACAGCGCCAGCAGCTCATCCCCCAGGGTGTAGGGGGCGGTGTTGTAAACGACATCGTGCGGCCCGGGGTTCTCCAGCACCAACGGCTTGTGGGCCAGCACCACAATCTTCTTGATGTGGGGGTCCTGCTGCGCCTTGGCGAGGTCCTGCGCCACCCAGTGATAGGGCGCCCAACTGGCAACGGTCTTGTCGGGCAGCAGCGGTGAGGGGAGTGTCGAGAGGGAGTCGGTATTGAGGAGGAGATAGTGGACACCGCTCTTCCGATCATCGAAGGAGTAGGTTTGGGTCTGGTTGTTATCCTCCGCCAACATATCGCGCCTCAGCTCCCCCTCCCCGGAGGGGCCGTTACTCGCCTTGGCGTAGTGGTGGCGCCCCAACCAAGCCACCCAAGCGGCCAGATTGGCCGCATCGGGATACTCCACATAGTGATCCCGACCCACCTCCTGCGAGGCATCGGCCTCGTGGTTACCAGGGAGGGGCAGCAGTTCAATACCGCTCTCGGCAAAACCGCTCTCATCCACCAACTGCTGCCACGCCGCCAACTCTTTGGTCAAGCGCTTGCCGCCATCCTCCTCCATCCCGAGCACCAGATCGCCAACAAAAAAGAAGTAGTCCGGCTTGACAGGGAGCGCCTGGATATCGGCCAGGGTCTGCCTCAACTGCGCCACATTGGCGGTACTCGGTGCGGGATCAGTGGCATTAAAACCGACCCGGTTGCACCCCACATAGGCAAAACTACTGACCAACTCCCGCGCATCCGCCGGCGCCCCAACCAACCACAGCGCCAGCACCGCCCCGCCTAAATAGCCGCCACGCCACCCCCTCCCACCGCGCCGCCCGCCACCACTAACACCCCCCCTCATCCCATACGACATAACGCCTCCTCGCTCTCTAGCTCCACCCAAAGTGCCACCGCCCCCCGTCGGCCCTTACAAAGTGAGTCGAACCGGCGGGGCAGTCAGCGGGGAGCGCGTGCCCCACCACCCCAGGGCGCGCTCCCCCATCTCACCTTAGCCCCCTCTCTGCCATAAACCACCCAAGAGGCCGTATTGCTCGACACGGAAAGAGGCACCTACGGTCTCGGACCCCATTTATTTCCCCCTCCCCTGGGCGGTGGCAGCCCGCACCTGGCGGCGTTGCCCCGTTACACTGCCGGTCACTCCGAATGGAGATTGCGAATCGCGTAGCACCGGGACCCCATAAAAACCCGCAACAAACTATTCCGCTATTGCTCGGGCCCCACTCCGATAGTTCTCCTACAAACCCGATGGCACGCATTCCTCACCACGGCAAATGCCATCACGGAGAGCCTGCTGGAGGTCAACACCAGCAGGCTATGGAGCGGGAGGAACTGGCGGGAGAGAAGATACGCAACCGTGGTGGCACCGACCGGCACCAACAGGGTCAACACCAGCGCCGGCCGTTTGTGCCACAAACTTATACCGGCTGGGGGGGGCAGCGTGCTGCATGGGGTTTGCTTCCTGTTGCAGCCTGGCTTTCCCCTGACGAGGAACCATCTCGACTGATTGCGTCAGTTTGACCTAACGGGACCTGCACCCTAGCGGCGGCAGGCCCCGTTGAGGTGGCTGCTACGGCTTATTGGCCCCCTTGCCATCGGTGGCGCTTGCCGCTGCGCCGGGAGTGAAGCGACCGCTCAGGCCTGCGGTGAGTCCATTAATCTCCCCACCAGAGAGCCCCACCTCCTCCAGCAGCGCATCCATCAACGGCCCCTGGGCACGATAGCGCAGGGCACTGTTGACCACCTGTTCAGCCAGATTGCCGCTGGGGGGCGCCTCGCCGGCGCTGGCCGTGCGGCCGCCACCACCGGTGAGCCCATCCACCTGCACAATCTTGATACCGTCGATCCGCTCCATGGGACGAACACTCTCGCGGATGATGGCGGGTAGGTTTTGCAGCAGGGCCATCCGCACCTGCATCGCAATCTGCTCGTTGGAGAGGGTGTTATCGGCCTCATGCAGAGCGCGCCGCCCATCCGCCTCCACGGCATAACGCTTGGCAGCGGCCTCCGCCCTCAGCAACTCTGCCCGTGCCTCACCGTCGGCGGAGATACGCTGCTTCTCCGCCTCAGCGGTGGCGATAGTGCGCACCGACTCAGCGCGATCCTCGGCCGCCCGCTTCTCTGCCTCGGCGGCAACAGTGATGGCGATGGCATCCTGCTCCGCTGCCTGTCGCGCCTTAACCAGTTCCACCTGCTTCTGGCGCTCTGCTCGCTCGGTCTCCCGCACCGTAACCACCGCCTCCTCCTCCTTCACAGCGCCGGCCCGTGCCCTATCGGCCTGCGCCTGCGCCTCCGACTGCTCCTTGGACTTCTCAGCAATGGCGATGGCGCGGTCCTGCTCCGCCAGCTCAATGGACTTCTGCTTCAACACATCCTTTTCTTTGAGCAGCCGCTCCATCTCAATGCGCTCCTCCTGCACTACGCGCTCCGCCAGCAGCTTGGCCATCTCCACCTGCTGCCGAGCGGCGATGGAGGCCTCCTCCGCCTCACGTGCCTTGGCCGCCTCACGGCTAGCGATATCGGCGTTCTGCTCGGCCCGTCGTACTGCCAACTCCCGCTCCTGTTGCAGACGGGCGTACTCACCATCGCGGGCGATCTCCAGTTTCTGCCGCTCCGCCTCCAGATTCTTCTGCGCCACAGCGACATTGGTGTCTTGCTCAATGTCATTGCGCTTCTTGCGCCGCGACTCAATCGCCTCGGTCAACTTGGTGAGTCCCTCGGCATCAAAGGCGTTCTGCGGATTGAAATGTTCAAAGCTGGTCTGATCGAGCCCGGTGAGCGAGACCGACTCCAGCTCTAGGCCATTCTTCAGCAGATCCTCGGAGACCACCTGCTGCACCTTCTGCACAAAATCGACCCGCTTCTCGTGCAGCTCCTCCATCGCCATCTCCGCCGCCACTGCCCGCAGGGCGTCAACAAACTTGCCCTCCACCAGCTCCTTTAGATTGGAGGGGGTCATGGTCTTCATGCCGAGGGTCTGGGCGGCGTTGGCTATCGACTCATCGGTGGGCTTGACCCGCACATAGAACTCAGCGGTCACATCTACGCGCATCCGATCACGGGTGATGAGCGCCTGCTCATTGGCACGGCGCACCTCCAACCGCAGGGTATTCATATTGACCGGGATCACCTCGTGCAGCACCGGCAATACCAGGGCGCCGCCATTCATGATGACCCGCTGCCCCCCCATGCCGGTGCGGACGAAAGAGATCTCCTTGGTGGCGCGCCGATAGAGTCGCGCCACCATGAGCCCCAGGGTGATCAGGGCAACCAGAATCACCCCAGCGATGATCAAGATGTCGAACATGCAACCTCCTCAGGTTGGTGAACGGTGGATCTGTTGGCAAGATAGATGAAAAGCAGGTGCTACAGATGGGGTGAACGCACCTCCCCTTCAGCGGGGATGGCGCGAAAACAGGCACCCTCCTGACTCACCAACAGCACCTGCTCCCCCTGGGCAAAGCGCCCCTCATGATCATCTGGCTCCACCATCACGTAGTGGCTCTGGCCAAACTGGTCCTTGAGCCGCGCCTCTGCCGGGTGGCCGTGGCTGGCGCTGCCGAGGGTAATCACCGCCACCCGCCCGATGAAGCTGGTGGCGGAGACCGCTTGGCTCTCATCCCGTGGCATCACCAGCGCCAACAGGCTGCCACTCGCCCGTGTCAGTGGCAGCGCCAATAGCAGCGCCGGTAGCGCGGCGAGGGTGGCCGGCAGCGGCGCTGCCAGCCGCCCCGCCAGCGTCTGTACTCCGAGTCCAATGCAGCCAAAAGCGGTGAGGAAGATCACCAGCAGCATCAACGCCGGTACCCGGCCAAACTGGAGCCAGCCCAGGAGGCGGGTCAACACACCGGCCCCCTCCAGATTGGCATCGATGGCCAGCCCTGTAGGCAGTAGCTGATCGATGAGATCGGAGAGCCCCGCCCCCAGCAACATCGCCACCCCTTCCAGTAGGGCGATCCCCAGCATCAAGGCCAACGCCACGGTAAAAGGGAGGTTGTAGGCGGCGGCCAAGAACTCCATCACTGCCCACTCCCTGCCTTGAGGGCTGCCAGCCGCTCACGGATCCGATTCTGCCGTGCCAGCTCCTCCAGCTCCGCCAATTTGGCCGCTTGGGCCGGCTCGGCACCCGGAGTGGCACCCGCCACCCCCATGGCCCGCTCAAAGGCGCTGTTGGCCCGCTCCACCTGCTGCGAGACCCCAGCCATGGCCGTCTCCCCACTCCCCCCCGGCGCAGCGGCCCGGGCGGCACGAAACTGGTTTAACTCCTCCCGCATCTCCCGCTGTTTGGCGCGCAGGGCCACCACATACCCCTCCAGCTCCTGCCCCCGCGCTGCCTGCTCGGCAATGGCGCGCTCCAGCACCGGCAGCTGCACCTCAATATCCATCTGCCGGGCGATGGCGGCCGAGGCTAGATCATCACGCTGCTCCGCCACCGCCAGCGCCGCCTGTTCACCCAGTCGGGCATACTTCTGCCGCTCCTCCTCCAAGCGCCGCTGCGTCAGGTGGTGGCTGGCCACCACCCGCCCCAGCTCGGCCCGCACCTCATCGATGGCCGCCTCGATCTCACGGATGGTCTGCTCCATCATCGCCTCCGGGGCGAGCTGCTCCATCCGGTCCACGACACCGTGCACGCTGGCACTGACAAGGCGGGCGACACGACTGGTAATGCCTTCTTTCATGGTGCGTCTCCTCTGTTATGGCTAGAGCTACTGGCAGCTACGATGACACCACGTAGTAACAGTGCGATCGGTCCGCAGGGGGGAGGGGCGGAAAACGTAGCAGGATATACCCGAACGCCTGCGCATGGGTCCGGCAGACTATAGCAACCTTCCCCAGGTCACCGTCAGCTGGCAGATATGACAGGGTGGCTCATCGGCGCCAAATCTCGGCTTTAGCGTAGAAGTCTGGGCGTTCCATCCGTCTAGGAGCGTGGCCAGCGCCAGCAGCGTCACCCACCCCAGTGAATAGAGATAACCACCGCCAACGCCATTGAAAAGAGCCGCTCAACCACTGCCACCAAGGTGCTGGCAAGTGCCCATAGCAGCAGGCCGTGGCGGCTGTTGGGCGGCAGAGGGGACAGCGCTAGGGAGGCGGTCAACAGCGGCGAGAGCAGGAGCAGCCAGTCAGTACCCAGAGATAGTCCACTGGTGATGGCGCTCCACCGCCGCAGCGGACACAGAGGGTCAGTGGCAGCTGATAAACCCGCTCCATCATGAGCCGGAGATCCGGCAGTAACAGTCGCTCCTCATGGCGATCTAAAGACCCGCATCAACTACCTGAGCTACTTGGGCACCTACTTGAAGGGCCCACCCATAGCCCGGACACCCAATAAAAAATCTTTGGAGCCCTGCAACACACCATACAAATATGTTTCTGACCCCATCCCGATGGGTGTCCTACGAACCCGATGGGTGTCCTACGAACCCGATGGGTGTCCTACGAACCCGATGGGTGTCCTACGAACCCGTTCCTCAACCCATCGACCACATCGATTTAGATAGTTCTGTAGTCATTTTATCGAGCCCCATAGTTAACCAATGCTCGAATCCATTCGCAAGCAATGTAATCGTTCCATCTTCCCAATCCACCATTATTATCTGTCCATAATGACCACCGGGCTCTGGAGCTAGATCTAGGCAGATAGGCAGTTCATTATTAAGAGCAATTGGAATCCATCTTGGATGAAATCTCTCTGATTTGACCCCTTCTGGAGCGCTCATCGGAAGCCGTTCTTCAGTAGGGTATGCACATAATGACACCCAGTCTTCCTTAACCACTGCTGGAGCACTCAAAGAAACTGAATCCCACAACCATAACCAGTACACTGTACCAGCATGAACTTTAAGGCTATCCTTGTATTCCATTGGCAAGGAAATGCCCACCTCATTCTCCAATCGCCAAATTTCTTCATCTGTAGCCGGCGACAACAACATATCACCCAAGCTCATATTTTCATGAGAGGACAATAAGAGATTTTCTAGTCTCTGCCACGCACCCCGCACACTAGCCAGAACCATTCACCTCCACCTCCTCATGGTGCAATTCGACCTACCGCAAATGAAGACAAGAAATAAGCGGCGACAGATTAACGCAGGCCCTTCAGAAACACCACCACTTGAGACACGAGACGCCCCACAAAACCAACCCAACAGATCGCACTGAGGATTTTGCCCCGAACGCTCTACAAGATTAAGGGAAACACGATTAATCATAGACCCCCGCACACCTTCATTGCACCGCCACTCCTTTTGTAGTTTGCAGCACTCCCGGAACCCCTATTCAGGACAAATAAAATAATACAAAAGCCTTTAGCCCTCACTCTTTCAAGTCCATACTGCAAAACGGCCATACAAAAAGATGCTTGAGGCATTCCTCACCCAGCATTAAAAACCATAATGCTAAACTAGCCCACATTTAGGTTGCGATAACAAGTCTGCACAATCACCATTATCGAACCCGATGGCGGGCCGGCTACGGCGCTGGGTCTAACCCCTTTATCCTATAGTCGCCGCGCCCCCTGAAGTACCTGCTCCCATCCTTCCACTAGCTGCTGTTCGACCAATTGATCACGCTCATGGGCGGCCATGAGCAACGTAAACAGCTGCTTGCTCAGCATCAAAATCTGGGCCCAGTTGAATGCTGATGGATTCCAGCCATACAGTCCCATTTTGATGATATTACTGGCCGATAGCAGCGCGTGAGTTGCGGTGATCATTTTTCCAAGCTTCATCTTATCGCGGATACCAGCAACACCGTGGGGCGTCTCTGGGTCATAGGTCCGTGCCCAGTGATAGGTGCGAATCATCGCCTCAGCGGTCATGGGCACGATGCTCATGGTCATGAAATGTTGTAGGTCATAACCCTGGCCGTACATGTGGCGAATCAGATCAGGCATTTGTAGCGGTGCGCCATGCGCTTCAACTGAAATGCCAGTATTGACATTAAAACTCTGCATCGCCGTCATGAACGGAGCAGGCAGACCGGTAGAGGTAAACACGTCCGAGAATAGATGGGCGAAGACCATCATCAGGGCCTCCACTGGATTGCTGACGCCAGTCACATCACCGGTGCGTATTTCAGGAGTGATGACATTCCAAGCACCGAAGCGGTCAATGAGGGTACAGTTACCACGCAGGATGTCAATCACGCCAAATACCACCCCGAGAACCGGATCGTGTCCAGGATTCATTAGCCGGTGCATGGCCGGGCGCAGACCAGCGATCTCGCCGTTGATCTGGCGGTTATTGGAGATATCGTAGGACACTTTAGCGTAGCGCTCGGCGGCCTTGGCTTGATCGCCTAGCCAGCGCTGAAAGGCGCTACCTTCGCCAGAGCTGATATTCTCGGACTGCTGCCGCATCCAGGCAGTGACAGGGCTGCCCCGATACGCTTCACCTTTGAAAAGAACCGTGTCCTGGTTCATGGTCTTCATCGTTTGGGGGATGGCTACCAGGAAGTAATCTAGCAGCGCCCCTACCAATACCGTTAGGCCCACCGCTCCATAGTCCCAGCGATCCCACGGCTGTGCCCCAAAGTCCTCATCGAAGCGGCGATAAACTGCCGCCATCTGCTGTGGGCGTACCAACTGCTCAAAGGGATCGCCCTCCAGGGCAAGCGCGTGCTTGCCGAGATGGCGGTCGATGTCGGCCAGATAGGCGTCCCAATCGCCTTCAGCGTGGGGAATTTCCAGCGTCAACGAGAGATTCGGTAGACCTGCATCAACAAGTTGCCGTTCCGCGGAGGTCAACTGTAGTGACTTCAATATGTCGCTGTCCGCCAGCTCTGCTTCGCCGGGGCGCGCGAGCCCCGCTAGGGTGTACAGCTGCTCCATGGCAGTATCGAGATCAGTAAGACTGGCGCTTTGGTCAGCATTCGCGCTGCTAACGGAGCGGCGCTGTCGTTCAAGCGAGTCCAGGCCACTGCTCAACTGCTGGATTTGATAGTCCTGGCTGAGTACAACCCTCTCGGCATTGCGTTGATCCTTCTTTTTCATCAGATTGCCCGCTTTTCGGTTTCGCTTACCAGCTCCTGCTCAAAGCCACCTTCGCGGGAGCGCAGTCGCGTCATGGCGTTGGCAAATACAGTCAGCTCTCGCGAGAGTTTGTCGATCAATAGTTTGTTATGTCCGACATCGCGGGTCAGCTCCAACAGCTGCTCGGCAAAGAATGTGATGTCCTCGGCGAGATTGGCAATGGCCTTCTGGTGGATACGCAGCACCTCCTGCAACATCAGTTCGCGGCGAGACGCCTTATCACGGGAGGGGCTACCCATCAACCACTGCATCCCCTTGTAGACACCCACACCAAGCAGGATCACGGCACCGATACCGGTGACCATGGAGGAGAGTCCCAGTATGCCGCCTAGACCGAGCGCAGCAAGGCCGCTGGTAACCCCGGCGGCACTTAGCCCAACAACGCTGCCGCTTAGATAAACCGCCGCAATTGGTACTCCCACAGCCGCAGCCTTGGCGGAGAGGATCTTCGCAGAAGCGGTCATCTGTGAGTCTGATAGCTCTCCGGCTAGGATCTTTTCGTCCTGCACGCAGGCCTGCTCGATGAATTCGAGCTGCTCACTATTAATCTCGAAGGTAGCGGCTAGCTGCTGCACCCCAATGCTATCTAGAGCGCTACCTTCGCTGGTGGCGCGGTGTACCCGAACCGCGTCTTTGAGCAGAGATACTGCAAGGGCGACCTCCGAACCACGGGGTGCTTCCGCAGCCATCGCCTCGGCCAGTTCCCGTGCATCCAGCGCCGCTGGCTCGCGGATGGCACTGCGGACTGCGTGGCGTAACATTGCGTCGAAGTCCAGCTGGGTCATCAATACCTGCAACTCGGAAAGCTCGCGCTCGTCGATTAGGCCATCGTCTTGATAGGTCAGCCAGACCAACAGCTTCAGATATCCGAGTTTCACCGCCTCCGGCATCTCCTGGACAATCACGTAACCATCGACGTCTTTGGTATGGCCTTCGGCCGTCAAACTGAGCACACAGGCGATAAAGTCGCGGAAGGGTTCGAGCTTGAGGGCTGGGTAACTGGCGAGCACTTCAACACTTGGCCCCTCGTGACGCCGCACCACCAGAACGTCCTCTACTGCTGTGCTGTCACCACGGGTAACCCAGGAATCGATATCGACCGAAGCAATTTCGTTGAAGCGAAGACAAAACTCTCGACTGCCGTTATGGTAGTAGAAGGCGCTATCGGTGATGAGAAAGCCATCTTTAGCGCTACCGAATACGGTGTCGTCGTAGAGAAAAAGCACACGTTCTGGGTCTACCGAGTGGGCATACTGCTTGATTGCATTAGCCAGCTTCTTCTGTGGGATGGCAGTTTCGCGGTACAGGTCCGAGTCCTGCCTTACAAACTTGCCGAGGGAGATCTCAATCAAGTTGGGGAAACTCTTCTCCACCCTGTATTTGACCACTGGATGCGTAGCGGGCGCCAGCTCCTCACCGGTTGCAAGTAGCACTTCGGCGACCACGGGTTCGGTGTAGGCAGTATTGGGGAAGGCATATTTTTCGATGCTTACCACAGTGGTCGCCTTATCGCCACTACCCGTGGTGCGCGTCACCTCTAGTTCGATGACAGTGGCGCCTTCAGCAAGACAGTCACCCATAGCGACGCCGATGGAGTTCACTCGATACTGTGCACCTGGACTCAGAGTTATATAGAAGACACGAAGAAGCGCTTCACTCACATGTTCGGCTGTTGAATACATTATCATCCCTATGACTAAACCAATACCGGACTGACATCCAAACAAGTTCTCTTTCCCAACCCAATAGGACATAAACCCAAAGCCCTTGCCAGCCCCACCAACTTCTATAAATCTGTATATCCTTTTAGCATTCACAGCCATGGATGTCATCTCCATGCCAATGAAAGCGAGAACCAACCGGGAACGCACCTCCATCTATCACGGCATCGTCTCATGGCTGCACCACCATTCCCTGAGCCTTCGCGTCACCACTGAGCAGCAAGCCAATCTCATTCCGACCCTACTTCTTTGTGGCATCCCACAAACCCAACACCACTACGCAGCCCCTAGACGGTCGAAGTCAAATTCTGAAGCCGATAGCTAAAGCCATAGCTAGCCTCAACTATTTATACCCCCTCCCCTGCCCAGAGTGACCGTAAGCATCCCAGCAAGACCTCATCAATATCCACTTAGCGCAGCGCTATCCATATTACGCAGATAGTCGCCTCTCCCCCGCAGCCGAGCATTGCGCTCCTTCACGGGGCTCGTTTGTAATGCGCCAATCCCATTTGTAGAACGTCTCTCTTGACGGCGCTGGATTTCATCTGAGGTTTATCGTGGTGTTCTCTCCCCCTGCTCAACGCGATCACTGCCCGCACGGTCGGCTGCGCGGTCATGCCGTTGCGCTTGGCCCGCCGTCGGGCAGCGCCCAACCCGATGTTTGCGGGCGGGCGCGCTGCCGGTGACTCTCCCGTTCGCTCTATGAGCCATGCCGACGCCACTTCGGCACGAGCCCGCCCGCGGATGTATACCTCTCCACCTCAGACGCGCCCCGCCCCCGCCAGGATGGCCGCTTCGGGCGCGATGCCGAGGCCATGGCGGGGACCCTCACCAAGATCGGCGGTGGAGCTGCCGGCTTCGACTTCACGCCGCTGGACGCCGCCGGCAATCCTATCGCCGTGGTCAACGGCCCCCCGTCCAGCCCCCACAGCTGCGTTCACGATAACGTCACCGGCCTCACCTGGGAGGCGACAACGGCCTGCGGGACAAGGACTGGAAATACACCTGGTACGACTCCTCCCATGCCAGCCCCGGCACCCCAGACGGCTCGAACAGCTGCTTCGACTCGGCCCGCTGCGATCTTGACCTGTTGGATGCCACCTACACCATCACCGCCAGCCTCACTGCGGGCGGCGCCGTCAGCTACGCCGTCAACCCGGTGGACCACGGCGGTAGTAGCAACTGCACCGCCACCCGTAATGAGGCAGACGGCTACCTGTTTGGCGGCTTCAGTGGCGACTGTAGCGGGGAGAGCTGTGAGTTGACCGACATCACCGGCGAGCGGCAGGTCATCGCCACCTTCTTCCTGCCGCCGGGGGTCCCGACCCTCTCCGAGTGGGCGATACTGCTGCTGGCTGGTCTACTCGGCCTGTTTGGGATGCGCGTCGTCTGGAACGGCCGGCCCCGTAAAGAGAAATAACCGGCACCGGCGGCCCGCCGTACACAGAGAGATCTGCGGCGTGATCGTGGGCGATGAACGATTCGCTCGCAGGTGATGACAGGGTAAATTGGGACGACGAAACTCAAACAGACGACGCTCAACGAAAGGCGCGGATGGATGTCACCATCGACGCCTTTTGTATCTCCGCCGCGCCCCCCGCTGTGATCTGCGCCTGCGGCAAACGGCGCGGCCAACTACCGCCCAACGACCCTCTCTCAAATCCCCCCGACAGCCGGTGCCGAAGGAGCAAAAGGGCGCCATGGCTATCCTCTTGGCGCAGCACTATCCAGATCGCGCAGATATCCTCTCCGCGTTTGTGGTTGAGCATTGATACCCATCACGCTCCTCGTTTGTAATACCCCCACCCCCACCCCCACGGGCACCGTCCCCCATAATCCCGTTCGATCTGACTCTCGGAGCCGCTCCATGATCCGTCCCGCTGCCGCCCTGGCCCTCAGCGTGCTTGTCTACGCCCTGCCGGCCACTGCCACCGGCCTCAACGATACCGGCCAGTCCCAATGCTATGACGGCGCCCTCCGGGTGGACTGTCTGCCGGCCAACACTGGCGACGCCGCCACCTATCCGCGCCAGGACGGCCGCTTTGGACGCGATGCCGAGGCCTGGGCCGGGACCCTCAGCAAAATCGGCGACGGTGATGCCGGCTTCGATTTCACCAAGATCGCCAACGACGGGACGCTACTCGGGGCCAATGCCAGTCTCGGGGCTGGCGCGAAAGATTGGGCCTGCACCCGCGACAATGTTACCGGCCTCATCTGGGAGGTAAAAACCACTGACAACGGCCTGCGGCACAAAAGCTGGAACTACACCTGGCACGACTCCACCCAGACCGATCCCGGCACCGAAGACACAGGCGCCGGCGTGGGTTCGGACTACTGCTTCGACTCGGCTCGCTGCGACACTGAGAAGTTTGTGGCGGACGTCAACGCGGCTGGCCTGTGTGGCCGTTCTACCGGTTGGCGCATACCCACTTCGCGGGAGCTTTTCTCTCTGCTGCATCGTGGTCGCTCATCGCCCGCCATAGAGATCCACTATTTCCCCAACACTCTCTCCGATTACTACTGGGCTGCCGAGCCATACGCACCGACTGGGAGCAGCGCACGGAGCACCTCGTTCGCCGACGGCAACACCAGCGGCCTCAGCACAAACTACCAGGGCCTAGTCCGACTGGTGCATAGCGGACCGTGACTCGACCCTTTTGAGTGGGAATGCCGCCTGCCACTCCTCGCCCCAAACCCAATCCACTCTGTAACCAACGAGGTCTTCCCATGAATCACCGCCGTGACCGCCTGCTGCTGGCGGCTTCTCTGGTATCGCTCCTGGGCGTGGTCTGGAGCGGTCCCACTCTGGCGACCTTCACCCCCAACGGCGACCTCACTGTGACCGACAGTGAGACCGGCCTAGTTTGGGACCGCTGCGCCTGGGGCCAAACCTGGGATGGGGCGACCTGTACCGGATTCGGCTACCAATATACCTGGGCACAGGCGCTTGACGCGGCGATGACCGCCAACACCAGCGTTCACCGAAACCAAAGTGATTGGCGCCTGCCTTCGATTACAGAATTGGAGTCCCTGGCGGACTACTCGCGCTCTTTCCCTGCCATCGACATCATTGCCTTTCCAGGCACCCCATCGATGGTGTTTTGGTCCTCTACCACATCCGTATCCGATCCGGCCCGGGCGTGGTACATCAATTTCATAGGTGGCGACGCCCGCGCCTTCGACAAGGCGACCGCCTACCATGTCCGGCTGGTCCGTGGCGGACAGTCGTTTGACCTGTTGAGTGCAAGCTACGCCATCACCGCCACCGCCAACCCCACCGCGGGCGGCTCCGTCAGCTGCGACGTCAATCCGGTGGACCACGGCGGCAATAGCACCTGCACCGCCACGACTAACACCGGCTACACCCTGGCCGGCTTCACCGGCAACTGCGCTGCCAGCGGAAATACCTGCACCTTCAGCAATATCACCGGCGCCGAGAGCGTCAGCGCCAACTTCACCCTGAATACCTACCCCATCACCACCGGCGCCAATCCCACCGCAGGCGGCTCCGTCAGCTGCGACGCCAACCCGGTGGGCTATGACGGCACCAGCATCTGTACCGCCACCGCCAACGCCGGTTACACCCTAGCGGGCTTCACCGGTAACTGCGCCGTGAACGGCACCGCCTGCACCTTCAGCAACGTGACGACGGCTGAGAGCGTCACCGCCAACTTCACCCTGAACAGCTACGCCATCGCCACCGGCGCCAACCCCAGCGCGGGCGGCTCCATCACCTGCGACGTCAACCCGGTGGACCACGGCGGCAGTAGCACCTGCACCGCCACGACTAACACCGGCTACACCCTGACCGGTTTCACCGGCAACTGCACCGCGAGCGGTAATACCTGCGCCTTCAACAACGTCACCGGCGCCGAGAGCGTCACCGCCAACTTCACCCTAAACAGCTACGCCATCACCACCGGCGCCAACCCCAGCGCGGGCGGCTCTGTCAGCTGCGACATCAACCCAGTGGACCACGGCGGCAGTAGCACCTGCACCGCCACAACTAACACCGGCTACACCCTGGCCGGTTTCACCGGCAACTGCACCGTGAGCGGCAACACCTGCGCCTTCAACAACGTGACGATGGAGGAGAGCGTCAGCGCCAACTTCACCCTGAATAGCTACACCATCACCGCCAGCGCCCAACCGACAGCGGGCGGCACCGTCACCTGTAGCCCGAACCCGGTGGACCACGGCGCTAGCAGCAGCTGCACCGCCACCCGTAATGAGGCAGACGGCTACCTGTTTGGCGGCTTCAGTGGCGACTGTAGCGGGGAAACCTGCGAGTTGACCGACATCACCGGCGAGCGCCAGGTCATCGCCACCTTCTTCCTGCCGCCGGGGGTCCCGACCCTCTCCGAGTGGGCGATGCTGCTGCTGGCTGGTCTACTCGGCCTGTTTGGGGTGCGCGTCGTCTGGAACGGCCGGCGGCCGGCCCCATAACGAGAAAAAACTGGCGGCGGCCAACCAGATGGCCGTATGAAAAAGGCGCTGACGGGCAACCATCAGCGCCTTTTTCGCGTTTGGCCATCCGGGTGATGTGGGCTATCCCATCACGCTGGCCTACCCTTTCGGGTGCCGGGCCCTAAGTCCCCCCTCCCTCATTTTCCACAACCTGTTGTTTTTTAACGGATCGCGCGGATTCATCAATTCTGACAACTTATTGTTTTATAAGGGGAAAATGGAAGTGAGAGGGCCCCTGCGGACGCTGGCATGAAAACAGGGTCAGAGGATTGACGAGGTGGCAGAGTGATTGTAGCGTCCGGGTTAACACCCAGAAACAGGCGGCTGGAATCCTGATGCTTCAAACGAGAGCCCTTAAGCACCCGCCCGACTCGACGCTGGGGCCAGGAACGAACCGCTTGATCTACCTCTCAAGCCACCTGGCCCTCGCTTCAAGGGATATTGACGAGCTGCGTGATGAACTGGGCAGGCGGTTTACACCGCACAGCCTGAATATCACCAGGGCCAATCGCAAGATAAATTCCTATGTGTGTAGCTGCGCGGTCAATGACCTGCGCCTGTTGTCGTTCTCCTACGGCAAGGGTGTGCCAGTACAGGCCGCCACAGATGACGGTCAATGCTCAGAGGTCATCTCACTCAATTTTCAAACATCGGGTACTGGGCACCTGGAACAGCAGCGTGAATCCCATGCCATCACGGCCAACCAAGGGCTGGTCATCAACATGGACAGGCCGTTCCGCTTAGATCTCCAGGGCTACAGTGGCGTGGCACTGGTGTTAAGCCATGAGACGCTGCGGCGACATGCCCGTAGTCTACTGGGGGAGCGGGCGGGCCAGATCCAATGGAAGCTCGATAAGAGCGTTGACCTTACAAAGCCGGCCGGACAAGCACTAAAGAGTGCGGTGCTGTATGCGGTGCATGAAATGGATGGGGCGCTGGGGGCGCTGAACAACCCCATCAGCCTGGCCAACCTGGAAAACTATCTACTCACACAGTTCATTACCTTACATCCCAATACCCTTCATCATGGGATGGTTGAGACAGGCCCCAACCCGGCGGTCATACCGCGCTATATCAAACGAGCACGCGACTATATCCACGCCCATGCCCACGAAAAGATCACGCTGGCGGCGTTGGCGGCGTATGCCGGTTGCAGCTACCGCTCACTCCAAAGCGTCTTCGGCAAGGTGTTGGGTATGCCGCCCATGGCCTATCTCAAGATGGTTCGGTTGGAGGGCCTCCGAAATGAGCTGCTAACTGCCGACAGCGCACAGAGGAGCGTGGCAGAGATAGCCGGCCAGTGGGGTTTTGTGCATATGGGACGGCTGGCCCAGATGTACAAGAAACAGTTTGGTGTGCTGCCATCAGAGACCTTGAGCCAAAGCAAATCGCGTCGTTGATATCCGGTTGATGCTGCCTTGGCCGTACCAATCGTGGAATGCTATCGTGCTCCTACGGAGGGTGGTCGGGTTACGCTGCGCTAACGCCGACCTACATCAGGGAGCGCGCACGGTGATCTTAGTAGGTCGGGTGAGCGCAGCGTCACCCGACAATCTCCACTCCGGCACTCATCGCCAATAACGCAGCAGTGGAACGCCCACGCTGCTCAGTATCAACTATGTCAGTGGGATACTATCGTGCTCCTGCGGAGGGGTGTCGGGTTACGCTACGCTAACGCCGACCTACATCGGATAGTGCGCACGGTGATCTTAGTAGGTCGAGTTAGCGCAGCGTCACCCGACAATCTCCACTCCGGCACTCACCGCCAATCACGCAGCAGTGGAACGCCCACGCTGCTCAGTATCAACTATGTCAGT
>QKFD01000128.1 GCA_003251535.1 Chromatiales bacterium | reverse complement strand
CCATCCTCGGCCGGTTCCCATACCGCCCGCTGCCGATCGTAGAAACCGAGCGGGATGACCCGGCCGACCGAAAACTGTAGAAAGTTATCGACATAAAAAGGCACTGGACGGTTAAACCTCACCGCTTCGGCGCCACTCCCTAGCGCCTCGTCCGCTGATAGCTCAGCGGCATAGGTAAAGAGGCTCGCCCCCGGCAGTGGGGCCGGCATGGCCTCCACCCCATGCGCCCCGCTGGTGTACTCAGTCACCCGTACAGAGAGCTGCTCTAACGCCTGTTCATGACCATCGCCATAGACCAGATAGGCCTGGGTGCCCGGTAGGAAGAGCAGTCGGCTGCGCCGTGGGCCATTGAGATCCGACTCCTGCTCCCCTGTCACCAATTGCCCGACATTGGCGTCCAGCGCCACGGTGGTCATCTGCGAACTCAGTGGCTTTAAATAGGCCGTCTCCGCCCGGCTGATCTGCTGCCAGCCGGCATCAACCACTTTATGGGCGGATAGGTAGCCGGGACGAGTCACCTCCAGCACCAGGCGCCCCCCGCCGTTAGCCAGGAATTCGTAGGCGCCGTCGGCCCGGCTCGCCACATATCCCCACTCGGGATGGCCCAAGGCCGTAATCTTGGCACCCGCTAGTGCCACACCATCGGCATCGAGGACCTGGCCACGGACCAACAGGTAGCGCTCCCGCACGATGGCACCCGGGGTTACCCCCTGCTGGAGTGGCGGATCCCCCAACAGTAGCGCCTCGATGCGATCAAAACCGCCATACTGCCCCTCCGGCCCCGGCTCTAGCTGGAGCACTCTCACCTCTGGGCTAGCCTCCGGCGGCGGCACGGCCACCTCACTCTCCCCCTCGCGCAGCTGGTAGAGCTGAGCGAGGGTAGCGCCGTCCCCCTCGGTGACGGCCCGAATGGCTAAGGTGTCTGGCGTGGTGGTGAGCGTTGCGGGTAGGGTCGCTACCAGCTGATGAGAACCGATATATTCGGTGGCTACTACCACCCCATCCACTTGGGCTTGGGTGGCCGGGGTGAACCCACTCCCCAGCAGGCTAACGCGCTGGGGTTCTCCATCTGCCTGGGCGGCACTGGGGCTGATGGCCGCCAGGGCCAACCCCTCAACCAGCGACGGCCGCGCCACCGTCAACTCCAACGCCGTGGCCGAACCCACCCCGGCCACCCGGGCACTCACCCGATAGATCCAAGGGCGTTGGCGCTGCTCGGCACTCAAAACAAAGCGCACCAGCCCCCCATCTAGCCATTCACTGGCGACCACCTTGCCATCCAGCAGCACCTCTGTTGTGGTGTCAAAACCGCGGCCATTGAGGATGACCTCAGCCGGCTCAGCCCCCACCGCCAGCCAAGCCGGCACCAACCCTCGCAGGGCAGGCCCCTCGCCGGGCAGGGGATCCCGTAGATATTTCACCTGGAGGGCACAGCTGGCCCCCGCCACTAAGTGAGCGGGACAGTGGTTTGTCACTATCACAAAAGGACCGCTGACCGTCGGCGCCTCCAGCGTCAAAGGTTGCGCGCTGCGGTTGGTAAAGGTGAGCCAGCGCGGGAGACTCTCCTCGGCCCCCGCACTCACCAACAGTTGTAATGGATTGCGATCCACCGCCAGCGCTGGCCCTGCCTCCAGCGCCAATGCCGTTGGGGGCCAACGCCCCGGCAACAGCGCCATCCCAGCCAACAGCAACAGCGTCACGCCAGGTGCAGTGGCCCGCCGAGCGAGCGCCGCACCGCCCCCCAAGGCCAGCACCAACGCCAGCCAGATGAGCGCCTCCTGCCCCAGGAGTGGGATCGCCTCCAGCTCCCATACTGGGGCGACTACAGAGCTGATAACCCCATCGGCCGCTGCCGTGCCATCCTCGTTAGCGCCATCATGGAGAGAGAAGTGCAACTCTGTGGCAGAGGTGTCTGCGGCGAGTACCTGCCATCCCGATCCCACTAGGGCCATCAGCTGGGCCGTTGCTAGGTCCGCCCCCGGCAGCGTCAACGCCACCTCCGCCGTTGCCCCTGGTTCACAGAGCAGGGCCAACTCCAGTGCGCCGTAGGGCAGTTGCCCCACTGCCGGCGGATCTGCCGGCTCTCCCCATTGCGCCCGCTCCACCAGGCAAGCCCCCTGCAACGTAAGCGTGGTCCGTGCCCCATTCAGCGCCAGCAGCGTGCGGCTCTCAGCCTCTGGTGACTCCGCCCGCAACACCACCTGGCGGGTCACCCCTTCGGTACTCCCCAAGGTCAGCACCCCCTCTGCCACTACGGCGGCATCTGCTGTGGGTGCCACCCACAGTAGGCCGCAGAGCAGATAACGCAGGCAGCGCCCCAGACGTGGGGTGGAACGACACGCACCGAACCAGTGCCCTAGTCCCGAAAGGAGACGGCGCGCAGAGAACCCGTGAAGGGAAGAGCGGTGATGGATGGGCTGAGCGTTGGACACAACAAACCTCCTGCATCGATGGCAACCGCCATCGAGCCGATAGAGGGGAGTGGAAGCGGATCCGCCAAGGGCGACCGACGGGACGCGGCGCAAAGACGCCGCAGCTGGAGTAGTGGGGCCAACTCAGGCCCCAGCTACCCCGTGCTTCTCCTATGAGCGGCCGGCGGCGGCAAGCTGAGTGGCGGCAATGGGGACCTCGCGCCCAGATGAGGTGATCAATACCGCCTGCGCCTCGCCACCGAGCGGGGCGCTCAGTCGCACCCGAGCCACCTGCTCGCCACCGGTGTAACGACCGAGATCCGCCGCTACCTGCCCAGCGACGGCATAGGTAACGCTGGCAGTTAACACGCTGGGACCACTAGGGAGGGTGACTGTCGTAGTGGCACTGGCCAGATCTGAACTCCCTAATAAGGCCCCCGAAACGGCCTCGATCACCGTGCCGTAGGCAGGATGAACTGACAACTCCACGACATTGCCCACCGGGATCCCGGTGGTCTCGAAGACGATCTCCACCGGGTTGGGTTGATCCTCCGGCAGCGCCACATCATCAACCCCGTTGGGCGGATTGGGTACCGCTACCCCACCGACGCTGGTGATACGAACCTGAGGTGAGCCGGCGATGAAGAGTGCATTGGGGACGCCAAAGCTGTGGACCGGGTTGGAGGCAGCTGTCCGCTGGAAGTTCTCTGCCTCCAGACGGATCCGACCCGCCCCGGAGTAAAAGATGTTGTTCTCGCTGAACTTGCCCCCTATAGCGCTCAAGGTTCCCTCTCCCGCAATGGTAGTGGCCACGATGCGAATAGCCCCACCTGAACCGGGCGCGCCGCCGGCACCGATCCCGGAGCCTGCTTTTTCCCCATTGCGGCCACCGTTGGCAAGCAGACTACCGCTCACCTCCACCCGGCCCGAGGCGGCGATCAGGATCGCCCCACCGCCCCCCCCACCACCACTACCGTGGAAGGCAGTTCCCCCTGCGCCGCCGCCGCCGCCGGAGCCACCAAGCAGTGGCAGCAAGGTAGCCGCTCCATAGGACGCCCCCCTACTAGCTGCTCCACCAACGGAGGGATAGGTAGAAGCGCTACCCACTGTACTGAAGGCCGCTGTACCACCGTAAAGGAGTGCAGTGCCGTTGAAGTAACCCGCCCCCCCTCCGCCGGGCCCCAACCCAGCACCACCGTAGCGCTCCCCACTGACGGCCGGCTCGCCCCCGCGCCCACCGCTGAAGCCACCTGGCCCGCCGACCCCAGGAATGCCATCGTCACCGATGTTGCCATCGCCACTGGCCCCCACCGCAACGCCATTACCCCCACTGAGATCTACCGTGCCAGCGATGGTAACGTTGCCGCTCACCAGCCAGGTCACTGGGGTGTTAGTCGTGTTGGGGGCAAAGGTGACGGTCACACCCGCCGGCACATTGACTGAGGTGAAGTTGAAGATGCCGTCCTCTGGCAGGGTCAGCACGGTATCGACCTGGGGCGTAAAGGCGCCATCCACTCCGGTACTGCCGCTATCAAACGCCAGCGCCCCTGGCGCCCAGGCGACCAGTAAGCAGGCGGCGAGGGTGCATGGGTACAACCCTAACCGGCGCACTCCCCTATATTCAGTTCTCTTTCTGGACATCCCGTTGCCCTCTCGGTTACGGCTCAAGCGTGAAGGTATTGGCGGGGGTGGCAGCCGTGGCCGAACTCCCCCCAGCGGTATGGATCTGCACCACCCGAACACCGCTTTGCGCGCTGGGAGTGATATAGATAGGGACCTGTAGCGTCTTGCCATCAGCACTGATGGTGTAGTGACTGCCCACCACGATCCCCTCTCCAGGAAGCAGCACCACCGAGTCGGCAGCGCTCAGGTAGCTCCCACGGAGGGTGAGGGTGAGCCCTTGCTCTAACAACTGCGCCGAGTTGGGCGTCACGGAGTCGAGAATCGGGACGCCGCCAGCCACTGGGATGCGGAGCAGCGTAGGCCCGGCGGCCTCGATGGGTTGCCCATCCGTGGTCAGCAGGTGCAGGCGGTAGTAACCGGCCACTGCATCCAGCCCGACCGCCACATCAAGTTGAGCGGAGTGGCCATCGGCAGCGGTGGTGAAACCGCTGACGGTGACCCCTTGGTCAGCGGGTAGGAGGGTGGCACTGGCCAATGCCTCCAGCCCCACGCCGCGTAACTCCAACACCCCCCTCTCCCCTGGGAACAGGGGAGAGGCCGTGGTGGCATAGATGGCACGCCCGCGAGTCACCCCTACCCCATGGGCGTGGAGTTCCATGGAGGCGGTAGCAGGGGCCGATGGCTGGGCCAATGTCACCCCTACCAGAGGCGCCATCCAGGTGACGCTGGTAGTCCCTGGGCTGCTCTCCCCCGCTCGGGAGACCCCCACCTGAGGTGCCAGCAGCGGCCCTAACCCAGTGATGTTGTCACTCACTGTGACGGTATTGAGGGGAGATGGCAGGGAACTACTCTGCCCAGAGGGTCCTTCAGCAATTACCACTCGCTCCCCCAACGAGGCATCAGCGGCGACAGAGTAAGCCACCTGCAACTGGGTACCATCAGCGGAGATCGTAGGCGCGCTGCAACTGACACCCGCTGCTGGGAGCAGCGAGACCTGCGTCACCTGCTGGAGATGGCTGCCGGTAAGGCTCAACTGGCCACTCTCGCCACGACCAATGACGTTAGGGAACACGCTCGCCAGCATGGGCGCCACGGTGGTGACCTGGATGGAGGCCAACTCAGGCGCAGCAAACAGATAGGGCTGGCCATCCAACGTTGTCAGTCGGAGGTGACGTAGGGTAGTCGGCGCAGTGGTGGCCACGGTGACGGCCACCGTCACCTCGCTACCATCGGCATTCGCCACTGGGGCACCGAGGTCGATCCCGTCGGCAGGCAGTAACTCCAACGCCTGGATTGCAGAGAGCCCGTACCCCTGTAGGGTGAAGGTGAAGCTTGTCCCTTGGGACCAGGCCGCCGGCTCGCGCCCAACAATGCCCGCCCCCAGGATGACCCCTACCCCGCCGCCTACCGCCTGACGACTCTCCTCCACCGGGGTCACGGACCCACTGCCGAGCCGAACACCGACCTGCGCTGCCATCAAAGGGGCGACCAAGAGCGGGTCTGGATCCACAATCCAAAGGGTATTAGTCGGTGTCAGCTCTGGACTACTCTCACCACCGGCGGTGTGCAGAGCGAGCTGGCGCGGCCCGACCGTAGCACCGGCACTCACGCCAACTTCCAGTTCAGCAGAGAGGCCATCGGCGGCCACCGAGACCACTGTGACAGAGAGCCCATCGGCAGGGGTGAGGGTAGCCTGCAGATCTGGCGTCAGATGCTCCCCTACTACCCGCAGCGGAGTAACCATCCCCCATGGGGCATAGTTGGGCAATATGCCATCAACACGCGGCGGCAGCGCCACCACCAGCAAGGTGTTATCCCAGGCCGGGTAGTTGCCCGCGGCGCGTGAGAGAGTCAGGCTGCGCAGCCCCAACGGGGCATCAGCAGCGACAGCAAGCGTGGCGACCACCTCAGTACCGGTGGAACTGGGTGTCAACGCCGACAAAGTGATCCCATCAGGAGGCACAACGGTAAGGGCCGTAGCAGCAGACAGACCACTGCCCAACAAGGTGATCTGCTGGCTCTGGCCGACCACCACCTGATTCGGAACGATCGCCCGCACCATGGCCCCCACCGAGAGCCCCACCGCCGGCGAGGTCACATCCATAGAGATATCACCGCCATCCACCGTGCGCCCCAGCTGCACACCCACAGCGGGTGCCAAAGCGAAGTTGATCCCTTGATATTCGTCCGTTACGAAGATGGGAAACTGTAACGAGGCGGCCCCGGTATCGACCTGCAACTGATAGCTACCGGGCTGGCTGGAATGGACCTGTATCGCCGCCTCCCGCTCGCCAGCCGGTATTGAGATCTGCGCTGGCGTGACGGCAACCGCGGGATCACTGGTTGCGAGTGTGAGTGACCATGGCACCGTATCGACCGCTGAGAGGCGCAGGGCATAGGTGTAGTCATGGCCATCGGGGGGGATAGCGATGGGGGCCGGCGTGGGAGCGAGGCTCGGCGGAACCGCCAGCAGCGTCAACACCACCTGTTGGGCAGTCGCACCAGGCGCCACCACGGAGAGCACGGCATCACCCAACTGGGCGTCAGGTGTGGCACTCAGCCGCAGCTCAATGGTGCCCTCGGTCGCCACCGACGACACAATGCTCAAGCCAGGATGAGAGGTGGTTACCCCGGCAGCCGCCAGGCCACTGCCATAGAGGGTAAAGAGCCCTGACTCACCCCGCCGGAGGGTGGTGGGAGAGATGGCGGTGACATTGAAGGTAGGTTCGGTATCGCTGGAGGAGAGGGAGAGGAGGGAGCCGTTGGCATCATAGACAAAATGCAGAGTGCGGCCATCCTCCCGGGTAATCGAGCGGATCTGCCCGGTGGGGTCATATTGGTAGAGGTCGCCCAAGGCCGAACTGGCAACGGCCCATAGCGCAACTCCCCACCCGATTCGGCTCCAGATCGACAACGGCCTACTCCCTCGCGTCCTTGACACCGATTGCCTAGTGCCCGCTCAACGGGACCCCAACCATGGGGACCCGCGACGAAAAAACCGGGGGAATTTATGCCAGAAACGAGACCCAATTACATCCTGTCACTTTTACCAGGCTAGGTGCCCCCCCTACCCACATAGTGGGCACCCACCAGCGAGCGCGCAGTGCAACGGAGGCGTAGCTACTGCCCTGCCTCCACGGTCTCCGTTGGTAGTGGCCAGGGATACCCCGCCGGCTTCTTATGGTTGATAGGCTGCTGCCCGACGCAGCGCATCACACACTCGGCCGGGCTGGCTTTGATGACCGCCGGGCGGAAGGCGGCCTCTACCGCCAACCAGCGATCGGCGATGGCCGGCGACAGCCCCTCGGCCAGGATCGCCTGACGGAGCAGGTGCTCGCGCAGATCGGCCATCTCAGCGGTGATGAACATATGCATGTGGGCGATGGCGGGGGTCTCGCCGTTGTAGTGGTTCTCGCCGCCGAAGCAGGCGACGAGGAAACGGGTCTGCTTGCTCACTAGGGCATCGATGCTCTTACCCCAAAAGTAGCGCCCCAGCCACTCATCTTCGAACATCACCTCATAGAAGCGGCGGTGGATCCGCTCCACCACCGCCTCCCCGCCGATCGCCTGTAAGAGATCGGTATCCACCACTGTCCCCCCCGGGGTCAGCTGGGCATCGGTCTCTTGCAACCGCTGGAGCTGCTGCTCGGTGGCGTTGGCATAGCCACGGGTCATCAGCTCAATGACGCGATCCAACACCGCCTGCCACGCCTCGCGCAGCTCTGCGCTGAAGGCCCCCGGCAGCCCGGCCGCGATACTGGCAAGCAGCGCCTGGCGGGCGTGCTGGTAGTGCTCCCGCTCCACGCCATAGCTGATATGGCGCTGTCCCAGCGCCTCAATGGCGGGGGTGATGGCGTCAAGGTGTTTGAGGTTGGCCAGGGTGGCGAGCATGTTGTTGAACTTGGTCAAGCGGCTGGCGGCATCGGCGCGAAACAGCGCCGTCAGCGCTGGCGCACGGTTAAACAGCTCTTGGTAGAAGCGGTCACTGAGCTGCTGGCGCGCAGACTGGAGCTGGTCGATGGAGGCTTTAACAAGGAGGCGCTGCGCTTCATTCATGGTGGCTATCCAGGCAGGGGAGAGGGCGCGGAGGCGCGGGGATTGTAACAACCGTCGCATCGAAAAGGGGCCCCCCTGCTGAGGGAGCCGCGGGGATTAATCTACGATTAAGCCCACCTGAGTACCGTTGCCCCTCGCAAGTACAGTGTCTGAGAGAGGGCAGCATGAAAACCGTTCCGTTGGATTGGCGACAGCAGATCACCCACCGCCTCGCCACTGAGGTGGGGGTATTGGGGGAGATCATCGTCGCCGACGCCCTGCGTGAGGTGGGTCTCAAACGCAATCCCCCCACCATGGAGGAGCTGACCGGCCTGCTGCGCCAACTACGCCGCGAGTTACCCTCCATGGTGGATGGGGCCCGCATCATGGCCGATCTCAACCGCAGCCTAGTGCTGGCACCACGGCGGGGGACACAACCATGACCATCCGCGCCAAGTTGATCGCCGGCTTTCTGCTCCTCGCGGTGTTGATGGCGATCCAGTCAGGGGTCAGCTTCTTCTTCAATGACCGCATCATGGAGCAGGTGAAGGGGGTACTGAGCCACAACGACCAGGCGAGCGAAGAGATCGCCCGGGTGATGCAGCTGGCCGAGCAGGTGCGCCGCTTCGAGAAGGAGTATTTCATCTATGTGGGGGATCGCACTGAGCGCCAACGCTACGCCGCCCAGTGGCGCACGGCGATAGCCGCCCTCAACGAACAGCTGCTGGCGATGAGCGATGACCAACCGGGGATCTTTGCCATAGATGACCACACCACCTTCGACCAGTGGCGGCTGGGGCTCGACTACTACGCCACCCAGTTCCGCCGCATTGCAGATGAAGTAGAGACCACCACAGAGCCCCCCCTGCCGGCCGAGGTGAACCAGCGCATCCAGTCCGGTAAAGAGCACCTGACCCCGCTGTTCGACGAAGGCGATGCCCTGCTGAAGATCAAACAGAGCGACTCCCGCCAGGCAGAGGCGGCCATCGTCGATACCTACGAGCAGGCGGAGTGGATGTTCATCGGACTCACCATTGTCGGCATCGGCGGCGCGCTGCTGCTCATCTTCGTGATGCCTGGCACCGTGGCGCAGAGCCTGAGCGAGCTTATCGCAGCGGCGGAGCAGCTGAGTGAAGGGGAGGTGGATCGCCCCATCCGCACCACCTCGCTGTCGGAGTTTGACGGCCTGGCGCGGGCCCTGGAGCGGATGCGGATCACCCAACTGGCCATGGCCGAACGGTTGGGGCGGATACGCGGCGGTTGAGGCCCAGCGGCGGCCTTACCGGTCGTCAGCTACTCGCCGCTATCCGCCTAGAGCAGGTGTAGACTAGCGTCACGGTCGGATATGGTGATGACCGTAAAGGAGTCGATGATGGACAGGCAACTTCAACGGACGCTCTACACCGCCCTCCTCGCCCTCCCCCTCATGCTGGTCACGTTGGGGGGTGTCACCCTGCCCCAACCAGCCGAGGCGGCGTGGGCCCCCTTGACCGATGAACAGGCAGCAGAACTGGCCTTCTTGCGAGAGGAGGAGAAGGGGGCGCGGGACGTCTACAACCTCTTTACCGAACTGGGCTACTACATCCCGTTTGAGGGGATCGCCCAGGCCGAGCAGCGCCACATGGACTCGGTCCTCACCCTGTTGGAGCAGTATGGAGTGACCGATCCGGCCCTGGCCGCCGCCGGGGAGTTTAGTGATCCCTTAATCCAGTCGGTCTACAACGACCTCATCGCCTGGGCCGGTGATTCACCGTTCACCATGCTGGAGGTGGGCGCCTTCATCGAAGACGCCGATCTCGCCCATGTCAGCTCACTCATGACCCAGTTCTCCCAGCAACAGGATGTACTGCTGGTGCTGGACCACCTCGCCCGTGGCTCACGCAACCATCTGCGTACCTTCGTCTGGCTGCTGGAGGCGCAGGGGTATGAGTATGTGCCGCAGTTCCTCGACCCGGCACTCTTCCAGGAGGTGATCTCCACCCCCTACGAGAGTGGTCCGTAGTGCAATAGCGACGCCCCCCGTCGCCACTGGTCGCCGCCTGCCCCAACTAGGTGTGCAGGGCCACCCGGTAGCGACGGAGCGCCCGCCTCTCCCCACCCACCGTAGCCCCAATCCGCGTTAGACTCCCCCGCTCCGCCACTCCCCGGGAGAGCCGCCGCGTGCGCACCATCCTCCTCATCGAAGACGAGACCGCCATCGCCGATGCCGCTGGCTACGCCCTGGAGACCGAAGGCTTTCGCGTGCTGCGCACCGCCCTCGGGCAGGAGGGGCTGGCGCTGCTCCAGAGCGACCCCACCATCGCCCTGGTGGTGCTCGATATCGGTCTACCCGACGGTAATGGCTTCGATGTCTGCCGCGCCATCCGCCGCTTTTCCGAGCTGCCAGTGCTGTTCCTCACCGCCCGCAGCGATGAGGTGGACCGCATCGTCGGCCTGGAGCTGGGGGCCGACGACTATGTGACCAAGCCGTTCAGCCCACGCGAGCTGGCGGCCCGGGTGAAGGCGATCCTGCGGCGGGTACAACCGGCGGCAGAGGAGTCCGCCAGCAACGGCTTTGAGCTGGATGAGGGGCGGGCCCGGGTCCGCTGGTGCAGCCAGTGGCTCGCCCTCACCCGCTACGAATATCTCATCCTCAAGGTACTCATCTCGCAACCGGAGCGGATCTTCAGCCGTGCGCAGATCATGGATCAGGTCTGGCAAGAGCCGGAGGCGAGCCTGGAGCGGGCGGTGGACACCCACATCAAGAGCCTGCGCCAGAAGCTGCGGGCGGTGACACCGGAGTATGACCCCATCACCACCCACCGTGGCTTCGGCTACAGCCTAGCGGTGCGGCCCCGTGCGCCTTAGTACCCGCCTCTTCATCGCCTACTTCGCCCTGGTGGGGGCGGCCATCTGGTATGTGCTGCATAGCTTCAGCGAGGCGCTGGTGCCGGGGATGCGGCAGTCGCTGGAGGAGGTGTTGGTGGACACCGCCAACCTGCTGGCAGAGGTGGTGCAGGAGGAGGTGGCACAGGGGGCGATCGACCACGGGCAGTTTGCCCGCGCCATGGTCGCCTTTAATGAGCGACGGATGGATGCGGTGATCTGGTTCCTCAAGAAGCGCGATCCGGGGCTGGTGGTCTACATCACCGATCACCGCGGCATCGTCCTCTACGACTCCCGCGGCCAGGATGTGGGGCGCGACTACAGCAACTGGAACGACGTTCACCTCACCCTAAAGGGTCGCTACGGCGCCCGCTCCACCCGCACCGATCCCGACGATGACTTCAGCAGTGTCATGTATGTGGCCGCCCCCATCCACATCAACGGCGAGATCCGCGGCGTACTCACCGTTGGCAAACCCAGCGTAGCGGTACAGCCCTTCATCGACTCCGCCCTGGCCAACATCCGGCAGGAGGGGGCCTGGCTGCTACTGGCCGCCATGGTGGTGGGATTCGCCCTCACCCACTGGCTCACCCACTCCATCCGCCGCCTCACCGCCTATGCGCGGGCGGTGCAGGCGGGCGACCGGGTAGTCGTACCCAAACTGCGGGAGCAGGAGCTGTCACAGCTGGCCGCCGCCATGGAGGCGATGCGGGCGGAGCTGGCCGGCAAGGACTATGTGGAGCGTTACCTCCACACCCTCACCCATGAGTTGAAGAGCCCCCTCGCGGCGATCCAAGGGGCGGCAGAGCTACTCTCCGAGGAGATGCCGGCGGCCCACCAGGCGCGCTTCATTGCCAATATCCGCAACGAGACCGGCCGGCTACGGCAGGTGGTGGAGCGGCTGCTGGAGCTGGCGGCCCTAGAGAAGCGCCAGGGGCTGGCCCAGGTGGAGCAGGTGGATCTGACCGGCCAAGTGACCACCCTACTCAAGGACAAGGCGCCCATCCTGCTGACCCGCGAGCTGAGTGTGCAGTGGCTAGAAGAGACAGCGGTGGTGGTGGCGGGCGAGCGCTTTTTACTGCAACAGGCGGTGAGCAACCTGCTGGACAACGCCATCGACTTCAGCCCCCCGGCCGGCCTCATCGAGGTCTCCCTCAGTGCCACCGGCGGGGAGTGGTGCCTCCAGGTGCGTGACCACGGCCCAGGCATCCCCGACTACGCCCTGGGGCGGCTATTTGAGCGCTTCTACTCCCTCCCCCGCCCCGCCGGTGGCCGCAAGAGTAGTGGCCTGGGGCTCAGTCTGGTGCGGGAGGTGATGACCCTCCACCGTGGAGAGGTCACGGTGGAGAACCATCCCGCGGGAGGGGTGGTGGCCACCCTGCGGGGTCGGGTCGATACCGCCGGGTAGCCCCCCTGCCGGCCACGTTCTAACCCGCGGTGGGCCGGGTGGCCGGGCGGCGGCGAGTGGCCCACAAGCCAAGCCCCCCGACCGGGAGCAACAGCGTCCACTGCGGCAGCTTAAACAGCCAACCGCCCCCCGGCTGGCTGAGTGCCACCAGCAGGAACACCCCGCCGAAGGCGCACCACAGAAGGGAGATGAAGAGCACCAGATAACGCGCCGCCAGGGCGTAGCGCGGCAGACTCCCCACCACCAAGGCCACCGCCGATAGAGCCATCGCCACTGATGCCATATGCCAAGTGGCGTAGAGCGTGAGCTTGGGCTCACCCTCCATGGCGGAGGCCAGCAGCGGGGCGGCCACATCCGTCCCCCCAGCGAAGATATGTAGCGCGGCCGTCAAGGCCGCGAGTAACGCGGCCACCAGTAGTACTCTATCCATAAACCCTCCCGTTACCGTCAGCCCCAGCGGCTAACCGAGCCGCCTACCCGGCAGCCACAACACCGCCCGCAATCCCCCCAACGCCCCCTGCTCTAAGCGCAGCTCACCACTGTAGGCCGCCACCATCTCCGCCACCATGGCAAGACCGATACCGTGGCCTGGGGTCAGCTCATCCAACCGCACCCCCCGCTCCAGCACCTGCGCCGCCCGCTCGGCGGGGATCCCTGGGCCATCATCCTCCACCGTCAGCTGCAACCGCTCACCACTCGTCTCGGCGCTGATCTGCACCTGGTGGCGACACCATTTATAGGCGTTGTCCAGTAGATTGCCCAATAGCTCCATCAGGTCCCCCTCGCTCCCGCGGAAGGCGCAACCGGTGGCGATGTGGCTCGTCACCACCACCGCCTTGGCGGCGTGGACCTTGGCCAGGGTGGCCAGCAGCCGCTGGAGGGGCGGCTCCAGCGCAATGGGGGCGGCGAGGATGGAGCGGCCGGAGGTGGCGGCCCGCCCCAGCTGGTGCTGCACGATGGCATCCATCCGCCCCACCTGCTCCTCCAGGGTGCGGGCACTGCGGGGATCCGGCTGCGGCAGGGCGCGCAGCACCGCCAAGGGGGTCTTCAGACTGTGGGCCAGGTCGGCCAGGGCGTTGCGGTAGCGCGCCTGCTGGGCCCGCTCGTGGGCCAACAGGGCGTTGAGGTTGTGGGTGATGCGGTGTAGTTCGCGGGGGTAGGGCTGCGCCAGCTGCTCCTGCTGCCCCTGTTCGATCGCCTTCAACTCCTCCCCCATGGTACGTAGCGGCCGCAGCCCCCAGGCGAGGGCAGCGGCCAAACCGGCCAGCAGTAGCACCGCCATCAGCGCTAGTCGGCCCCAGAGGCTGCGGCGGTAACCGGCCAGTTCGGCGTTAAAGGCGGTGAGGTTCTCGTAGACCAGGAAGCGCAGCGGCACCTCGCCGCCGTCGCTGGTCTCCCAGCGCACCGCCAGGCCCGCAAAGAAGTAGTCCACCACCCCCTGGCGGCTGCGGCCAAAGCGCTCACCGGCCATCACCGGCGGCAGCTCAATGCCGAGGGCAGAGGGGGAGCGCCACAGCGCCTTGCCGTTGCCATCCAGGATGAGGGCGTAGAGACCGGAGCCCGGCAGTTGCAGCCGCGCCTCGCCCAGATCTATCGGCATGGTGAGTCCCCCCCCGGGCACCAGCTCGGCATCGGCCATGACCAGATAGAGCTGGGCCGCCAGGCGCTCCTGGGCCGCCCGCTCGGCGCTGCGGCGAAAGGCCTGGTCCAGGGCTACGGCGGTGAGGGCGGTAAATAGTGCCACCACCACGGCGGCGATAAGGCCAACTCGGGCGGTGAGGGAGATCACGTGGCGGTGAGGGCAAAGCGGTAGCCGCGTCCCCGCAGCGTCTCAATGGGGTGGAGGCTGCCGGCGGGATCCAACTTGCGCCGTAGCCGCCCCATCAGCACCTCGATGACGTTGCTATCGGGGTCATCGTCGTGGGGATAGAGGTAGTCGCGTAGCTCGCGCTTGGGGATCACCTGGCCCGGGCGGCGCGCCAGGTACTCCAGTAGCCGATATTCGTAGGCGGTAAGCTCCACCGGCTGATCGGCGAGCTGCACGCCCTGACTGTGGGGATCGAGGGTGATGGGGCCGAAGCGCAATACCTCGCGGCCACTCCCCACCGCGCGCCGTAGCAGGGCGCGCACCCGGGCCACCAGCTCCTCCATATGGAACGGCTTGACGAGGTAGTCGTCCGCCCCGGCCTCCAACCCCACCACCTTCTCCTCCCACTTGCCGCGGGCAGTGAGGATGAGGATGGGGAGGTCGTGGCCGGCCGCCCGCAGCTGGCGGATGATCTCCAGCCCCGGCATCCCCGGCAGCCCGAGATCCACCACGGCGAGGTCGGTGGGGTACTCGTTGGCCCGGTAGAACCCCTCACGGCCATCGCCGCACACCTCGGTCTCGAACCCCTCCGTCTGGAGCCGCGCTTGGATTTGGGTGGCGAGATCGGCCTCGTCTTCGATGACTAGGATGCGCATGGTGGCCCCTCCGGTGGCTTCAGCGGCGAGCGGGGTAGCGCAGCACCCGCACCCGTTGATCTGGGGTGAGGACCTTTACGCGATGCACCAGCCGACCGCCATCATTCACCGTCTCGGCGGAGAGCACCTTGCCGCCGGTCTCCCGACGCGCCAAGGCCACCGCGGCGTCGAGGCTCATCGCCCCCCCCTCCGCTGACCCCCGACCGCCGGCCTCAGGCCATGGCCGGGGCGAGCGATCGGCCTGGGCGGGCGCGCTCAGCGCGAGCAGCAGGCAGAGTGCCAATATCGATCTCACGTCCCACCTCCATCACGGACCACGCCGGCCTGGGCGAGGGAACTGCCGCCACCGTGGCTTGCGCGCCACCACCAGGCGGCGCCGCTACTATCGAGCGGGCAACGGTACACCGAAGCGGTGGTCGGAGCATAGGGGTGGCGGGGGCGCCAGGCACCCCCGCTACGGTGCTACCGCACCGGCCGCACTGCCACCTCGACCTCTACCCAGCGTCCAGGATTGTGGTCCATACGCCGAGTAATGGTCTCACCCCGGTAACGGTAGGTGACGTCATATCCCACCAGCCGCCGCTCTTCGTGGTAGTCGCGCACCCTCTCACACTCACGGTGGGTGGTGCGGTACTCATACTCATCCGAGTGGCGGGCCAGGCTGTGGCCGGCGACGGCGCCGAGCACCGCGCCGGCCGCGGTGGCCACCCCGCGATCCGGGCCGTGGCCGACCTGATGGCCGATGACGCCGCCAACAACGGCGCCGGCCACCGCCCCATCCCGCGGGGCAACCACGTGGCCGCGCCGTATCTCTGGCTCCTCCCAGCACTCGCGCCGCTCCACGGGCACCCGCTCAACGCGGTAGATAGGATCGACCGCCACCACCTTGGCGCGGTCAGTATAGTGACCGTGCCCCGCCTGGGCCGGGGCGACGGCGAAGAGGCCGATGAGGGCAGTGGCCAAGAGGATGCGCGTGTTCATGGTCGTTCTCCTTAAATACTGCGTCGATGCGAGTGCCGCTCACGGGTCAGTCAAGGTCGATATGCAGCTCTACACCGCCAAACAGATAGCCCGGGTAGTAGGGGCGCTCGTAGTAGTAGCGGGGTGGCGGATTCCAGCGCACATCGGGGGCGTAGTAGTAGCGCTCGCTACGATGGTGGTGACGGTACTCATCACGGCGCTCATGGCGGCGATCGTGACGCTTGTCGTAGTGGCTGTAGCCGGGGCGGCCGTCATAGTCGTGGCGGTCGTGGGCAGCGGCAGTGGCGGGCAGCGCCAAGCTGGCACCCAGCAGGCCGGCGATAAGCAGGGTCGAGAGGGGGCGTTTCATGACACTTCTCCTGTTGCCGTTGGGGCGGGATTGCCCTTGATTACGACTCCAGGTTAGGCGCGTCTGGCTGAACGAGAGGTGAACGGGATAGGCGCCCTTGGGGGGTGGGCCATCTGCATCAACGGAGGCCCGTGCGCAGCTCCATCAGCAGCTGCCCCAACCTGTTGGCGCCTCGGCCGTCGCCACCATCGCCCCAGAAAGCATCCCTCTCGGTGTGCTCCACCAGCTTGACCGTACCGGTCGCCAGCAGCTGCTGGCGCAGCTCGGCGTGCTGTTCAAACTTGGCCCGCAGCGCCTTGCGCATCACCGCCATCTTGACCGCCTCCCAGTCACGCCGTAACCGCTGCCGCCGATCACGGCCGAGGCGGGCCGCCAACAGCGGCGTGCGGGCCTTACGGATCCGCTCCCGGTGGGCCGCATCGAGAAACTTCTGTGCCTGGAAGTAGTGTTCAGTGGTGGGCCAGAGGGCGCCATCGAGGCGGATGGGGTAGGCCGCGAAGTTGGAGAATTCGCCGTAGGGATCGGCAACACTGTAAAAGTAGAGGGTCTCCACCGGGGCGGGGCTCGCGGGCTTGGTACGGCACCATGCTACCTTATCCCCACTGTGGGCAGACAGCCGGCCTCAACTTCCTCCCCACGCCGCCGACACCCTCTGCAACCTCTTAAGGGACGCTGCCCCACCCGCACCGCCCCCCTTTTCGGTAATCTGTCAGCCGTCCGCGAGAGCCAGGTGATCGCCATGTCGCGCTACCGCCCCCACCCCACTGTTCGCCCCCCGGCCGGCTGGCTGGCCCTATTACTACTATTGGCTGGCCCCTGGGCGGCCTGGGCCAGTGATCTCACCTGTAGAGCCGCCCCGGCCCCCACCCCACCCGCGGCCGCCACGGCCCCGGCCGATCCCATCTCCCGCGCAGAACTCATCACCGTCGCCCAAGCGGCCCGCGCGCGCGGGATCCCCCATACCGAGCTGGAGGGGTGGCTGCAACTCATCGATATCGCCGCCGCCGCTGAACGGGGGGCACCACAGACCGAGCAGGCGCTCCAGGAGTGGCAGATGCGCTATCCGCGCCACCCTGCCCTCCCCTACGCCGCCCGGGTGCAGCGGGCAGCCCTAGGCGAGGGCACGGTACTGGCGCTGCTACCGCTCTCGGGCAACTACGGGGCGGTGGGTGAGGTGGTGGCACGCGGGCTTCTGGGAGAGCTGGGCACCGATCAGGTGGAGCTGATGGATGTCGGCTCCGGGGCGCTCCCTATCCAGCGCATCGCCGCGGCGTTGCAGCGGCAGCACCCCCAGCTCATTGTCGGCCCCTTGATCAAGGAGCAGACCGCCGAACTGGCGGCGCGGGAGCCGCCGGTGGTGACCCTGGCCCTCAACGCCTTCACCGGCGAACTACCGCCCCACTTCCACACCTTTGCCCTCACCCCGGAGCAGGAGGGGCGGGCGCTGGCGGAGCGGGTGATGGTGGAGATCGGCAGCGGCTGCGGTATCGCCGTGGCCGATCCGGCGGACCATTGGCAGCGGCTGGTGGCCAGCTTCCGCCAGCGTCTAGTGGAGTTGGGGGGGTGCCTGCGCGAGGTGCGGACGACAGCGCCAGCACGCGGTGACTACGCCTATCTCCTACTGGCCCGGGCCAGCAGCGCCGGCGTGCCCCACGGCCTGGTCGATCCGCCGGTCTACGCGCCGCTACGGGCCAAGATAGGTGGCGGTATCCGGCTGGTGGGTCCCGCCCTGGCGGTGGGCCGTCGGCCACGGGAGGTGGATGACCGGCTCCTGCTGCACGCCTTCGGCCGCGACGCCGGCCGCATCGCCCGCGCCTATCTGCGCAGCGGCAGTGCCAACCAGGTGGCCGGCGAGACCGGGGAGCTGACCCTGCGACCGGGGGGGGTGCAGCGCGCGTTGACCATGTTGCGCCTGGAGGGGGGCAAGTTGGTGGCAGAGGGGTGTCCATGAGCGACACCGGGCCGCTGGAGCGGCTCATTGCCCAGATTGCCGCCAAGTTCCGGCTCGCTGCCGCCCGCACGGGTGAAGCGCTCCTCCAGCCCGCGGTGGCCGCGGCCCTGCGAGCGGTACCACGGGAGCAGTTTGTGCCACCTGCCCTGCAAGCCGTGGCCTATGACGACACCCCCCTCCCCATCGGCCACGGCCAGACCATCTCCCAGCCCTTTATCGTTGCCCTCATGACCCAGCTACTGCGGCCGACGGCAGAGATGGTGGTGCTGGAGGTGGGTACCGGCTCTGGCTACCAGGCGGCGGTGCTGGCCCAGCTGGTGGCCCAGGTCCACACCACGGAGATCGTACCCAGCCTAGCGGCGGAGGCGGGGCAGCGGCTGGCCCGGCTCGGTTACCACAACATCACCGTCCACCCCCTGGATGGCAGTCAAGGACTGCCCCAGTGGGCCCCCTTTGACGCCATCATCGCCACCGCCGCCCCAACCCAGGTGCCACCACCGCTGGTGGCGCAGCTGCGGCCTGGCGGTCGGTTGGTACTACCGCTGGGTCCACAGTGGGGGGAGCAGTGGCTGCTACTGCTGGAGAAGGGGGCGAGCGGCGAGCTGCAAACAGCGCCACTGATCCCGGTCGCCTTTGTGCCGATGACCGGCAACCCCGCGCCGTTATGGGACGCACAGCACCCCCTTCCGTGACCGCTGACTGCCACAATCTGTGGCGAATTTCTGGCACACTCGCGCCATCGTCATGCAACTGGAGGTTATTGCCATGGAACCACGTCACCTCATCGCCGCCCTGTTACTGCTCTGCGCCCCCGCCATTGCCCTGGCCGACAAACCGCACCACGCCGGCGGCAAAGGGGATGATCTCCCACCGGGTCTACAGAAAAAACTGGATCGCGGCGGCTCACTCCCCCCTGGTTGGGCCAAGAAGCTCCACCGTGGCGACCGTCTGCCCGATGAGGTCTGGGTCCACCGCGAACCGCTCCCCCCCCGCATCATCACCCAGCTCCCCCCCAATGACTTTGGCACCATCACCGTCTATATCGATGGCAAGGTGGTGCGCCTGCTAGAGGCCACCCGCACCATCATCGACGTACTCGATTTGTAGCAACTGTGTCACTATGCGCCGCCCCCAGCGGGGCGGCAGCAAGCTCAGAGAGCAGCTAAGCAACCACGATAAGAAGGGGGAAGCAGTGGAACACCGCGAATCGATCCATGGGGAGTGGTCCTCACGCTGGGTCTTTGTCCTCGCCGCTGCCGGCTCGGCAGTGGGACTCGGCAACATCTGGAAATTCCCCTATATCGCCGGTGAAAACGGCGGCGGTGCCTTTGTCCTGGTCTATCTGCTCTGCATCGCCCTCGTCGGGATCCCCATCATGATGGCGGAGGTGCTGCTGGGTCGCCGCGGCCGCCGCAGCCCCATCAACACCCTGCGCTTCCTCACCCAGGAGGGGCACCACCACCCCGCCTGGGAGTATCTCGGTTGGGCCGGCGTGGTGGCTGGCTTTCTGATCCTCTCCTACTACTCGGTGATCGCCGGCTGGGCCCTCTCCTATCTGGTGTGGCACATCACCGGCACCTTCCAAGGCATCGACGCCGCCGGTGCGCAGCAGTTCTTCGCTGATCTCACCGGCAGCCCGGAGCGGCTGCTGGCGTGGCACACCATCTTCATGGTGATGACGACGCTGGTGGTGGCGCGCGGGGTGCGCAGCGGCCTGGAGCAGGCGGTACGGGTGATGATGCCGGCGCTGTTTGTGCTGCTGCTGGTGCTGGTGGGCTACGCCGCCACCACCGGCCACTTCGGCGAGGGGCTGGCCTTCCTCTTCACCCCAGACTTCCACCGCCTGAGCGGCAACAGCGTCCTCATCGCCCTCGGCCACGCCTTCTTCACCCTCAGCCTCGGCATGGGCGCCATCATGGTCTACGGCTCCTATATGCCCCATGGCGCCTCCATCAGCCGCTCCACCTTGATGATCGCCGGGGCCGATACCTTGGTGGCACTACTGGCCGGCATGGCCATCTTCCCGGTGGTGTTTGCCAACGGCCTGGAGCCCGGGGCGGGGCCGGGGCTGCTGTTCCAGACCCTACCGCTCGCCTTTGGCCAGATGCCGTGGGGCAGCCTATTCGGCGCCCTCTTCTTCCTGCTGGTCACCTTCGCCGCCTGGACCTCCGCCATCTCCCTGGTGGAGCCGACGGTGGCGTGGTTGGTGGAAAATCACGGCTTCACCCGCGCCTGGGCCGCCCTCGCCACCGGCCTCGCCGCCTGGGTATTGGGGCTGGCCACCATCTTCTCTTTCAACATCGGCGCCGACTGGACCCTCTTCGCCCACTGTCAGATAGAGGCGGGAGTGGAGGTGTGTAGTGGCGGCAAGACCGCCTTTGATCTGCTGGACTACCTCACCTCCAACATCATGCTGCCGCTGGGGGGGCTGGTGATCGCCCTGTTTGCCGGTTGGGTGATGCAGCGCCGGCTGGTACAGGAGGAGCTGCGCCTCTATGGCAAGGGCTTCGAGGTGTGGTACTTCGTCCTGCGCTACCTCTCCCCGGTCGCTATGATCGTGGTCTTTCTAGGCGCCATAGGGATCCTCTAAGCCATGCGTTACCGCACCCTGCCGGTCACCGCCTTTCAACAGAACTGCTCCCTCGTCTGGTGCGAACAGAGCGGCCGTGGGGCCCTCATCGATCCCGGTGGTGAACCGGATCGACTGCTCTGGGCAGTGGAACAGGAGGGGGTGACGGTGGAGCGGATCCTGCTCACCCATGGCCATCTCGACCACGTGGGGGCCGCCCCCAGCCTGGCGCGCGCCCTCGGCGTGCCGGTGGAGGGCCCCTCGCAACGGGAGGAGGAGTGGTTCGCGGCGCTGCCGCGGCAGGCGCAATATTTCGGCCTGCCCCACCTGGATGCCTTCTTCCCCGATCGCTGGTTGGAGGGGGGGGAGCAGATCGCCATCGGCGAGTCGAGCCTGGAGGTGATCGCCACCCCCGGCCACACCCCTGGCCACATCGTCTTCTTTGAGCCGACGGCGCGGCTGCTGTTTGTCGGCGATGTGCTGTTTGCCGGCTCCATCGGCCGCACCGATTTCCCCGGCAGCAGTCAGCGCGATCTGCTCGACGCCATCCACCACCGCCTCTACCCCCTCGGTGATGATGTCACCTTCATCCCCGGCCACGGCCCCAACTCCACCCTCGGCCACGAGCGACGCACCAATCCGTTTGCCGCTGAGCATCAGCGGTAACCAACAGAGGTTACGGTGGCCCTTGCGCCACCGCCCGCTTCCGGCGACTATTTGGCCCCATTTTTCTCCTGGCCGCGGATCGCCCCCATGTCCAGCCCCATCGTCGAGATCTCCGCCGTCAACAAGACGTTCGGTGGCCGTCCTGTCATACCATCGCTCGATCTCACCATCCAGAATGGTGAGTTCCTCACCCTGCTCGGCCCCTCGGGCTGCGGCAAGACCACCCTGCTGCGGCTCATCGCCGGTT
>QKFD01000105.1 GCA_003251535.1 Chromatiales bacterium | reverse complement strand
CCCTCACCGCTGACACCGCTATGGCACTCGGATCCCCCGGGATAGGAGCAGGGTGAACCCTGCGGAGATGGGCTCTACGCCCCCTCTCCGCAGGATCGCGGCCACTCACCCCTGTGCCGGCACCGCCACCGGTGCCGGGCGCGAGAGACGGGGGAGTGCGGTGCTCACTAGGGAGGTAAAGAGTGCCGCCAGGTAAGGAACAGACTGCACCGCCAACACCGCCACCCACACCATCGCCTCCCGATGGGAGAAGTCGTAGCGGGTAAAGACCATGGCAATTGCCAGCCAGAGGGTGAGCAACACCTTCACCTCCTCCTGTACCTGGGCCAAACCCTGCATTAGCGCTGGTCGCCCCTCCCCCTTCGGGGTGCGGAAGAACGGCTTGGCGGCACCAGAGAGCCCCTGGAAGGCGGCACGACCGATGGTGTGGGTGAGGCTCATACCGGCGATGGCAGCCCCGATCCGCTCCCAGCCACCACACTGCACCCGCGCCTGGTAGAGCCACAGGGCATGGACCAACTTGAAGACAAACATCCCGATGGTGGGCATCAGGAAAGCGGCCAACGGAAAATCAAACCACTGGGGTGCCAACACCAAGCCGATGGTCCATAACAGGGCAGCGAAGGTGAACAGCAGCTGGGCACCATCGGCTATCCACGGTAACCACCCGGTCAGAAAGTGAAACTTCTGCCCCCCACTGAGAGGCGAGTGGCGTCCCGGCAACATCATCCGCCAGTGGCGGCGGAGGATCTGCATGGCCCCAAAGGCCCAACGGAAGCGCTGGCTCTTATAGCCGGAGAAGGTGTCCGGGGTGAGACCATGGCCGTAGTCCTTATCCACATACACCGCCTCATAACCGGCAGCGAACAGCCGCAACCCCAACTCGGCATCCTCACAGATGCACCACTCCGGCCAGCGCAGCTGCTCCAACGCCGCGCGGCGGATGAGGGTCATGGTGCCGTGTTGGATGATGGCGTTGCGCTCGTTGCGCTGTACCATGCCGATGCGGAAAAAGCCGTTGTACTCCCAGTTCATCATGGTCTTGAAGGTGTCGCCCGACCACTCACGGTTATCCTGCGGCGCCTGGACAAAACCCACCTTCTGCTCAACGAAGTAGGGGATCAGCTCCTTCAGCCAGTGGGGATCGACGATATAGTCGCTATCGATCACCCCCACCACCTGGGCATCTGGATCGGTCTGGGTGAGGCCAAAGTTGAGGGCACCCGCCTTGTAGCCAGGCCACTTCGGTAGATGGAAAAAGCGGAACCGTGGTCCCAACTGGGCGCAGTGCGCCTCTACCGGCCACCACACCGCCTCGTCGATGGTGTTGTTGTCGATCACCAACACCTCGAAATCGGGGTAATCGAGTCGCGCCAAGGCGTTGAGGGTGTGGCGCACCATCTCCGGTGGCTCATTGTGGATCGCCAGATGGATCGAGACCTTGGGGGAGAAGTCTGCGATCGGCTGCTGCGGCAGATGACGCCGACGCCAGTAGGCGGGGAAGATCATCTCCACCAGCTCCAAACCATTGACCAGCACCACCGTGAACAGTGCCAGCTGGGCCGGTAGCAATATCCCCCACACCAGCTGACCCAGCAGCGCCAAATCCTCCACCACCGGGACAAATAGGGTGAAGGCAAATACCGATGCCACCGCCTGCACCAGGGTGGCAAACAGCAGCTGTCCTCGGGTCTTGATGTGATCGGCCCGCAGTAGGAATAGCACCATCGGTAACAGCGCAAAGCCCATCGCGGCGAGCGCCTCCCACGGCCATAACCGGTTCTCTGTCACTGGCTCCACTAGCGAGAACTTGGGCTGGCGCTGGGCGTCCCATAGCCCCCAGTATTGACCCGCCGGACCCTCCAGCTGCCGTTTCCAGGGTTGATCAAACGCCTCCATGACGAAGTAGTCGATCCCCTGGGCCTCGGCCAAGGAGAGGAACTGACGTATGAAGGTGGCCTGGTTAACCCGGCTTGCCTCCCCCACCCCGATGCGGTTACCGCCACTGGGCCAGCCCACCTCGGCGATGAGGATGGGTTTGTCGGGGTAGGCCCGGTGCAGCGCCTCATACTTCTCCATGACGAACGGAATGGCCCGCTCGATGGGGACATCGGCGTAGTAGTTCTCCCAGTAAGGGAGCAGGTGGACGGCGATGAAATCGACCTCCTTCACCAGCTCCGGATGCTTCAACCAGACATGCCAAGGCTCGGCGGTGGAGACCGGGACCGGGGAGAGGGCGCGGACCCGCCGCAGATACTCGGTGAGACCGGCGATACTCATATCGGCCCGTAGCAGCGATTCGTTGCCGACAATGGCACGGTCGATGTTGCGGTAGGTACGCAGATTACGAATGAGGGCTCGCACCTCCTGCTCGTTGCGATCACTGCGCCGATCGAGCCAGGCGCCGGCCGTCACCTTGATCCCATGCTGGGCCGCCAGGGCCGGGATCTGCTCAAAACCATCGAGGGAGGTGTAGGTACGCAGGCTACCGATATGGTGCTCCTGCAACAGCTGGATATCCTGATCCATCTGCTCCGCGCTGGGGAACTGCTGCTTAAACAGGTCCTGATCGGCCTGATAGGGGCTGAAGGAGACCCCACGGATCTGCCCCGTGAACGGCACCGGCTCCACCGGTCGATTGAGGATTGACCAGATCTCCCAGTTGCCCCACAGGACAATCGCCAGGATGCCGACCACAAGCGCCCATTTACGCATACGTCATTTCGCACCTAAGTTAGGCTACAGCCGCACACTGGCCGGCACATGCACGCCTAGCGCCCACGCACACAGCCCCACCGCACACGGAACAGATTGAGAGAGTTGGAAATAGTCCGGATCAGGCCGATCCGGGTTGGCACTCGGACGAGTGCCGGGGAATGAGAGCTTCGTAGATGGGTAAGGAGAATAATGAAACTCTTATTCACCGTCAACGGCCCTAACTAGGGGACAGGGTAGCGCATAGAGTGTATATATTTACACTGACAGCCATCCCCACTAGGTCGTCGCGGAGGAGGGAGCCAGCGCCGTGAACCACGATCACAACTTCAAAAATCTAATTCTCGACTATCCACAGCAGGCACTCGCCTTCTTCGCCGAGGCCGAGGCCGAAGGAGTTGATGCCAGTGCACGCATCACCCCCATCCGCCAGGAACAACTACAGGAGCGTCTAGGGGAGAGGTTCCGTGAGTTGGATGTACCACTCATGGTGGAGTGGCCCGACGGTGGGCGGGAGATGGTGCTATTCATCCTAGAAGAGGAGAGTAGCGGGCGGCGCTTCTCCATCCACCGGCTGGCCCACTACTGCCTCGATCTGGCAGAGCTGTTCCAGACCGAGCGCGTGGTGCCCGTGGTCATCTTTCTACGCTCCGGCCGCTACCCATCAGAACTTCGCCTCGGCGGGCAGCGCCACCACTACCTGGAGTTTCGTTTCCTCGCCTGTGACCTGAAAAAGATCGATAGCGAGGATTTTCTGGCCAGCCCTAACTTGGTAGCGCGCCTGAATCTACCCAACATGCGCTATCCTCGGGAACGTCGAGTTGAGGTCTACGCCCACGCCGTGCAAGGGCTCTTCACACTGGAGCAAGACCCTGACAAGCAGTTGAAGTATTTAGATTTTATCGATATCTATGCCGCCTTAGACGAGCATGAGATCGAACGCTATCACCGCCTTTATCCAGAGGAGGTAGAGAAGATGAGTACCTTTGCTGAACGCTACATTCAACAGGGAATAGAGAAAGGGGTTGCCCAAGGGGTTGCCCAAGGGGTGCGGCAGGGGGAGGCGGAGATGCTCTGCCTCCTGCTGCGCCGCAAGTTCGGCGAGCTGCCGCCGGCGCTTGAGGCCCGGATCGCCGCGGCCGATGCCACCCAATTGCTGACTTGGTCGGAGCGGTTGCTAGTGGCCGAGCGCCTGGATCAGGTGCTGTAACGGCTGATTTAGCCAGCGCCTGTTGGCCCCGGACACCCTCTGACTGACGTTGACAACCCATTGAAATATTTATATTTCATCGACCGTTATGCGGCCCTGGATGAACATGAAGAAGATGAGCGCCTTTGCTGAACGCTATATTCAACAGGGAATAGAGCAAGGTGTCGCCCAAGGGATTGCCCAAGGGATTGCCCAAGGAGTGCGGCAGGGGGAGGCGGAGATGCTGTGCCTCCTGTTGCAACGCAAGTTCGGCGAGCTGCCGCCGGCGCTTGAGGCCCGGATCGCCGTGGCCGATGCCGCCCAGTTGCTGACTTGGTCGGAGCGGTTGCTAGTGGCCGAACGCCTGGATCAGGTGTTGTAACGGCTGATTTAGCCAGCGCCCGTTAGCCACAACCCCCCGCTTACTCACCCCTCCCCGCCGCCCGTACTGGGGCGAAAGAGTAGCGATGGATAGGGCTTGGACCGAGCCGCCGCAGCGCCTCAAGATGGGCGGCGGTACCGTACCCTTTATGGCCCGCTAGGCCATAACCGGGATACTGACCATCCAACGCCACCATCTCCCGATCCCGCGCCACCTTGGCGAGGATAGAGGCGGCGCTGATCACCGCCACCCGACCATCGCCCCCCACCACCGCCTCAGCACTACAGGGCAGTACCGGACAGCGATTTCCGTCCACCAGGGCGTGATCGGGGACAAATGGTAGCGCCAACACCGCTCGCTGCATCGCCAACAACGTGGCCTGGAGGATGTTGAGCCGATCGATCTCCTCCACCTCGGCCCGACCCAGGGCGAAGGCGAGCGCCCGCTCCTCAATCAGCAGGGCCAACGCCTCGCGCCGCGCTGGCTTGAGCGCCTTGGAGTCGGCCAGCCCGGCGATAGGCCGTGCCGGATCGAGCACCACCGCCGCCGTCACCACCGGCCCGGCCAAGGGGCCGCGGCCCACCTCATCGATGCCGGCAATACGGCCGGAGGGGGTGATAGCGAGGGTGAGCTGGGAAGCCATGGCGCGCCTGGGATATTTGAAGGGCGGTCAGCATACCCGCCACCCGATCCCAAGGCGACCGCCATTTGATCCTCGCCTGCCGACATGCGACCATTGGCGCGCCCTTTTGCGGCCCCTGCGGGCCAGTTCCGCGCAACTTCTGAGATCCTTCCCGTGAGCACCAAAGTCAGAACTGCCGTCATCGGTGTCGGCTACCTCGGCCGCTTCCACGCCCAAAAGTATGCCGCCCTCCCCAACTCCGAGCTGGTGGCGGTGGCAGACGTCGATAAAGGCACCGCTGCTAAGGTGGCGCGCGAGTGCGACACCCAGTGGGTCACCGACTTCGAGGAGCTGTTGGATAAGGTGGATGCCGTCTCCATCGTGGTCCCCACCCAACACCACTTCCGGGTTGCCAAAACCTTCCTTGAACAGGGGATCCATGTCCTGCTGGAGAAGCCCATCACCACCACAGTGGCCGAGGCGGATGAGCTCATTGAGATCGCCCACCGCGAAAAAGCGGTGCTCCAGGTAGGCCATCTGGAGCGGTTCAATTCGGCGGTCCTGGCCCTGGAGGGGGTATTAAATCGGCCGATGTTCATCGAGTCCCACCGTCTGGCCCCCTTCAAGCCACGCGGGGTGGATGTCAATGTGGTGCTCGATCTGATGATCCACGATATCGACATCATCCAGAATCTGGTGCACTCCCCCATCCGCGATATCCGCGCCAATGGCGTCTCGGTGCTTACCAATGAGGTCGATATCGCCAACGCCCGTCTTGAGTTTGAGAGCGGCTGCGTCGCCAACGTCACTGCGAGTCGGGTGAGCATGAAGGCCCAGCGCAAGATGCGGCTCTTCCAGCCTGACGCCTATATCTCCATCGACTTCCAGGACAAGATCCTCTCAGTGCATCGCAAGGGCAACCGTGAGATGTTCCCAGGGATCCCGGAGATCACCTCTGAAGAGAGCATCTTCGAAAACTCCGACGCCATCCGTGCCGAGATCGAGGCGTTTCTGCGGGCTGTGCGGGGCGAGGCCCCCGCCCCGGTCTCGGGTGAAGATGGTCGCCGCGCCCTGGCCACCGCCCTCGCCATCAGCGATCTGCTAAAAGCCAATACCCAGTTCCAGGAGTCGTTCCA
>QKFD01000061.1 GCA_003251535.1 Chromatiales bacterium | reverse complement strand
CGCCACAAAACTATCGGGGACCCGCTCCAGGGTACTGAAGTCCAACTCCGCCACCCACGCCTCATGCACATAGCCCCGCAACAGGTCCGCCACCATCTCTGGGTGGGAGAAGAGCTGCTTGTAGGCAGGTGCGTGGCTGGTCATGGGAAAAGTCTATCGACCGACCGTAAGGAAAGGTAGCACTGGCAGACGCTGGGAGGGCATTTCAGGGAGGCGATAAGGGTTGCAACAACCCCGCAAGCAGCCACCAAAATAGTTACTAAACTGATGATCCGACACCCCTTCCTCACCGCCACCACCGCGCAGGAGTTGCTATGGCCGCGCTCAAGTCGACCTATGTCGCCATCGAGAAGCGTTATTGGAACAACTTGACCCGCAAACTCTCCAGCTTCTTCTTCGTCTGCCTGCTGGAGCTACTCTACCTGCTGGCGGTCTACCGTGGACATGGGGCGGTAGCGGCGGTGCTACAAGAGGCCAAGGTGGATAGCGCGACCATAGCGGCGGTCACCACCGAGTTGAACACCACCTTCGGCCTAGTGGTCGCCCTCACCCTCGGCTCGCTCCTCTTTGTCGCCTTCCTGGTCTGGTATCTCAACCACCTCATTACCCGACCGTTGCGGCGCATCAGCGCCTCGTTCCGCGAAGCGGGGCAGGGGGATGGTGACCTATCGCGGGACATACCACTCATCACCCACGATGAGATCCGCGATCTCTCGGAGAGCTACAACCTATTCCTCTATAAGGCGCGCACCACCATCACCGATGTGCGGCGCATGGCAGTGAGTATTGCCATGGAGTCGGTACGACTGGCCAAGGGGATCCGTGATACCGCTAGTCAGGCCCGTCACCAGCAGGAGCTAGCCGACGCGATGCTGGCCGCAAGCGCCCAGACCACCCACGCCATTGATAGTGTCTCCAGCCACGCCCTCGATCTCTCGACCACCACCGCCAGTAATCTGGAGCGGGCCAACACCTCGCTCCAGGATCTCCAGAGTGCCGCCTTGCGGGTGGCCAGCATCAGTGACCGCCTCTCCCGTTTCAACGCCACGGTAGAGGATCTCAACCACAGTTCCGAGAGCATCCAGCAGATCGTCCAGCTCATTGAGAACGTCTCCGATCAAACCAACCTGCTGGCGCTCAACGCCGCCATTGAGGCGGCTCGCGCTGGCGAGGCCGGACGCGGGTTTGCGGTGGTGGCCGAGGAGGTGCGCCGGCTGGCGGAACGGGTCAAGGGGGCGACGGTAGAGATCTCCAGCAATATCGCCGCGATGACTGAGCTGGTGGCCGAAACGGCGCGGGAGACCGATGCCATCCACCAGGATACCCAACACACCAAGCTCACCATCGACAGCTCCGCCGAACTCTTCTCCACCCTCGTCGTGGACTTTGCCGAGACCAGCCGCCACCTCAATGAGATCGCCGGTGCGATGAACCAGTTGCAGAGTTCCAGTAGCACGGTGAGCGACGGCGTGGAGCGCATCCGTTCCGCCAGCCACACCCTGGCGGAGCGGATGGAGGGGGCGCGTCACTCCTCGGCCGACCTCAGCCTAGCCACCGAAAAGGTACAGGAGGTGGTCTCCCACTTCACCGTCGGCGATGGGACCTTCGATACCCTGCTGGCCACCACCCGCAGCTACCGCGACCGGATCGAGACAACCATCCAGCAGCTGGCGGATAGCGGCCTCGACCTATTCGACCGCAACTACCGCCCCATCCCCAACACCGCCCCGCAGAAGTACCACACTAGCTACGACGACGCCTTTGCCGCTGAGCTACAGGGGCTCTACGACGAACTGACCCAGGCGGTACCCGGCGGCACCTTCGCCCTCTGTGTCGATGAGAACGGTTACGGCCCCACCCATAACCGCAAATATTCGCAGCCCCTCACGGGCGATCCCGCTCAAGATATCGTCAGCAGCCGGGATAAACGCATCTTCAATGACCCCACCGGCATCCGCGCCGCCCGCAACACCACCAGCTTCCTGCTCCAGACCTACATGCGCGACACCGGCGAGATCCTCAACGACCTCTCCCTCCCCATCTACATCAACGGCCGCCACTGGGGCGGTTTACGACTCGGCTTCGACCCCCAGGTGATGCTGTGACAGCCGCCTACGGCAGCGGTTTGACACAGGCCAAGAGGGGTTTGTAGACTCCAGCCCCATGTCCCCCTCTCACCACCAACTGACCGGCAAAAAATGGCTGTGGTTACCCCGTAACCGCGGCTGTCGGCGTTCGTCCTAATCCGAATCCATCGACCACCGCGGGCCTAGCGCCGCGTTGGTCACCTCCCTACCCCAACCACGCTGCCCGGCCCGCCCGACCCAGGAGGGCATTGCAGTGACCAATAGCCACCCCGCGACCCCCATCAGTGAGGGGCGCGCCCCGCTGATCGGCGTCGCCTTTGTACTCATCGCCGCCATCGGCTTCTCCGCCAAGGCAGTGCTGATCAAACTCGCCTACCGCCACGGGGTGGATGCCGTCACCCTGTTAGCGCTGCGTATGGTGCTCTCGGTTCCCTTTTTCCTGCTGGCGGCCTGGTGGTCGCTGCGCGGTAGCGGACCTCTGCTACAGCGCCGAGACTGGTGGTTAGTGATAGGGCTGGGGCTACTCGGCTACTACCTGGCGAGCCTGCTCGACTTCCTCGGACTGGTCTACATCAGTGCCGGTCTGGAGCGGCTGGTGTTATTCCTCTACCCCACACTGGTGGTGCTCATCACCGCCGTGCTCTTTCGCCGGCCTGTCGGGCGGCGAGAGGTGATCGCCATGGCGCTGAGTTACGGCGGAATAGCCCTGGTGTTCCTGCGCGACACCCACCTCCAAGGCGACCATGTGATACTGGGGGCAACGCTGGTATTTGGCAGCGCGCTGGCCTATGCGGTCTATCTGGTGGGTAGTGGGGAGGTGATGCGGCGCCTCGGCTCGGTCCGTTTCACGGCCTATGCGATGACCATCGCCTGCGGTGCCAGTGTGGCGCAGTTCCTGGGCAGCCATCCCCTCGCCGCCCTGCACCAGCCGACAGCGGTCTACGCCCTGGCCTTTGGCATGGCCCTACTCTCAACGGTGATGCCCGCCTTCCTGCTCGCTGCCGGTATCCAACGGGTGGGGGCCCGCTCCGCCGCCCTCATCGGTGCAGTGGGACCGGTCTCCACCATCGCCCTAGCCGCACTGTTCCTTGGCGAACCCATCAGTGGCGCCCAATTGGCCGGGACCACCCTGGTGTTGGGCGGGGTGCTGATGGTCAGCCTACCGCGGCGTGGCAGGCAGCTGGCAGGGTGAGGGGAGTGGTGCGTCAGAGGGGAGCGCCGGCCCACCCTCTGGTGGTAGCGAGATCACCAGCCAGGCGGTGGCGCCCCCTCTGCCGAGGGGTCAACCCCACCTGCCAGCCGTTGGCCGCTGCTATCTCACGCACAAGGGCCAGCAGATCGCCTACAACCCGCTCAAAGGCCTAGCGGTTAAGCACCACCCAGCCCTGCGCTCCACGGCCCCCGCCACCTCCAACAAGGCGCGTAGCCGATGCCCAACGGCCTCCTGCTGCTTGCCTGGATAGTAAACAAGGGAGGTCTCAATCCGGCCTTCGGTTCTTATCGTCACCTCTACCCTCAATCCGTTGCGCTGCCCGGCGATAGGTGCCCGATGGCTTTCGTGACATATCTATCTTTTAAATCATGATGTTACATCCTGCTTCCGATAAGCGGCGATAGTCCCCGAAGGACCTGGTTTCACTCCCAGTCTTTGGTTACCTCAGTAGTTCACTTGCGCCATGGCCAGATTGGCCATATGATCCGCATATGTTTCATATATATCAAAGCACATGGGTATCGTGAATATCGACGACGATCTGCATGACCAACTGCGCAAGGCAAGCGCTGTTTCGTGCCGGTCGATCAATGGGCAGGCGGCCTTCTGGATCAGGATCGGTATGCTGTGCGAAATGAATCCAACGCAGAGCTTCAACGAAATTATTGCTCGTGAACTACAGGCCGCAGGTGTTGTAGTACACCCCCCCAAGGTGGGGTCGGCATGACCAAGCGGCCGGAAGAAATCGTACTGCTGGCGGAGTCGGGCCGGCTGCTGGCGCAGGTGTTCGGGCATCTTGATCGGCTGAAGCTGATCGGCATGTCCACGATGCAGGTCAACGATCTAGTCGATAGCCTCATCGTCCATGAACTCAACGCGCGCCCGGCCAGCAAAGGGCAATACGGGTACGCCTACGCGCTCAACGCCTCCCGCAACCATGTGGTCTGCCACGGCGTCCCTTCTTCTGCGGACATCCTGCAGGACGGGGACATCGTCAATTTCGACATCACACTGGAGAAAAACGGCTACATCGCCGATTCCAGCAAGACCTATCTGGTGGGCGAGGTGCCACCACCGGCGCGGCGGCTTGTGCAAGTGGCTTATCAAGCGATGAGGAAGGGCATCCAGGCCGTCCGTCCGGGCGCTACGCTCGGTGACGTGGGTCACGCCATCGAGCGGTATGCCCGCAGGAATGGCTATTCGATCGTCAGGGAATTCTGCGGACACGGCATCGGACGCGAAATGCACGAGGAGCCGCAAGTGCTGCACTGGGGTAAACCGCGAACGGGTCTGGTACTACGAGAAGGCATGGTGTTCACCATCGAGCCGATGGTGAACCAGGGGCGGCACGCCGTGCGCACCGAAGACGACGGCTGGACGGTCGTCACCCGCGACGGGCAACTATCGGCTCAGTTCGAGCACACCGTGGCCGTAACCCGGAGCGGCGTGCGCATTTTGACACTGCGCCAGGGCGAACAGACGCTGTAGTGATCCAATGTAGTGACAGGAGATGCTGGTTTTTGGGATCCGGCCCGTGCCCGGATCCCTCCGGTTCTACCCGCCCTCCCAACCGCCCACTCTAGCCCCTCTACTGAGGGCCGGGGGCGGGTGACAAAGACTCCAGATAGCGCACCACTCGCTCCCGTTTCCAGCCTCTAGCCCGCGCCAAGGCATCTTGACCCGAAGCGTCTTGCAGGTGGATATCCGCGCCCTGCGCAATCAAAAACTGCACCACTTCGAGTTGATCAGACATGGCGGCCTCCATCAGGGGCGTATGCCCATCCTGGCCCTTGATATCAATATCTGCACCGCCCTCCACTAGCAATTGCACCACCGCCATATAGCCCTTTTTGGCGGCCTGAGTCAGCGGGACCGTCCCGTAGTCATCGCTATAATTGACATCGGCCCCCGCCTTGATCAGCGCCGCCACGATGCGCGGGGAGATCCGATCGCTATGATTGACCGCGATGATCAAGGGGCTCGCGCCTGCCATGGCAGAGTGCTTATTCACCTCCCCCCCGGCCTGGATACAGCGATCCACTGCGACCGCATCCCCATCGATAATCGCGCTGAACAGGTCACACGCCAGTGCGTTTGTGGAAAATAGTGCGGCGATTCCCCAGACTCCCCATCGATATCTCATTTACGTTCTCTCCTCTTCTCTTGCACGCCCCACGGGCGCCCTGGCTGGCCGCCCCCGCCACTGGTCCAAGGTCCACCACCGCCGCCCAGGCGATCCACCGGCCCTTCGACTGTACGCCCAGCACGTCCGCGCCCGCCCTCTCGGTGGCACTGCACCCGCTGCCCGACGCCCCCCCTACCTTACCAGAGTGCCCCTTTCTCCCATGATTGACGTCCCCGCGTGGGCCGGCGTAAAAACAACAGCCCAGGGGATGCCCTGGCCCTAGGAACCCACAGCACAGGACCCCCAATCCATGGTCACCCTCCCCCAGGCGCTGCGCCTCATCGGCGACTACGCCCGCGAGCGGCTCGCCGCCCAGATCCAGGCGGTGGCGCCTATCGTGCTCTATCTGGTGCTGTTCCAGATCTGGGTGCTGGGGATCCCTATCCGTGATGCGGCGTTGGTGGCACTGGGTCTGGCGCTGGTGGTCGGGGGGCTGACGCTGTTTATGGAGGGGCTGCTGCTGGGCCTGATGCCACTGGGGGAGCATATCGGTCTACGACTACCGCAGCGGGCGGGGCTGACGCTGATCCTACCGTTTGCCTTTCTGCTGGGGGTGGGGGCCACCTTTGCCGAGCCGGCCATCGGCGTACTGCGAGCCGCTGGGGCCGCCATCCGTCCCTGGGAGGCGCCGCTGCTGTTTCTGCTACTCAACGACTACGCCGACGCCCTGGTGTGGAGCGTCGGCCTCGGGGTGGGGGCGGCGGTGGTGGGAGGGATGCTGCGGTTTCTGTTCCAGTGGTCGCTGAAGCCGTTTATCTATGGTCTGGTGGGGAGCTGCGCCGCCCTCACCCTATGGGCCTGGTTCGATCCCAATCTGCGCTATCTCACCGGCCTGGCTTGGGACAGCGGCGCGGTCACCACCGGCCCGGTAACGGTACCGTTGGTGCTGGCGCTGGGGATCGGGGTGTCGCGGGTGGTCACCTCGGGCGAGGGGGAGTCGCAGGGGTTTGGGGTGGTGACCCTCGCCTCGCTCTTCCCCATCTTGGCGGTGCTGCTGTTGGGGGTGAGCCTGACCGGCCGCGCCCCTGCCCCCAGTAGCGAGGCGGAGCTATTTGCCCCCAATGGGCGGACGGCCGCCTTGACGCTGTTCGGCGGCGACGAGCAACGACTCATCGGCTACGCCCTGCGCCACGGCTCGGAGGCGGGGCGGGACGCCCTCTTCGCCGGCGATGGGGAGGCGCTACGCCGCCAGGTGGCCCACTACGCCACCGATGCCGATACCCGCCAGCGCGCCTTCGGCGACGACGCCAATTTTGCCCACTGGCTCGCTACGGCCCCACCCACCCTGCAAGAGGCGGCTGCGGGGTTTGTCGCCACGGCGCCAACGGCCGGTAGCGGAGGGGAGCTGAGCGGGCGGCTCCTCCCCAACCTGCTGCTGGCGGTGCAGGCGATCCTGCCGCTCTCGCTGTTCCTGCTGCTGGTGCTCAAGGCGCTCCGCTTTCGGCTGCGCCATGGCGATGAGGTGGCCCTCGGCATCGGCCTCGCGTTGGCGGGAATGACCCTGTTCAACATCGGCATTGAGCTGGGGCTGGCGCGCCTCGGGAATCAACTGGGGGAGCGGCTGCCGGCGGCCTATACCGCCATCTGGCAGCCGGAGCTGAGCCAGGTGGTGGAGCCGTTCGACCCCGCCTTGGTGCAGCAGGCGTTGGCGGCCGACGGTCAACCGGCGCCGTTCTTTTTCATCCAGCAGGGGCAGACAGTGCAGCCGGTGCCCTTTGCGGCCGAACGCTTCGACGCCGCCAGTGGCCGCTACACCCATATCCCCAGCTTCGGCCCGCTGTTTAGTAACGGCCCCGGCATCGCCCTGGTACTCGCCTTCGCCTTTGTGATGGGTTATGCCGCCACCCTGGCAGAGCCGGCCCTGAACGCCCTCGGCCTGACGGTGGAGCGGGTCACCGGCGGCAGCTTCCGCAAGGCGCTACTGGTGCAGGCGGTGGCGATTGGGGTGGGGCTGGGCCTCACCGTCGGGGTGGTGAAGATCGTCTGGGACCTCCCCCTCGCCTGGCTCATCGTCCCCCCCTACCTACTACTGCTACCGCTCACCTACATCGCCCCCGATGAGTTTACCGATATCGCCTGGGATGCTGCCGGGGTCACCACCGGCCCCATCACTGTGCCGCTGGTGCTGGCGCTGGGACTCGGGATCGGCGCCCAGGCGGGTGGGGTGGAGGGGTTTGGGCTGCTGGCCATGGCCTCGGTCTGCCCCATCATCTCGGTGTTGGCGGTGGGGCTCTATGTCACCGCCCGCCACCGCCGCGAGCTGGAGTTGGCAGAGGAGAACGAACTGGAGGACCGGCCGGCGTGAACTATAGCCGCATCACCGCCGTCATCGACCACCTACTGGCACAGGAGCTGCGCCACGCCCTGCTGGAGGCGGGGTTGGACCACTACGCCACCCTCGCCCGCTCGGCCCACCTGGAGGAGCGGCGCGGGATCACTGGGCTCTTCTCCGGTGGCGTCACCCTGCAACAGGATGCGGCCGATCTCCTCACCCTGTTTGTCCCGGCCGATCAAGAGCTGGCGGTGCTCGATCTCATCGCCCACCACGGCCGCCTGGTGCGACCGGGGATGGGCTCGGTCTATAGCGATCCACTGCTGCTACTGCGCGGCTTTGAGCCGCTGCTGCCGCAGGTGACCATCCCGCCAGCCACCCTCCACCACACCTTCTACCCCGATCTGGTGGGGATCGGCTGCGTGGTGCGGCGCGGCCGAGGCGATCACATCGCCCTGGAGGTGCTCACCCTCAACGCCTCGGTCCCCACCCTCTCCTTTGGCACCGGCCTGGGGCTGCGGGATCGGCTGGGGCTGCTGCGCATCACCATCCCGGCGGAGAAGGAGATCATCTCCCTGGTGGACTCCCAGAGTGACGCCGAGGAGGTGATGGAACATATGGTGCGGGCCGGTCGGCTCCACCTGCCGGGCCAGGGGCTGATCTATAGCTATCCGGTGAGCCACGGCCTCATCAACACCCGCCTCTCCCGCGGCCAGGTGGGGCAGGCGGCCAGTGTCGATCGCATCGTCGCCGCCCTCGACCGCCTCACCGGCGGGATCGACTGGCGCAGCGCCGCCGGTGAGCGGCCGCGGGGCCGGCGGCGCGGCTGGTTCAGCGGAGTGGAGGCGACCCTCATCACCCCGGAGCAGCACGCCGATGAGCTGTTTGCCCGCGCCCTCGGGGTGGGGGTGACCGGCGCCACCATCGCCCCCCTGCGGTTGGCGGTGGCAACCGGCCACCCCGCTGAGCTGGCCAAGGCGCGGCTGGCGGTGGCGATGCTGCTACCCGAGCGGCTCCTGGAGCCGCTGCTGGCGGCGCTGGAGGAGGCCGGGGCGTTTGGGGCTGAGTTCCAGTCACTGCTGGCGGTGCGTCGGGTAGATCGCGCCTTCACCTACCGGGTATAAAACCCACCACTACGGCCCGAGGCAGATACGCCGAGGGTCGCGTCCATCTAATCAATGTAAGGAGCAGGAGTTGCGGACCATTGCGGCCCTATTTTTGCTGTTTCTAACCCTCGCCGTGGGCTATCTCGCCTACCACATGGGCTCTGAGTTTGCCGCCCCGGCGCCACGGGAGGTGGGCGCTGCACCGCCGGATCTGAATGCGCAACCCGTGGCGTTTGCTGGGCTGAAGGGGTGGTTCGTATCGGCCGGCGCAGGGGCGCCGTGTGTCCTGTTACTGCATGGGATGCGTGCCGACAGGCGCATCATGGTTGAACGGGCGCGCCTCTTACGCCACGCCGGCTACTCATCGCTGCTGTTCGATTTTCAGGCCCATGGTGAGAGCCCGGGTGAGCAGATCACCTTTGGCTACCTTGAGTCGGAGAATGCCCGCTCGGCGACGGCGTTCATGCGTTCGGACCTCGGCTGCACCGATCTCGCTGCCATCGGGATCTCCATGGGTGGCGCCGCGGCGCTGCTGGGCCAGGGGCCGCTTGAGGTGGATGCGCTCGTCCTGGAGTCCGTCTACCCAACCATAGAGGAGACGGTGGGCAACCACCTCAACATCCTCCTCAACAGCCGCTACGGCGCCCTCTTGACCCCCCTGCTCACGCTGCAATTGAAACCGCGCCTTGGGGTCGATCCACGGGGGCTACAACCCATCGACAAGATTGGCGATTTCAAGGGGCCGGTACTGATCGCCGGCGGCACGATCGACAGGGAGACCACCATCGCCGAGACCGAGCGGCTCTTTGCCGCGGCCAACGGGCCCAAGGAGTTTTGGCGGGTGGCAGGGGCCGCCCATGTTGACCTGCTGAACTTCGCTCCAGGCCCCTATCGAGCGAAGCTCCTCGACTTCCTGGCACGCCACCTGCGTGTCCCGCAAGCAGCCGGCGCGGGCACCTAGCCCGTAGACCCAGCGGCCCACCCTCCGGCCGCTGGGGCGGGCCCGCATCACTAGTTACGGCCCAGCCCGAAACGCCGCCCCCGGCTTCACGTGCAGGTTGGGCGGTAGCGCCACCTGGGGTGCCATAAACTCCACCTGCGCCCCCGCCTCCACCTCCACAGTGCCGGAGGTGGCGATCCCCTCGCTGGCGGTGCAGGTGATCTGCTCACCACTGACATAGTGGCGCGACTCCACGGCGATCTGGCTACCGCTGCACGGTACCCGACCGGAGTCGGCATCGATCAACAGGCTGGAGAGGTCCACCGCCTCAAAGTCGCTGCCGGTGAGCTGGTGGAGTTCATGTAGCTGATCGTTATCCCACCCCTCATCGGGGGCACCGGAGATGTACCAGCTGGAGCCGTTGTCCGCCAGGATCATGCCGTAGCGCTTGAGGGCGGTCAGGATCACCTGGGCCTGGGGCGAGAAGCCGCTGCTGTTGAAGCTGGCCTTGAGGCGGAAGCGCTGCCCCATGGGGGGGTAGTTGCTGGCGGTGAGGGAGGAGGCGTAGTGGCGCGCCGGCCAGACGTAGGCGCGGCGGGTCTCGGGGGCGGTGAAGCGCAGGGCGTGGTTGATCTCCCCTGCCGCCACCTCGTCGTAACGGGCGAGCCCCGGCAGGATAGGGAGGCCGGCGGCATCGGCGGAGGTCCAGCCGGCGGGACGCAGGGCGCTGCTGTTGAGATCGAACACCGCCCCTGAGCCCGCGCTCCAGCTGCCGTCTGGCTGCGGCTCACTGGCGTAGGTCTCGTAGAGGCGACAGCTCCCCTGCTGCACCACCAGCACATGGTGATCGGAGCCCCCCTCGATGAGGGCGCCGGGAGGAATGGGGTAGGGACCGGGGTCACTCTCGTCGGCGTACAAGAAGGCGACATCCACCAGCGGCTGCCCCTGGGGGACGATGTTATAGGGGATCCCGATGGGATAGCCCTCCCAGGTACCGGACCCAAAATCGGCGTGGAGATAGCTGCTGCTACCGATGGTGGAGACATAAGCCGCGGAGTTGGGGTCAAGCGGCAGGTTGTCGATCGGGGTGTTCCAGATGTCGTCAAACGGCAGCAGTGGACAGCCGCCGACACTGGGCAGGGCGCCGGCCGGCGCCGCCGCCAGCAGCAACAGAGAGAGGGGAAGGGCGCGCATGGCAGTGGGCTCCTCGATAGACCGTAGACCGTCCGGTGGCGACGCCCTCTCCCGCAGGCAGGGGCGACAGGGTGCGGGGCCGCCAGTGGCGCCCGCGCTGGCGCCACTTCTACCACGCCGCAAGGGGGCGAGCTGCGATCTACACCGCAGGCTGCCAACCCCCCTAGCTATGGTAGAGTCCGCTAGCCATCGGAGCCGGAGCCCCACCATGTCCCGTGCCACCCTCCCCGGTGCCCTACTACTGCTGGCCGCCTCCGGCGCCCTCGCCGAGGCGGCTTGCAGCGGCGCCGACATGCAGTTCCACGGCACCCTCACCGCCCCCCCAACCCTCACCTGCAACAGCCGCAATAGCATCACCAGCGAGGCCGGCAGCGGGGTCAGCAGTGGCGCCGAGCTGGAGCTGGCGGCACCGCGGGTCCAGCTCGGCCCCGACTTCAGTGTCGCCGCCGGTGCCAGGCTCCACGCCACCCCCCAGGTGAGCGCCGATCTCTGCGGCCTGGAGCCGCTGGGGAGTGGCGGCACCACCTGGTATCTCTGTGACTGCAACAGCGGCGCCGATGGGGAGTGCCAGGTCGGCGACGACACTGCCACTGGCACCACCCCCAACGCGCCCCTGCGCACCTATGCCAAGGCGCGCCAGCTCTTCGCCAGCCTGGCGGCCGGAGACACCATCGCCTTCTGCCGTGGCGGCGCCTTCACCACCGCCACCACCCTCAACTGGGTCAACAGCCGCTGTACCGCCGCCGCCCCCTGCACCCTGCGCTCCTACACCCCACCCTGGGCCAGTGGCGATGAGGCGGCGCCGCGCCTGACGGCGGCCAGCGATGTGACGCTGTTTGATCTCGCCAATGGCGGGGTGGCCAGCCACCAGGAGGGGTATCGCATCGCCGATCTGGCGTTGAGTGGTGCCGGCAGTAGCAGCGTTGGCGTCTTCATCTATAACGACGTGGATGATGTGGCGCTCTGCCGTCTCACCATCGAGGGGTTTGCCATCGGGGTGCAGATTGGGGGCTACAACTCCCCCCCGGCCGGCGGCAGTGATGGCAAGAGTGCCCGCGTCCGCCTCACCTACTCGCGCCTCCTCGACAACTCCGGGCAGGGCTGGCTGGGTGGCTGTGACGGCTGCACCCTAGAAGCCAACTACTTTGAGAACAACGGCTATGCCGGGGCGGTCTTCTATCACCAGATCTATGCCAGCAGCCCCGCCGGCCTGGTCACTGGGATGCGCATCGCCGGGAATGAGCTTTACCGCTCGGTGCAGGTGGATGGCGGCTGCGCCGGGGCACCGCTGGTGGCCCACGGCCTCCACAACGGCCTAACCATTGAGGCCAACTACCTGCATGAACCGGCCGGCACGGCGACCGACGGCTGTTGGGGGATCGCCGTTGACCCCGCCTACTCCAGCGCCGAGGGGTTCACCCAGCTGGTGGTACGCGGCAACCGTTTAGAGCAGCTGGGCAATGTCGCCATCGGCCTCGCCTCCTGCCAGCAGTGTACGGTGGAGAACAATCTCATCATCAGCGACCGGCTGTTGGGGACAACGGCCATCGCCATCCCCGATCGCAGCCGCGCCGCGGACGACCTGCCACTCCAGGCGGTGACGGTGCGCAACAACTCCATCCTGTTGAGTAGCGGTGCCACTGCCATCGCCCTCGGCGGCGAGGGGAGCGGCCACCAGCTGGTGAGTAATGCGATCCACTACAGCGGCGGCAGTGGCAACTGGGCCTGTTTCGATCTCGATCTGGCCAGCAGCGCCTACGCGGTGGTGGATAACAACCTCTGCGGATCTGGCAGCGGCGAGTGGGAGCGCGGCTCTGGTGATCTCGCCAGTTGGCAGGGGGCCAGCGGCCTCGATGGTGCCTCCCAGGCGCTGGCCCCCCAGTTTGCCAGCAGCCTGGCCCCTTACGATCTACGCGCCGCCTCCGCCAGCTCGCCGATGGTGGACGCCGGCCACAGCAGCGCCAGCGCCACCACCGCCTATGGCGGTGGCAGCCGCGACGCCCAGCCCGATATCGGTGCCTACGAGTATTGAGCAGCGGGGCGCCACTCCCCCCCTCAATCCTCCTCGGGGTGGGGCTTCCACTCCTCCGCCAGCTGCCGCTGGATCCCCGGCGGCACCGGTAGGTAGTGGCTGAACTCCAGGGTGTAACTGCCCTGGCCGCCGGTGAGGGCGCGCAGCCGGTCGGCAAATAGATTCAGCTCCGCCAGCGGCGCCTGGGCGGTCACCGCCATCAGGCCGCGCGGCAGGGCGCGGCTGCCCAGTACCTGGGCCCGCTTGGCGGCCAGCTCGCCGGTGACTGCCCCCATGCCATCACCCGGCACCACCACCTCCAGCTGGACGATGGGCTCCAGTACCACCGGCACCGCCTTGGCGACGGCATCCAGAAAGGCGCGCTTGCCGGCGGCGACGAAGGCCACCTCTTTAGAGTCCACCTCGTGATACTTGCCGTCCGTGATGGTGACCGCCAGGTCTTGGAGCGGGAAACCGGCCACCGCGCCACCGGCCATCGCCTGGCGTACCCCCTTCTCTACCGCCGGCATGAACTGGCCGGGGATGGTCCCCCCCTTCACCGCATCGGTGAAGCGGAAGCCCGCCCCCCGCTCCAGCGGCTCCACCCGCAAAAAGACCTCACCGAACTGGCCAGCGCCACCACTCTGCTTCTTGTGGCGGTGGTGACCCTCGGCGGGGCGGCTCAGGGTCTCGCGGTAGGGGATCTTGGGGGGACGGGTGTCGGCCTCGACCCCAAAGCGCTGCTGCATCCGCTCCAGGGCGAACTTGAGGTGCATGTCGCCTAGACCGCGCAGCACCGTCTCATTGAGATCGGCATCGTGCTCGATGTTGAGGCAGGGGTCCTCCTCCACCACCCGCGCCAGGGCGGTGGCGAGCCGCTGCTCATCGCCACGCCGTTTGGGGGCCACCGCCAGCCCAAACACCGGCAGCGGGAAGGGCAGCGGCCGCATGTGCAGGTAGTCCTCATCATGGGAGTCGTGCAGCACGGCGTCGAACTGGATCTCCTCCACCTTGGCGACGGCGCAGATATCGCCCGGGATGCCGGCGTCCACCTCCAGCTGCTGCTTCCCCTGGAGTTTGAAGAGGTGGCCCACCTTGAACGGCTTGCGGCCGTCACCGACAAACAGCTGGGAGTCGCGGGTCACCGTCCCTTGATGGATACGGAACACCCCCAGTTTGCCCACGTAGGGGTCGGCCATCACCTTGAAGCAGTGGGCCACCACATGGCGCTCGGGATCGGGGGTGGCGACGAAGGGGGTAGCCGCCGCCCCCTCCCCCTTGAGGAAGGGACGTGGGTTGCCCTCCGTCGGGTTGGGCATCAGCCGCTCCATCACCCGTAGTAGCTCCGCCACCCCATCACCGCTGCGGGCGGAGGTGAAGCAGATGGGGACCAAGTGCCCCTCGCGCATCGCCTGTTCAAAGGGGTCGTGCAGCTGGGCCGGGCTGAGCGCCTGCCCCTGCTCTAGGTAGATCGCCATCAGTGCCTCATCCATCTCCACCACCTGATCGACGATCTGGGTGTGGGTCTCCGCCACCGAGGAGAAGGCGGCCGCTCCGGCCGGTTCAAAGAAGCAGTCCGCCACCCCGCCGCCCACTGCCGGGAGGTTGAGGGGTAGGCACTCGGCGCCAAACTCCTCCCGCAGGCTGGCCACCAGCGCCTCCAGCTCCAACTGCTCGGCGTCGATGCGGTTGATGATGATCATCCGGCAGAGCTTGCGCTCTCCAGCCCACTCCAGCATCCGCCGGGTCACCGGCTCGATGCCGGTGGCGGCGTTGATCACCACCGCCACCGTCTCCACCGCCGGGAAGGCGGCAATGGCCTGGCCGATGAAATCGGGCAGGCCCGGGGTATCGATGATATTCACGTGGATCTCATCGTGGTCCATGCTTACCACAGCGGAGGAGAGGGAGTGGAGGTGGAGCCGCTCCAGCTCATCAAAGTCACAGACCGTAGAGCCCTTCTCGATGCTGCCGGCACTGGGGATGGCGCCGGCCCGCTCCAGTAGCGCCTCCACCAAGGTGGTCTTGCCGCTGCCGGTGTGGCCCACCAGGGCGATGTTGCGGATCTGGGAGGTGGCGTAGCGGGGCATCATTATTCTCCTTGTATTGGGCGATAGTGGCTGCCGCAGGACCCGTATGGCGGGGTCGCGCTGAAAATCGGGGGGTTAAGCATAGCGCGACTCTTTGGCTTGGGTCGCCCAGTGGTCGCTGGGGTGGAGGGGAGGTAGAAAAAAAGAAGGGGCACACGGGGTGCCCCAAAGCGCGTTTCAGGCTGAGCGCGGGAAACTATTTGCGGCCCTGGAACAGGCCTCGCTGTAGCTGCCGATGCAGCTGCCAACGCTCCTGCCAGCTGCGGAGCTGCGCCTCATCGGCACAGACGGCGCGGGGCTGTTGGGGGTGGCGCTCTTCATAGGCGCTCACCTCCCGTTCCAGGTACTCCAACCAGGCCTGGTCGGAGCCGAATTCAGTACGGTGGCGCAGGCCGGCGGCACTTAATGCGGAGGCCACCTTGCCGCAATCGACACAACACCAGTTGGGACGGGCGGCCCGCAGCGCCCCCGACAGGGCACGACCGAGCAGGGCAAGACCAGCCTCCAGCCGGGTCGAAACCATGGTGGGTTGAGCAACGGTCATGGCCTGGGCCTCCGGTTCGTCTCTGGCGTTTTCGCCGTTCGTTGTGTGAACTGTATCTCAGTAGTTTTGCGAGGTATGTCGCCAAAAGTCCGCTTCTCATGTCAGTGTTAGTCCTACGTCACGGGATGTGATCGCCGTCTCATCTATGAAAGAGAGTGGTAACACAGACCGTTTTACACTCTGCTTACCATCTAGCCGTCGTCGAGGGCTATGCGATAATGCGCCAAGTCAATTTTCACCACCCCTCACCACCTGCTCCCATGTCTGCCGTCGAGCGCCCTGTCCCCTTCACCCTGCGCGCGGGGATGCAGCTGATGACCAGCCTGCGTCTGACCGACCCGGCCTGCACCGATCTGGAGGCAGAGCTGCAACGCCAGGTGGCGCGGGCCCCGGCCATGTTCCGCGGTGCCCCCATCGTGCTGGATCTCCAGTCGGTGGCGGAGCTGGCTCAGCTGCCTGACTTCGACCGCCTGCGGGCAGCGCTGCTGGCTGAGTCGATGGTGCCGGTGGGGGTGCGCAACGGTAGTCCGGAGCAGCGCCGCGCCGCCCTCGCCGCGGGTTGGGCGCTGCTGCCGGAGAGCCGCCAGGAGGAGCCGCTGGCGCTACCGGAGCAGAGTGCACCGGAGCAGTTGCGCCAGGGGGCTAAGGTGGTGGAACGCCCCATCCGTTCGGGGCAACAGGTCTACTCCGGTGGCGATCTAGTGGTACTCGCCCCGGTAAGCAGCGGCGCGGAGGTGTTGGCGGACGGTTGTATCCATGTCTATGGCCCCCTGCGCGGACGCGCCCTGGCCGGCGTGCAGGGAGATACCTCCGCCCGCATCTTCTGCCAGGCTTTAGAGGCCGAACTACTCTCCGTAGCAGGGCACTACCGTGTGCTGGAGGAGATCCCCGCCCAGTTGCGGGGGGCCCCGGTCCAGGTCCGGCTAGCGGGTGAACAGCTCATTATCGAACCGATGCCGGCGCTAGGGCGCTGAGCATCCCTGGGAGGAACAGCAGCAGTGAGCAGAATCATCGTAGTCACTTCGGGCAAGGGGGGAGTCGGCAAGACCACCACCGCGGCGGCGTTTGCCACTGGACTTGCGATGCACGGCCACAAAACTGTGGTGATCGACTTCGACGTGGGGCTGCGCAATCTCGACCTCATCATGGGGTGCGAGCGGCGAGTGGTATACGACTTCGTCAATCTCATCAACGGTGATGCCAACCTCAACCAGACCCTGGTGCGGGACAAGCGCATCAAGGAGCTTTACATCCTCCCCGCCTCGCAGACCCGCGACAAAGAGGCGCTCAATCTCGGTGGCGTTGGCCGGGTGATGGAGGAGCTGATGAAAGAGGGCTTTGAATACATCATCTGCGACTCCCCAGCCGGCATCGAGTCGGGGGCGCAGATGGCGATGTATTTTGCCGATGAGGCGCTGGTGGTCACCAATCCAGAGGTCTCCTCCCTCCGTGACTCGGATCGGATGCTCGGCATCCTGGCCAGCAAGTCGCGCCGTGCCGTGGAGGGGGATGATCCGATCAAAGAGCATCTACTCATCACCCGTTATGACCCGGAGCGGGTGGAGACCGGCGACATGCTGAGCGTGGAGGACATCATCGAGCTGCTGCGGGTGCCGCTGCTCGGAGTGGTCCCCGAGTCTGAAGGGGTGTTGCAGTGCTCCAATGCCGGTGAGCCGGTGATCCTGAATGAGAAGGACCATGCCGGTCAGGCCTATGCGGACGTTGTGGCCCGCTTCCTAGGTGAGGAGCGGCCCCACCGTTTTCTCACCCAAGAGAAGAAGGGGCTACTCAAGCGGCTGTTCGGCTGATGGGGGAGAACATGGGATTTCTTGAGTATTTCCGCAGCGAAAAGAAGGGTTCCGCAGCGGTCGCAAAGGAGCGATTGCAGGTGGTCATTGCCCACCAGCGCAGCTCCCGTGGGCGCCACGCCTACCTGCCTGAACTACAGCAGGAGCTGCTGACGGTGATCCGCAAATATGTGCAGATCAGCGACGACCAGGTGCACATCCAGCTCGATCGAGACGGCGACTGTGAGGTGCTGGAGTTAAACATCACCCTGCCCGACTGAAGCCTCCTACCACGTCCCCCGCCCTGCGGGGGGCGCCTCTTACCCCCCAGGGCGACTCATCCCGCCCGGCGCCGGCAAAACAGCAGCGCCACTAGGCCACCGCCCAGCAGAAGCCCACCCCCACCCCAGCCGTAGCCCGCGTAACGGGCGGCATCAAGCAGGGGGTTATCGGTCATATCGACCCCGGCATGAAAGCTCTGCACCCGCCACTGCCCATCCATCTTCACCACGGTGGCCGACCAGGTGGAGAGCAGATCCACCTCCCCCCCACCCCGCAGACGGTAGTTGTCGTGGGAGCTGCCGTAGACCACCCCCACCTGATCTGTCACAAAGTGGGTGGGAATGGCCGCCTCCGGTTGCAGCGTCAGCCCCGTCAAAGGGGCGTCGGGGGCACGGAAGTAGCGATCAAAGTAGGCGTCTAAACCCGCCCCATCCGTGATGGGGGTCTGATCGGCCAGAATGGCAACAAAGCCTGGCGCCATCACCCCCTCAAGGGCCCGGGCATCGAGCCGGTTGACCGCCGCCGTCGCCTCCCGCAAGAGCGTCCGCAACGCCTCGTGATCGGCCTCATGGGCCGCCTCCTCCCCCTGGGCCAGCCCCGGCAATAGCACCCACAGCGCCACCCAACCCCATCTCAGCCATCGCTTCACGCCCACTCCTCCTCCACCCGTTCACCCTCCAACAGCACACCCCAGACCCCACGGCCACCCCAGACCGCCGCCAACCCCCAGCCCGCAACCACATCCAGCAGGAGGTGCTGCTGGACCAGGACAGTGGAGGCACACAGTAGCAGCAGCCACACCCATAGCAGCTGCCGCAACCAGCGAGGGGATGGCGGTAACAGCGCCGCCACCACCAAGGTGGCGTAGGTGACATGGAGCGATGGGAGCAGATTATGGGGTGGATCGAGGCGGTAGAGCAGATCGAAAAGGGGAAAGAGGCTTGCCAACTCGGGGTGGCGGGTAAAACCGAGCTGGGTCGGCAGTAGCAGAAATAGCGCGGCGGCCACTAAGGTCGCGCCCGCCAGCTGCCTGGCGAGCCGCCGCAGCTCCTGCGGCGCGAGGGCGAATGGGGGGAGTAGCAGCAGGAGTAACAGGGAGTAGTAGAGGTAGATGAACTGCGGCACCAACGGTAACGACAGCTCCCACGACCACCACAGACGCAGCCCCTCGCGCGCCTCGGCCAGGGCGCCAGCCCCGCCATAGGTCACCACAAAGAGGAGATCGAGCATCAACCCAAGGCCAAGGTAACAGCGCCAGCGCGGCCAACTCGGCCAGATCATCCAGCCCCCTATCCTATTGCTCTCCAATGGCCCTCCCTCCTCCTACTCACATCCTTGCCACCCCCTCGGCGGCGCGCCGTAACAGGAGGGCGCGCAGGGTGGCGGCATCACGCGCCCCGCTCTTGGCGTAGAGAGAGCGTACATAGGTCACCACGGTATGGCTACTCACGCCGAGTCGGGCGGCTATCTCCTCCCGTCGGGCACCACTGGCCCAGAGGGGGGCCACCTGCCGCTCCCGTTGGGAGAGCGGCAGCCCCGCCACCCCCTCCAGTAGCCGCAGCAGCTCCGGCTGCCGCCGGCGGATGGCGATCCCCACCATGCCAGTGCCGCCAGCCATGGCAGGCAAGAGGTGGAAGGCGCGCAGACTAAACCGGCCCCAGCCATTGGCCAACTCCAGCAGTGGCGGACTCCCCGCATCCCGCTGCAACAGGGCCACCAACCGCTGGGCAAGGGGGGTCACCCCATCCTCCTGCCAATCCGCCCCTGGGGCGATACGTGGGTTGCTGATGAGGAAGGCGAGCCGGCGGGCAACGGGGCAGAGGTGGGCCAATCGACCGTGGCTATCGGCGATGATCAACCCCTCCTCCCCGTCACCGACCTGGGACGGCTCCGTCACCACCGGCCCGGCGGTGACCACCGCATGGGCCAGCCAGTGTGCCACTTGGGTCATAAACTGCTCATCGGCGCCGGCGAAGGGAGGGGCATCGAAGTCACGCCCCACCGTCATGGTGCCGTGGATCCGCAGGCTGTCACGTACCACGGTGCGCATGGTGTGGCGCAGCCGAGCCGGCCGCAGCAGATCGGCAAAGAGTTCCGAGTGGAGCAGCGTTGACTCAAAACTCACGGAGTTGGTCACCACCGCCCCGAGGGTCAGGGTGTGGCGGTGGGTGGGCACTGCCGTCCGCTCGGCCCGATTGTAGAAGCGGTCGAAATAGAGGCGCGCGGTGGGGGCAAAGCTGGGATCGATGAGGTAGTGGTTGCAGATCTGACCCGCATCGTCGAGCCAGCTGTAGTTGACGAAATTGGCCCCTAGGGCGGTGCGCACCCGGGGTGCCACCTGCTGGATCACCTGCTCACTGGGCAGCCCCAATAGACAGTGATCACGGATCGAAGTGAGTTGTTGAGATTGGATGGTTGTCAGGGACACTGGCGCCTCTCACCCCCCAGGTGAGTCAGGGACTTGGTTAACACACCCCGCACTCGGGGCCTGGCGGTGGCTAGGAGCGCACCACCCCAAGCCACCGCCGAGCCTACAACCTCTGCCCAGAAGCACTAGAATCGAATGGTCTATGCAGAGGTCACCTTGACACTATCGGATAGGACACCGTGTAATCTGGTTTTTGACACACTGCCACCCCACCATGGAAATCTCCCCCAAGCGCGATCCGGAAAGCACCCGCAATACCATTCTGGACACCGCCGAGCGCCTGTTCCTGGAGAGAGGGTTTTCTGCGGTGGCCATCGCCGAGATCGCCCGCACCGCCAAGATCACCAAGAGCCTCATCCACCACCACTTCGGTTCCAAGGAGGGGCTGTGGAGCGCGGTCAAGACCCGCCGCTTCGCTGAATACCACAACCGTCAGCTGGCGATGTTGCGCAGCTACGATGGCAATGAGTCGCTGCTCCACGACTCCATGATCGCCTACTTCCGCTTCCTAGAGACCAACCCGCAGATGGTGCGGCTGGCCAGCTGGATCGCCCTGGAGGGCAAAACCCCCTGCCCAGCGCAGCAGGATGAGCTCTATACCCTAGGCATTCAGCGGCTAGAGGAGCTGCAACAGCAGGGCACCCTGCGCACCGATATCCCCGCCGCCTTCATCCTCATCAGCTTCCTCTCCCTGATCCAGGGCTGGTTTCGGGCCAATCAGACCCAAGAGCTGGCGTTGATGGGGCTCGAATCGGGAGCGGAGGTAAACGAGCGCTATCTGGAGGCGCTGCTCAAACTCTTCTTCGAGGGTATCACCCCGCGTTGAGGCGGTAGCCCCCTACCGCCTCCCCCATCACCCCGATTGCATTTGCCCACAACTCCGGTCTATTCTCTGCCCGGAAATTGGTCGGCCGACCAGTTAGCCATTAGGGGAGAGATCTCATGGGTCGCATACAGCGGGAGTGGGTGTGGGCGGGAGTACTGCTCGCAGCGGTGGGGAGCGGGTTTGTCATCACCCTTGCACCGCCCCCCCTTGCCGCCGCACCGGCCCCTCACCTCACCCCGCGGCGGGTGGTCACCGCCCTGGTGGCGGCCACCACTACCAGCACCACCATCCCCCTCGCCGGCCAACTACGCGCCAGCCAACGCGCCCACCTCTCCTTCACCGTTGCAGGGCGCATGACAGAGCGGCCGGTGGAGGTGGGCCAGCAGATACCGCAAGGGGCCCTCCTGGCCGCCCTCGATCCCCTCCCCTTTGCCCACCAAGTGGCGGCGACCCGGGCGGCGGAGCAGGAGCAGCGGGCGCAGTTGCAGCAGGCCCAACTCGATCTCACCCGCGTTGAGCGCCTGCGGGAGCAAGGGTTAAACCGGGCCGAGGAGCTGGATCAGGCAACCACCACCGTCACCGCCCGCCAGGCCGCCCTGGAGCGGACGCGGGTAGAGCGGCAGGAGGCAGAGCGGCAGCAACAGGAGGCACAGCTCTACGCCCCCTATGCCGGGGTGGTGACCGAGGTGACGCTGGAGCCGGGGGAGTATGCGGTGCCAGGGGCGGTGGTGCTCACCCTCTCCGCCACCGATCCCTTGGAGCTGCGGGTGGAGGTGCCGGAGCAGCTCCTGGGGTCACTCTTCCAAGGTGAGGAGGTGGCGGTGGGGCTCCCCCTGGCCCAGCGCACCTTGACCGGCCGGGTGGCGCAGGTGGGCCAGGCGGCGGCGGCCGATCGCCCCTATCCCGTCGTCATCACCCTGACCGCCGACCCGCAGATCCGTCCCGGGATGCCGGCCGAGCTACATATCCCCACCCCACCGCGTACGGCCCTGGCGGTGCCGACGGAGGCGATACAGGACCCGAGCGGCCTCCACCCCTTCCTCTGGGTGGTGCGCCATCAACAGGTGGAGCCGGTGGCCGTGACCGTACAGGGGGTCAGTGGGGAGACGGTACTGATAAGCGGTGCCGTCGCGGAGCATGAGCTGGTGGTGATCGCCGGCCACGCCAGCCTCACCGCCGGGGTGCCGGTGGAGGTAACACCATGAGCCCACTGGAGATCCTATTGGGGCGAGAGCGGCTGCTGTTGGCAGTCGCCCTCTCGCTCTCCGCCATCGGCCTGCTTACTTGGCTCACCATGCCACGCCAGGAGGACCCGCGGCTGCCCGAACTGTGGGGCCAGGTGGTGGTGAGCTGGCCCGGGGCCGACGCCCTGGATCTGGAGCGGCTGGTGGTGGAGCCGATCGAAGATGCCCTGGCCGAGGTGGAGGAGCTGAAACGGATCGAGGTCCAGGTACGGGCAGAGGTGACCAGCATGGAGCTGGAGCTGCGGGGTGATATCACCGACACCGACCGCGCCTGGGATGAGGTGGAGGATGCCCTGGCGGAGGCCCAGCGGGAGTTCCCACCTGGGGTGGAGACGCCGGTGTTGAACCGCGACATCCAGGACGTGGAGGCGGTGCTCCTGGCCATCGGCGGCAGCGACGACCTGATCCACCTGGCGGATGTGGCAGAAGATCTACGCGAGCGCCTGCTGAAGCTCTCTCTGGTGAAACGGGTCACGGTAATCGGCGATCCGGGCGATCAGGTCACCGTCGCCCTGGAGGAGAGCGTCGCCCGCCGCTACGGCCTCACCCTCCAGGCAGTCGCGGCGCAGCTGACGGGCCAAAACCGGGCCGCCCCGGGGGGGAGTATCGTCATCGGCGAGAAGCAGGTCACCCTGCGTCCGCAGAACGAGTTCACCAGCCTGGCGGAGCTGGCCACCATCCCCATCCGTCTACCGACAGGCACGACCCTCCCGCTCTCGCAGATCGCCCAGATCAGCCGCACCCCAGTCACCCCGCCCAGTCAGCGGATGCGGGTCCACGGCCAGCCGGTAGTGGGGCTCGGCGTCGTGCCACGTAACGGTATCAACAGCGTGGAGTTTGGCCGCCAGGTGCGCCAGGCCATCGCCGAGGGGGCCCCCCACTACCTGCCGCTCACTGTCCAGGAGCTGAATTTCCAGCCCGACCAGGTGGCGGCCCGCATCAATGGCCTGCAACACTCCCTACTCTCCGCGACGTTGGTGGTGGGTCTCGTGCTCCTGGTCACTATGGGGCCTCGGCTGGGGCTCTTAGTGGCGGCCGGGGTGCCCCTGGTGATGCTCTCCGCCATCCTGCTCTATGCCCTCGGGGGTGGGGTGCTACACCAGATGTCGGTCGCGGCCCTGGTGATCTCGCTGGGGATCCTGGTGGACAACGGGATTGTGGTGGCGGAGGGGATCCAAAGCCGCCTCAATGAGGGGATGGGGGCCGCCGCCGCGGCCCTTGCCACCGCCCGTGAGTTGGCGGTCCCCCTCGCCAGCGCCACCGGCACCACCATGGCCACCTTTCTGCCGATGCTGCTCTCCACCGGCCCCACCGCCGCCTTTACCAGCGCCATCCCGGTGGTGGTGATGCTCACCCTTAGCCTGAGCTACCTCTTTGCCATGGGGATCACGCCGGTCCTGGCGCGCCGCTTTCTGCGCCCCGCACCCGTGGCGGAGGGGCGTCTCACCCACCTGGCCCGCGCCATTGCCCGCCTTGGGGTAGGGCACCCCTGGATGGTGCTGCTGCTGGCAGTCGTCGCGCTCGGGCTCTCCCTCGCGGGGCTCGGCCAGGTCCATCAACAATTCTTCCCAGTCTCCGACCGCAACGACCTACTGGTTGAACTCAAACTGCCGGAGGGGAGCCACCTGTCGGCGGTGGAGCCGCTGGTGACCCAGCTGGAGCCGGTACTACTGGCGCGCCCGGAGGTCACGCAGGTGGCGAGTTACCTCGGCCGCTCGGTCCCCCACTTCTACTACAACCTGCCCCAAGAGCCCCACAACCCCCACGCCGCCACCCTGGTGGTGACCACCACCAACCCCTCCACCATGGGTGAGCTGGAGGCGTGGCTCCACCCCTACCTGGCCGACAACCTGCCGCAGGCGGAGGTGGTGATCCGCCACATAGAGCAGGGGCCGCCAGTCAAGGCGCCGATTGAGGTGCGCCTCCACGGTGATGACCTCGAAGAGTTGGCGCAGGCGGTGCAACAGGTATTTGCCGTGGTGGCCACCACCCCTGGCACCCGTGATGCCCGCCACAACCTTGGAGTGGGGGTACCCACCCTGCGCATCATCCCCCACGACGCCACCGCCGCGACCCTCGGGCTCGACCGCGGCGCCGTGGCCGATACCCTCTACGCCCGCAGCCGTGGCCTCCTCGCCGGTTACTATCGCGCCGGTGATGAACCGGTCCCCATCCTGGTGCGCCCCGCAGCCGGTGAACAGATGACGGTGGAGCAGCTGCGCGGCATCACCCTATTCAACGCCGCCGGCGACGCCATCCCGCTGGCCCAGGTGGCCACCTTGGAGCCCGATTGGCAACCGGCCCTCATCACCCGCCGGGCCCGCGAGCGGGTGGTCACCATCTCGGCCCAGCTGGCAGGGGGGGTTGCCTTCAGCGAGGTGCTTGCCCAGCTCAAACCCCGCCTTGCGACCCTGCAACTACCCACGGGGGTGCATCTCTCCTATGGCGGTGATGCCGAGGGGGCGGGGGAGGCCAACGCCGCCCTGGTCAGCACCATGCCGCTGGGGGCGGTGGCGCTCATCGCCATCCTCATCGCCCAGTTCAACTCCTTCCGCCGGGTGGCACTGGTGCTGCTCACCATCCCGCTGGCGGCGGCCGGTATCGTGCCGGGGCTGCTGCTGGGCCAACAGCCATTTGGCTTTATGTCCCTGTTGGGGGTCTTTGCCCTGGCCGGGGTGGTGGTGAACAACGCCATCGTACTTATCGATCGCGTGGAGCAGGCCCGGGTGGCGGGCGGCGGGGTGGTCGAGGCGTTACAAGGGGCGGTGGTGGAGCGCTTCCGCCCCATCCTGCTCACCAGCATCACCACAGTGGCGGGGCTGCTGCCCCTGGCCCTCACCCCCTCACCCCTTTGGCCCCCCATGGCATGGGCCATGATCTCCGGCCTCACCGCCTCCACTGCCCTCACCCTGCTGGTGGTACCGGCCCTCTACCGTCTCCTGTTTGCCCCCCGTCGCCCACCACAGGAGGCCACTGCACCGTTGTAGGAGCAACACCGACAGCGCCTTGAACCCCTGTCTGATAGCCACCTGCCGCCGCACCAAGCACACTTTCCGTACGACTACGGGAGACGGGGACATTGCGATGGGGCCGACGGTACTACTGGTGGAGCGCGACCCCGCTGAGCGGGAGCAGGTGATGGGCGCACTGCGGCAAGGGTGCCCTGACTGTCTATTTGGCCTGGCCGACTCCCTCCCCGCCGCCAGCGCCCTGCTACAGGCGCTGGCGCGGGAGGTGGAGGTCGATCCCGGCCGGCTCCCCGATCTCCTAGTAGTTAATCTTGACCTCGCGAGCGAGCAGGAGGGGCAGCGGCTGCTCTCCTGGATCCGGCTCCAGCACGCCCTGCGCTCACTGCCGGTGGTCTGCTACACCCACCACGGCGGTCGCACCGTTACCGCCGCCTATGCCGCCGGGACCAGCAGCTGCCTACTGCGGGCGGGTGAAGGGGAGGCCTTCTTGAGCCGCCTGGCCGCCATCTGCCACTACTGGACCTGCGAGCAGAGCAACTGGGCCGATCCGAGCGGCAGCGGAGAGACGGCGGATCCCCCCACCGAATCCATCGCCAACCTCACCCGCCAGAGCGACGAAAATCCCCTGGAGAAGGGGGAGCAAGGGTGATCGCCCCTCTGGCCTGTACCTCGTAACACCTATTGGGCACAATCGCCTCCCTTTGCCCCATGGGAGTCCCTACCGTGCCCCAGCGCCTCGCCCTCATCCTGCTGCTCCTAGCCACCCCGCTACAGGCCGCCGACCAGCGAATAGCGGTCCAGCTCCCCGCCGCCGTTGCGGAGCAGCTGCGCGCCAACATGCGCGATCACCTGGCCACCCTGGATAAGCTGTTGGGTCAACTGGCCGCAGGCCAACTCCAGGCGGCCGGGCAGATGGCGGAGGAGCGGCTCGGCCTCTCCGCCATGCAGCACCACCATGCCGACCATATCGCCCCCTACCTGCCGGAGCCGATGCGCCTCATCGGCAGCCGGATGCATGAGGCGGCCAGTCACTTCGGCCGTATTGCCGTTGAGGGTGATAGGGATCGCGCCCTGACGGCGCTGCGGGAGATCACCGCCACCTGCACCGCCTGCCACAATCGCTACCAGCTCCGTTAGGCCGCAACGCCATCGTATCGACAACGACCATGCGTGGGCCGGCACCGCACACTACAATATTGGGCTTTTGGATATTTGCTTAAGAGGGTTCCGACCCCGCTGAGAGGGCATATCGACTCGGTGCCCACCACTCGGGGGGATTAGAGCTGTCGTCTAGAACCCCTCGCTGGCAGGCCGGCGTCCCCCTAGAGCAGGGCTAGTCCGCGGGGGTACCCTGGACCTTAAACCACCCAAACCACGGGTTTAGGGGCAGCGGGGACGGTCACCTCCTCCCCCAGCGGGAGGCGTGACCAGGGCGGGGCGAGAACACATATAGAACAACCGAGCGGCGGCGCCCTCCTTGGGCCGTGCAGCCGCCCCCTATCCGTCCCAACCACCGACCGCAGGCCACTGCGCTGCACTGGTGGAGAGGGTGCCCGGCGGGGTATGGTCCATCTGTTACCAAACAGTAGCGTGCGGAGGCCACATTGCGGCAGAACGAGGCTCGCCTCAAGGAGGCCCGGCAGATCGCCACACCCGGCGACTGGGAGCTGGAGATCAGCAACGGCACACTGCACGGTTCCGCGCAGTTCTACCGCATCTTCGCCCTCGATCCCGGCCCCGCCGATCCCCCACTCAGTGCCCTACTGACCCGCGTCCACGCCGAGGATCGGGAGCGGGTGACGGAGCGTCTGGCCGCCGCTTGCCACGAGGATGACCCTTGGCGCGATGAGTTTCGCCTCAAACGGGATGACGGCACGGTGCGCTTCATCCACGCCGAGGGGCAGGTGGAGCGCAGCGACAGCGGGCTGCGGCTGGTCGCCTTTGCCCAGGATGTGACCGCCACCGTGGAGGCCCAGCGGCAGCTGGCCGCCTCCGAGGCGAAGTATCGCAACCTGATGGAGAGCGCCAGCGACGCCATCCTACTGACCGATAGCTCAGGCCACCTCCTGGAGGCCAACGCCCGCGCAGTGGCGCTCTTCGGCTACAGCGAAGAGGAGCTGCTGGGGATGCACGCCTCCGCCCTTCACGCCCCGGAGGATCGGGCCAATGTCGCCCACGCCTTCGCCGAGATGGCCAGCAAAGGGCGCACCGTTATTGAACACATCATGCTGACCCGGGACGGCCACCGCCTGGCGGTGGAGGCCTCCGGCAGTCAGGTGCGGATCGGCGATGAGCTGTTCTACGTTGGCCTCTTCCGCGACATCTCTGAACGTAAGCGGCGCGAGCAGGAGCTGCGCGAGCGGGAGCACAAATATCGGACCCTGATGGAGAGTCTGCCGCAGGCGGTGGCGCTCAAGGACCGCAACGCCATCTACCTCTCCTGCAACCTCAACTTTGCCGCCCTGCTGGGCCTAGCGCCGGAGGAGGTGGTGGGGCGCTCGGTGGAGCAGCTACATCCGGCCCACCTGGCCCAGCAGTATCGCCAAGGTGACCGCGAGGTGCTGCAACGGGCGACTACCCTGGTGGCAGAGCAGGAGTTTGCCGCCCGGGATGGGACCCGGGTGATGCAGGTGGTCTCGGCCCCCTACCGCAACGATGCCGGGGAGCTGGTGGGGGTGCTCACCGTGCTATGGGATGTCACTGCCCACAAATGGGCGGAGGAGGCGCTCCACTCCAGTGAGTTCCACCTGGCGGAGGCGGAGTACATCGCCCACCTGGGGAGCTGGGAGTATGACATCGAGAGCGGAGGGATCCGCTGGAGTGACGGGCTCTACCGCATCTTTGGCCTCGATCCGAGCCGCTTCCACCCCACCGTGGAGGGGGTGCTCGAATTGGTGCCGCTGCTCTCGCGCCAGCACCTCAAGGAGATCCTGCAACGGGCCCTCGCCGATAGCGGAGAGATCCAACTCAATCAGTGGATCACCCATACCGATGGCACCACCCGGGTGCTCCACCTGCGCGGCAGCCTGGTGCGGGATGAGGAGGGCCGCCCACGGCGACTATTGGGGATCGCCCAAGACATCACCGAGCGTGATCTGATCGAGCGGGAGCTGCGGCAGTACCGTGACAACCTGGAGCGGCTGGTGGAGGAGCGCACCGAGGAGCTAAATGCCGCTAACCGCGAGCTGGAGGCGTTCAGTTACTCGGTCTCCCACGACCTGCGCGGTCCACTACGGGCCATCAACGGCTTTAGCCAGGCGCTGGTGGAGGATTGCGGTGAGCGCCTGGATGACCTCGGCCGCGACTACCTGGAGCGCATCGCCCGGGCGAGCCGCCACATGAGCGAGCTTATCGATGGTCTGCTGGTGTTGTCGCGGGTGATCCGTCGGGAGCTTACCATCGGCGAAGTCAATCTATCGGAGATCGCCGAAGAGATCGCCCGCCGGCTCCAGAGCGGCGAAGAGGGGCGTCCAGTCACCTTCCGCATCCAGCCCAATCTCACCGCCCGCGCCGATGGCAACATGGCGCGGCTGCTGATGGAAAATCTGCTGGGCAACGCCTGGAAGTTCACCGCCGGACGCGATCCGGCGGTGATCGAGTTTGGCCGTACCCAGCACCAAGGACGGGACTACTTCTGCGTCAGGGATAATGGTGTAGGCTTTGACATGCGGTTTGTGGACAAGCTGTTCCAACCGTTCCAGCGACTCCACGCCGCTGACCGGTTCGAGGGGACGGGTATCGGTCTAGCCACCGTGCGGCGCATCATCCAGCGTCATGGGGGTGAGGTGTGGGCCGAAGGCGAGGTGGAACAGTTTGCCGCGATACATTTTAGTTTGAGCGCCCAGAGCGAAGGCACACGCGCGACAGCGGAATAAGACAAAATGCAAAATACTGCCATCCTTTTGGTCGAAGACGATAAAAACGATGAAGAGCTGATCCTGCGGGCCCTCCGGGCCTGCGAATTCATGGGCGAAACCAAGGTAGCCCGAGATGGGCAAGAGGCCATCGACCATCTCTTTAGTACCGAGAGTCCCCCCAATCTCATCATCCTCGATCTCAAACTCCCCAAGCTGGGAGGCCTGGAGGTCCTCCAAGCGCTACGGTTGGAAAACAAGACCCGCCTCATCCCAGTGGTGGTCTTTACCTCATCCATTGAACAGACCGATGTCCTCGCCAGTTATGACCTTGGCGTCAACAGCTATGTGCGCAAGCCGGTGGACTACAAAGAGTTCAACGAGTCGATCCGCCTGTTGGTGAAGTATTGGGTGGAACTCAATGTCCCCATGCCGGAGGAGCGCCACCACATGACCTGCCACTGAGCCCTCCCCTCGCGGCGGGACCACCCGCCGCGGGTCGCTCAGAGCCGGCTGAAGCGCTGCACCATGGCGTTGAGGGCACGGTCCAGCACCGGCACATCGTCCACCGTGGAGATCACCCCATCCCGCAGATCACAGGCGAGGGTGGCCAGGTTGCGCTCAGCCACCACCTGGAACTTCCAATTGACGAAGGTGAACTCCCCTAGCAGATCACTCTTCCAAGCCAGCTTGGCGCGCCGCTCGCGCCCCTGCTCGACGATCTGCACCCAGGTACCCACCCGCAACTCCCGCGCCTCCTCCAGCCACCGCTCCTCGACATCGGGCCCTTCGGCCGGGGTGGCGCTCAGCTCTGCCAGCCAGTCATCTGTGGCGGAGTACTCCGGCTCGGCGGGCGCCTCCTCCTCCGGCTCCTCCTCGCCGTTCAACATCGCCTCGAAACGGGCGAGATCACTCAGCTGCTGTTCCACCTGGGCGATGAGATCATCCACCGCCGGATCACCACCATGATGGGGTGCGGGTTTACTACTAGGTGCCGCCGGTGCGGCCTCCGCAGCAACCTCCTGCGGGTCCTCGGCAAGCGGCTCGGGCGGCGGGGCCACTTCGTCGGCAGGGGGCATGACGCCCTCCGCCTTGGTCGGGGTGACAGGGGCGGGCGATGGGCTCGCTCCAGCCACCGCCTCGCCATTGCCCCGCACGGCCGCTAGGGCCGCCTGCGCCGCGGCGGCGAGGGGCACCTTGCCGCGCCCCTCCAGCGGGGCGGCGGTAGTAGCGGCTGGCGGCACGGTGGTGGGTGCAGCGGGGGCAGACGCCACCTCTCTCTGTAGGATGGGCGGTGGCGGGGTGGCCTCGGCCTGGGGCGGGGTGGCAGGGGGCGCCGCCGCTGGGGTGGCAGGACGCAGATCGGCCAGGTGGTACGGCTCCAACTTACGCCGAATGGCGATGCGCTGCTCCAACGAGATGCCGATAAGCTCCAGACCCTGGTCCAGCCGCCGTAGCAGTTTGGGCAGGTGACGGGCGAACACCTGCCGCTCGGCGGCGGTGCGGCGTGGCCGTACTGACCAGGCCAGCTCATCGATGAAACCGAGCCGCTCGCGCCAGGTCGCCCCCTCCCCCTCTTTCAGGCGGGTGGAGACCAGCACCTGGACCCAGGGACCGCGGATGATAGCGGCCAGCTCGGGCGGCACAATCAGCTCTTTGAGCGCCCGATCCACCGCTGCCAGCACCTCGATGCGGACCTCCTCCTCCTCTTCACGCCGCCGCTGGGCCGCCAGCAACGCCTCTTCGGCGGCGCGCGCGGCCTGCTGCGCCTCCGCCTCGAACCGCTCCAGATCGGCGGAAAGCGTCTCGAATAGGCCGAGATCCTCCTCAAATTCGGTGAGCAGCCGCTCCACTATCTGGCGCAGGAGATCAAGCCGGGCATTCTCCTCGCCCTCCACCTCTGGCTCGATGGCGAGGGCAAACTCCGCCAAGCGATTGAGGAAGCGGCGTGCGGTGTGGTTCTTACGGGCAAAGAAGTGGCGATCGAGTAGCGCCACCTTGATATAGGGGATCTGGAGCCGGCCGATGAGCGCCTTGACGGTATCACTCAGGTTGGGGTCATCGAGGATGAACTCGAACAGCATGGAGACCAGATCGATGACGTCGGCCTCGCGCGAGCCCACCGCCACCTTCCGCTCCTCGATGGTGGAGCCGAGCACCTCCCGCAGCCCCGCCCCCTGCGGGAGGGCCTCGCCTCCCGCCTGCCGTTGCAGACCGGAGAGTAGTTGCAACAGTGCCGGCAGCTGCTGTGCTACGTCACTCGGCACCAATGTCACACCGCCACTATAGGCAGTGTCACCAGGCTGGCCGGGGGGGTAGGCGGGTTGACCGCCCCCCCCTGTCCCCAGCCCCACACCAGGAGGCAGAGGCGCCCCGATGCCAGCCATAGGGACCCCGCCAGGCGGCAGCGGGCCCCCCATTGGTGGCACCAGCCCAGCGGCGGCCGTCCCCGCCGTGGCCCCACCCCATGGCGCCCAACCGGCGTTGGCGCGCAGCATGGAAAGCAGATCCCCCAACGACCCGAGATCCCCCCCCTCATCCCCTGGGGCCATACCCGACTCATCCAACCCTGGGGCAGGCGTGGCGGCCGGACTACTTGCCCCTCGCCCACCGGCGGATGGGCCAGCGCCACCCCGTCCCCCCATCACCATTGGCGTCGGTGGGCGCAGGGTTGGCAGGACCCCGGCATCGATCAGCAGCCCATTCAGCTCCCGCCAGATGGGCCCCAAGGCCACCATCACCGAGCGCTCCCCCAACTTGAAGAGGATGAGCCGCACCTCCAGGGTCAACTCTGCTGACCCCATCGCCTCTTGCAGTGCCCGCCCCATCGCCTCGGGACCAAAGGGGTTGCTGTCGCTGGCCAGCTCCTCCTCGCTCCCCATCAAGTGGCCTAACCGTTGACCGAGGGCGCTCAGCTCCTGGGGCGCACTCCCGCGTGCCTTCTCCACCACCGCCTGGACCGCCAGTGACTCCTCTAGCTCATCGTTATCCACCAGCGACAGCGATGACATGGAGAGCCCGCCTCCCGCACCACCCGTTTTGGCCCTGGCCTCGCCCTGCTCAAAGGAGCGAAATGCCTGCGAGAGGCTATGCTGAAAGCGGCCCTCCATCTCCCGCCGCTGCAGCCGTAGTTCGCGCATCGCGTCGAAGTAGGTGGCCTGGAGGGTGTTGTTGGTGGCCTTGTCGGCATATTGGAACAGGGTGTCGTCCGCGCTCTCAAACATGCGCTGTACGAGGGGGCGCAACTGCCGGTCAAAGCGATCCCGGCACTCGCGCAGTATCTGGCCGCTATTGGCTGGCATATCGAACTTCGGTTCCCTGTTGCGGGAAAATGGAACCACACTGTCTGCCGGCTGCATGGCGTTCAGGCTCCTTGGTGCAGTGGCGTGGCGAGGCGCAGCCCCCGAGAAAACGGGAGATGATAGGCAACTTGTACTGGTGAGCAGTAGGTGAAAAATGCGAAGCCAATCACATCCATTCACACCGCTACAGCGTGGACATGTTACTGACCAATCCTTAACGCACCTTATGCGCATTCACCCCTAATAGAGCCCTCTTCGTCCCTGTTCTCCCTCTCTTCTGCCTGGCCATGGCCATCACCAGTGACGCGACTCCCCCACACCGCAGCACACCGGCCAGCCCACCCATCGAGGGCAAAAATCACCATTTACTCACCTGACGGCGGGTGATCCACAGCAAAGAGGCGGAGGTTGCACTCCCGCAGGGAGTGGAGGGGTGCACTCACCCCTTGCGGGCAAGTTGTTCGAAGATGAAGCCTTGTAGGAAGAGGCGGGCCTGGGTCTCCAGCCGCTCAAAGCGCAGCCCGAAACGGAACAGCAGCCGCTCTGCCTCCTCCACTTCATGGCGATTGCGGATGGTAGCTGCCACCACGATCTGCTCAGAGAGGTCCCCGAAGGTGAGCTGAAAATCGAGGCGAATCAGATTGCCTATCCCCTGTAACGACTGCTCACACTCCAGCAAGGCGCCCCGCGGTGAGAGATCCAGGAGAACCCCACGGTAGTGCGCCGTCTCTTGTAGCCCCTGTAGGGCAACCTCAATGCGCACGGGTATCCGCTCCGCCTCACGCACAGCGATACGGTCAACCTGATCCGGCCAGGAGAGGTGGAGATAGTGGTAGGGGGAGGAGACCACCTTGAGCACCCGACAGCGAAAGGCGACGATGTGGGTCCCCTCCAGGTAGCGCACGGCATACTCCTCGCCTATGCGCACCGTCGCCGGCAGCGCCCCGGCACGGGGTGCGGTGACCAGCAGACTATGGCTCCGCAAGTGGCCGATCACACGCACATCGAAGCGATCGTGGCTCTGGCCGGTGAGGCGCTGGAGCTTGATGGGCTGTCCGACGCTGGGGTTGAGCGGCTCGACCTCGGAGAGCAGCGGGTTTGGCTTCATTGCGCCATTTTGCCCTACTCCGCTGGGGTCGGACACTGGGTTGGCACAGCCACGCTAGGCGCCGTTGGGGGGAGGAGAGTGAGAGGGTGGGGATAAAAAAAGGCCCGGGTAGAAGATACCCGGGCCTAACCATGACTGCGCCGGAGTGCGCAGGTCTGGGGGGAAGTCAGTGCCTCTTGCCGGGGCGGCGCTTGCGCACCTCTGCCGGGGCACGCCCACTCAGCAGAATGACCACGGAGAGGAAGGCCATCAGAAGGCCGTAAATCGTCAGGGAGTCCACAGCAATCTCCAACAACAGTGGCATTTATCAATATTTGGGTATATTGCAACCCGTATGCCAGTTTCTTAGAAGGCTAGAGTGACGAAAATAAAACTGAAATATCAATGGGTTGTATTTTTACCGGAAAAATCTGCTCCGCCCCCAGACTGACAAATACGTCATTTCACCGTTACAGGCGACCGCCATTTAAGGCAGTTGAACCCAGCGTTGGCCTAGGACAAATGGGCCAAGGCACCCTCAGCACTCCGCCACCACCACCGTCGGTTGCCCCTGCTCCGGCCAGTCACGCAGATTGAGCACCTGCCCCGCGCGTCGCACCTGCGCCAGGCGCTCCAGGTCTAGATCGATTAGCAGCCATCCGGGCTGTCCCGTCCCCTCAGCGACCACGCCACTCTCCGGCAGGCCATAGTCGGGCGGACAGAAGGCAGCCGCCCAACCGATATTGATATCCACCGCCGGTGACCAGGCCGCCTCCCCTACCGTGGGTGCCTGCACGACATAACACTGCCCCTCCAAGGCGCGGGCCCGGCAGGCGGTGCGCACCCGTTGCCAACCGGCCTGGGTGTCGGTGCAGCTCGGCACCAGCAAGATCTCCGCCCCGGCCTCCGCTAGGGCGCGGGCCAAGAGGGGAAACTCGGAGTCATAGCAGATGAGTACCCCGATACGACCGAAGGGGGTGGTAAACAGCCTCAACCCCTCCCCTCGGCTCACCCCCCACGACTCCCGCTCAAAACGGGTCATGATCAGCTTCTCCTGCCACTGGCTGGTACCCGTAGGGGAGCAGAACCAGGCGCGGTTGCGATACTCCGTCCCCACCTGCCAGGGGAACGAGGGCGCCAGCAAGTAGACGCCGTAACGCTGGGCCAGGCGGCTATAGAGATCGAGAAACGGCTCGGCAAAGCCCTGCATGGCGGCCAGTTGGCCACGGAGATCCGCCCGCAGCGGTGCAGGCAGCAGACCGGTCAGCTCCATGGCGCCATACTCCGGAAAGAGGGCGAGCTGTGCCCCAGCGGCGGCGGCCTCCGCCACCAACGCCTCCACCTTGGCGCTGTAGGCCGCGAAACCCGGGAGTAGATCGATAGGGTAGTGGCAGGCCGCCACCCGTAACCGCGCCACCTCAGAGCGCCTTCAGCCAGAAGGTCATCGGCTTGGGCGAAGGGCTCGCCTCGTCCAGCTCCTTCCAGCTATAGGTGGTGGCCAGCTCCGGCGCCTTGCGATAACCACGCCGCTCCCAGAAGACATCCAGCGGCGTGTAGTCGGCCGGGCGGCGCGGATGGTCGATGGGGCGCTCCACGGCGCAGAAGCAGGTGTGGCTAAACCGCCCCAACTCACGGGCGTACCCCTCGCGCTCGGTGAAAAAACTCACCCCCAGACCGCGACCACGGTAGGCCGGCAGGAGTACCGACTCACCGAAGTAGAAGAGCTTGGCCGGGTCGTAGTTGTGGGCGAGAAAGGGGCGCTTGAACTCCTCGGTCTCATCGGCCATGGGCAGTCCGGTGGAGGCCCCCACCACCCGTTCACCATCCCACACCAGCACAAACAGGCTCTCCGCGGAGCTGCTATAGGTCGCCAAATAGCGCTCCTCATAAGCGGGATCGCCATCGTAGAGATAGGGAAAGTCACGGAATACGGCGATGCGCAGCTCCGCCAGGGCGGGGATATGGGGGGCAACAGCGGCCCCCACCACCCGTTCGACACGCAGGTCCATAGGTCACACTCGCAGTTGGATTGGCATTGAAAACAGGCGCGGGGGAGGCCCCACTACGACGCAGCCGCCGACCGGCGGCGGGCGCGAAAGAAGTCCCGCAGGAGCTGTCCACACTCCTCGGCCAACACCCCACCACTCACTTGGGCGCGGTGGTTGAGTTCGCGGCTGTCGAGCAGATTGAATAGGCTGCCGGCGGCGCCACTACGGGGATCGGCGGCCCCAAAGACCACCCGCCCGATCCGGGCGTGGACCAGCGCCCCGGCACACATGGGGCACGGCTCCAGGGTGACATAGAGGGTAGTACCCGGCAGACGGTAGTTACCAACCTGTAGACAGGCCGCACGGACGGCCTGGATCTCGGCATGGGCAGTGGGATCGTGGCTACCAATAGGGCCGTTCCACCCCTCACCGATGACCACCCCCTGCCGATCCACCAGCAACGCCCCCACCGGCACCTCCCCTGCCTCGGCGGCGCGGGCGGCGAGACGGAGGGCGTGGCGCATGAAGTGCTGATCGCGCTCCTCGTCGGCCGCTAGGGGCGTGGCGAGAGAAGGATCCACCACCGCCCCGACTCAGCGGCAGCGGTAGATATCAAAGGTCTGTCGCCCCTGCTCCTCATCGTTACGCGGCACCACCGTATCCCCCCCGACATCTTGAGCACTATTGCGCGCCAGCTTCCGCAACTCCTCCTTCACCACCCCGCGATTGCGATCAATACCGGCAACGGAGGACTTGGTGGTCACCGTGGTCTGCCCCATGTGCTGGCAGCCACTCACCTCCTGTGCCGAGAGCACCTCCACCTGCTTGCCAGAGGAGGAGAGATCAACCCAAGAGCAGCCAGCAGCGGTGACGGCCAGGAGCGGGATGAGCCGCCGAAAAATCGCATTCATGGTAGGTTCCTGATATCTGAAGAGGGGCTAACAGGGGCCGATTCTAGCAGTCTGGCGGAGCTAGGGTGGTGGGCGAGGTGAGCCTCACCGTCTCCACAAGACGGATGAAGGGGAAGACCCACCGTAGCCACAGACCGGAGAGCTAGATAGGTGTATTGGCAACGGCATTGAAATGGTCTGGTGCCCCTGTGGTGGTGAAGTCATCACCCATTTAAAGGTCTCAGACGGGACATTGCACCCCGCCTGAGACGAACTCTCCCTACTCGCCGTGGAAGGTGATGCCATCGGCCCCCACGTCCACCACGATGGTGGTGCCGGGGCCAAATTTGCCCGCCAGGATCTGCTGGGCCAGCGGATTCTCCACCTGGTGTTGGATGGCGCGCTTCAGCGGCCGGGCGCCATAGACCGGATCGAAGCCCGCCTCGCCGACGCGATCCAGTGCCGCGGCAGTGAAGGTGAGCCCCATCTCCCGCTCGGCCAACCGTTTGCGCAGGTAGTTCACCTGGATCTCGGCGATGGAGCGGATCTGCTCGCGGCCGAGCGGGTGGAACACCACCACCTCATCCACACGGTTGATGAACTCGGGCCGGAAGTGCTGGCCCACCACCCCCATCACCGCCGACTTCATCTCGGCATAGTGCTCCTCACCCGCCAGCTCCTGGATCAGCTGAGAGCCGAGGTTGGAGGTCATCACCACCACCGAGTTGCGGAAATCCACCGTGCGCCCCTGGCCGTCGGTGAGGCGACCATCGTCCAGCACCTGGAGCAGGACGTTGAAGACATCTGGATGGGCCTTCTCCACCTCATCCAGCAGGATGACGGCGTAGGGGCGACGGCGCACCGCCTCGGTGAGGTAGCCCCCCTCCTCATAGCCCACATATCCCGGCGGAGCGCCGATGAGGCGGGCCACGGAGTGCTTCTCCATGAACTCCGACATATCGATGCGCACCATCGCCTCTTCGGTATCAAACAGGAACTCGGCGAGCGCCTTGCACAGTTCGGTCTTACCCACCCCGGTGGGACCCAGGAAGAGGAAGGAGCCGTTGGGGCGGTTGGGATCGGAGAGACCGGCGCGGGAGCGGCGGATGGCGTCGGAGACGGCGCGCACCGCCTCTGCCTGCCCCACCACCCGTTTGTGCAGCGCCGCCTCCATCCGCAGCAGCTTGTCCCGCTCCCCCTCCAGCATCTTGGTGACCGGGATACCGGTCCATTTGGAGACCACCTCCGCGATCTCCTCATCGGTGACCCGATTACGCAGCAGTTTGGTCTCCTTCAGCTCCGCCTGCTGGGCCATGGCGAGGGACTTCTCCAGGTCAGGGATGCGGCCATACTGCAACTCCGACATCCGTGTCAGGTCACCTGCCCGGCGGGCGGTCTCCAGCTCCATGCGGGCCCGGTCCAGCGCCTCTTTGATGTGGTGCGCCCCCTCCACCGCCAGCTTTTCGCTCTTCCAGATCTCCTCTAAGTCGGCGTATTCCCGCTCCAACCGGCCGATCTGCTCCTCTAAGTCGGTAAGCCGCTTGCGCGAGGCCTCGTCCGACTCCTTTTTGAGCGCCTCGCGCTCGATCTTGAGCTGGATCAGGCGGCGATCGAGACGGTCCATCTCCTCCGGTTTGGAGTCGATCTCCATGCGAATCCGGGAGGCCGCCTCGTCGATGAGATCGATCGCCTTGTCCGGCAGCTGGCGGTCAGTGATATAGCGGTGGGAGAGCATGGCGGCGGCCACGATGGCCGGATCGGTGATCTCCACGCCATGGTGGACCTCATACTTCTCCTTGAGCCCGCGCAGGATGGCGATGGTGTCCTCCACCAGCGGCTCCTCCACCAGCACTTTCTGGAAGCGCCGCTCCAGGGCGGCATCCTTCTCGATGTATTGGCGGTACTCATCTAGGGTGGTGGCACCGATGCAGTGCAGCTCACCGCGGGCCAGGGCCGGTTTCAGCATGTTACCGGCGTCCATCGCCCCCTCCGCCTTGCCGGCCCCCACCATGGTGTGGATCTCGTCAATGAAGAGGATGAGGTTGCCCTCCTGCTTGGCGACGTCGTTGAGCACCGCCTTTAACCGCTCCTCGAACTCGCCGCGGAACTTGGCACCGGCGATGAGGGCGGCCATGTCCAACACCAGCAACCGCTTCCCCTTCAACCCCTCGGGGACCTCACCATTGACGATGCGCTGGGCCAGCCCCTCGACGATGGCGGTCTTGCCGACCCCGGGCTCGCCGATCAGCACCGGGTTATTCTTGGTGCGCCGCTGGAGGATCTGTATCACCCGCCGGATCTCATCGTCGCGGCCGATGACTGGATCAAGCTTGCCCTGCTCTGCCCGTTGGGTGAGGTCGATGGTGTACTTCTCCAGCGCCTGGCGCTGCTCTTCGGCATTGGGGTCGTCCACCTTCTGGCCACCACGCATCGTCTCCACGGTGCGCTCCACCCCCGCCTTACTGGCGCCGTTGTTGCGCAGCAGCTCCCCTACCTGGCCTTTGTCCTCCACCGCCGCCAGGACAAACAGCTCGGAAGAGATAAACTGGTCCTTGCGCTGTTGGGCCAGCTTATCGGTGATGTTGAGGAGCCGTCCTAGGTCGTTGGAGAGGTGGACCTCGCCTGCGCTCCCCTCTACTGTCGGTAGCCGATCGAGCGCCTGCCCCAGCTGCGAGCGCAGGCCGTTGACATTGGCACCGGCCTGGGACAATAGCTGGCGTACCGTCCCGCCCTGCTGGTCGAGCATGGCGGTGAGCAGGTGGAGGGGCTCGATATATTGATGGTCCCGCCCCACCGCCAAGCTCTGGGCGTCGGCAAGGGCCATCTGAAATTTGGTGGTCAATTTGTCCATTCGCATAATGAATAAATCCTCAGCAATTCGGGTGGGTCGATGAGGCGGTTATGGGGGCGAATCCCTACCATTCAAGCGGAATTGCCCCCCTTGCAAGGTGAGTTACCATGACCTAATAGGAATAGAGTCAGCAGGGGTTTAAGCACACGTTAAGCTGCGGGCACCAATATCTCGCTTCTGTCCATAGCCGGGGAGGACCCATGCGCATTTTGGTGGTAGAAGATGACTCCCTACTCGGCGACGGCATCCGCGCCGGCCTTATCCAGGAGGGTTATACCGTTGAGTGGGTACAGGATGGTGATGCTGCTGAAGCTGCCCTCTCCAGTGAGGCCTATGACCTGCTCATCCTAGACCTCGGTCTCCCCAAGCGCCCCGGCCTGCATATCCTCAAGCAGCTGCGCAGCCGCGGCAGCCAGATGCCGGTGCTCATCCTCACCGCCCGCGATACCCTGAACGACCGCATCGCCGGTCTGGATGCGGGCGCCGATGACTACATGAACAAGCCGTTTGACCTGGAGGAGCTGTTTGCCCGTATTAGGGCCCTCAACCGCCGCTGCAACCCGCCACGGGAGGAGGGGCTGATCCGCCACGGTGATCTGGTGCTCAATCTCCAGGCCCACACCCTCACCCGAGAGGGGCGTACCATCGATCTGCCCCCTCGGGAGTTCTCCCTACTGCGCCATCTACTGGAGAACCGGGGGCGCGTCCTCTCCCGCAGCCAACTGGAGGAGGCGGTCTACTCCTGGGATGCGGAGATCGAGAGTAATGCCATTGAGGTGCACGTCCACCACCTGCGGCGCAAACTGGGGAACCAGTTGATCCGCACGGTGCGTGGCGTCGGGTATGTGGTTGAGAAAGAGCCGTGACCCGCGGCTCGTTACGCCGCCGGCTGCTGGTGATCCTGCTATTGGCCACCGCCTCTGTTTGGGTGGCGGTGGCCTGGTCGAGCTATCGGGACACCCACCGAGAGCTGTCGCTGCTGTTTGACTCCCATCTGGCAGAGCAGGCCAACCGCCTATTGGCAGAGCATCAGGCGAGCCTGTTGCAGGATCCAGAGACGCTGGGGAGGCTCGCCTCTCCCCATCTCCAACGCTCCACCAACCCGCCGCCGGGGCGTTTTGCCAACCGCGAGCAGGATGGCAAGCGCTGGCGCATCTACACCCTGCGCGACCCGATCACTGGCCATCAGGTGGAGGTCTCTGAGGAGTATCAGGGGCGTGAGCAGCTGGCCGCTGCTGCGGCCCAACGCATCGCCCTGCCGCTGGTGATCGGCCTCCCGCTACTGGCGGGGGTGATCTGGCTCGGCGTGAGCCAGGCCCTCAAACCGCTCAACCGTTTGGCGCGGGAGGTACGGACCCGCGGCCCCGCCCAGCTCACGCCGGTGGATGAGTCGCGGGTACCCACGGAGGTGCAGCCGCTGGCCAGCGCCATCAACGCCCTGCTAGATCGCCTGGAGCGCGCCCTCGATAGTGAGCGCTCATTTACTACCGATGCCGCCCATGAGCTACGCACCCCGCTCGCCGCCTTAAAGACCCAGGTGCAGGTGGCGATGCGGGCCCAGGGCGAGGCGCGTGAGGCGGTGCTGCCGAAGGTCCTAGAGGGGGTGCTACGCGCCACCCACATCCTGGAGCAGTTGCTTGCCCTCGCCCGCCTGGAGCCGCAGCAGGGGACTCAGCCGCCCGATCGAGTGGACGTGCGTCGTCTGGTGGCCGATCTACTGGTGGAGCTGTACCCCGAAAGCTCCCGCCGCAACATTGATCTCGGGCTGGGAGAATCGGCCGGCTCCACCCTTGTGCGGGGCTACACCGCGGCCATTCGCCTGCTGGCGCGCAATGTCATCGACAACGCCCTGCGCTACACCCCTGACGGCGGTCGGGTGGAGGTGCGGGTGGTGGCCGAGGTGGAGTCGGTGGTGCTGGAGGTGGATGATAGCGGTCCGGGGATCCCCGAAGCGGAGCGGGCACGGGTGTTTGAACGCTTCTACCGCAGCGAACTGACTACGGCCTCGGGCTGCGGCCTTGGTCTCTCCATCGTGCAACGGGTGGCCCAGCTGCACCAAGCGGGGATTGAGCTGGATCGCTCCCCCTTTGGCGGTCTACGGATGCGTATCACCTTCCCCCGTGGGATGACCGATAGCATCAGCGACCCGTTGGAGGCAGGTGGCGAGCGCCAACTCCCGGCACTGGATCAGGGCTGAGGCGTGCAACCGCGCCTGGCTGCGCAGCAGCACCGCCCCAAGCACCCTCCCCTCTCCCCGGATCCCGCTAAGCTGTACGGCGCAGATGGGGGCACCCGCCAGCTGCGCCATGCGGGCAACCCCAGGCCGGAGCGGCCGCTCTGGATCACCTGGCAGGTGGATGGCCCCCTGGGGGAAAAGCGCCACCGCCTCTCCTGCCTTCAGCGCCTTCAACGCCTCACGGAAGGCACGCTCTGGGCGCCCACCGCGATCCACCGGGATACAGCCGACGGCGCGAAACAGCCACGTGAGTCCAAAGCGGTGATACTGCTCCTTGGCGATGATAAAGCGCAGTGGGCGCGGGCTGGCGGCCAGCAGCAGCAGTGGGTCAAGTCCGGAGAGGTGATTGGCCACCACCAGCGCTGGCCCCTCCGCAGGGAGCGGCAACGGCTCGCAGCTCAGCCGGTGGTAGCGGCGGCAGAATACCCGGTTGAGCCCATCTAGCCCATTGAGCCAACGTCCCCCCCAATCGGCCCCGGCCTGCTGACCCAACCAGCGGACCAGTAGGCCGACCACCAACAGCAGGGCAAGCAGCAGCAAGAGGCCGTTCCCTACCGTACCCACCCCTACTCCGCTTTTTTGGCTTTGGTGGGTTTGGGTTGGTAGACCTTGCGCCGAAACAGATCGTTGCGCCGGCTCACCAACCGATCGAGGAACAGCAGGCCATCCAGGTGATCAAGTTCATGCTGTACCGCCCGCGCCTCAAACCCTTCAAAGGCGAACTCCAGGGGCTGGCCCTGCTCATCTTGGGCGGCCAGGGTGATCTGGGTGGCACGGATGACGTTGCCGGTGTAATCCGGTACCGACATGCACCCCTCACGCCCCACCTCCATCCCATCCCAGGTGAGGACCTCGGGGTTGATCAGCACCAGGCGACCATGATTGGGCACCGGTTTACGGGTAACGGAGCAGTCCACGATGACGATGCGTTGGAACCGCCCGACCTGCGGCGCCGCTATCCCCACCCCGCCGGGGCCGGCGCGCATGGTCTCCTCCAGATCTGCGATGAAGCCATGCAGCTCGGCGTCGAACTGCTCTACCAAGGCCGACTCCTGCTTCAGGCGCTCGTCGGGGTAGGTGAGGATCTCGAAAATCGCCATGCCCACCTCAGCCGTACATCGTCTGGATCGGGGTGAGCTGGGCGCTGATGCCGTCAGCGGCGGTGGCCACCTCCAGGGCCGAGGCGAGCGCCTCGATCCCCTCTGCCGCATGTCCCTCTATGGACATGACATAAATGGGGCGCTCACTGCTGCCACCGACATCCGAGGTGAGGTCGAGAATATGCAACCCCGCCTCCGCCAGGGCCCCAGTCACCTTGGCGACGATACCGGCCCGATCAGCGCCATAGACGGTGATGCGCACATCGGGTTCCAGGTGTTGATGTAGCGCCGCGTCGATATGGTCGATGTGGGGGTGGAGGGCGAGCGACTCGGCCACGGGGCTGATCACCGCAGCCAGCGCCTGGGCGCTCCCCTGAAACTGCACCATCAGCATGATGGTGAAGTTACCCCCCAGCCGCATCATCGACGCCTCGCCGAGGTTACAGCCACCGTCAAACAGGGCGGCGGTCACCCGCGCCACGATACCCGGCCGGTCCTTGCCGACCAGGGTGAGCATGTACCAGTCATTCATGGGGACTCCTTCTTCAGTGCAGCGTCGAGTGAGCAAGGTAGATAACGGCGACCCCAAGCCCGATCAGGATGAACTGTTCTGCTGCCGCCCGGCCACTGGTGCGCCGATGCAGACCAGGGATGAGATCGGCCACGGCGATGTAGATGAAGCTGGCCGCCGCCACGGCCAGGACGTAGGGCACCACCCGCTCCGCCTCCGCCAGACTGAAGTAGGCCAGGGTGGCCCCTGCCACGGTGGTCAGGCTGGAGAGGGCGTTGAGCCATAGGGCGCGCCGCCGGGAGAAACCGGAGTGGAGCAGGATGGCGAAATCACCCAGCTCTTGTGGGATCTCATGGGCCGCCACCGCCAGTGAGGTGACCACGCCAAGGTGGAAATCGGTGAGGAAGGCGGCGGCGATGAGCACGCCATCGACAAAGTTATGGATGGCATCCCCCACCAGGATGAGGCTGCCGGGCACGACATGGGAGTGGAAGTCGTGGGGGTGATCGAGTTCGCACAGGCCGGTGTGACAGTGGCGCCACAGCACCAGCTTCTCCAGGATGAAGAAACCGAGGATCCCCGCCAGAACCACCATCAACGGCCCATGGGCATCGCCTACGCTGGGTGCCTCCAGGGCGTGGGGCAGCAGCGCTAGGAAGGCCGCCCCCAGCAGGGCGCCGGTGGCGAAGCTCACCAGGTGAGGTAGTGCCAGATCCCGCCACCGCTCTGGGACCACCAGCAGGAGCGAGGCGGCCAGGACACTGAGCAGGCCGCCGACCAGGCTGAACAGGAGGATCCAAAGCAGCAGGGGCATAGGGGAGTTCTGGTTGTGAACGAGCGCAGCATAATAACCGAAGGGTCGGCCAGTCGCCTCCGTCCCAAGGCGCCGTTACCCCTCTCCCGCCAACCAGATCAGGCTGGCCATGCGCCCTGTGGTGCCGTCACGGCGGTAGGAGTAGAAGCGTTCGGCATCGCCATGGGTACACCAGTGGCCGCCATAGACAGCGGTTACCCCCACAGCGGCCAAGCGTTGCCGAGCCAACAGATAGAGATCCGCCAACCAACGACCCGCCGGCGAGGGGACAAAGGCCGCCGCCGCCGCTGGCTGCTGCTCAACGAATGCCGTCCGCACCTCCTCCCCCACCTCAAACGCCTGCGGGCCGATGGCGGGGCCGAGCCAGGCCATCAACTCGGCGGGCTCGCCGAGGCGGGCGACCGTCTGCTCCAAGACCCCCGCCCGCAGGCCACGCCAGCCGGCGTGGGCGGCAGCGACCCGGCTGGCAGCGCGATCACAAAAGAGCACCGGCAGGCAGTCGGCGGTGAGTACGGCGCAGACCTGGCCAGGGAGGGTGGCGACGCTGGCATCGGCCTGACACTCCTCCTCTGCCGGCGCCGCCGTTACCACGGCGCAGCCATGTACCTGTTCCAACCAGTGCGGCTCAGAGGGCAGGGCGAGGTCGAGGCGCAGACGGCGGCGGTTCTCCGCCACTGCGGCCGGGTCATCGCCAACGTGGGTGGCCAGATTGAGGCTGGCATAAGCGCCACGGCTCACCCCCCCGGCGCGGCCGCTGGTACCGGCACAGATCCGGGCCGATGCCGGCCAGTCGGGCCGTAGGGGTAGCAGCGTCATGGCGCCTCCTTATCCTGCCTGAGCGCCGCGATCAGGGCGCTAAAGTCATCTGGTGGCGGGGCCTGCCACTCCAGATATTCGCCGGAGCTGGGGTGGGCCAACCCGAGCCGGGCGGCGTGCAGCGCCTGCCGCCGAAACCCGGCCAGGGCCTGGCGCAGCGCCTCGGTGGTCCCGGCCGGTAAGCGTCCGCGGCCACCGTAGACCGGATCGCCGACGATGGGGTGGTGGATGTGGGCCATGTGCACCCGGATCTGGTGGGTACGGCCCGTCTCCAGACGCACCTTGAGACGGGTATGGGCCCGGAATCGCTCCGCCAAACGGTAGTGGGTGACCGCAGGTTTACCCCCAGCCACCACCGCCATCCGCTTGCGATCTACCGGATGGCGACCGATGGGGGTCTCGATAGAGGCGCCACCGGTCACCTGCCCCCACACCACGGCGTCATATTCCCGAGTGAACTCCCGCGCCTGGAGCGCCCGCACTAGGGCGGTCTGGGCGACCAGGGTGCGGGCCACCACCAGCAACCCGGTGGTCTCCTTATCCAGGCGATGGACGATGCCGGCCCGCGGCACCTCTGCCAGCTCGGGGGCGTGGTGTAACAGGGCGTTGAGCAGGGTCCCTTCCCAATTGCCCGCAGCGGGGTGGACCACTAGGCCGGCTGGCTTGTCGATAATCAGGATCGCCTCGTCCTCGTAGACGATGGGCAGCGGCAGCGCCTCGGCGGCAAACTGCTCGTTCCGCTCCGGGAGGGCGGATAGCTCCACCCGCTCTCCCCCGGCCACCTTGTCCCGCGGCTTCAGTAATCGGCCATCCACCTGCACCCGACCATCGCGGATCCACTGGGTCAGGCGGGAGCGGGAGTAGTCGGGAAACAGCACCGCCAACGCCTGATCAAGACGGCTGCCAGCCAGCTCCAAGCCGATCTCCGCTTGGAGGGTGACTGGCTCCGCCGATTTATTCGTAGCACTACCCTGGTTATACTCTTGCGGCATTGCCCCGCCCATCACCAGATGATCTAGACATCAATGGCCCTCTACCGGACTGTTTTGCTCCTCGTACTCGCCCTCTCCGCCGCTGGCTGTTCGCTGCTGCCGGATAAGATTGACGAGACCGAGGGGATGAATGCGAGCGAACTCTATGCGTTGGCGAAGGAAGAGCTGAACTCCGGTAACTACCAGAGTGCACTCGACTATTTCAGCAAATTGGAGGCGCGTTACCCCTACGGGCGCTATGCCCAGCAGGCCCAGCTAGAGACCGCCTACGCCCACTATCGACAGGGCGAGCCGGCGGCAGCTGTAGCGGCGGCGGAGCGCTTCATCAAGCTCCACCCGCGCCATCCAAATGTGGATTATGCCTACTACCTACGGGGACTGGCCAGTTTCGACCCTGGCCGCAGCATCCTGGATCGCGTCGTCTCTCAGGAGAAGGATGACCGCGACCCCCAGGCCGCCCGTGACGCCTTCAACTACTTCCGCGAGCTGGTCACCCGCTTCCCCAACAGCAAGTACACGCCAGACGCCGTACAGCGCATGACCTACCTGCGCAACAGCCTGGCCAGCTACGAACTGCTGGTGGCCGACTACTATCTGCGGCGGGGCGCCTACGTGGCGGCCGCCAACCGTGCGAAGTATGTGATCGAGAACTATGATCGCACCCCGGCGGTGGCCGACGCCTTAGTGATGCTGGTACACACCTATCACAAGATGGATATGCCGGACCTCGCCGATGACGCCCTGCGGGTGCTGGAGGCCAACTACCCGGAGCGCGCCGCTGAGGTGAAGGCGGAGCAGAACTGAGCCGATCGGCGCGGCCGCGCCGCTGAATGACATAACAACTACGCCTAGGAGACCGGCCAATGTGGGATTTTTTCGAGACTGTTCGCCATCGCCACTCCATCCGCCGGTTTCGTTCGGATAAACCGGTAGAGCAGGAGAAGCTTCACGCCATCCTCGAAACCGCCACCGCGGGCCCCTCTGCCGGCGACATCCAGGCCTACCGCATCGTCGTGGTAGAGGATGCGGCACGCCGGGAGGCGATAGGGCACCTCGCCGGAGAGCAGGCCTTCATCGGCGAGGCGCCGGTGCTACTGGTGTTCTGCGCCGATCCTGAGCGCTCTGCGGCCGAATATGGTGAGCGCGGCCGTAATCTCTACGCCGTCCAGGATGCCACTATCGCCACCACCTACGCCCAGCTGGCCGCCTGTGCGGCCGGCCTCGGCTCCACCTGGATAGGCTACTTCGACGCTGAGGCGGTCGTTGAGCTGTTACAGCTGGAGCGGGGGCTCCTGCCGGTCGCCATGCTGAGTGTGGGTTACCCAGCCGAGCTACCGGAGCTGAGTTCCCGACGCCCCCTCAGTGAGATAGTTGAGCACCGCTGAGCCGCCTACCAGGCTTGGCCGCTGATGTGGCCAAGCCTGGCGGATAACCGGCCCCACGGGTATTTCCCTCACCCCAGCCCCGCCATTCCAACCAGCCTGGGCCGCTCCAAAGGGCCGACTTAGACCGCCTCCGGCCCCTCCTCCCCAGTACGGATCCGCACCACCCGGCCGACGTCCGTCACGAAGATCTTGCCATCACCGATCTTGCCGGTGCGGGCGGCTTTCACGATGGCCTCGATACAGGGCTCCACCAGCTCATCCTGGACCACCATCTCGATCTTCACCTTGGGCAGGAAATCGACCACATACTCGGCCCCCCGATAGAGTTCGGTGTGCCCCTTCTGGCGGCCAAAACCCTTCACCTCCGTGGCAGTCATACCGGCGATGCCGATATCCGATAGCGCCTCACGCACATCATCGAGTTTGAAGGGCTTGATAATCGCCTCAACCTTTTTCATCTCACTCCTCCAGTGTCAGCAGCCCGCCGATACATTGCCGGCGAGCGGTTTGCGATGGTTCACCACCGACCATAGCCGGAGGTAATGGGGTAACGCCGATCACGCCCAAAGGCACGGCGGGTAATACGCACCCCGGGCGGCGCTTGGCGCCGTTTGTACTCGTTGCGATCCACTAAGGTGAGTACCCGCCTTACCGTCTGCGGCTCAAAACCGGCCGCGACGATCTCCTCCAGCGATTGATCCTGCTCGACATAGCGTTCAAGGATGGGATCGAGCTGCTCATAGGGGGGCAGCGAATCGCTGTCCTTCTGATCCGGCGCCAATTCAGCGGACGGGGGACGATCGATGACCCGCTGCGGGATGGCCGGAGAGAGGGTATTGCGGTAGTTGGCCAGGCGGTAGACCAGGGTCTTAGGGACATCCTTGATGACGGCAAAGCCGCCGGCCATGTCGCCATAGAGGGTGGCGTAGCCCACCGCCATCTCGCTCTTGTTGCCGGTGGTCAACACAATGCGCCGCATCTTATTAGAGAGCGCCATCAAGATCACACCGCGGCAGCGGGCCTGGATATTCTCCTCGGTGGTATCCACCGGCAGGCCGGCAAACTCCGTGGTCAAACCCGCCAGAAAGGCGTTGAACATCGGCTCAATGGGGATCACCCGATGGGCCACCCCCAGCAGCTCCGCCTCCAGGCGGGCATCCTCGATACTCATATCGGCGGTGTAGCGGGAGGGCATCATCACCGCCATCACCCGCTCTGGCCCAATGGCGTCAACGGCGATGGCAAGGGTCAAGGCGGAGTCGATCCCCCCGGAGAGTCCCAGTACCACCCCGGCAAAGCCGTTCTTTTCGATGTAGTCGCGGGTCCCCAACACCAGTGCGGCATAGGCAGAGGCCACCTCATCCAGCACCGGCAGCGTATTGCTGGCCAGCGGCCTCACCTCCCCCTCATCCACTGCAAAATCAACGGCGTAGAGCCCATCACGGAACGCCTCTCCGCGCAGGACCACCTGACCGGAGGCGTCCACGACCAGGGAGTCTCCGTCAAATACCAGCTCGTCCTGTCCCCCTACCAGGTTGACGTAGACGATGGGCAGACCGCACTCGGCCACCCGCTGGGCCAACACCCGCTCCCGCTCCCGCCCCTTATTGAGGTGGAACGGCGAGGCATTGAGATTGAGGATGAGTTGAGCACCGGCGGCCCGGGCAGCGGCAACCGGGCCGGGTAGCCAGATATCTTCACAGATGGTGATGGCCATCGGCACACCGGCTATCTCCACCACACAGGGGGTACCGTCGGCGACGAAGTAGCGCTTCTCATCGAAGACCGAGTAGTTGGGGAGGTGGTGCTTGTGGTAAGTCCCCAGCAGCTCGCCATTGGCGATCACCGAGGCCGCGTTGAACAACCCCTCTACCCCATGTTGCGGATGGCCCAAAATGACGGCTATCCCCTCGATCCGCCGCTTTAGCTCCTCCATCACCCGCAACACCCGCAGATGGAGATCGGGCCGCAGCAGTAGATCTTCAGGGGGATAGCCGGTCAGGGTCAGCTCCGGAAAGAGCACCGCTTGAGCACCCAGCTCATCTCGGGCCCGGATCGCCGCGGCGATCACCTGTTCAGCATTACCGGCCACATCCCCCACTAGGAGGTTGATTTGGGCCATGGCGATACGCAAGGTGCGGCTCATGGACTACCTTTCAGTCACGCTTATCTCAAGCCAAAGGCGCGGGCGGTGTAGCACCCGTTGGCACCCGCCCTACTTCTCAACGCCCCAACACCGCAGCCATGCGCATCCCCATCTCCGCGGGTGAACGCACCGTGTGGACGCCCGCCGCCTCCAGTGCAGCATACTTCTCGGCAGCGGTCCCCTTGCCGCCAGCAATGATGGCCCCGGCGTGTCCCATGCGCTTGCCGGCCGGGGCGGTCACCCCAGCGATGTAGGCCACCACCGGTTTGGTGACATGGGAGCGGATAAAGTCGGCGGCCGCCTCCTCGGCGCTGCCACCGATCTCCCCCACCATGATGATCCCCTCTGTTTGGGGATCTGCCTGGAACTCGGCCAGAACCTCGATGAACCCCATCCCATGGACGGGATCGCCACCAATACCGACACAGGTGCTCTGTCCCAACCCCAGTCGAGTGGTCTGGTGGACCGCCTCGTAGGTGAGGGTACCGGAGCGGGAGACGATCCCCACCCTGCCGCTCAGGTGGATATGGCCCGGCATGATGCCGATCTTGCACTGCCCTGGGGTGATGACACCGGGGCAGTTGGGGCCGATGAGGTGGCAACCGCTACCCGCCAGGGCCGCCTTGACCTTCAACATATCCAGCACCGGGATCCCTTCAGTGATGCAGGCAATGACCCCGATGCCGGCATCCGCCGCCTCCAGGATGGCATCGGCGGCGTAGGGGGCCGGCACATAGATCATGGTGGCATCGGCACCGGTGGCGGCCACCGCGTCATGCACTGTGTCAAACACTGGCCGATCGAGGTGGCTCTGGCCCCCCTTTCCGGGGGTCACCCCACCAACAAATTGGGTACCGTAGGCGATGGCCTGTTCGGAGTGGAAGGTCCCCTGCTTGCCGGTGAAACCCTGACAGATCACCCGGGTATTGCTATCAACCAAAATTGCCATTGCTCAGTCCCCTCGGGCCGCTGCCACTACGCGCTGGGCCGCATCGGTGAGATCGTCTGCGGCGATGAGGGCAAGCCCACTCTCTGCCAGCATCGCCCGCCCCTGGGCTACATTGGTCCCCTCTAGGCGAACCACCACCGGCACGGCGACCCCCACCTCCTTGACCGCCTTGATGATCCCCTCGGCAATCAGGTCACAACGCACGATGCCGCCGAAGATATTGACCAGTACCGCCTTGACCCGCCCCTCCGCCAAGATGAGTTTGAACGCCTCCGCCACCCGCTCGGCGGTGGTCCCCCCCCCCACATCGAGGAAGTTGGCCGGCTCCCCTCCATGCAGCTTGATGAGATCCATGGTGGCCATCGCCAGGCCCGCGCCGTTGACCATGCAGCCGATATCCCCCTCCAGCCGCACGTAGTTCAACTGGAACTCATTGGCCTTGGCCTCGGCGGCGTCCTCTTGGCTGGGATCACGCAGCGCCGCCACCCCCTTCTGCCGATAGAGGGCGTTCTCATCCACATTGATCTTGGCGTCCAGCGCCAGTAGCTGTCCCTCTGAGGTGACGATGAGGGGGTTGATCTCCACCAACCCCAAATCCTTCTCCAGAAACAGGCGGTAGAGCCCCTGCATGATGCGCCCCAGGGCGGCGATCTGAGGCGCCTCCAGGGCGAGGGCGTAACCGAGCCGGCGGCTGTGGAAGCCCTGCAACCCCGCGGCAGGGTCGATAGCAACCGAGATGATCTGCTCTGGGGTCGCTGCGGCGACCGCCTCGATATCCATGCCACCCGCGGTCGAGGCCATAAACACCACCCGCTCCCGAGCCCGGTCCACCAATAGAGCTAGATAAAGCTCCCGGGCGATGGAACTCACCGGCTCCAGCAAAACCCGCTCGATGGGTTGACCGGCGGAGGTTGTCTGATGGGTCACCAGCTGACTGCCGATGAGCCGCTCGGCCTCGGCCTGCGCCTCTGCTGGGCTCGCCACCCTGCGTACTCCGCCCGCCTTACCGCGCCCCCCGGCATGGACCTGGGCCTTGACCACCCACTCCCCTCCCCCTAACGCCTCTACGGCGCTGGCCGCTGCCGCGCCGCTCTCAGCGACCTGCCCGGCGGGGACTGGGATGCCATACTCGGCGAATAGCGCCTTGGCCTGGTACTCGTGCAGATGCATTCGGCTTCACTCCTGAACGACGAACGGGGCCGGTAGGCGGCCCCGAATCAGAGGGCGATATTTTGGCGAAAAGCCAGCGCCCACGCAAAAGAGGGTTCGGCCCCGACCGGGGTAGCGGTAGAATGCCCTATTTTCCCGACCATTCGGAGGGTTACAACGTTGTTGCTACGCTTGATCGTCATTGCCATTGCGATCTGGCTGCTGGTCCGCGTAGGGCGCAAGCTACTGAACCCGCCACCCCCGCCGCCGCAGCCATCGAAACAGACCTTCGAGCAGGTGGTGAAGTGCGCCCACTGTGGTCTGCACATCCCGCAGAATCAAGCAATTAACGAAGATAATCGCTGGTACTGCTCACCGCAGCACCGCGATGCCGCCCGCCGTCCCTGACCCCTGGCTGGACCCTCCCCATGCGGGCCGACAACTACTTAATTGCCCCCCTCTCAGGCAGCCCGGTCTCCGTCACCTGGAATCCACTCCGCCTGCTCAACCTCTATCGCCTGATTGTGGCGGGTCTCTTCACCCTGCTCTATCACATCGGGCAGATCCCCCCACCTTTTGGGAGTTATGACACCGAGCTGTTCTATTGGACCGCGGTCACCTGGTTGGCCGCAGGATTGTTATTTGGGTTGGCCGTACGCACCCGGGTGACCCCGTTCTACAACCAGGTGTTTGTACAGGTATTTACCGACATCATCGTGGTCACCATCCTCATGCACGCCAGCGGTGGGATCCGCAGCGGCCTGGGGATGCTGTTGGTCATCAGCGTCGCCTCGGGCAGTCTGCTCACTGCTGGGCGAACTGCCGGGGTGTTTGGTGCCGCAGCAACCATCGCCCTACTGGCCGAGCAGCTCTATGCGCTATTTTGGGATACCGGCGTCTCGGTCAGTTTCCCGCAGGCAGGTCTGCTTGGTACCACCCTGTTTGCCACCGCCGCCCTCGCCCATACCCTCGCCCAGCGCATCCGTGAGAGTGAGGCGTTAGCAGAGCAGCGTTCGGTGGATCTCGCCAACATGGCGGAGCTGACCCGCTACATCGTGCAACAGGTTCAGGTGGGGGTGCTGGCGGTGGATCGGGCCAATCGAGTGCGCCTAATGAACGCCTCCGCCTGGGGCCTGCTGGGACGCCCTCCGCCCACGGAGCAGGAGCAGCCGCTAGAGAAGCTAAGCCCGGCGTTGGCCCAAGCCTTGCTTTTCTGGCGCAATGGCAATTGGGAGGAGAAGATGCCCCTTAAGCTGGGACGCAACGTAGAGGTCACTGCCCGCTTCAGTGGCATCGGTACCGGCCAGTACGCCGGCACGGTCATATTTCTCGAAGATCTCACCGCCTCAGCGCGTCAGGTCCAGCAGCTCAAGCTGGCGACAGTGGGGCGCCTCACCGCCAGTATCGCCCATGAGATCCGTAACCCCTTAGGGGCCATTAGCCATGCAGGCCAACTCTTAGGCGAATCACAGGCCCTGGCAGGGGCCGATCGCCGGCTGGTCGACATCATCCTCGGCCACTCGCGGCGGGTGAATGCGATCATAGAGAACATCCTTCAACTGAGCCGTCGAGAGCGCTCCCAACCCATTGCCATTGAACTCCTCCCCTGGTTAGAGCGGTTCCGTGACGACTGCGCCTTGAGCCTTGGCATAACGCGGGAGGCGATTGCCATCGCCGTGCTACCACCCCATCTCAGCGTGACCTTCGATCCGCTGCATCTGCACCAGATATTGACCAATCTGTGCAAAAACGCCATTGAGCACACCGATAAGACCCACACCCCCCGGGTCACCATCCGCGCCGGCCTGCTCCATGAGCGCGCCCCCTTCATTGAGGTGGTCGATGCCGGTCCTGGGGTAGCCCAAGAGGTGGTTCCCCGCCTGTTCGAACCGTTTGTCAGCACCCGCCACGGCGGCACCGGCCTGGGACTCTACATCTCCCGCGAACTGACCGAGTGCAACGGGGCGGAGCTGGAGTATCAGCCGCAGTCTGACGGTGGCTGCTTTCGCCTAAATTTGGCCGAGATTGAGAAACCATGAATATGGAAAGACGCCCCCTAGCCCTGGTGGTGGATGACGAACCTGACATCCGCGAACTGGTCGAGCTGACCTTGATGCGCATGGAGGTCGATTCCGTGCTGGCGGCCGATCTGGCCGAGGCACGACAGCAGCTAGTGGCCTACCCGGTAGATATCTGTTTGACGGACATGCGGCTACCGGATGGTAGTGGCATCGATCTGGTACGCCATATCCAGAAGCATCGCCCAGAGGTCCCAGTCGCGGTGATCACCGCCCACGGCAGTATGGGGAGCGCCATTGAGGCCCTTAAAGGGGGGGCCTTCGACTTTGTCACCAAGCCTGTAGAGCTACAGGTATTACGTGATCTGGTGCGCACGGCACTACAGCTCAGCCAGCGCAAAGCGGTCAAGGGAAGTGGCAATGGGGGGCGCGACCCCCTGATTGGCGACTCCGACCCCATGCAAGCGGTCAAGGCGATGATCGCCAAGGTGGCCCGTAGCCAGGCGCCGGTCTATATCAGCGGCGAGTCGGGTACGGGCAAGGAGCTGGTGGCACGCCTTATACATAGTCAAGGCCCCAGGGTTGATAAGCCGTTTGTACCCGTCAACTGCGGCGCCATTCCGCAAGAACTGATGGAGAGCGAGTTCTTTGGCCACAAAAAGGGGAGCTTTACTGGGGCCGTGAGTGACAAACAGGGGCTGTTCCAGGCCGCGGACGGTGGCACGCTGTTCCTAGACGAGGTGGCCGATCTCCCCCTCCACATGCAGGTTAAGCTACTCCGCGCCATTCAGGAGAAGGCGATACGCCCCATTGGCGCCTCAACCGAAAACCGCATCAACGTCCGGATCTTAAGTGCGACCCATCGTGACCTCGCCGCCCTAGTGCGCGAAGGCCGCTTCCGTGAAGACCTCTTCTATCGCCTCAATGTCATTGAATTGAAGGTCCCCCCTTTGCGGGAGCGCACGGGTGACATCCCTCTACTCGCCCACCACGTCCTAGCGCGCCTGGCGGAGGAGATGGGTCTCCCTTCGGCCCACCTCGCCACTGATGCGGTTGCCGCCTTAGAGAGCTACCCGTTTCCTGGAAACGTGCGCGAGCTGGAGAACATCTTGGAACGGGCATTGACGCTATGTGACGGTGAAGAGATCCATGCTGAAGACCTCAAGCTCCCCACCGCCACCTCTCCCTCCCCTGCCACTGGCGAGGGGGAGGGCCAAAACCGGAATGGGGTCTCATTGGATCCGCTACTCGATCAGGTAGAACGAGAAACGATCCTGCGGGCACTAGAGGAGACCGGCCATAACAAGAGTGCCGCAGCCCGTCTGCTAGGGATCTCCTTCCGCACTCTGCGCTACCGATTGAAGAAGCTAGGGGTGGAGTAAAGGGGAAGCTTACCGCAGCTCATGCCTTCCGTGCCCCCGACACCCCACTCAACTGCCACTATGTGACCAATTTGGTCACCCCAGATCGACCGACTTGGTCCAGTCCGTGACGCAGCAGACACCCAATTTGAGGAGAGGGTCACGCTTTTCAGCCATTTTCAGGCCTACCAAAGCTGGCACGCCTTCTGCATTACTCATATCGGGTTTCCCCACCTAACCAACGAATTTCTAGGAGTCACCATCATGAAAACCATGCAGAAAGGCTTCACCCTTATCGAGTTGATGATCGTGGTCGCCATCATCGGCATCCTGGCCGCCATCGCTATCCCGGCTTACCAGGACTACACCGTTCGCACCAAGGTGACTGAGGGTCTGAACCTGGCCGCTTCCGCTAAGGTGGCTGTCGCCGAGAGCTTCTACGCCAATGACATGGCTGGCGTCACGGCTGCCTCCGCTGAGTGGACCGCCAAGTGGGCTGCCACCAAGTATGTCCAGGATATCGCTATCGATGCTGGTAGTGGCCTGATCACCATCACCTACAGTGCCAATACCCCGCAGATCAGCGGCCTCACCTTGAACCTGACCCCGAACGTCAATGGTGCTGCCCTGGCAGCTGGCGCTGAAGGCAACATCGACTGGGCCTGCGCTGGCATTGGTACCACCACTGCTACCACCCGCGCCCTGGTAGCTGTTGCTGGCACCCTGCCTGAGAAGTACGCTCCGGCTGAGTGCAAGTAAGCTTAGTCAGCTGGTTGCATAAGGGAAAAGGCCGCTTTTAGCGGCCTTTTCCTGTTGTTAGCCCCCCAAAAACTTTACTCCCCCTTGGCTACACCGCTTTAAACCTGTAGATGGCAGCAGCCATCCTCTGTTTTGCCAATAGGTTCTCACTCCAACACCCCGCAACCGCTCGAATTTTTCCCATTGCGTGATATCATCGCTGTCCTGGATAACAGCGATCTCCGGTATGGCCACGCCCCCCGTTACCAAAATCCCGCTCAGCGGTTTGGCGCGCAGACTGCTCAAAGACGGACTGCTCTCCGAAGCAGATGCCGAGAAGGCGGTTGAGGCCGCCAGCAAGGCGAAGCAGCCGCTGGTAACTTATCTGGTGGAGTCAAAGCTGGCGGCCGCTGGCGCTATTGCCGCCGCTGCCTCCCACGAGTTTGGCGTTCCGCTTCTCGATCTCCACGCGGCAGAAATCGATCCCGCGGTGGTGAAGTCCGTTGACGAGAAGCTGATCCGTAGCCACCACGCACTCCCCGTCTTTCGGCGCGGCAACCGCCTGTTTGTCGCCGTCTCCGACCCAGCTAATCTCGCTGCGTTAGATGAGATTAAGTTTCATGTAGGTATTAATACCGAAGCGATCCTAGTCGAAGAGGACAAACTCACTCGGATCCTCGAAAAAGCGCTAGAGGCCAATGACACCTCGCTCGCTGATCTCAGCTCAGACACCAGCCTCGATGACCTCGACATCGAAGGCGGCGAAGAGGGTGCGCCATCTTCAGATGTTTCGGCAGACTCGGATGTAGACGATGCGCCGGTGGTACGCTTTGTTAATAAGGTGCTGCTTGATGCCATTAATAAAGGGGCCTCGGATATCCACTTCGAGCCTTACGAAAAGGTGTACCGAGTGCGTTTCCGCCAAGACGGTATGCTGCGAGAGATGGCCAATCCCCCGGTGACTCTGTCAGGCAAGATTGCGGCACGCGTTAAAGTTATGTCTCGCCTTGATATCTCTGAACGCCGTATCCCGCAAGATGGCCGCATCAAGCTAACGCTCTCCAAAAACCGCTCTATCGACTTCCGTGTTAACACCTGTCCCACTCTATTTGGCGAAAAAATTGTACTCCGTATCCTCGATCCCTCCAGCGCTAAGCTAGGGATCGATGCCCTCGGCTATGAGCCTGAACAGAAGAAACTCTATCTCCACGCTCTATCCAAACCGTATGGCATGATCCTGGTCACGGGCCCAACAGGTAGTGGTAAAACCGTATCGCTATACACCGGCCTCAACATCCTAAATCAGCCTGAAGTCAACATCTCGACTGCCGAAGATCCAGCGGAAATTAACATGCCAGGGGTCAATCAGGTCAACGTGAACCCCAGGGTGGGTCTCACGTTCGCCTCGGCGCTTAAGGCGTTCCTACGCCAAGACCCTGATGTCATCATGGTCGGTGAGATTCGTGATATCGAAACTGCCGAGATCGCCATTAAAGCAGCCCAAACAGGCCATTTGGTTCTTTCAACGCTCCACACCAATGATGCCCCTCAAACGCTGGCCCGTTTGGTTAACATCGGCGTGGCACCCTACAACATCGCCTCAGCCGTTTCATTGATCATCGCCCAACGTCTTGCCCGTCGCCTCTGCTCAAAATGCAAGGTTCAGGAGGATGTGCCGAAAGAGGCGCTTATCCAGGAGGGATTCAAAGAGGAAGAGCTGGATCAACTGGTGCTATATAAAGCCGTTGGTTGTGACAGCTGTAATCAGGGCTACAAGGGACGTGTAGGTATCTATCAGGTCATGCCCATCTCTGAGGAGATGGGCCGCCTTATCATGAAAGGTGGTAATGCGATCGATTTGGCTGACCAGGCACAACGCGAAGGTATCGCGGACCTACGCGAATCGGGTTTAAAGAAGGTGAGAGCTGGCCTCACTAGCCTGGAAGAGATCAACCGCGTGACGAAGGATTAATCGCTTATGGCAACGAAGGAAGTCGCTCAGGCGACCTTCCAGTGGGAAGGCACCGACAAGCGGGGGCAGAAGCTCCGCGGCCAGCTCACCGGTACCAATGAGATGATGATCAAGGCGACCCTGCGGCGCCAAGGGATCAATCCGCTCAAGGTCTCCAAAAAGGCTCAACCCCTCTTTGGCGGGGGCGCCAAAAAGAAGAAAATCATACCCAAGGACATTGCCATCTTCTTCCGACAGATGGCCACCATGATGTCCTCTGGTGTTCCGCTGGTTCAGGCATTCGAGATCATCAGTAATGGTCACGAGAACCCCTCCATGCGTGACATGATTTTGCAGATTAAGGCGGATGTGGAGAGTGGCAGCCCCTTTGCTGCGGCCCTGCGCAAACACCCTCGCCACTTCGATGACCTCAGCTGCAACTTGGTCAATGCAGGCGAACACGCGGGTATCCTTGAGGATCTGCTGAATAAGATCGCGACCTATAAGGAGAAGACAGAGGCCATCAAAGGGAAGATCAAAAAGGCGCTCTTTTACCCTATTGCGGTCTTGGTGGTTGCCTTTGTGGTCACCGCGGTGCTCTTGATCTTCGTTATTCCTCAGTTCCAGGCCATCTTTGAATCTTTTGGCGCCGATCTACCGGCTCTGACCAAAGCCATTATCTCTTTATCAGAGATAATGCAAGAGTGGTGGTGGGCCGTCTTCCTCGGTCTTGGTCTAGTCTTTGGGACAACGATGGAGGCGAAGAAGCGCTATCCTGCAGTGGATCACGCCTTCCAACGACTATCACTTAAGATTCCGATTGTCGGCACTATCCTGCACAAGGCATCCGTTGCCCGCTATGCGCGTACCCTCTCAACCATGTTTGCTGCGGGCGTGCCATTAGTCGAAGCAATGGATTCTGTGGCAGGCGCGGTAGGTAACATCGTCTATGGGAACGCCGTCCGGCGCATTAGAGATGATGTCGCTACAGGCCAGTCACTCCAGTTCTCCATGAAGTCCACCGAGGTCTTCCCCAACATGGTGGTCCAAATGGTGGCCATCGGTGAAGAGGCCGGCTCACTGGACACTATGTTGGGTAAGGTCGCCGACTTCTATGAGGAGGAGGTGGACAACATGGTGGATAGCCTCTCCAGCCTCCTCGAACCTCTTATTATGGTCATCCTGGGTGTCTTGGTGGGTACCCTGGTTGTTGCCATGTATCTGCCCATCTTCCAGCTGGGTCAGGCGGTTTAAGGGCACAAAGGGCATAGCCAGATGGGAGAGATTCAGACGCTACTAGAAGGCCATCTCTTTATATTCGTCGCTGCGGTGGTAGTGATTGGCCTTATCGTAGGTAGCTTTCTTAATGTCGTGATCTACCGCCTCCCCATCATGATGGAAGCTGATTGGCGGCGGCAGTGTCGTGAGCTTCTAGCTAGCGACACTGCTCACCAAGCTAATGGTACAGCTGAAGAGGAGCCTTTCACCCTCGCTCGTCCGGGTTCCCGCTGCCCCCACTGCGGCCATGCCATCTCAGCGCTGGAGAATATCCCCCTTATTAGCTGGCTCTTACAGGGGGGCAAATGCCGCCACTGTCGTGGCCCTATATCCGTTCGCTACCCCATTGTCGAGGCGTTAGGGGGTCTGCTCGCTGGCATTGTGGCCTGGAAGTTGGGCTTCGGTAGCATGGCGGCAGCTGGCATCCTGCTCACCTGGGCGCTCATTGCCCTCACTTTTATCGATTTCGATCACCAGTTACTTCCTGACGACATTACCCTGCCGTTTCTCTGGATCGGCATTTTGCTATCCCACTTTGGTTGGGGTTTTACCGATCTAGGCTCCAGCGTCATCGGTGCGGTAGCCGGTTACATGACACTCTGGACCATCTACCAGCTCTTCAAGTTTGCCACTGGCAAGGAGGGCATGGGGTACGGAGACTTCAAACTCCTGGCCATGCTTGGGGCGTGGTTTGGCTGGCAGATCCTGCCCATTGTCATCCTCCTCTCCTCCGTCGTGGGGGCCATAGTGGGAATTTTCCTCGTCCTGCTACGCCAACATGGCCGCGATATCCCCATCTCCTTTGGTCCCTACCTCGCAGCCGCCGGTTGGATTGCCATGCTCTGGGGCGATGAGCTAACTAAGGCCTACCTGGGGTCAGTCTCTTAGCCCTTTGGCACACGGCATACCGATTTCAATGGTTAGAGGTTGGCGGCCGTGTTGAAGATTGGACTGACGGGCGGGATCGGTAGCGGGAAGAGCACGGTAGCCACGCATTTTGCTGCCTTAGGCGTCACCGTGCTCGATGCCGATGAGATCGCTCGGGAGGTGGTTTGCCGTGGCAGTGAAGGGCTGGCAGAGGTGGTCCGCTGTTTCGGTCCCCAGGTGCTTAGTGCCAGTGGCGAGCTTGATCGCCGGCAGATGCGCACTCTCGTATTCGATGCCCCAGACAAGCGCCTCCAACTCGAAGCGATCCTCCATCCCCGTATCTTGAACCAAATGGAGGAGCACTCCCGCTCCGCGGAGAGTGCCTATACTGTCTGGGTGGTACCTCTGCTGCTTGAAGCGGGTTGGCGCATCTGGGTGGACCGAGTGCTAGTGATCGATGCCAGTGAAGCGACCCAACTCACCAGGGCCTGCCAGCGCGATGGGGCGAGCCGAGATCAGGTGCGTGCTATAATCGCCACGCAGTTTTCTCGGGATCAGCGCCTTGCAGCAGCGGATGATGTGATCGTCAACGAAGACCGCCTCGATGGCTTGGCAGCACAGGTGGAGTCGCTCCACCACCGCTACCTCGGCCTCGCAGCGACCCGCTCCGACAACTGACCAGCTACGATTCCAGTGGCCAAACCCGTTACTTACGAACACCCGCTGAATGAGCGGATCCGTACTTTCCTACGACTGGAGCTGCTGTTTCGCCAAGCGAAACACTTCTGCGCTGGAGAGAGTCCCTGGGATAGTCGAGCCACCCTAGGGGCCTTGATGGAGCTGTTGACGGTGGTGAGCCGCAGCGATCTCAAAACAGAGTTGCTGAAAGAGCTTGAACGCAACATCACCACCCTGAAGCCATTAACCGATAGGGAAGATATCGACAGCGAGCAGCTGGGCAATATTTTGCACTGGCTCCAGCGCCTCACCTCGGTGTTGCATGAGCGGGGGGCACAGCTAGGTCATGAGTTCCGCGATAACGATTTCATCACCTCCATCCGCCAACGTAGCAGCATCCCTGGCGGGACCTGTGATTTCGATCTTCCCGTACTCCAGCGCTGGCTCCACCTGCCGGCAGCACAGCGCCGCCAAGATCAAGAAGAGTGGTTAGCAACACTCGATCCTATCCGTAAATCGGTCGAGCTGGTGCTAAAACTCATTAGGGGCAGTGCCGAGCCCACTGCCCGCCTAGCTGAGGCGGGGACCTATCAACACTCCCTCGATCCCACCCTCCCCTTTCAACTGGTGCGCATCACCTTGCCGGGGGACTCTCCTTGGTACCCCGAAGTGAGTGGTGGCAAACACCGCTTCTCTGTCCGCTTCCTAGAACCACAAGATTGGAGCCGGGCACAACCGACCAAAGAGAGTGTTGAGTTCAAACTGACCTGCTGCCTGCTATGACGACAGTACGCTGCCCCAACTGCGGTAAAGAGGTACCCTGGACCCCCGACCAGAAGTGGCGGCCGTTCTGTTGCGAGCGTTGCAAGCTCATTGATCTAGGGGCGTGGGCCGATGAGTCGCATCGCATCCCCGGAGATCCAGTGGATCCCTGGGAGCAGGCCAATAGCGAAGGCCCTCCAGACAAACCCAACTAAAAACGGACTAATCCACCGTTCCCCATAGCGATCGAATCGCGGCGATCCCCTGACCCCCATGGCGCCATACGGTTGCGAGGTCCTCGCTTCCGACCCCGCCCAAGGCATAGACCGGGATGCGAGCTAACTGAGTGATCTGCTCAAAGCCTGACCAGCCTAACGGCGTGGCCTGGGGGTGGCTCGCCGTTGCCTTCACCGGTGAGGCCAAGACAAAATCACAGCCTAGCTGTTGCGCCATCGCCAGCTCTGCCACCGAGTGACAGGCACAGGAGAGCCACCTATCTGCCCCGACAGGCCGCTCACGCCAACGTTGCAAGCCAGTAGAGCTGAGATGGAGCCCATCCACCTCAATCCCTTCTATAGGGGCCTCCGTGTTGAGCATCAGTTGTGCCCCGCCGGCATGTACGATCGCCGTAGCCTCCCGGGCCAGCCGACGCATCTGCGCAACGGACAGCGATTTGGCGCGTAGCTGCACCAGCCCCACTCCGCTGGCCACTACCTGGGCCAGGCGCTGGAGGAACCCGGACCAGCGCACTTCAGCACCGGGATCAGGGGTGATCAATAGGCGCTCGGGGAGGCGGCAGGCGGTCACAATCGGGGCATTGGCAGCGGGGAACTGCAACTCCCCCAGCTGACTGGGCACCACCCACGCGGTTGCCTGTCCCTCACGTCCATGGGGGCTCCCATCAAACGCCTCAACCTGCCAGACATCCAGCAGAACATTCCGATCTGGATAACAATGGGCGACGCGGATAAGTGGGCGAAACCGACGTGCGGTGATGCCCAACTCCTCCTCTAGCTCCCGCACCAACGCCTGCTCCGTAGACTCCGCCGCCTCCACCTTGCCACCAGGGAACTCCCACAGCCCCCCCTGATGTAGATGTTCTGGCCGGCGGGCCAACAACAGCGCCCCATCGCTGGCACGCATGATGGCCGCGGCTACAACGTGCAGATAGGAGGTGGTGTCGATGAACTGCGTCATACCCAGTACCTCGACTTTACAAGAGGGAGTTGGGGGAGGCACGACTAACACAGCGCGCCCCCCAAACGTCAGGTGCGATACTCGGCGTTGATGCGCACATAGTCATAGGAGAAGTCACAGGTCCAGACCTGCTCGCGGGCACTCCCCCGGCATAGATCAATGCGGATGGTGATCTCCTCTGCCTTCATCACCGCGGCCCCGGCCTCCTCTCGGTAGGCCTCATCCCGTCCGCCACACCGCACAATGCAGACATCACCGAGATGGATGGTGATGGCGTCCAGATCGAGATCGGCCACCCCGGCCCGTCCCACTGCCGCCAAGATACGCCCCCAGTTGGGATCAGAGGCAAAGAATGCCGTCTTGACCAGCGGCGAGTGCGCCACGGTATAGGCCACCTGGAGGCACTCGGCAGCATCACGCCCCCCCATAACCTCCACCGTGATGAACTTGGTCGCCCCTTCACCATCGCGGACGATGGCCTGGGCAAGCTCTCGGCACACCTGGAGTAGGCCCGCCTGGAACGCGGTCAACGCCTCCCCAGTGGCCACCGTGACCCCGCTCGTGCCAGTGGCGGCCAATATGCAGGAGTCATTGGTGGAGGTGTCGCCATCCACCGTTACGCGATTGAAAGAGTGCTCTGCCGCCTCTCGCACCAGCTGTTGCAGCAGCGTCGGGTCGATAACGGCATCGGTGGCGATGAAGGCGAGCATGGTTGCCATGTTCGGGCGAATCATACCCGCCCCTTTGGCAATACCGGTGAGGGTCACCACCCCACCAGGCAGTGAGATCTGGATTGAAGCCCCCTTCGGTACGGTATCGGTGGTCATAATGCCGTGAGCCGCCTCCTCCCAACCGGTCTCGCTCAAGGCGGCACAGGCCACAGGCAATCCGGCCACGATCCGCTCCAGTGGCAGTGGCTCCCCGATGACCCCGGTGGAGAAGGGCAACACCGCCTCAGCAGTACAACCAACCGCACTGGCCAAGGCGGCACAGGTGGCCCTGGCGGCCGCCATCCCTTGACTCCCAGTGCCCGCATTGGCATTGCCGGTGTTGACGACTAAATAGAGTGGCGTTGTGGTTGCCAGGTGCTCTTTCGCCACCGTGACCGGTGCGGCACAAAAGGCATTACGGGTAAAGACCCCAGCACAGTGACTCCCTGGCGCCAGGGCCATCACCACCAGATCGCGCCGTCCCGGTTTCTTGATCCCCGCCGCCGCAGTACCCAGTTGGAAACCAGCCACCGGCAACAGATCCGGGAGTGTCGATGAGAGCCCTACAGCCATGATTGCTCACCCTTCTGAAGCAGACCTAAATAGAGGATGCGGATCCTACGACCAACGCTTAACACGGCATAGTCCCCCGCTGACGGAAGGGGTACCCGCCCCAAGCCGGCTACCCCTAGCCTACTTACGCCAGCTGGCCACAGCAGTGCTTATACTTCTTGCCAGAACCGCAGGGGCAGGGCTCATTGCGGCCCACCTTGCGCCCCTCCCGCACAAATGGGGTCTCCTCCGGTGCGGCTGAAGCCGCAGCAGGTGCTGGCGTCGGGGCCGGCGCCTCGCCATCGGCAGAGAGATCACCCAAAGCGGCCGCCGGGGCGTGCTGATACTGCATAAGGCCACTCGCCTGCCGCCGGCGCTGCTCTTCCACCGCGGCCACATCCTCTTCAGCCCGCACCTGCACCCGCGACAAGATGGTGATCACCTCGCGCTTGATCCGCTCCAGCATCTGCTCAAACAGCTCAAAGGCCTCTCGCTTGTACTCCTGCTTCGGGTTCTTCTGGGCATAGCCCCGCAGATGGATCCCTTGACGCAGGTAGTCCATGGCCGCCAGATGCTCTTTCCAGAAGGTGTCCAAGGTTTGCAGCATCACCGCCTTCTCAAAGTGGCGGATCACCGGGGCACCGGCCATCTGTTCCTTAGTCGTGTACTCCCCCTCCATCTCCTGCAGGATGCGCTCGCGCAGGGTCTCCTCATGGAGATTGTTGTCGCTCTCCAACCAACCTTGGATGGCCAACTGCAGACCAAACTCCCGTGTCAGCGCCTCCTCCAGCTCCGCCACATGCCACTGCTCCTCTAGACTCTGGGGCGGGATGTACTGGTCGATGAGGGCATTCAATACATCGGTCCGCACCGCCTTGATGGTCTCGGAGATATCCTCCTCAGCCAGCAGTTCGTTGCGCTGTTCATAGATCACTCGCCGCTGGTCGTTGGCTACATCGTCATACTCCAGCAGCTGCTTACGGATATCGAAGTTGTGCCCCTCGACCTTGCGCTGGGCATTTTCGATAGCCCGGGTGACCCATGGGTGTTCGATCGCCTCCCCCTCCTGCATCCCCAACTTCTGCATCAAGCCCGCCACCCGATCGGAGGCGAAGATACGCATCAGGTTGTCCTGCAAAGAGAGGTAGAAGCGGCTAGAACCGGGATCGCCTTGGCGGCCAGAACGTCCCCGCAGCTGATTATCGATACGCCGTGACTCGTGCCGCTCCGTGCCGATGATGTGCAACCCGCCGGCATCCAATACCTGCTGGTGACGCGCCTCCCACGCCTCCCGTGCCTGGGCGAGGGCAGACTCTTCGGCCTCTGCCGCCTGGAGCTTGGCCAGCTCCACCTGGAGACTCCCACCAAGCACGATATCGGTACCACGACCCGCCATATTGGTGGCGATGGTCACCGCCCCCGGTAGACCGGCCTGGGCGACGATCTCCGCCTCGCGCTCATGCTGCTTGGCGTTCAACACCTCGTGACGGATACCGGCCTTGTGGAGCAGACCCGAGAGATACTCAGAGGTCTCGATGGAGGTGGTGCCTACCAGCGCCGGCTGACCACGCTGATGGCAATCCTTGAGGTCCTCGATGATGGCATCGAACTTCTCTTTTGCCGTCAGGTAGACCAGATCACCCATGTCGTTACGCACCATGGGGCGGTTGGTGGGGATCACCACCACCTCCAGACCATAGATCTGCTGGAACTCATAGGCCTCGGTATCGGCCGTGCCGGTCATACCAGAGAGCTTGTCGTAGATACGGAAATAGTTTTGGAAGGTGATAGAGGCGAGGGTCTGGTTCTCGTTCTGGATGTGGACCCCCTCCTTGGCCTCGATGGCCTGATGCAGGCCATCCGACCAGCGCCGACCCGGCATAGTACGGCCGGTGAACTCGTCAACAATGACAATCTGGCTATCTTTGACGATGTACTCCACATCCTTGGAGAAGAGCGCATGGGCCCGCAGCGCGGCATTCAGGTGGTGAACCAGGGCGATGTTGGCGGCGTCGTAGAGATTATCCTCCGGCTTTAACAGACCGTGCTGCTGCATCAGCTCCTCGGCATGTTGCTGCCCCGCCTCGGTGAGGTGGACCTGCTTGGCCTTCTCATCGACGCTATAGTCCCCCTCCGACTCCTCTGAGGCAGCCAGCACCAGGTGGGGGATGATGCGGTTCATGTTGATGTAAAGCTCTGAGGAGTCCTCCGCGGGGCCGGAGATGATCAGCGGAGTACGGGCCTCGTCGATCAGGATGGAGTCCACCTCGTCCACGATGCAGAAGTAGAGCGGACGCTGCACCTTTTCTGCCAACGAGAAGGCCATGTTGTCGCGCAGGTAGTCAAAGCCAAACTCGTTGTTGGTGCCATAGGTGATATCGGCGCCATAGGCCGCCTGCTTGGAGGCGTGATCCATCCCGGCCACCACCACGCCAGTGGTCATCCCCAGGAACTCATAGAGCTGCCCCATCCAACCGGAGTCGCGGCGGGCCAGATAGTCATTCACCGTGATGACGTGGACCCCTTTGCCGGGCAGGGCGTTGAGATAGGCCGGTAGGGTCGCCACCAGGGTCTTACCCTCACCGGTGCGCATCTCTGAAATCTTGCCGCTGTGGAGGACCATGCCGCCGATCATCTGTACATCAAAGTGACGCATCCCGAGTACCCGCCGGGAGGCCTCGCGCACCACGGCAAACGCCTCTGGCAACAGGGAGTCGAGGGTGGCGCCGTCCGTCAGGCGCTGGCGGAACTCCACGGTCTTGGCGGAAAGCTCGTCGTCGGAGAGCTTCTGGAGTTCGGGCTCCAGGGCATTGATCTGATTGACCGTCTTACGAAGCCGCTTGACCAGACGATCATTGCGGCTGCCGAATACCTTGCTAAGAAACTTGCTGACCATAATATTTCCCAATTTTTCAATGCGATAGACAACGTGCCCAGCGCGCTATAGAGCGCACAGATGGCACCAAAATGGAGGACGATCAGTTCAGCCGAGGGGCGGGGCGCGGATGGGCGGCGCGTAGGCGCAGCCAGCAGGAGAGAGTTGCCGGAGGGGGCTGGTAATGGGAATAAAGGCCAACCCCTCGCTGACCACGGGGTGAGGGGGGGCGAGTAATAGATCAGTGGATGCTAGGAGGAGTGGTTCATCGGCAGCGGGCTGCCATGCCACCACCTCTGCTGCCAGGGGCTGGCTGCGCAGCGCTGGAGACCAGACCGGCCGCGGTACCCCACTATTAGCTACCGTCGGAGGGGGTAGATCGGGCTGATCAGAGGGGCCCGGGGTCGCGGTATCGAGCCAAGCACGCACAATGGCGAGCGATAGCTCCCCAGTGGCGGCATGTTCGGCCGCCAGGGTCGGCACAAAGCAGACCGTCAGAATGAGGGCCGGGGCAACCCAGACGAGCTCCCGCAGCCGACGCAAAGCGGCGGCGGCGACATCTCTTCTTGTGCTCTCCGGGTGGCTACTCATCCGCGTATCACTTCTTGGCCAGATCCAGGTAGTTCAGCGGGTCCACCGGCTTACCGTCCAGCGTCACCTCCAGGTGCAGATGGGGCCCCGTGGAGCGGCCACTGGATCCCAGTTGGGCGATCACCTGCCCCTTCTTCACGGTCTCACCCACCTGTACCAAATTCTTCTGATTGTGGCCATAGCGGGTCACATAACCGTTGCCATGGTTGATCTCGACCACATTGCCGTAACCAGAGCGCTCGCCGGAGAAGCTAACAATACCACTGGCCACTGCCATGATCGGCTCCCCCTTTTCACCCGCAAAGTCCAGACCGGCGTGAAACGCCTTGTGGCCATTGAGGGGATCGGTGCGGGTACCGAAGTACGATGAGACCCAGCCATCGGCCACCGGCATCCCCGAGGGTAGGACCTCCGCCTGGAGCTGTCGGTTCATCAGCAGGGTCTCCAATACCCCCAGCTGCTGCTCCCGATCATCCAGTTCCAGCTCCAACTCGCGCAGCTGGGAGACGAAATCGGCCACTTGTAGGGGCTCACCATCCGTCATATCGGGCCCCCCCTGGGCTGGGGGATGCTCAAAGTCAAACTCCCCATCATCCAGTCCCGCCATCCGGGTCAGTCGTTGACCCACCGCATTCAGGCGGATAACGTGGGCTTGCAGCGCGC
>QKFD01000030.1 GCA_003251535.1 Chromatiales bacterium | reverse complement strand
CCTCCCCTTGACACTGGCGCCTACTCGTATAGAATCTGCGGCCTTCGCGATGCGGGAATAGCTCAGTTGGTAGAGCACAACCTTGCCAAGGTTGGGGTCGCGAGTTCGAGTCTCGTTTCCCGCTCCATATTCCAAAAGCCCCGGAGAGAACACTCCGGGGCTTTTTTTTGGAAAAATTGTCATAAATTCTCTCTCCGGGCCCGCGATGAGGCGATAATCAGTAAAATTATCTTGATAGCCTGTCGCACCTTTCGGGGCGCGTAGCGACTGGGATCGTCACTGCGGAGAACCAACAACATGCTCATCCCCTGGAATGACGCCTTCATTGTCGGTGTGCCTGAGATCGATGGCCAACACCGCGAGTTAGTGGATCTACTCAACCGTCTCCATACCGAGAGCCAAGACGGCCACCATGAGATCGCCCCTGCCACCTTTGAGCGCCTAGAAGAGCACGCCATGCTCCACTTCAAGGTGGAAGAGACCTTGATGAAAATGCTTGGTTATGCTGAATACGACTCCCATCGCCAAGATCACGGAGAGCTGTTGGCCCAGCTCAAGATTCTCCGCCAGCAATTCGCCGATGGCGCCCAGCGCCAACAGGTGATTGGGCGGTTACGCGACTGGTTTCTGGGCCATATCGGGCAACGCGATGTCGAATTGGCTAGCTTCTTAGACGCCCTCTCCGCCCAAGCCGCTGCCTGCCAGGCATAAATCCCACTCCCCTGCGGGTTATCGGGGAGCCGTGAGACACCGGATGCGACGGCAGATTAAAGGGTATATTCTCTGAAGCTGAGTCGTATGATTTCGCCCCTTGGGGAGGTCCCATGGAGATCAAACCGGCATTTGCCACTGCCATCACTGGCATCCAACGCGGTACCGCAGCCTTTGATAAGGCGGCCTCCCAGGTCGCCAGCCGTGAGGCGATGGAGAGTGGTCCCGAGGCGGGTCCACTGGTGGATGGAGTAGTGGCGCAACGCAACGTAGAGGCCAACGTCAAGGTGGCCAAGGCCGCTGATGAGATGCTTGGCAACCTGTTGGATGAACTAGCCTAATGCCCATCTAGGGGGAGGGTGTGCTATACCCTCCCCGCCCCCATCCCTATGGGCGCTCTCCTGCCAAAACGCCCCGTGGGCAGAGACACAAAGGCACCCGCCATATTGTTGTAAATCCTCCTGCTTGGGGGAGCGCTTGTCGTACATCCCCTCGATCCATACGGTTAAGTCACTGATCCCGCACCCTCCATATTGGGCATAGCACTTGCAGTTGGCAGCCCCACCTATCACGCCGGAGACAACTGTGAACTCGCAAGCGCTCGATCTGATCTGGGTGCTCACCTGTACGGGGCTAGTTTTCACCATGCAGGCCGGGTTTGCGGTACTCGAATCGGGCCTCACCCGAGCAAAGAACAGCATCAATGTCGCGCAGAAGAATCTGAACGACATGGTGGTCTCCGTATTACTGTTCTGGGCCCTTGGCTACGGCTTGATGTTTGGCGAGAGTGTCGGTGGAGGCTGGATAGGCAGCAGTGGCTTTTTCTTCGAGTGGAGCAGCGAGCCATTTGCCACGGCCTTCTTCCTCTTCCAGGCGATGTTCTGCTCCACCGCGGTCACCATCCTCTCCGGCGCGGCAGCAGAGCGGATGCGCTACTCCGGCTACATGTTGATGTGTGCCGTGGTCTCTGGCCTCATCTACCCAATTTACGGTCATTGGGCCTGGGGCGGCGCGGCGAATGGTACTAGCAGCGGCTGGCTAGTCGCCTCGGGCTTTGTCGATTTTGCTGGTTCTACCGTGGTGCATTCAGTGGGGGGATGGGTGTCACTGGCGGCGCTCTTAGTGCTCGGACCCCGCCTCGGCCGCTTTGCCGCAGACGGTACCCCCCAGCAGATCCCAGGCAGCAACATCCCCATGGCAGTACTTGGGGTCTTTCTGCTCTTCTTCGGTTGGTTTGGCTTCAACGGTGGCAGTACGTTGGCGGTCGATGGGCGTATCCCGATCATCTTTGGGAATACCCTGTTGGCCGGGGTGGCCGGTGGACTCGGCTCAATGCTGACAGCGCGCACCACCTCTGGCCGTTTCGACGTCGCCGCCTTGATGAACGGGGTATTGGCAGGACTGGTGGCGATCACCGCTTCCGCCCATGCGGTAGTCGCTTGGGAGGCGGTGCTCATCGGCACCATAGGTGGATTTATCATGCTGCTCACCCACGCGACCCTGCTCAAACTGCGCATCGACGATGCCGTGGGTGCAGTGCCAGTCCACCTCACGCCGGGGATCTGGGGCACTCTGGCAGTGGCACTCTTTGGCAACCCCGCCGCCCTCGGGACCGGCCTTGACAGCACCGCCCAGCTCCTCATCCAGCTCCAAGGGGTGGCAACGGCCGGGGCCTGGGCCTTTCCCACTGCCTACATTGCCATGCACCTGCTCAATCTGGTTCACCCCATGCGTATCGATCCGGAGGGGGAACGAGTAGGGTTAAACGTCGCCGAGCATGGGGCCACCACCGAACTCATCGATCTACTGCAAGCCATGGATCACCAAGTGGCCACAGGTGATATCCGGGCTCGGGTACCTGTAGAACCCTTCACTGAGGTGGGTCAGATCGCCACCCGCTACAACCAGGTGATGTCAACCCTGGAGAAGGCGATCGCCCGCGCCGATGCCATCGTGCGCTCCGCCCGTGACGCTATCGTCACCTTGAGCGGCTACCCGCTTAGCATCGCCTCAGTCAATCCAGCGGCGGAGGCGATATTTGGTGGCAGTGCCCGCAGCATGGAGGGGGCGGCGGCCGATCTCCTCTTGCATGGCCGTTACGGCCCAGGGGTGTGGCTAGATGGCTCCCGAGAAGTGACGGCACGACGCGCCGATGGGTCACCTTTTCCAGCGGAGATCACCGTCAGCGCCAGCCATGATGGTGCCGGCCGTTTTGTTACGGTGCTGCTCCGGGATGCCACCGATCGCAAACGACACGAGCGTGAACTACAGGTAGCCAAGGAGTCAGCGGAACGCGCCTTGGCGGAGCTGAAGATGCTACAGGGGGATCTCATCGCGGCGCGTGATACCGCCCTGGTCGCCAGCGAGGCCAAAAGCCGTTTCCTAGCCAACATGAGCCACGAACTGCGTACCCCTCTCAACGCCATCATCGGCTATAGCGAGATCTTGATGGAGGAGGCCACAGAGGGGGCTACAGGTGAGACCATCATGGGAGATCTCGACAAGATCAACACCGCTGGCCGCCACCTACTGGCGATGATCAGCGACATCCTCGATATCTCCAAGATCGAAGCAGGCAAAATGGAGCTGCACCCAGAACTGCTGGAGCTAGGTCCCCTGTTACAAGAGGTGGCGACCACCGCCACGCCACTGATAGCCAAGCAGCACAACCAGTTTCATCTCCAGCTACCCGATACCCCCGGGACCCTAACCACCGACGCCACTAAACTGCGCCAAGTGTTGCTCAATCTACTGAGTAACGCCGCCAAATTTACCCACCATGGCACCATCACCCTCACCCTGATCCGAGATCCCCAATGGGTGGCACTAGCGGTCACCGATAGTGGTATCGGTATGAACGCCGAGCAGATAGGCCGATTATTTCAACCCTTCACCCAGGCCGATGCCTCCACCACCCGTAAATTTGGTGGCACAGGGCTGGGATTGGCGCTCTCGCGCTCCTTCTGCCGCATGATGGGCGGTGAACTAGAGGTCCAGAGCCTGCCGGGATCCGGCTCCACCTTTACCGTGCGTCTACCCGTCAGTGGCCTGAGTGCCGAGGTGGCACAAGGGTAGAAAAGCGGCTCACCCAACCCCCACCAGATCGGCCAAACCCCGCTGGCCACACTTGCGCCCAGCCAACTTGGCGGCGGTCGTGATAGCCGTTGGGAGCGGCTCGCCCTTCAGCCGGGCGTCGATGAGGGCGGCATTGAAGACATCCCCCGCGGCCAGGGTCTCCACCACCTGGGGTGGACGGAAGGCACCGGTGCCGGCCTCATTGCCCTCTGCATCGCGGGCAGCGGCCCCTGCGGCCCCCCAAGCACAGATCAGATCGGCCTGCGGCGCCTGCTGCGCCAGCTCCCGCAGAAAGGGGCGCGGTTCACTGTGCCCCCGTGCCTCAGCATAGGCACGGGAGCAGATGACCAGCGCGGGGAGAGAGAGTAGCCGCTCGATCCCTGGCCGAACTTTCTCAATCTCCAGAGAGATAGGGAGTCCCGGTCGCTCGTCCCTCACCCGATGCAGCATCGCCTCTAGGGCAGAGACATTGCGCCCCTCAAAGTGGACCCAGTCGTAGTCGGCCAGTGGGATCTGGGCAAACCACTCCTCACTGTACTCAGGGAGATTGCGATAGTGGACGATGGTGCGTGAACCATTGCGCCGATTGATGGTGATATAGGAGGTGGGTACCTTGCCACTCCTCAACCACACCAACCGACTCCCATCGACCCGATGACGCATCAAGTCATCGACAATGGGACGGGCATCCGGCTCCTTGACCAGGGTAGCGGCTAGCGTGCAGCGATGCCCTAGTTGGCTGAGCACAACAGCGGTATTGGCAGCGTTTCCCCCCCGACGCTGCTCATGGTCAGCCGCTCTCACCTCACTATCTTCAAGGGGATAACCATCGACGAAGTTAACAACATCCAGGGTGGCTACTCCCACCACCAGGATCTGGGCCAAGAGGCGCTCCTTTATATTTATGGTTATGTCGAACGATGGGCGCCGATCTGCAAAGTGCGGTGGGCCCCCTTGCCACCTCCATTCGGTACCAGCGACCCCTACTCGCCGCCCGGAGGAGCTAACCCAAGCGCGGGGACAAAGTGGTGGTCAACGCGGAGGTGGCGGTACGCCCCTCCGCCCGCCATGGAGGGCAGGGAGTGTGAGTGTAACGTGAATCACTCACCAAGGCGCAGTCCCGCCGACTAGCCAGGACGACGGACCGCGAGCTGCGCCAATGCCCAAGCAACATGTTCAGCCACCAGTGGCGATGGCTCACCTTGACGGGCCGCGAGTGCTGCGATAACGGGCGCTGAAGACGGTCCATTACCCAAGGCCACGGCGATGTTACGCAACCAGCGCTCAAACCCTAGACGGCGGATGGCAGACCCCTCCGTACGGGCGAGAAAGGTCGTCTCATCCCAGGAGAACAGCTCGACCAAGGCCGGGGCGTCGAGACCATGGCGAGGCAGCAGATCCTCCTCCACGGTGGGGTGGGCAAACCGGTTCCAGGGGCAGACCAGCTGGCAGTCATCGCAGCCGTAGATGCGATTTCCCAGCGCGCCCCGCAGCGCCTCGGGGATGGCCCCATGCAGCTCTATGGTGAGATAAGAGATGCAGCGGCGGGCGTCCAGCTGATAAGGAGCGACGATGGCCCCCGTGGGACAGATATCGAGGCAGGCCCGACAACGCCCACAGTGGTCTGTCTCTGTGAGAGGGGTACTGGGGAGAGGGAGATCGGTATAGATCTCCCCCAAAAAGAACCAGGAGCCGGCGGTGCGGCTAATGAGATTGGTATGTTTCCCCTGCCACCCCAGCCCGGCAGCAACCGCCAGCGGCTTCTCCAATACCGGGGCACTATCGACAAATACCCGATGACCAAACGGCCCCACCTCAGCCGCGATGCGCTGCGCCAATCTGGCCAACCGCTTGCGCAGTAGTTTGTGGTAGTCGCGCCCCAGCGCGTAGCGAGAGAAATAGCCCCGCCCGGGATCCTGCAATACCGACCATGGGGCCACCGCCAAGGCGGGGAGATAGTCCATCCGCGCACAGATGACCGAGAGGGTCCCCGGCTCCAACGCCGCCGGACGACTACGGCGTACCCCGTGGCGTTCCATGTAACCCATCTCACCGTGATAACCCGCCGCGATCCAGCGGTTGAACTGCGCCTCCGCAACGGTGAGATCGATGCCCGCAATCCCTACCTGCTGAAAACCTAGCTCACGGCCCCACTGGCCGATGGCCAGAGAGAGCGCGGGGGCATTCAGATGAGTGGGCATAGCAGGCTATGATAATCCCCATGCCCCAGCTACCCAACGCCCTCTATCGCGCCGCCCAGGTACGCGAACTGGATCGTAGTGCCATTGAGCACCACGGCATCCCCGGCACAGTATTGATGGGACGCGCAGGGGCCGCCGCCTTTGCCAGCGCCCACCGCCGCTGGCCGGAGGCGCGGCGACTCGCCATCCTGTGCGGCGCCGGCAATAACGGTGGCGACGGCTATGTGGTTGCCCATCTTGCCCTGGCTGCCGGCCTGGAGGTGGAGCTATTCCATCTGGTGAAGCCTGATCGGCTCACTAGCAGTGCCCGTGAAGCCGCGGCCGCCGCCCACACTGCTGGGGTACCGATGACCCCCTATCGTGGCCAATCCCTAGCCGGCTACGATCTCATCTTCGATGCGCTGTTGGGGACCGGTCTGGATCGAGCGGTTGGTGGGGAGTGGGCCACCGCCATCACGGCGATGAATAGTAGTGGCGTACCCATCGTCGCCCTCGATCTCCCCTCTGGCCTCTATGCCGATACCGGCGCGGTGGCGGGAGAGGCGGCGGTACGGGCGCAGCTCACGGTCACCTTCATCGGTTTGAAGCTAGGCCTGTTTACCGGAGCAGGTCCCGACCACTGTGGAGAGATTGAATTTGAGGACCTAGAGGTACCCGCGGCCATCTACGCCCTCCCCCCCGCCGCCCAACGCCTCTCCCAGGCCCACCTATCTCACTGGTTAACACCCCGCCCCCGCACCGCCCATAAAGGCCACTTCGGCCATGTTTTGGTGGTCGGCGGTGATCGCGGCATGGGGGGGGCGGTCCGGCTGGCGGCGGAGGCGGCGGCACGGGTAGGGGCGGGCTTGGTCTCCATCGCTACCCATCCCTTTCACGCCAACACCATTACCGCGAATCGCCCTGAGTTGATGGTCCATGGCATCGAACAAGCGGCGGAGTTAGAACCACTATTGGCACGGGCGACAGTGGTTGCCCTAGGCCCTGGGCTTGGCCGCAACCCTTGGGGGCGAGCGCTATTGACCGCACTGCTTGCCAGCCCACTCCCCTTAGTTGTAGATGCCGACGCCCTCAATCTCCTAGCAGAGTCGCCTCAGCAACGGCAGCAGTGGGTACTCACCCCTCATCCGGGTGAAGCGGGGCGTCTACTTGGCATCAGCAGCGCAGAGATAGAACAGGATCGCCCCGCCGCCGCCGCCGCCCTCTGCAAACGCTACGGCGCCACCGTGGTGCTCAAAGGGGCGGGCACCCTAGTGGCCACCGCTGAATCGCTCGCCCTCTGCACGGCCGGCAATCCAGGTATGGCCAGCGGTGGCATGGGCGATCTGCTCACCGGCGTCATCGCCGGTTTGATGGCAGGGGGACTCGCTCCCACTGAGGCCGCCACAATTGGGGTCTGCCTCCATGCCGCGGCCGCCGATCGCGCGGCACAGGAGGGGGGAGAGCGGGGCCTGCTGGCACTTGATCTCATGCCTCACCTCCGCCATCTGGCCAATCCATGAGCGAGTACACCCTCCAACTGGCAGATCAGGATGCAACCGAGGCGCTGGGCGCCACCCTCGCCCTGGCCCTACAAGGCGGGGGGGTGGTCTACCTCCACGGCGATTTAGGGGCCGGCAAAACCACGCTGGTGCGTGGCTTACTCCATCAGCTGGGCCATCGGGGTGCCGTGAAGAGCCCAACCTACACCTTGGTGGAGCCTTATCAGATGGGTCCGTTGCGGATCTATCACTTTGATCTCTATCGCTTAGGGGATCCGGAAGAGCTGGAATTGATGGGGGGACGTGACTACTTTGAGCCTGGCACGCTCTCCCTCATCGAGTGGCCGGAGCAGGGCACCGGCTACCTACCCATGGCCGACCTCGGCCTCCAGCTCCGCTACGCCCAACAGGGGCGTAGCGTCCACTTACAGGCCCACTCCCCTCTAGGTGAGCAAGCGCTTACCTACATCACTACCCAAGGAGTTACGAAGGCCCTGTCCCCGGAGGAACTGTGATCGGGGTCACTTGAATGCAGAAAGTGAAAATTCGTGCCTTTACTCGGAAAGTGGCCAGGCCTTAAACTTAAAGTTAATTCTAGGAAGAAGATTGTCTTCTATCCTACTAACACAAATACATTTTCACTGGGGCTCCTCCATCGGGGGGAACCACGGGAGACGGGTGATGAAGAGCCTACGTATTGTGTTCGCGGGCCTACTGCTCCTGACCACTCTGTATGCCCATGCAGAGGCCGAGGTGACCGCTGTCCGGCTCTGGCCAGCACCGGACAATACACGCCTAGTGTTTGAACTCTCCGGTGCCATGGAGCATCGGCTGTTCATGCTGCGCGATCCAGAGCGGTTGGTCATCGATCTCAAAGATACCCGCTTCGGCAAAAATATCGGTCGCCTGGAGGCCGCTGGTGAGCTGGTGGGTGGCGTGCGTAGCGCGCCCCATGATGGCTCTCTGCGGGTGGTGCTGGATCTCAAGCAGCGGGTCCAACCCAAGACCTTCACGCTTCCCCCTAGCCAAGGCTATGACTACCGCTTGGTGATCGATCTCTACCCTGAAGGGGGGGATGAGATTGCCACCCTGGCCGCAGCGGCCGAGCGCCCCTCCGGTACAGGCAAGGCGAGCGACCTCCCCAAGGCAGCGAGTAGCCCCCCAGCCAAGGCCCCTGCTGCCAGCCCTGCCCGAGGCCGAGATCTGGTGGTGGCCATTGATGCGGGCCATGGCGGGGAAGATCCCGGCGCCATCGGCGCCAAGGGGACGCGGGAGAAGGATGTGGTCCTCGCCATTGCCCGTAAATTGAAGGCGTTGGTGGCCTCCGAGCCAGGCATCAAGCCCGTCATGATCCGCGATGGCGACTACTTCGTCAGTCTGGGCAATCGGGTGCGCAAGGCGCGCACGGCCAAGGCCGACCTCTTCATCTCCATCCATGCCGACGCCTTCCTCAACCGCTCGGCCAACGGCTCGTCGGTCTACATGCTCTCCGATAAAGGGGCCACCTCTGAACATGCCCGCTTTCTGGCACAGAAAGAGAATGACTCTGACCTAGTGGGGGGCGTGAGCCTCGACGACAAAGACGACCTGTTGGCCTCCGTCCTGCTCGATCTCTCCCAAACCGCCACCAAGGAGGCGAGTTCGGACCTGGCAGAGCGGGTATTGGGCAACCTAGGTGGCCTCGGCAAGCTCCATAAGTCCCACGTTGAGCGCGCTGGCTTCCGGGTCCTGAAGGCACCGGATATCCCGTCGATTCTGGTAGAGACGGCCTTTATCTCCAACCATCAGGAGGAGCGGCTGCTGAAGAGCGCCCAGCACCAACAGTCGCTGGCCAACGCCATATTCAAGGGTATTACTACCCACCTGCGGCGCTACGCCCCGCCGGGCACCCTCATTGCCCAACAGGCGGCGTTAGACCGCAATCAGCGCGGCACCAGTGACCTCCGTCTGGTGGCGGCCCCTCCCGCTGAACCGGAGCCGGAGCCCATCACCCCGCAGACCCATCTGGCCGATAAGGACCTGGACCCCTTCGACGAAGACAACCCGCTATCAGCATTTCGCTGATACGCCGCTGCTCCCCCTAGCACTCCGCTGCTGGGGGAGCAGCCACACACGGCAAGCAAGCACACCGCCTCCCCCGCCGCTACGCCATCCCCCACCAGCCGAAAATTTTCTTTATCCTACGCGGCATGTCCGATCTCGCCGCCCGCCGCATCCGTCTGTTAGATAGCCGCCTCGCCAATCAGATCGCCGCCGGCGAGGTGGTGGAGCGCCCCGCATCAGTACTCAAGGAGCTGTTGGAGAACAGTATTGATGCCGGCGCGACCCACATAGAAGTGGAGTTGGAACGGGCTGGGGTCAAACTGCTACGGGTGCGTGACAACGGCCAAGGTATTCACCAAGAGGATCTTCCCCTCGCCCTCTGCCGTCACGCCACTTCCAAGCTGATCAGTAGTGATGAGCTGCTCGCCATCGGCACTTTGGGGTTTCGCGGGGAGGCGTTAGCGGCCATCGCCTCTGTCTCCCGCTTTAGCCTGACCAGTCGCCGTGCGGACAGCGAGCATGGTTGGCAGGTAGAGCTTCATGGAGAGCCAACACCAGCACCTCACCCAGTTGGCACCACTGTGGAGGTACGCGACCTATTCCATAACGTCCCCGCCCGCCGCAAGTTTCTCCGCGGTGAACGTACCGAATTGGCCCATCTGGAAGAGGTGGCACGACGGGTTGCACTCTCCCGTTTCGACCTAGCCCTCAGCGTCCGCCACGACGGCCGCCGTCTGTTGGAACTGCGGCCTGCTGATGGTCAGCAGGAGCGGTTGCGACGGATCGCAGAGGTGTGTGGCACCCCCTTCGCCCGTGCAGCCAAGACAGTCGCCTTCAACGCCGCAGGCATGGAGCTGCACGGCTGGCTACTCCCCCCGGATCTCTCCCGTCCCCAGGGGGATCAGCAATATTTTTTCGTCAATGGCCGAGTGGTGAGGGACCGGCTAGTGATGCACGCCGTCCGCACCGCCTTTGGCGAACAGGTGGCGGAGGGGCGTTACCCCGCCTACGTCCTCTATTTAGAACTCGATCCTGCGGGGGTCGATGTCAACGTCCACCCCACCAAACATGAGGTGCGGTTCCGCGAGTCACGTATGGTCCACGACTTCATCCTACAGGGGGTCCGCCGCGCCCTGGAGTCATCGGATCCCCCCCCCTCACCCACTAGCCCACCACCGGTAGAGGCGGATGCGCTCGCCATAGAGGAGTCAACGACGCCGTTGGGTATGGCCAGCCTATCCCATCGCCAAGATCCCTCACCCCGTCATACCTCGCCGCGCACCAACCGTATTGCCTACCCGACCCCATCACGCCCCGCCAGTGGCGCCGGTGCCGATACGCTATATGCCCGACTCTTCCCTAACCGCGAGAGCGCCCCCTCGGCCAATGAACCGTGTCTGCTTGGCCGGGCCGGCAGCCGCTTCCTCCTAGGGTTGAGTGGCGAGACGCTGCTGGTGGTAGACCGCCCCCGTGCCCTATCCCTGCTGTTGGCACACCGCCTCGAAGCAAGTTGGCAGGGTGATGGCGTGGTCTCCCAGCCACTGTTGGTACCGGCCAGCTTGCCGGTCACGGAGCCACAAGCGGCGCAGCTAGAGGGGGGCCACGACCCGCTGGGTCGCCTCGGTTTTGAGATTCAGGTCATCGCCACCACTAGCGTTGTGGTACGGGCCGTCCCTACGTTGCTGCGCCAAGTACCGGCGGCCCAGCTCCTCCCACCGCTCCTGGAGTGGTTGGCGCGGGAGGGGGCTCCCCCCTTTGCGGCCTTGGCGGATCAAGGGGGAGAGGAGCTGCCCGAGGCCCGGGATCCGCAACGTCTACTCACCGCCCTAACCACCCTAGGTGCAGCGGCAGCAGGGGTCACCCGCCACCTTGATCCAACGGCCCTCGGTGCCCTGTTTGACACCCCATGAACCGCCCTCCCCTACCCCCGGCCCTCTTTCTCATGGGCCCCACCGCCTCTGGCAAGACCGATTTGGCAGCGGCCCTCGTGGATCGACTACCCTGCGACATCATCAGCGTTGACTCGGCCCTGGTCTATCGAGAGATGGATATCGGCACCGCCAAACCGGGACCAGAACTACTGGCGCGGGCCCCCCATCGACTCATTGATCTCATCGATCCGGCAGAGAGCTACTCGGCCGCCCGCTTCCGAGACGATGCCCTGCGAGAGGCGCGCGCCATTTTGGCAGCGGGGCGTATCCCACTCTTTGTCGGTGGTACTGGGCTCTACTTTCGCGCCCTGGAGCGGGGGCTATCGCCACTGCCGGAGGCCAACGCCGCCCTACGCCAGGAGATCGAGGCAGAGGCAGCAACTCAAGGTTGGGCGGCTCTCCACCAGCAACTTGCCGCCGTTGATCCCGAGGCGGCGCAGCGCATCCACCCCCACGATCCCCAGCGCCTCTCCCGTGCCTTGGAGGTGTTCCGCCTCACCGGCCGTCCCCTCTCCGAACTCCAGCGACATCCGCCCCCTGAACTCCCCTTTCGCCCCATCAAATTGGCGGTAGCACCGACCGATCGCCACTGGTTATGGGAGCGCATCGCCCTACGTTTTGATCAGATGTTGGAACTTGGATTAGTGGCTGAGGTCGAAGGGCTCTACCATCGAGGGGACCTGGGTCCCGAACTACCCTCCATCCGCTGCGTCGGCTATCGCCAAGTGTGGGCCTACCTGGAGGGGGAGTGGGATTTCGCTACTATGCGGGAGCGCGGGATCGTGGCAACACGCCAGTTATCGAAGCGCCAATATACCTGGCTACGTAGTGAAGAAGAGGTGAAGTGGTTCGATAGCCAAGCCGCTCACCTCATCGATCGGGTGTTGAAAAGCGCAACGGGGGCCGCCATTAACTGACTGCGGGGCTATGCTACACTAACCGCGTCCCCGCGAAGGGCTCAAGGCGGTGGTAATCACTATATTTCGGCTGGTTTAGTCAAAAACCACGATAATAACAACAGGAGACCTCAGCAATGAGCAAAGGGCAAGCGTTACAAGATCCTTACCTGAATGCCCTGCGTAAAGAACGTGTCCCCGTTTCGATCTACCTGGTGAATGGAATCAAGCTACAGGGCCAGATCGAGTCGTTTGACCAGTTCGTTGTCTTGTTAAAGAACTCGGTCAGCCAAATGGTTTACAAACACGCCATCTCCACCGTCGTTCCCGCCCGGAACGTCAAGATCGCCACCGGACCGGAAGAGGCCGTCCCGGCCCCGGGTAATCGGCTCTGATCCGGGTGTGGTGAAGGTAGGCACCAGGAGTACCCACTCGCTTGTTTGAGCGTCCCAAAAGCGGCGAACGCGCCGTTCTCGTCCATCTTGAGCTGTCCCAAGAAGAGGAGCGGGAGGAACTCTCGGAGTTTCAAGAGCTGGCGGTTTCCGCCGGGGCGGTGCCGGTCGCCATTGTGACCGGCAGCCGCCGCACCCCCGACCCCAAATATTTTGTGGGCAGCGGTAAGGCCGAAGAGATCCAGGCAGCAGTCCAGTCCTATGCTGCCGAGCTGGTGCTCGTCGACCACCCTTTGACCCCTTCGCAAGAACGTAACCTGGAGAGGCTGCTCTCCTGCCGCGTGCTGGATCGCACGGGCCTCATCCTCGACATATTCGCCCAGCGTGCCCGCTCCCATGAGGGCAAGCTCCAGGTAGAGTTGGCACAGTTGCGTCACCTGGCTACCCGCCTGGTGAGGGGCTGGACCCACCTAGAGCGGCAGAGGGGCGGTATTGGTCTGCGCGGCCCTGGTGAAACCCAGCTGGAGACCGACCGCCGGCTGCTCGGCGAGCGCATCAAACAGCTCCAGCGACGGCTGGAGAAGGTGCAGCGGCAGCGAGAGCAGAGCCGTCGCGCCCGCCAGCGGGCGGAGCTACCGACCGTCTCGCTGGTGGGCTACACCAATGCGGGCAAGTCCACCCTCTTCAACCGCGCGACCCACGCCGAGGTCTACGCCGCCGACCAGCTATTTGCCACCCTCGATCCCACCTTGCGGCGCCTGGCGCTACCGGGTGGGGGTGGGGCTGTGCTGGCCGATACGGTGGGCTTTATCCGCCATCTGCCCCACGACCTAGTGGCCGCCTTCCGCTCCACCCTGCAAGAGACCCGCGATGCCGACCTGCTGCTGCACGTCATCGACTCTGCGGATCCCGATCGGGAGGCGAAGATCGAGCAGGTGCAGGAGGTTTTGGCGGAGATTGGGGCGGATGAGGTGCCCCAACTGGAGATCTACAACAAGATCGATTTGCTACCAGACCAGGCGCCACGCATCGAGCGCAACGCCGAAGGTCAGGCGATTCGGGTCTGGATCTCCGCCGCCGCCAACCTCGGTCTCGATCTCCTGCTTACGGCTATCGAGGAGCGGGTTGCCGGCGCTGCGTTGCACCGGAGCCTGCGGCTACCGCCATCGGCGGGTCGTCTACGGGCAACGCTCTACTCTCTAGGCGTCGTCCGCTCCGAGCAGGTGGATAGTGAAGGTGAGCTGCTACTGGAGGTTGAGATCGGCCGCCAGAGCCTTAATGACCTGTGTAAAGAGCAGGAGTTTGCGGCACTGCTGATGTGAGTTAGAACCTGTATATAAACCCTTCCTTGCGGTGGTTATACAACCTCCCTAGAATGGTCGATTTGTACGCAAGTCCACGTAACTGAAACTTTTTTAGGTGACCAACAATGGCCTGGAATGAACCTGGCGGATCCGGCGGGCGCGACCCGTGGGGTGGCCGCAATGACCAGGGGCCGCCCGACCTCGATGAACTGATGCGCAAATTGCAGCGCAAGTTTGGTGGAATGTTCGGTGGCCGCTCTGGCAGTGGCGGTAACGGCGACGGAGCCGTGGGCTTGGGTGCGCTGATCTTGGTAGCGGTATCCGCCGTGATCGCGATCATCATCTGGGTCTTTTCGGGCTTCTACATCGTGGAAGAGGGCAAACGGGGTGTCGAGCTTCGCCTTGGTGCCTATGCAGAGACCAGCTTACCCGGCCTGCACTGGTATCCCCGCTTCATCAACACCGTCTCCATCGTTGATTTCGACCGCATTCGCATCGTTGAGCTGGGTGTGCGCAACGAAGAGGCGCTGATGCTGACCCAGGACGAGAACATCATCGATATCAAGTTCACCGTCCAGTACAAGGTCAAGGATCCCAAGGCCTATCTATTCAATGTGCGCGATCCCGATACCACCTTGCGCCAAGCGACGGAAAGCGCCGTGCGTGAGGTGGTAGGTAAGAGCAAGATGGACTTCATCATCACGGGTGGTCGTGCCGAGATTGCGGCCCGTGCGGCGGAGTTGCTCCAACAGATCCTCAATAGCTATGACACCGGCATTCTGGTCACCAGCCTCAATATGCAGGAGGCCCAGGCGCCGGATCAGGTGCAGGACGCCTTTGCCGATGCGGTCAAGGCGCGCGAGGATGAGCAGCGCTATATCAACGAGGCCCAGGCCTACTCCAACGACATCCTGCCCCGCGCCCGCGGTCAGGCAGCGCGCGTGTTAGAGGAGGCCAACGCCTATAAGGAATCGGTGATCGCCAAGGCCCAGGGTGAAACCTCCCGCTTCCTGGCGGTGCTGGAGGAGTATCACAAGGCACCGGAGGTCACCCGGCGGCGTATCTACCTAGAGACCATGGAGCAGGTGCTCGGCAACACCAATAAGGTGGTCGTGGATAGCCAAGGGGCCAACAACAGTGTGATGTATCTCCCTCTGGATCGCATGATGGAAGGGCACCCGGCCGCTGCGCCATCGACCCAGCCTTCCAGCAGCTACTACCCTCCGGTCACCAGCAGTGAACCGGCGCGGCCGGTGGAGCAGCCGCGAGGGCGTGAAGATCTCAGACGGCGGGAGACACGCTAATGACCCGTACAGTGATCGTGGTAATCGTAGGTTTCCTGCTGTGGCTCCTATCGCTCTCGGTGTTCGTGGTGCGCGAGGACCAGCTGGCCATCAAGTTCCATCTCGGTGAGATCGTCCGGGCAGACTATAAACCGGGCTTCTACTTCATGCTTCCGCTGATCGAAAATGTCCGCAAATTCGACAGCAAGGTGCTCCATTTGGATGCCGATCCAGAGCGCTATCTCACCTTTGAAAAGAAGAATGTCATCGTCGATGCCTTCGTCAAATGGCGGATATCCGATGTGGGCACCTTCTATCGCACCACTGCCGGTGATGAGCGGCAGGCGGGTCTGCGCCTGTTTCAGATCATCAAAGATGGCCTGCGTAGCGAATTTGGTAAACGCACCATCCAAGAGGCGATCTCAGGAGAGCGCGCCGAGATCATGAACATCATCACCCGCCAGATCGAAGAGCAGGCCAGTCAGTTTGGGATTTGGGTACTAGATGTGCGCATCAAGCGCATCGAACTACCGCCCGAGGTCTCCTCCTCGGTCTATGACCGTATGGCAGCGGAGCGGACTCGGGTTGCCAAAGACCTGCGCTCCCGCGGCGCCGAAGCAGCGGAGAAGATTCGAGCCGATGCCGATCGCCAGCGCACGGTGCTGCTCGCCGAAGCGGAGCGAGATGCCGAACGCATCCGTGGTGAAGGGGATGGGACTGCCTCTCAAATCTATGCCACCGCCTTCACCAACGACCCAGAGTTCTTTGATCTCTATCGCAGCCTGGACGCCTACCGCAAAGTCTTTGCCGGTGACCAAAAAGATGTGATGGTGCTCGACCCCAGCTCTGAGTTCTTCCACTACTTCAAGGGTACCGACCCAGCCGCTGCCGCCAGCCACCCACAGTCTGGGGCAGCAGTAATGGGTAATCCTTATCAACCCATGCGGTAACAGTGGGGGCCGACCATGCGTTGGGAAGAGCTTGGGTCGGCCCTCGCCTTGGTGCTGGTGCTGGAGGGCCTATTACCGGCCCTCTCGCCCCGGGCCTTCCGCAAGGCCATCTTTGCCGTTGCCCAGCTGAACGCCTCCTCCATCCGTAACTCTGGCCTCATCAGTATGGTATTAGGGGCCGTCATTCTCTATTTGGTGAAACAGTGATGGACGATACCCGTTGGCTGCTGCCCGAGGGGTTCGAAGAGCTACTCCCCGCGGAGGCAGCCGAAACCGAACACCTGCGCCGCGCCCTGCTCGATCTGCTGGCCACTTGGGGCTATGAGCTGGTCATTCCCCCGTTTATCGAATTTCTCGACTCCCTGCTCATCGGTACCGGCAACGACCTTGAGCTCTCCACCTTCAAGTTGACCGATCAACTCTCCGGTCGGCTGCTAGGGGTGCGTGCCGACATGACGCCACAGGTGGCACGTATCGATGCCCACCACCTGCGCCGTGACACCCCTACTCGCCTCTGCTATCTCGGTACCGTGTTGCGCACCCGACCAGAGGGGCACGGTGGGACCCGTAGCCCGCTCCAGCTGGGGGCAGAACTCTACGGCCACGCGGGACTGGAGAGCGATCTAGAGATTATTAAATTGATGGTGGCCGCCCTACGGACCGCCGGGGTGGCCAACATCCACCTCGATCTCGGTCATGTCGGCATCTACCGCAACTTAGTCCGCCAAGCTGGCCTCAGCGATGAGGTGGAACACCGGCTATTTGACGCCCTGCAACGCAAGGCGTGTCCTGAACTCACCACCCTGTTGGCGGAGTTGGACCTCCCCACCCAGCACAAGACGCAACTCGGCCTGCTGACCGATCTAAATGGTGGTGTCGAGGTCCTAGAGCTGGCCACAGCACACCTCAGCCACAGCGGTGGCGAGGTAGGGGCCGCACTTGCCGAACTCAGCGCGATAGCCCAGCGCCTTACCAGTGGCCTGCCCAACGTCCCGCTCCACTTTGATCTTGCCGAGCTGCGGGGCTACCACTACCACACCGGGATGCTCTTCGCGGCCTTTGTCCCCCAGCATGGTCAGGCGGTGGCCCAGGGCGGGCGTTATGACGCCATTGGCCGGGCATTTGGTCGAGCCCGGCCCGCCACCGGTTTCTCCACCGATCTACGCACCCTCATCCAGCTGGCGGGTAACAGTCGCCCGTCGCTTCATGGTATCTTTGCCCCCTGCGTCGACGACCCGGCACTGGAGCAGGAGATAGAGAGGCTGCGTGGTGAGGGGGAGCGCGTTATCCGCGCGCTACCACAGCAGCAGGGCAGTGCCCACGATATGGGTTGCGACCGCACTATGTGCCTCCGGGATGGCCGCTGGCAGGCCGTTCCGGCCGGGTCCCACTGACACAACTACCCGCTGCGCCCCGCACCCCACCTCGACGACCGACTCCCCGGTCGCCGGGGTTTGCGCGTGGGCCGCGTACACGAGAGAACGATGGGCAAGAACGTAGTGGTGATCGGCACCCAGTGGGGTGACGAGGGTAAGGGCAAGGTGGTCGATATGCTCACCGACCGCGCCCATGCGGTGGTCCGCTTCCAGGGCGGCCACAATGCTGGCCACACCTTGGTGGTCGCTGGCAAAAAGACGGTACTGCATCTCATCCCCTCGGGCATCCTGCGCGAAGGGGTGACCTGTCTCATCGGCAACGGCGTGGTACTCTCACCGTCGGCGCTGCTCGAAGAGATCTCCATGCTGGAGCGGAACGGGGTACCCGCCCGCGAGCGGCTGCGCATTAGTGAGGCGTGCCCGCTCATCCTCCCCTACCATGTCGCCCTCGACCACGCCCGTGAGCAGGCGCGCGGCAAGGCGGCCATCGGTACCACCGGCCGCGGTATCGGTCCCGCTTATGAGGATAAGGTCTCTCGCCGTGGACTGCGGCTAGGCGATCTGTTCCATCGGGAGCGTTTTGCCTCCAAGCTGGGCGAGGTGCTGGACTATCACAACTTTGCGCTCCAGCACTACTTCAAGACCGATCCGGTGGACTTCCAGCACGTGCTGGATGAGACCCTGGCGATGGCGGAGCAGCTGCGGCCCCTAGTGGCCGATGTCCCCGCGCTACTCAATGACCTCCGAGTCGCCGGCAACGGCATCCTCTTTGAGGGTGCCCAGGGCGCCCTGCTGGATATCGACCACGGCACCTACCCCTTCGTCACCTCCTCCAATACCACCGCCGGCGGAGCCGCCACCGGTTCCGGTTTTGGCCCGCGCTACTTCGACTACGTGCTCGGTATCACCAAGGCCTACACCACCCGTGTCGGCTCTGGTCCCTTCCCCACCGAGCTGTTTGACGAGATGGGTGAACACCTGGCCCGCCGCGGCCACGAGTTCGGCTCCACCACCGGCCGCGCCCGCCGCTGCGGTTGGTTTGATGCCGTAGCCCTGCGCCGCTCCAACCAGATCAACTCGGTCTCTGGCCTCTGCGTCATGAAGCTGGATGTGTTGGATGGCCTGGACACCCTGCGCATCTGCACCGGCTATCGCTGCGATGGTCAGCTGGTAGAGGCCCCCCCCATCGGAGCCGATGCCATGTCCAACTGCGAACCGGTCTATGAGGAGCTGCCGGGCTGGCAGGAGTCCACCGTGGGGGTGACCGAATTCGATCAACTCCCGGCCAATGCCCGCGCCTACCTCAAGCGCATCGAAGAGTTGGTGGAGTGCCCCATTGATATCGTCTCCACCGGCCCAGATCGGGCGGAGACCATCGTGTTGCGCCACCCCTTCGACTAGCCACACCCCCTTCTGGCAGATCGCTAGCGATCTGCCAGAGTTGGGAGACCCCACAACGAAAAAAGGCCCTTACGGGCCTTTTTTCGTTGTTCGCCTCAGAGCTAGAGATCTTCTGCCATGGCGATAAAGCCGCACGGGCACTCATTGGCGCACAGACCACACCCCTTACAGAAGTCGTAGTCAAAGACGTAGTGGGAGCCGTCGCTGGCCATCTCCTGGGTCTTTAAGACGGAGGAGTCGGGGCAGAAGGTCCAACAGTTGTCGCAGGCAAAGCAGTTACCGCAGGAGAAGCAGCGGCGTGCCTCATGCTTCACCTCCTCCAGATCAATCCCCAGCTCCACCTCATTGTCGCCGCTACGATCCGCCGGCGGCACCACCCGCTCCAGTGGCCGCGATGCGTGTTCAAAGTAGTGGAGGTTGAGTTTGTTGTATTCGGTCACCGGGGCGCGGGCCTCTCCCTCCGGCTGCACCTCACCACGGATATGGCGATCCATGGCCAGTGCCGCTCGGCGACCATCACCCACTGCACCGCTCACAGTACCGCTGGAGCCGCGCCGGGCGTCACCGCCGGCAAACACCCCGGTCGCACCAGAGCTACCCCAGACATCCACAGAGAAGGCGCCGGCCCCCATCAGCACCTCTTCCATCCCCCCCTCGTCCACCTCTTGGCCGATGGCCGGGATCACCTGATCGACGTGCAGTACCGATTCCGTCCCTTCGAAGGCGACTCGCTCCACCTTACCGCCGCCGCGATCGAGCTTCTTCATCCGCACCATCTCCACCCCCACCACCCGCTCGCCGCGGAGGATAAGGCGGTGGATGCCACGGTTGGGGTGGATCTGCACCCCCTCCTCGATGGCCTGCGCCACCTCCCGCTGGATGGCGGTCATGGCGTCATGGGGATCCACATCCGGCCCAGGCAGCGACTGGTGGGTGATCACATGCACCTCGCTCGCCCCCGCCCGTTTCAGGATACGAGAGAGATCGACCGCAGTGTTGCCGCCACCAATGATGGCGATACTCTTGGGGCACCCCACTTTACCGAGGGCCACCCACTCCTTCAGTAGGTCCAGCCCATGGTGCAGGTCACGCGGGGTCACACCGTTGACACTCCACTCCCGTCCGCTCTGGCGGCCTGGGCCGAGGAAGACGGCGCGGAAGTCGCTGCGCAGATCGCCGAGGCTGACATCGCGCCCCAGTTTGGTGTGGGCGCGGAACTCAATGCCTAGGGCCAAGATGCGCTCGATCTCCGCATCCAGCACCTCCCGCGGCAGGCGGTAAGGCGGGAGTGCGGTACGCAGGGTGCCACCGGCCACCGGCAGTTCGTCAAACAGCGTGGGGCGGTAACCGAGCCGCCGGAGATGGTAGGCACAGGCGATACCGGCCGGACCGGCCCCCACCACCGCCACCGGCGGTGCATCGGCGGCCAACGGCGCCACCGGGTAGGCCCAACCCTCTAGGATCGCCTGGTCACCGAGCCAGCGCTCGACGTGGTGGATGGCGATGGGCTCATCGTATTTACCGCGATTACAGGCGCTCTCACACGGGTGGTGGCAGACCCGTCCCGTGGTGGCCGGCAGTGGGTTGGCCGTCACCAGCGTCTCCCAGGCGGCGCGGGGGTTACCCTCCTCTAGCCGCGCCAGATAGGCCTGGGCATCCTCCCCCGCGGGGCAGGCACCATGGCACGGGGCGGTACCGTGCAGATGGATGGGCCGCTGCACCCGCCAGGTGCCAGTTTGATAGTTTTGGGTGGTCCCCGGTTCGGCGTATGCGCCGCGCGTCAAAATCGTCATGGCTGCCTCTTGGAAGAAGTTTCACCACCGGGCGCGGCCTTCGGCCGCGGGGCGGTCATCCCTTCGTGATCCTCGAACCGTGGGCCGGCGCCAGCCGGGTCCCACGGCCTCACCTCCTCACTCAAGCCCAGCGCGCCCCACCACGGCGCACGGTATCGCTGCCGTCGGTATCGAGTGGGTCATCACCGCTAGAGCGCAGGCCGTACATCTCGATGTTGTGGTCGGCAATGGCCTGGAGGTGCTCCAACTCCTCCCGCGCACGGGCATCGTCGGCAAACAGGTGGCGGAAGCGCTGCTGTGCCTTGAGGTAGTCAACCACCGGCCGCGGATGGCGGATGGGCATCACCCCTGTCAGCTCGCCCCGCTCAAGCTCGATGAGGGGGTAAAGGCCGGTCTCCACCGCCAGGCGGCCAATCTCCACGCTCTTACTGCCATCGTGTCCCCAACCGAGTGGGCAGGGGGCATGGATCTGCAGGAAGGTGGGGCCATCCACCGCCAGCGCCCGCCGCACCTTTTTGCGCAGATCGGAGGGGTAGGCCACTGCCGCGGTGGCGGCGTAGGGGATGTGGTGGGAGGCGACGATGTTGATCACATCCTTCTTGAGGTGGCGCTTTCCCATCCGCTCCCGTCCCGGCGGTGAGGTGTTGGTCATCGCCGCATGGGGGGTGGAGCCGGAGCGCTGGACCCCGGTGTTCATGTAGGCCTCGTTGTCGTAGCAGACATAGAGGACGTTGTGGTCCCGCTCCAACATCCCGGAGAGGGCCTGAAAGCCGATGTCAAAGGTGCCGCCGTCGCCCCCCATGGCCACCACCTTGGTGGTCTTGCCCTGGGCCTTGAGGGCCGCCTCGATCCCCGAGGCGATGGCACCGGTGTTCTCGAACAGGGAGTGCATCCAGGGCACTTTCCAGGCCGACTCCGGCCACGGTGTGGTGAAGATCTCCAGGCAGCCGGTGGCATTGGCGACGATGATATCGGGGCCGGTGGCCTCGGAGACGAGCCGCACCGCCAGGGCCTGTCCACAGCCGAGGCAGGCACGGTGGCCCGGCTCAATGGCCTGATAGCGAGGTTGCCGATGCCGCAGCTCGGCAACAGGGATTTTGCTCTCTTGAGTCATGGTCAGCGGTCCTCCTCGGGCAGCTTCTCCAACACCGCATCGAACACCTCGAAGCGCACCGGAGCGAAGCTGTCG
>QKFD01000060.1 GCA_003251535.1 Chromatiales bacterium | reverse complement strand
GGCAGCAACGAGACGGGCCAGCTTGGTAACGGCACCCTCAGCTCCACCGGCTCAGCAACCCCTCTAGCCGTTAGCGGACTCAGTGGCATCACAGCGATTCTGGCCGGTCGAGGGGGTTACGGTTCCGCCTCATCAATGGCCTTTGCCGCCGACGGCACCTTCTGGGGCTGGGGCAATGGCTTTGGCGACGCCCTAGCGATGGAGGTGTCGCCACTGACGGTGGAGGGGCTGGATGATGTGGTAGCGGTGGCGGGCGGCTGGGAGTTTTCCCTGGCACTGCGCGCTGACGGTACAGTCTGGGCCTGGGGTCGAGGCGAGTTGGGGCAACTCGGTAATGGCCCTGGAGAGGTCTCCTCGGTACCCATTCAAGTAGCCGGGGTGGAGGGGATCACCCAGATCGCCGCGGGTGCCTGGCACGCCCTCGCCCTCAAGGCCGATGGCACGCTCTGGACCTGGGGCATCAATCCCCAATTGACCGGGCTAGAGGCCACCCTCCCGGCGCAGGTAGAGGGGATCTCCGATGTGGTGGCCATCTCCGCCGGTGCCGCCTACTCCCTGGCCCTCAAGGCGGATGGCACGGTGTGGGCGTGGGGGCAGAACAACACCGGTCAACTGGGACTGGGCTACAGCTCCAACAGCGGTGAAATGGTGGCCACCCCTACCCAAGTCGTTGGCCTGACCGGGGTAAGTGCCATCGCCGCTGGGCTCATGACCTCCGCGGCCATACTGGGGGATGGTTCAGTATGGCGGTGGGGTCAGCTCTATGGCGCCAACCCCAGTAGCAGCAGCACGCCGGCCCAGATCGCCGGTGTTGATGGGGCCGTTGCGATACGTCTGGGGGCCATCTCTGGCCTCATCCTGCGGCAGAACGGTAGCGTCTGGGCGTTTGGTATTGGCAGTAACGGCAGCTTGGGTCAAGGGGAGGAGAGCACCCTGACGGCAACGGCGCTGCCAGTGGTGGGACTGGATGGCATCGTCGCTATCGATGTGGGCGGCTACCACAACATTGCCCTGCGCGCCGATGGCACCCTCTGGACCTGGGGCGCCAACGCCAAGGGCCAACTCGGCAATGGTACCTTGGGTGATCGCTGGAGCCCTTCGCCGGTCATCGACTTCGATAACCACCGGCTCTGGGACACCATCCCCTCCAGCCAGAACCGCATCGTCTGTGACCTGATGCCCAAGGTGGTGGTGAGGTTGGTGGAGCAGGATAACGGCTTCCTAGAGGGGATGCTGCGGATGCGGCCGCTGTTGGAGCAGTCGCTCTGGTGCGATACCGCGGAGGCCGAGGGCGATCTCCAGATCACGGCCAGCAGTACCCGCAACAACCAGATCTGGGTTGCGGCCAATGCCACCTGCCTAGGGAGCTGCTACGACTGGTTCTTCCGTGACCCCATCACCTGGGGCCTCTGGCAGACGGGACCGTTCCCCGTCTACCTCAGTAATGTGGCACCTAGCCTCACGGAGGAGGTGCGCGTTGAGGTGGGATCAAGTGCCGATCTCTATCGGCCGGAGCTGCGGGGTACCACGGTCTATCTCGGTTACGGCCTCAACCAGGATGAGATGTTGGCGGCCGGCCGCTATGAGCCGCTGGTCTCTATCCCATAACCAACCCCATGGGGCGGCACTGAGCCGCCCCACTCTCCCTCTGGAGTCGCACCGGGCAGTAGTCCCCCGGCCGACTCCCCCTCGCCACCCCCACCAAACCGCAGTAACGGGGGTCTACCGGCCCCCCTGCTGCTGTTCGTCACTCCCCCCCTCCCACTCGTAGAGGCACTCTGCCCCACAGAAGTGGAGGATGTACTCCGGCCCCTCGCGGGAGTGGGCAACAGAGGCGGGGATCTCGCGCTTACACACCTCGCAGTTGATGAGGTGATCCGGCTCAGCCGGGCGCTGGTGCTCGTGGGTCGTGTGATTGGACGGGTCCATGGTGACCTCCTCGGACGCTCAGTGCGTCTCTCTGGCCCGTGATTGGGCAGGCTTTTAGGTGGTATCGACAGTGGCCACGCTGGGCCATGGCCACCTGCGCCCATTTTGGCCGCTCTCGTTCAATTTGCCCACCACCTCTTCAGGGAGGGCTCAGTCTTTTGTCGATAAACCCTAGCGTAAGCGGCCGGAGAAGCTGTGCATAACTTTCCACCGCTTCGTCACCCACAACTTATCCCCAGCTGTCCCAGGCGATACCCACGGGGTTAGCAGCCGCCAATATACCGTATAAACTGATGAAAATCATGAAGTTATATAAATAACTCAAGATCCCTAGACGAGCCTATGACGAACAACAATTAATTTTTTAAGAAGGGGATCGTGTTGGGTGTTGGCCTTTCGCAGCGCCGCATGTTTATCGCCCTCTCTTTCCTTCACGTTGAAAAACCCGTGAGCAACCCTCTCGACAACGCTATGAGCAAACTGTGGATAAAATGCCCTATCCCGCTCCCCCACAGCTTATCCACAACTCAAGCAGCGTTTTTCGGCGGGGTTATCGCGCCTTTTTTGCCCGATAACAGTCTGTTTTTAAATGATTAAATGACATTATTCATGACGCAAGGGCGGACCTAACAACACGATCAGTTAGATCTTTTAAACCATGGGATTTCGTATGGGATGCGTCGAACGACGCTTGAGAGGAAAAGAGAGCGCAAAAACGTGGCTGCGTAAGTGCCATAGAGGAGATGGATAAAGACTGGAAGAAACCGTAGAGCAAGGAATTGAAGAAACTGTGGATAGAACAAGCCAGGCGATTTCAACACAGGTTATCCACGGCAGATTCAACGGCTATCAGCCGGCTTTTTGAGGACCCTAAACCGAGTTAATCCATTGAATAACAAAACAATCAAGAAGTTATTCGAACCGTCTAGGCGCGCCTAACAACAACAACAATTTTTTAAAAAGATCAGGATCCCTTCTTGTCGCTTCTCCTGATCTCCCAGTGCTGAATAGAACCCAAGTGGCAACACCTCGTTGCTCGTCCATCCACGGCTTTAGCCCAATTTCTCAGTGATCTAACTGATTTTATTGGATTTGCTCAAAGGACTAGGCGGGTCTTTGCTGACAACGCCCAACCGCTGTTTGGCGAATGACTCCTCTGCCAGTGGTTAACAGGTCCGGTTAACTCACCCCTGATGCTCAACAAGGTATCGGCAGAGCTGTGGATAAGGCGTGGGAGAAGGACACGAGAGGGGTTCCCGTCTTTTGGGCTGGATGTTGGCAGAGAGTCGGCATCTGGGTGGATCTCAAGTAGCCCAGTGCTCGATTGAGAGGGGGTATATCTAGTTAACCAGTTGATTTTTTTAATATTTAAATGAGGCGCGTGGGTATATTCTGGCCTCTGGCCATAGATATGGGCTCAAACCGCCCTTATCACTTCCCGATGCAGAACTCAGTAAAGATCCTGCCTAGGAGGTCATCACTGGTGAAGCGGCCGGTGATCTCCCCTAACCGCTCCTGGGCCAGACGTAGCTCTTCTGCCAGCAGTTCTCCGGCTCGGTAAAGCTCAATCTGTTCCAATCCCTGTTGGAGGTGGTGTTGGGTCTGCCTGAGCGCCTCCAGGTGGCGACGACGGGCGATGAAGTTGCCCTCTACCGCCCCTTCAAAGCCCATCGCCTCTTTCAGGTGGCGGCGGAGCAGATCCAGCCCGGCGTGGGTGTGGGCTGACATGTAGAGCGTGGGTCCGAAGGGGCCTTCGAATAGACCCACTGGATGGCCGCTGAGATCAATTTTGTTGTGCACCAGGGTGATCGGCAGATGGGAAGGGAGGCGGGCGCGGATGGCCTCCTCCGCTTTTCCTACGCCATGCCGGTCATCCAGAAGTAGCAGGACTCGGTCCGCCGCCTCTATGGCCGCCCATGCCCGGCGGATCCCCTCTTGTTCTACCGGATCGGTACTCTCCCGCAGACCTGCGGTGTCGATGATGTGGAGGGGCATTCCATCGATGGCAATCTGTTCGCGCAGGAGATCACGGGTGGTGCCCGGGATATCGGTCACTATGGCGGTGTCGCTGCCGGCCAAGGCGTTCAATAGGCTCGATTTGCCGGCATTGGGTTGGCCGGCGATGACGACTGTCATCCCCTCTCGTAAGAGAATTCCCTGTTGGGTACCGGCCAACAGCGCCTCTAGCTGGAGCTGAAGCTCCCGTAGCTGCTCGCTGACCTCACCCTCGGCGAGGAAGTCGATCTCCTCTTCAGGAAAGTCTATGGCGGCCTCTACGTACATGCGCAGTGCGGTGAGCCCCTCTAGTACCCCCTCCACGCGGCGTGAGAACTCCCCTTGTAGGGAGCGCAGGGCTGAACGGGCGGCTTGTACTGAGTCGGCATCGATGAGATCGGCGATCGCTTCCGCCTGAGTAAGGTCCAGTTTGCCATTGAGGAAGGCGCGCAACGAGAACTCCCCTGGCGCGGCCAGGCGGGCGCCAGCGGCTAGGACGGCGTGGAGCAGCATATCCAGGACCACCGGGCCGCCGTGGGCCTGTAGTTCGAGAATATCGTCGCCGGTAAAGCTGTGGGGGGCGGGAAACCAGAGGGCGATGCCGCTATCCAGGGGTTGACCATTGCCATCGAGAAAGGGGCGTAGCTCTGCTCGCCGGGGCTGTGGTACATCGCCCAGTAGCGCGTGGGCGACATTGGCGGCGGCGGGGCCGGCAATGCGGATGATACCCACCCCTCCGCGTCCTGGAGGGGTAGCGATGGCGGCGATGGTCTCGTCAGACTGCATGTTCAGCTCCTGGTGGGGGGGACGGGCGCTTGCTCGTTGGTCCATTTGGGCCAGCCTGTCTACACCCTGGTTGGGCAGTTATTAGGCACTGCTCTCACCACGCGGGCTAACGGGAAGTTGGGGAGAGGCGTGCGTTCTCTTTATGTTTCCGATGCCGAGACCGGAAGGTAGGGCCTATTAAACAAAAACGGGCGCTCTAGGGCGCCCGTTTTTAGTTGCTCACAGCGAGTGATGGTTCACGATTTGACCACAAAGCGGGTGATGTACCACTGCTGCAAGATTGAGAGGGTGTTATTGACCACCCAATAGACCACCAACCCAGCGGGGAACCAGAGGAAGAAGAAGGTAAAGATGACGGGTAGGACCATCATCACCTTCGCCTGTACTGGGTCCAGAGGGGTGGGGTTGAGGCGGTGCTGGATCAGCATGGTGATCCCCATGATGATGGGGAGCACGAAGTAGGGATCCGGCGATGAGAGATCGTTGATCCAGAGCATGAAGTCGGCCTGGCGCATCTCCACGCTCTCTAGCAGCACCCAGTAGAGAGAGATGAACACCGGGATCTGGACCAGGATGGGTAGGCAACCACCGAGCGGATTGATCTTCTCCTCTCGGTACATCTTCATCATCGCTTCTTGCAGCTTCTGCTTGTCGTCGGCATAGCGCTCCTGCAACGCCTTCAGCTTGGGCTGTAGGTGGCGCATGTGGGCCATCGAGCGGTAGCTGGTCTCGGAGAGCTTGTAAAACGCCAGCTTGATGAGCAGGGTCAGGATGACGATAGACCAACCCCAGTTACCAATGAGGTTATGGATGGTCTCCAGCAGCCAGAAGATCGGTTTGGCAATGAAGTGCAGTTTGCCGTAATCCACCGCCAGATCGAGGCCGGGGGCCACCTCTTCTAGGTGATCTTGCAGTTTCGGGCCGACGAATAGGCGGGCACCGTAGGTGCCTGTCTGGCCCGGGGCGATCTCCTTGAGTGGCCCTTGGGCACCGATGATATAGCGCCCCCCCTCAGCCACCCGACTGTAGAAGTTGTTGGCCTGCTCGGCGGTGGGGATCCAAGAAGCGAGGAAGTAGTGCTGGATCATGGCAATCCAACCGTTGGCCACCGTCTTTGAGAGGTTGGCCTCCTCCATCTCATCAAACTTGTACTTCTGATACCGCTCTTCCGGGCTGTACCAGACGCCGCCGGTGTAGGTGTAGATGAAGTGCGACTTGGCGGTGGGTCGGGTACGTTGGAGCTGGCGGTACATCAGGCCACTCCAGGGGCGACCACTCCGGTTCTCCACCGTAAAGTCGACATCCATCAGGTAGTCGCTGGGCTTGAAGTGGTAGCTCTTGGTGATCCGGATCCCCTCTGGCGAGTTCCAGGTGAGCGGTACGATAAGCTCCTTTTCACCGGCGGCGAGGCGGTATTCGGTGGCCGCACTCTCGTAGACGGTGTAGTGATCGGGTGCGATCCCAGAGGGGGATTGCAGGCCCGACTGGGCGATAAACAGCTGCTGATCAGAGCTGTCGAGCAGGACAAAGGGCGGGGCCTTGTCCTCCACCGATACGGGGTACTTCAGCAGCTCGACCCGCCGCAAGGTACCGCCGCGGGTGTCAATGACGGCGTGGAAGACGTCGGTATAGACATCCACGACCTGCGAAGAGGCGCTGGTCTCCAGGCCGGCATTCGGCACATTGGGCTGGTCGCCGGCTGCCTGGGTGGTTTGCGGTTGGTGAGGAGCCGCCATGGAGGCGACCGGAGGTGGCTGGGGGCCGTAGTCACGCTGCCAGGCCTGCCACAGCAGCATGGTGACAAAGGCCAGGGCGATCCAAAGGAGGAGCTTCTGCAGGTCCATGGGGGGCTCAGTCGGTTATTTGTCGGGCACCGGATCTATCCCACCTGGGTGCCATGGGTGGCAGCGTAATAGCCTGCGGAGCGCTAACCAGCCGCCGCGCAGCCCGCCATGACGGGTGATGGCCTCTTCTGCGTAGGCAGAGCAGGTGGGATAGAAGCGGCAATTGTGACCCACAAAGGGGCTGAAGAGCAGGCGGTAGGCCCGGATGGGCAAGATCAGGAGGTAGCGAAACGCTCTGTCAACACCCGCCAGGCCCGCTCTATGGAAGCGCAGAGCTGGGCGTTGTTCTGGGTGTTGAGTCCCGGCCGACCCAGTACTACGACATCCAGACTCGGCAGGGAGTTGCGGTGGCGGCGGAAGCTCTCCCGTAGCCGGCGTTTCACTCGATTGCGAGCAACCGCACGGGGCACGTGGCGCTTCGGAATGGCAAGACCCAAGCGGGCCCGCCCGAGTTCGTTCGGGAGGGCAACAAAGGTGAGACAGCCGCTCTTTATCCGACACGCAGAATCGAGGACTCGCTTGAAGTCGACGGCCCGGGTGATCCGGGCCGCTCGGGGGAAGGTCTCTTGCTGCTCCCCGCCGGACGGAGCGGGCCCGATCAACTCGGGGTCAGACAGTGAGGCGGTGACGGCCCTTAGCACGGCGGGCTGCCAGCACCTTACGACCGTTTTTGGTAGCCATGCGAGCGCGGAAACCGTGAGTGCGCTTGCGCGAGATGACACTGGGCTGGAAGGTACGCTTCATGGCGGGAGAATCTCTAGTTGCGACCCAATAAGGGCGGGAAAAAAGGGCGCAAATGATAATCTGATTTTGCGTTTTTTGTCAACTGAGGGTATTGCTATCGATACCCCACAGGGTGTGGATAACTTTGGCTCAGCGAGCTAGACTGAGCCCCTTTTCCCTCCCTGTAGTGGTGTTCTTTCCCGAGGTTTCTTATCCGTGCAACCCGTCTGGCAGCGCTGTCTCGAGCGGTTGGAGCAGGAGATCCCCGCCGACCAGTTTAATCAATGGATCCGCCCGTTACAGGCGGAGGAGGAGGGCGAGCGGATGACGCTCTACGCCCCCAACCCCTTTGTCTTAGACTGGGTAAATGATCACTATAGAGAGCGCATGGAACAGCTCTTAGGAGAGCTGGGGATGCAGAGCATCGGCTTCAGCGTCGGTAGTCGCCGACTCGCCGCGCCGGTGGAGAAGGTACCTGAGCTGCCTCCTATGCCACGCCCTGCCGGTACGGGGGCTGCGGTCAACCTGCGGCGCGGCAATCTGAATCGTGAGTTTACGTTTGATAACTTTGTTGAGGGGAAATCCAACTCCCTGGCCAAGGCAGCCGCGGCCCAGGTGGCGGAGAATCCTGGAGAGGCCTACAACCCGCTGGCCATTTATGGTGGTACCGGCTTAGGTAAGACCCACCTAATGCAGGCCATTGGTAACACCATTCTCAGGAAAAACCCCAATGCTTCAGTAGCTTATCTGAACTCTGAGAACTTCTTCCAGGATATGGTCAAGGCGTTACAGCATAAGGCCATCGATGAGTTCAAACGGTTCTATCGCTCTCTTGATGCGCTCTTGATCGACGATATCCAGTTCTTCGCCGGTAAGGACTATACCCAGGAGGAGTTTTTCCACACCTTTAATGCGCTCCTGGATGGCCAGCGGCAGATCATCATCACGTGTGATCGCTTTCCCAAAGAGGTGGAGGGGCTGGAGGATCGCCTTAAATCTCGTTTTAGCTGGGGGCTTACGGTGGCGATTGAGCCGCCGGATCTGGAGACGCGGGTTGCTATCCTGAAGAGCAAAGCAGCGCAGGGAGGGGTTGCCCTGCCGAGCGATGTTGCCTTCTTCATGGGAGAGCGGATCCGTTCCCACGTGCGCGAGCTGGAGGGGGCACTGCGGCGGGTGATCGCCACGGCGCGCTTTACCAACTCTGCCATCACGGTCGATTTTGCTAAGCAGGCCCTATCCGATCTATTAGCGGTGCAGGCCAAACTGGTCACTATCGAAAATATCCAGAAGACCGTGGCCGCCTATTACAAGATTCGCGTGGCGGATCTCCGCTCCAATCGGCGTAGTCGCTCCGTGGCGCGGCCTCGGCAGATCGCCATGGCGCTCGCCAAGGAGCTGACCAGTCATAGCCTGCCGGAGATTGGTGACGCCTTCGGGCGTGACCACACCACAGTGCTCTATGCCTGCAATAAGGTGAAGGAGCTGCGGGAGGCGGATCAGCGCTTGGCGGAGGATTACGCCAATCTGCTGCGTACCCTCACCACCTAACTGCGCATGGCAGGAGGGGTGAGCGCCACTGGGGTGGCTATCAGTTTCAGATGAGTGTTCGGGGCATAGTGATAGTAGCCGTAAGGCACGGACACTTGGAATGACAGACGAATCGGTTAAAAGCGGGAGCGTGGTATGAAGTTCAGCATCGTGCGGGAAACGCTGCTCAAACCTCTTCAAGTGGTGAGTGGTGTGGTGGAGCGGCGTCACACCTTGCCGGTGTTGGCCAATGTGCTGTTGCAGGTGAAGCCCGATCGACTGACTTTGATTGGTACGGATCTGGAGGTGGAGCTGACCGCGGATGCCCCACTGGAGGGCGCCGAAGAGGGGGAGCTGACAGTCCCCGCCCGTAAATTCATGGATATCTGCCGCGCCCTGCCGGATGAGGCGAAGATCGATATCCACTCTGATGGTGAGCGTCTGTTGCTGCGGTCTGGGCGCAGTCGCTTTCAGCTGGCGACGCTTCCCGCTAATGAGTTTCCGGTCACCAATTCTGTACGCGCTGCCAGTGATATCGTGGTCCCCGCGGCAGCGCTGCGCGGCCTGATTGAGGCGACGCAGTTCTGTATGGCCAACCAGGATGTGCGTTACTACCTGAATGGTATGTTGTTTGAGGTGGAGTCTGGACGGCTGCGCACAGTCGCCACCGATGGTCATCGACTCGCGGTGAGTGAGCTGGAGGGGGAGTTCGGTGAGCAGGAGCGGCGGCAGATCATCATTCCGCGCAAAGGGGTACAGGAGCTCTCCCGCCTGCTGGGGGATGATGCCGAGGCGATCAAACTGGTGCTCTCTAGCAACCATGTGCGGGTCGATTTAGGTGAGATTGTGATGACCTCCAAACTCATCGATGGCCGTTTTCCTGACTATGAGCGGGTTATTCCCAAGGACGCCGATAAGACGGTGGTGGCGGATCGGGTGCTGCTTAAAGAGGCGTTGGGCCGTACCGCCATCCTCTCCAATGAGAAGTTTCGGGGTGTGCGTATCGTGTTAGATGAGAATCGGCTGCGGGCAAATGTTCACAATGCCGAGCAAGAGGAAGCAGAAGAGGAGATCGAGGTGGAGTACTCCGGGCCGGAGTTTGAGATCGGCTTTAACGTCAGCTACGTGGTGGATGCGCTTAGCGCCATCAAGAGTGAGCGCGTGGAGTTACTGTTGACCGACTCTAATAGCAGTTGCCTAGTTGTCGGGGTTGGCCAGTCGGCCTCGCGCTATGTAGTGATGCCGATGCGGCTCTGATGCGTCGCCCTTAATCGATACGAGGAAGAGGGGAGGCCAGTGCCTCCCCTTTTTTTTGGTGCAATCCATGATCATTCAGCGAATCAAGATCGAAGGTGTCCGGAACTTACGGCAGGTGGAGCTGGTTCCCTGCGGCGGCATTAATAGTATTGGCGGGGCCAACGGTAGCGGCAAGAGCAGCCTGTTGGAGGCCATCCATCTATTGAGTAGCGGTAAGAGTTTTCGTCCTGGAGAGGTGAGGGATCTCATCACTCGGGGTGGCTCTGCTATGTCGATCTACTGTGAGTTACGTAGCGATAGTGGGACGCCGTTCAAGTTGGGCATCAGGCGAGAGCTTAGGGGATTGCGAGAGGAGCGGATCGACGGCCGGCCAGCTAAGGGAATTGCTGAATTGGCCAAGATGCTTCCTGTGGTAGCCATGGTGGCCGGAAGCGAATTGGTGGTGGAAGGTGGTCCAAGTGAGCGTAGGCGCCTTGTCGATTGGGCTCTGTTTCACGTGGAACATCAGTTTGCCCAGAGTTGGAGAGAGGGGAGGCGGGTCCTGTTGCAACGTAATGCTGCGCTCAAACAGAACGCGAGAGAGGCGGAACTACGGGAGTGGGATAGGTTGTGGGTGGAGGCCTCGAATCGTATGGAAGCGAGTCGGGAGCTGTATGTCGAGAACCTACAAAATGCTCTAAGTATGTTATCCGCTTCTGGTCTACCCGCTGGTCTGGGGTTGGTCAATGTACGGTATCGCAGAGGTTGGCCAGAGGCAGGTGCAGGTGATCCGTTGGAGTGGCTGAAGAGTGCGCGGCAGAGAGAGAGGCGGGTGGGTAGCTCTCTGTATGGTGCCCATCGAGGGGATCTGTTTATTGAGCTGGGAGGTACGGCGGCTCGCCACTATCTCTCTAGGGGTCAGCAGAAAAGCTTGGTATACGCTCTCAGATTGGCACAGGTGCAGCTCTTAGATGAGCAGGCTTCCATTCGTCCTGTATTGCTGTTGGATGATCTCAGTTCTGAACTGGATGGAGAGAGCTTGGCGTGGGTACTTGCTGCCTATGGGAAGTTAGGGCTGCAAACCTTCATTACGGGTACGGAGAGCAGTCGTTACCCACTGGATAGGTGGGCAGAGCACAAAGTGTTTCACGTGGAACAGGGGGATATCGCCGAAGTGGTATAATTCTCAGGTTCTGGAACCGGAGTAGCCCATGAGCGAATCTGACCGTTACGACTCCTCGAATATCAAGGTGCTGAAGGGCTTGGATGCGGTAAGGAAGCGTCCAGGTATGTACATCGGAGATACCGACGACGGTACTGGACTCCACCACATGGTGTTCGAAGTGGTGGACAACGCCATAGATGAGGCGTTAGCCGGATACTGTTCCCAAGTCGAGGTGATTATCCGGAGCGATGGATCGGTATCGGTCTCCGACAACGGACGTGGTATCCCTGTAGATATCCATCCCGAGGAGGGGCGCTCGGCAGCAGAGGTTATCATGACGGTCCTCCACGCGGGAGGCAAGTTCGACAGCAACTCATATAAGGTGTCGGGCGGCCTGCATGGCGTTGGGGTATCGGTGGTCAATGCCCTATCAGAACAGCTGACTCTGCTGATCAGGCGGGATGGTAAGCTCCATCAGCAAGAGTACTCCTTGGGGGAGCCACTCTATCCGTTGAAGGTGGTCGGTGACGCAACTGCCAGCGGTACGGAGGTCCGTTTTAAACCCTCTTCCGTCATATTCTCCCAGACGGAGTTCCACTACGACATCTTGGCCAAACGCCTACGGGAGCTGTCTTTCCTCAACTCCGGGGTGCGGATCCGTCTATACGATGAGCGCAGTGATAAAGAGGATGTATTTGAGTACCACGGTGGGATCCGGGCGTTCGTCGAGCACCTGAATAATAAGAAGACCTCCATCCACAACACCGTCTTCTACTTTGTTGCCGAAAAAGATGGCATCGGAGTGGAGCTGGCAATGCAGTGGAACGATAGTTATCAAGAGTCGGTGTACTGCTACACCAACAACATTCCGCAGAAGGATGGGGGTACCCATCTGGCGGGGTTCCGTGCCGCCCTCACGCGAAGCCTCAATAACTATATTGAGCATGAAGGATTGGCCAAAAAGGCCAAGATCGATACCACCGGAGACGATGCCCGCGAAGGGTTGACGGCCGTGCTATCGGTAAAGGTCCCGGATCCAAAGTTCTCCTCCCAGACCAAAGAGAAGTTGGTCTCCTCGGAGGTGAAGCCGGTGGTCGAGTCGCTGATGACGGAGAAGTTTGGTGAGTTTCTGCTGGAAAACCCCGCGGATGCCAAGATCGTCGCCAACAAGATGATAGAGGCGGCCCGCGCCCGCGAGGCAGCCCGCAAGGCCCGCGAGATGACTCGCCGTAAAGGGGCATTGGATATCGCAGGGTTGCCTGGAAAATTGGCCGACTGCCAGGAGCGGGATCCGGCCCTGTCAGAGCTATTTCTGGTCGAGGGTGATTCAGCAGGAGGTTCTGCTAAGCAGGGCCGCGATCGCCGTACCCAGGCGATTCTGCCGCTCAAGGGAAAGATTCTAAATGTAGAAAAGGCGCGCTTTGACAAGATGCTCTCCTCCGCTGAGGTGGGCACCCTCATCACCGCACTGGGTTGCGGGATTGGCCGCGAAGAGTTCAATCCCGATAAGCTGCGCTATCACCGTATCATCATCATGACCGACGCCGATGTGGATGGCTCCCACATCCGCACCCTGCTGCTTACCTTCTTCTATAGGCAGATGCCGGAGATTGTCGAGCGAGGACATGTCTATATCGCCCAGCCTCCGCTCTATAAGGTGAAGAAAGGTAAGCAAGAGCGCTATGTAAAAGATGATGCAGAGCTGAATAACTGGCTGTTGCAGCAGGCGCTAGATGGTGCCGGATTGGTGGTAGAGGAGGGGGCTCCGCCCATCGCTGGTGTGCCTCTAGAGACACTGGCGCGGGAGTACCAGCGGGTGCAGGCCACCATTCAGCGCCTATCCCGCCGCTTCAACCCGATTGCACTGGAGAAGATGCTTGGGGTTGCGCCATTTGAGAGTCATCGCTTCAGCGATGCCAGCTACACCGAGGCGTGGTTCAATGAGCTGCTCAGTCAGCTACGGCTTACTGAGTCGGGGGAGCGCCATTGGGACTACCGTATTGAGACGGGTGCCAATGATGAGGTGGAGGCGGTGGTGGTGACCGAGTGGCGCCACGGAAACGCCAACGATTACCTCTACCAAGCGGAGTTTTTTGCCACCTCTGAATATGCCGCCATCCGGGAGCTGGGTGACAAGCTCTCCGGTCTACTCCAGGAGGGGGCCTATGTGCAGCGGGGGGATAAGCGCTATCCCATCATTGCCTTTGGTAGCGCCTTGGAGTGGTTGCTGGATGAGGCACGGAGAGGGCAGCAGATCAGCCGCTATAAAGGATTGGGTGAGATGAATCCGGAGCAGCTGTGGGAGACCACGATGGATGCCGGCAGTCGGCGCCTCTTGCAGGTGCAGATCGAAGACGCCATTGCTGCGGATGAGATCTTCGCCACCTTGATGGGTGACCAAGTGGAGCCCCGTAGAGACTTCATTGAGCAGAACGCGCTCTATGTCTCCAATCTGGATATCTGATCTCAAGTAGGTGCTGTCTGCTTAGCTGGATGCGGCCCTTACACTCCGCTGGGTGCAAGGGCCGTGTTTCAATCAAACAGAATGGGGCAGCAAAATAGTGAAGCAAGCCCCACCTGGAATATTACGCGCCTCGATCCCTCCCCCCATCTTTTCCTCTATCAGTAGGCGGGCAAAGTAGAGCCCCATACCGGTGTTGTGCCCCTGTTTACCGCTGACAAAACTGTCGAAGATCTGCTCGACAGGCTGAAACTCAATCCCCCCGCCATTGTCCTGCACCGTGATGGATACCGTGCCCGCGGTGTCGCGCAACGTGATCTGAATCATCGGTGCGCCAATCTGCCGATCGAGAAAGATATCGTTGGCGTTCTCCAGCAAGATCATGAGTACATGGGCCAGAGTGGTGGGCTGCCCGGCCAAATAGATCTCCTGCGCAGGCGCACTCCACACCAGCTCAATCTTCGGTGAGCGTTGTTGCCAGCTGAGTAGGGCCAAGCTGCTGCTGATGACCTCTGCTGGCTGATAGGGGCGCGGGCGCGAAGGGTCGGCGCCAAAATAGGCACGGAACTCGGTGACGGTCTCGCTGAGAAGCGAGAGATTGTCGCGCATCCTCGGGAGTAGCACCGAGGTGACCCTGGGCGGGAGAGAGGACGTTGGGGTGTGCTCCAGTGTCATCGCCAGCTCTGTCAGTAGCGCCCCCTGCTGGGCGAGCGGCCGCCGCCACTGATGGGTGATCATGCCGATGGCCTTGCCCAGTGCCGCAAAGCGGGATTGCACTAAGGCACTCTCCCTTTGCTGGGCGAGGGTTTTGCGCATCTGGGCGAGCTGGTCACCAATGCCCTTGGCCAGGAAGATGGTATCTAGCACGGCCCCGATGGGGATGGCGAGGGTGGTGGTGGAGAATGAGCTGAAGAGCCCAAGAATGGACATCTGTGCGGCAACCTGGGCCATCAGTAGACTGCCGTGGCCCAGTAAATAATAGAGCGCCCCTACCCGTCGTTGCCAAAGGCCCACGATGCCCACCACAAGTAGGCTGAGATAGGTCAGCACCAAAAAGATATGGAAAAGGATGGGAGAAACGGGCTGCTTGTGTTGGAACAAGGTGACTACGCCCACCAGACAGAGCAGTCCCAATCCAACTTGTAGTAGCTGAAGCCAGCGGTGAAAGCGTGGAAGGTGGTGTGGGGTGTCAAAGAAGTAGACACCCACTTTGACCATGGCAATGCTCATGAGGCAGGCAAGCAGCCAAAGACTATAGAAGAATCCGCTGGGATCGATACCAAAGTTATAGATCCGGTATAGCCCTTGGTAGGTAAATGCCACTGCTTGGAGTAATACACCAAAGATGGCGTAGGCCAACAGGACGGGCTGTCGCAGACTCCACCAGAGGACCAGACTGTAGATAGTCATGGCGAAGACGATGCCGAAGAGCCCGCCTCTGATGATATGTTCACCCATCGACCAGCGCGAGAAATCACCAATTAGGCTGACGACCCAGCTGATCTCCAACGGACCCTCGGATTGAACGCGGGTGGTGATCGTGACCGGCTCGTTGGGTGTTAGCTCTACGGGTAGCGCAGTAAAGCGGTGAGGGAGCGGCTGTTCGTTGAGGGGGCGGAGAAGCCCCAGTGCATAGTGTTTTAGTGGTTCTCCTCGCCGTTGAAGATAGACATCCACGTAATTGATGCCTGGTCGTGGATTGTGGAGTATGACCGTGTGGGCCCTGCCATCACCGCTGACAAGGGTGACACGGCTCCACACCGCTCCTTGCGAATAGCCGAATCCAGAGCGTGCGATGGATTGCCACTGATCATTGGCGGTGGCGGTGTGATAGTCATAGCGCTGCTCTGGATCGAGCAGAAATCGCATGTAGGGTTGGAGCGAGGTGATGGGGGTCGTGGCGTGAACGGCAAATGTATTGGAATCGGCTTGCACTGACGCCGCCGCCAACAGTAACAGCAGCGTCAGCAAGCGACGGACGATCATGGGAGCTGATAGCCTAGATCACGCTCCGACAAAATGGCCCGTTTACCCAATTTGCGTCTCAGTCGATGGACCAGATTACGTAGCCCCTGAATGGTCAGCTCCTCCCGCGCCTCATCGGCTAAGTGGCGGCAGATGTGCTCGACCTGTACCAGCCGGCCTCGGCGCGCCAGCAGATACTGGAGAAAGCGTCTCTCATTTTTTGACAGTGTAATCTCCCCCTCGGCGTTGAACGCCTTTTCGGTGGTGGGGTAGTAGCTGGCTCCTTCAGGAAAGACATAACGTACTCGGCCCCGTAGTTCGAGCTGTTGAAAACAGCGTAGTAATAGCTGGCGGAGGGCGTTGGGATCGATGGGTTTCAGTAGATAGTCCGTCAATCCCAAGGAGATGGCTTGCAGTAATAGCTCCCTATCGTCATGACAGGTCAGTATGGCCATGGGGAGATCGGCATCCTGATCGCGGATCTGACGGGCTAAGCTGAGGCCGTCGATACCAGGCATGTCGATATCCAGTAGCACTACATCGGGTGCTGTCTCCTGAAACAGGCGCCAGGCCTGTACACCATCAGCGGCTGCCAGCACCTCGCCAAAGTAGAGCCCCAGGATCTGGCACATCGACTCCGTGGTGTAGATATCATCATCGGCGAATAACACCTTCATGTGTTTTAGCGAAGTGAGTCCCCACTCTGCCACCCTGATCCCCTTCTCTATTTGTTCGTATTGATTGGGTCACCGATCGTAGTAGATCTGTCCAACGGCTCCTAGTCTGAATATCTGACCCCATTTTATGGGACGGCTACTGATATTCAGTGATAGGGAGAGGGTAGCAGTCGCCGCAATGCCGATGGGATTTCAGCCGGTCACCATGGGAAATTAGGGCGCGCGCCGTCGCCTATCAGCTGGCGTGCAGGAGATCACGGGGGGCTATACAACATAAAGCAGGGCTGAGGTCCTTTGGGTCTCATCTCCTAGGCCCTGCTCCTGTGACTGGGCCGTCTACCGTGGCGGATTGAAGACTACCCTTCCAAATGATCAAAAGAGGTGGCCAGGCTATGCGCAAACCGAACATCCTAATCATCATGACTGATGAAGAGCGCTTTCCCATGGGGTATGAAGGGGAGGCGGTATTTAAATACCGAGATAGCGAGATGCCTGGGCGACGCAAGATACGCGAGGCGGCTGTCAGCTTTGAGCGCCACTATGCGGCATCAACCGCGTGCGAACCCAGCCGTGCTTCGTTCTTCACCGGACAGTACCCTTCACTGCACGGTGTCAGTCAAACCAGTGGATTGGCAAAAAGCTCTAGTGATCCGGGGCTGTTCTGGCTTCCCCCTTTCACCGTGCCGACCCTGGGGGATTGGTTTCGCGCCAGCGGCGAGTACGACACCTACTACCACGGCAAGTGGCACATCTCTGATCAAGATCTCATCATCCCCGGCACTCATACCGGTCTGCTGACCAATGACAGTGCAGGTAACCCCTACCCGGACAAGATCGCCCTCTACAAGAATGCCAACCGCCTCTCCGACTACGGCTTTGATGGTTGGATCGGTCCAGAGCCCCACGGCTCGCTGGCGGCCAATACAGGGACGATGCGCGATCCGGGTTTTGCCAAGCAGACGGTGGAGATGCTCTTGGAGCTGGAGCAGCAGGCGGTGGTGAATCCAGACTACAAGCCATGGCTGGCGGTCTGCTCCTTCGTCAATCCCCATGACATCGTATTTTCCGGTCAGGCGTGGAAGCTGCTTGGCCTGCCGGAGCCCGATCTGGACGGTATACCGGTCATCAATCCCCCCACGCGGCACGAGAGCCTCTGCTCCAAACCGCGTTGCCAACAGGACTACGTGCTCAACTACGGCCTGTTCTACTACCGTCAGCCCACTTTAGATCGCTACTATCAGCTCTATCTCTACCTCCAGAAAGAGGTCGATCGGGGCATTAACTCGGTGTACAGCACCCTCTCCCAGTGCAGCCACCTGTTCCAGGACACCATTGTGATCTTTACCTCTGATCACGGCGACGTCTTGGGTGCCCACGGTGGGATGCATCAGAAGTGGTATAACGCCTACGATGAGTGTATTCGGGTACCGCTCTACATCTCCCTGCCCGCCTATCGCACCGATCCCCCCACCCAGGCAGTGACCAGCGCCCTGACCAGCCACGTTGATCTGTTACCCACCCTGATGGATCTGGCGGGGTTGGATATCTCTGCCTGCGCGGACCAGTTGGCCAAGAGCCACACAGAGGTCCACCCGCCGGTGGGGGCGAGCTTGGCCCCTCTGCTGCGCGGGGAGGGGATGGCGGATGAGCCCATCTACTTCATGACCGATGATGAAGTGGACGAGGGTCTGAACGAGGTCAGTGCCCCCAAGATCACCGCCGTGTTCCTCTCTGATGCTGCAAAGGGGGCGCCGGCCAACTCTTGGGAGCAGCAGCTCCTTTCCGCCATGGCGCAGCGGGCGCAGCAACAGCCATACCGGCCGGTGGTGGAGCCCCACCATATCGAGACCGTCATCGCTCGCGTAGACAAACATCTCTACAAATTGAGCCGCTATTTTGAGAATCCGCGCTTTGTTGGCCAGGGGGTTGGCAATCCTGATGGCACGACCTCGCAATACTATGTGCCGGAGGAGTGGGAGCTATACAACCTAGATGAGGACCCCAACGAAACCACCAACCTGCTCTCTGACTGCGTGAGTTCCAACGTGTCACCGGTGCTGGTGGATCGCCTAAAAGCACTCTTGGCCGAACAGCGGGCCGCCAAGCGCTTGCGGCCAACGACCCGTAACGACGAGTAAGAGCTTCCCGTCAGGGAGAGATAGACGACAGAAGGGGCCCAATGGGCCCCTTCTGTGGTGGCGAAGAGAGGTTTTACCGCGGGCAGGCTAGATATCGCCCCCCGCCTCCTGGTAGTACTGCTCCACCCGCACCACCTCCTGCTTGGAGCCGAGGATCACCGGGACCCGCTGGTGCAGATCCTTAGGTGCGATCTCCATGATGCGCTGGGTACCGGTGGTGGCGGCTCCGCCGGCCTGCTCAATGATGAAGCCCATGGGGTTGGCCTCGTACATGAGCCGCAGCTTTCCCTCTTTACCGCTGGCCCGCATCTTGGAATCCATGGGGTACATGAAGATCCCACCGCGGGTGAGGATACGGTGGACCTCTGCGACCATGGAGGCGATCCAGCGCATGTTGAAGTCGCTCTCCCGCGGACCCTCTTTCCCCTCCAGACACTCCTCCACGTAGCGTCGCACCGGTTTGTCCCAGAAGCGCATATTGGAGGCGTTGATGGCAAACTCCCGCGTCTCCTCTGGGACCGTCATGTTGGGGTGGGTCAGGATGAACTCACCAATATTCTGGTCCAGGGTGAAGCCGTTGACCCCATGTCCAGTGGTGAGAACCAGCATGGTAGAGGGGCCGTAGAGGGCGTAACCGGCGGCCACCTGTTTGACCCCGGGCTGGAGGAAGGCATCAGCCGTGGGGTGGGTACCGCTGCCGGGGCAGCGCAAGATGGAGAAGATGGTCCCAACGGAGACGTTGACATCGATATTGGAAGAGCCGTCCAGCGGATCAAAAGTGAGTAGATACTTACCGCGTGGATAGCTATTGGGGATGGGGTAGATCTCATCCATCTCCTCTGAGGCCATGGCGGCTAAGTGGCCAGCCCACTCGTTGGATTTGAGGAAGATCTCGTTGGAGATGACATCCAGTTTCTTCTGCGTCTCTCCCTGGACATTTTCGCTACCGGCGCTGCCGAGTACACCGACGAGTGCGCCATGATTGACCAAATTGGAGATCACCTTACAGGCGGTGACGATGTCGTTGAGCAGTGAGGTGAAGTCACCGGTGGCGCCCTGAATATGGCGCTGCTCTTCGATGATGAACTGGGTGACGGTGGTACGGTTATCGTGCATGTGCTCTTCCACTAGGCGATGCGATCGGGCCTGCGGGCCCAGACCGATGGAGAATCCGGGATCCACAAGGGATACCGGAACACCGCTCCCAACAGCGGTGAGCTAATTAGTATATCAGTAGATGTTTAACTGAGGATTTCAATCAACTAGATTCGACCCACTTCAATGGGCGCAAGATCTGTTGGGGCGGAGGGGATATCCCTATCCCTCTAACGCAGCGAAAAGAGTGGGGTTACGGTGTGAGCGGGAGCTGGGCGCAGGTCTCCTCAATCCACCCCTCGGCCTGTCGCAGGATCTGGCTAGCTTTGCGCCCTTCGGTGGCGATGGTGGGGCCGATGACCACTCGGATAGTCCCGGGCCGCTTAATCCAGCTCTGGCGCGGCCAAAACACCCCGGCATTGTGGGCGACAGGTACCACTGGCACCGCTGCCTCCTCGGCCAGCTTGGCGCCGCCAATGTTATAGGTACCTTGAGTCCCTGGTGCTGTGCGGGTCCCTTCCGGAAAGACAATGATCCATATACCGCGCTGGATCCGCTCTATGCCTTGGGTGATCACCTGAGAGAGCGCTTTGCGCCCCGCTTTGCGATCGATGGCAATGGGTTCCAGGGGGATTAGGCCCCAACCGAAGAAGGGGATATAGAGCAGTTCGCGCTTCAGTACCCAGGTCTGCGCCGGAAAGATGGCTTGAAACGCGATGGTCTCCCAGGCCGATTGATGTTTGGCGAGCACTATGCAGGGACCCGGCGGGATCCGTTCCAGCCCCTCTACCTCATAGTGGATCCGGCAGGTGAGGGCCAACCACCAGAGGCTGAAGTGGGCCCAACCCACCATGAAGCGGAAGCGGAAATGAAACGATGTGGGTAGCAACAACAGGCCGGTCAGCGAGAAGAAGATGGTAGCGAGGGTGGCACCCACGTAGTACAAACCCGAGCGAATAACGCCCATTAACCCTCCTGTGCCAAGATGAGATCGACAGCTGCATTGAGATCGCGGCAGATGGAGACACCGGTCAGCTCCAGCGGTTTGCCCAGAGTCCTCTCCCCTTTGCCGGTGCGTACTAGCAGAGGCCACGCCCCAACTGCTTGGGCCGCCTCCAGGTCCCGTAGTGAGTCACCCACCACCGGCACACCTTGCAGTGGCTGGTCGAGCCTGCGCCCCACCTCTTCCAACATACCGGGTTTGGGCTTGCGGCAGTGGCACTCCGCCTCCGGGCCGTGGGGGCAGAACAGCAGTAGATCAATCCGTCCGCCCACGGCGGCTAGCAGCCGCTGGAGCTTGGCGTGCATCTGATTCAGGGTGTTGAGATCAAAGTAACCTCGGGCGATCCCTGACTGATTGGTGGCCACCGCCACTGTGTAGCCGGCGTGGTTGAGCCGCGCAATGGCCTCCAAGCTACCGGGGATGGGAATGAACTCATCGGGGGACTTGATATAGGCGTCAGAGTCCTGGTTGATGACACCATCCCGGTCCAGGATGACCAGCTTCATCGGCTGCCGCCTTGTGGGCACACCCTACCTCGGCCGGAGCAGCAGCGGATAACCACGGTGATTCTGTGGGCTACCGTTGGAAGATGGGCGATCAGATGACACCCGCCCGAAACTGGGCATATAGCTGCTCAGGAGCGGTGGCAAAGTAGCGGAGCAGGGCGGGACAGAACCACCCCTCTAGATCGAGGCTTGGGCTAAAGTACCAGTGGCCATTTGCCTCGGCCTTGCGCCGTTCCAAGGCGAGCTGGTGACCGGGGAAAGGGTGGGCAGAGAAGACCAGAGTGAAGCCTTGGTCGGCATGGGGGATGTCGGTCACCATCGCATCAATGATGAGATCCGCACCTGCGACAAACGGCTCCTGTACCAACCCGGCCTGTTCATCGTCGAATACCCAGAGATCTCTCACCTTATAGGGGTGAATGGCGACGAGTTCATTGCGGGTAGCTGGGGATGGTTCCATATCACGAAACTCCGATACGCGAATGCGTCCCTCCACCATGCGGGAGGAGCGCTGCATTAACTTATCCATTTTTTGCCAGAAAGCGGCGTTGAGATCGAACTCCGCCGCAATCCCTGTACCCATCAGGAGGATGAGCAGATCGGCCACCTCTTCTGCCAGGGCCTCCCGCGGTTTGCCTTTGCTAACCGCTGAGGAGATCTCCCCCAGCTCCTCCGCCATGAGGGCGACCCGGTAGGTCAGCTCTTCACCGCCGGTGTTCTTAAAGTCGTGTTTGTCGTGGAACGCCTGTACGGCGGCCAGCATCTCCGCCCAAGAGTCTTGTTGCGCCATGCAGGCCCTCTCTGTTGTCGGATCTAGATGATCATATTTGGCGGGCTGCTTCAACCTTGCAGCCGTGAGATGTCCGCCGCTTGCAGGAACAGCTCAGAGAGCTGCTTCAATAGGGCAAGCCGGTTGGCGCGGACTGCTGGATCCTCGGCCATGACCATAACCGCGTCGAAAAAGGCGTCTATGGGCCCGCGCAAGGTGGCAAGACGCAGCAGAGCGGCCTCATAGTTGCGCTCGGCGAACAGCCCATCCACCTCTGTGGTCAGGGCCGCCATGGCCTTGGCCAGCGCCAACTCCTGCGGTTCCACTAGGCGGGCGCTCTCGATAGTGGTCGCAACCGCAATGCCCCCCTCATGGGCCTGCCGCAGGATATTGCCGATACGCTTATTGGCCGTGGCCAGCGCCTCCGCCTCGGGTAGCTGGCGGAAGGTGCTCACCGCCCGCACCCGGCGATCAAAGTCGAGTGGCTGGCCGGGGCGTTTGGCGAGCACCGACTCGAAGGTATCCAGGGCGATCCCACTGTCGTGGAAATAGCCCCGCAGTCGTTCCAGCATGAAATCGAACACCTGCTCTACCACCCCGTCCAGCAGGGTGATGCCTTGCTTCTGCTGGCCCTCAGCGGCTTGGCGGAGCAGGGTAGGGAGATCGAGATCGAGTCCCTTCTCAATGAGGATACGGAGCACGCCCAGGGTGGAGCGGCGCAGACCGAACGGGTCTTTATCGCCGGTGGGCGGTTGGTTGATGCCAAAGATACCCACCAAGGTATCCAGCCGATCGGCGATGGCAAGTGCCTGCCCGGTCGGGGTGATGGGGAGCTGGTCACCAGCGAAGCGCGGCATGTACTGCTCGTCCAACGCCTCCGCCACCTCTGGGCTCTCATTGTCATGGGCGGCGTAGTAACGGCCCATGATCCCTTGTAGCTCGGGGAACTCCCCCACCATCTCGGTGAGTAGGTCGCACTTGGCAAGTTGGGCGGCCCGACCAGCTAGTTCAGGATCACCCCCAATGAGGTTGGCGATGGTGCAGGCCAGTGTCTCCACCCGGGCCTGCTTATCGGCAATGCTCCCCAACTTGGTTTGGAACACTACAGATGCAAGTTGCTCGCGGCGCTCGGCCAGCGGCCGTTTCCGGTCTTGGTTCCAGAAGAACTCCGCATCGGTGAGGCGGGGGCGTACCACCCGCTCGTTGCCGGCCCGTACCTGAGCAACATCACGGCTCTCGATGTTGCTGATGGTGATGAACCAAGGCATCAGTTTGCCCTGGCTATCCACCACCGGGAAGTATTTCTGATTGCCCTTCATGGTGGAGATGAGCGCCTCTGCTGGTACCGCGAGAAAGCGCCGCTCAAAACCGCCGAAGACCGCTGAGGGCCACTCCACCAGCGCCGTGACCTCATCCAGCAGGTCTTCATCCAGCACCGCCTGTCCGCCGAGCCGGCTAGCGGCCTCAAGGACCTGGGCACGGATGGCCTCTCGCCGATCGGCAAAATCGGCCACCACCTTACCCTCGGTTTCAAGTAGCGGGGCGTAGGCGGCTGGCTCACCGATATAGAGATTGTGGGGGCAGTGGAAGCGGTGGCCGCGGGTCTCACGGCCGCTCTTCACGCTGAGAATCTCGGTCTCTATCACCTCATTGCCAAACAGCAGCACCACCCAGTGCACGGGGCGCACAAACTCTGAATCCAGCGCCCCCCAGCGCATCCGCTTAGGGATCGGCAGTTTATCCAGGGAGTTACGCACAATATCGGGGATCAGCTCGGTGGCTGGCCGCCCCTCTTGTTGGCTACGGTAGACCAGCCAGCACCCTTTGTCGGTCTCTAGCTTCTCCAGCTCCGAGACATCCACGCCACAGGAGCGGGCGAAACCCTGGCACGCCTTGGTCGGCTGTCCCATCTCATCGAAGGCGCTGGTGAGGGCGGGTCCCCTCCGCTCCACCTCGCGGTCGCTCTGTTGGGCCACCAGATCCGTGAGCAGTACCGCTAACCGGCGCGGGGCGGCATAGCTGCGTTGGCTGGAGAAGTCCAACTCGGCCTTGCCCAGCCCCTCGACGATACCCTTGGTGAAGGCCTCGGAGAGCCGCTTTAGGGCCTTGGGTGGCAGCTCTTCGGTGCCGATCTCGATCAACAGGTCACGGGTGCTCATTGGGTCACCTCCCCCTGCATCTGTCCCATGGGGAAGCCGAGCTTCTCCCGTCGCTCGTAGTAGGCCTGGGCTACAGCGCGGGCTAGGGCGCGCACCCGGAGGATGAAACGCTGGCGCTCGGTGACGGAGATGGCGCGGCGGGCATCCAGTAGATTGAAGGTGTGGGAGGTCTTCAACACCATCTCATAGGCCGGGAGGGGGAGCCCCAACTCGATGAGCCGCTGGCTCTCCCCCTCGTAGAAGTCGAAGTGTTTGAACAGCGTGGCCACGTCTGCGTGCTCGAAGTTAAAGGCGGACATCTCCACCTCATTCTGGTGGAACACATCGCCGTAGGTCACTTTACCGAAGGGCCCATTGGTCCAGGTGAGGTCGTAGACGCTCTCTACCCCCTGGATATACATCGCTAGCCGCTCCAGACCGTAGGTGATCTCGCCGGTGACCGGTCGGCACTCCAGCCCCCCTACCTGCTGGAAGTAGGTGAATTGGGTCACCTCCATACCGTTTAGCCACACCTCCCAGCCGAGCCCCCAAGCACCCAGGGTGGGGGACTCCCAGTTATCCTCAACGAAGCGGATATCGTGCACCAGGGGATCAAAACCGAGCATCCGGAGCGAATCGAGATAAAGCTCCTGGATGGCCAACGGTGAGGGCTTCATTACTACCTGGAACTGGTAGTAGTGCTGTAGTCGGTTGGGGTTTTCACCGTAGCGCCCATCGGCTGGCCGGCGCGAGGGCTGCACATAGGCGGCATTCCAGGGCTCCGGACCAATGGCACGCAGGAAGGTGGCGGGATGGAAGGTGCCAGCACCCACCTCCATATCGAAGGGCTGGAGCACTACACAGCCCTTACCCGCCCAATATTGTTGGAGGGCGAGAATGAGTCCCTGGAAGGTGGAGAGGTCAAGTGGCTGACTCATGGGATCCCCGTGATCGTTCAAGCGGCCTAAATGGCAAAGCGCCGCAGTATAACGCGCCAGCAGGGGGGAAATAACCGCGAACTTGTGCCGGGCCCTGTGACGAGTCGGGCGAGGGCGGCCAGGTTTAGTTAGAATGCCCGCTCCGTAGTCGTAAGGTTATCCATGAACAAGCAGCGCAAGGCGATCGCCCTCATCTCCGGCGGTCTCGACTCCATGCTGGCCGCCAAGCTCATCCTCGATCAGGGGGTGCAGGTGGAGGGCATCAACTTTTACACCGGCTTCTGTGTCGAGGGCCATACCCACGCCATCCGCAAGAAGGATGTCCAGAAACAGAAGCGCAACAACGCCCTATGGGTAGCCGAGCAGCTCGGCATTAAGCTCCATATCGTTGACGTGGTGGAGGAGTATAAGGATGTATTGATCCATCCCCGCCACGGCTATGGCGCCCATATGAACCCCTGTCTCGATTGCAAGATCTTCATGGTGAAGAAGGCCATGGAGTGGATCGAGCAGAATGGCTTCGACTTCATCATCACTGGTGAGGTGATTGGCCAGCGCCCCATGTCGCAGCGCAAGGATACAATGCCAGTGGTGGCGCACCAATCTGGTGCGGATGACCGTCTGCTACGTCCTCTCTGTGCTCGCAACCTGCCGCCGACTCTGCCCGAAAGGGAGGGGTGGGTTGAGCGGGAGCAGCTGCTCGACCTCTCTGGGCGCTCTCGCAAGCCGCAGATGGCCCTCGCCGCCCAGTATGGTTTTACCGATTATGCCCAGCCGTCGGGGGGGTGCTGCTTCCTCACGGACGAGCAGTACTCCCGTAAGCTTGTCGATCTGTGGGAGCACCGTTCCAGCCGCGACTACACCCTGGATGACATCATGCTGTTGAAGGTGGGGCGCCACCTGCGGCCAGCCCCCCACTTTAAGCTCGTGGTTGGGCGCGAGGAGGGGGAGAACAACTTCCTCTCCGGTTACCGCAAGGAGTTCACCCATCTGACAGTGGAGAGTCATATGGGGCCCCTGGTCCTGGTGGATGGTGAGCTCAGCGCGGCAGATCTAGAACTGGCTGCCCGTATCGCCGCCCGCTACTCTCAAGGGCGTAGTGCCGAACAGGTGATGGTGAAGGTTCACTATCTTGATGGTAGTGAATGTGAACTGAGTGTGGCTCCGCTGGCGGGGCATGAGATTGCAGAGGCGTGGCAGGTGTGAGTCATTACCAACTCGATACTCGGCGGCTACTCTGCCCGATGCCGGTCATCCGCACCCAAGATAAGGTGCAACAGCTGCAACCCGGTGATCGCCTCACCGTGGTTGCCACCGATCCGGGTGCCTTAAACGACATTCCCGCATGGTGCCGTATCAATGGCCACCGAGTGGTCGAAGTGAGTCGTGCAGAGGGTGAGGTGCTGGTCGAGATCGAGGTCGGCCCTAGCCAGCCACTGGACCCATAACCATTAGGAGGCAGCCGAATCGATGACTGCTCCCATTGAGGGCTCGGCGGTTCTAGAGAGCCGCTACCGTGAGATCCATCGTGTCACTCTGGTCGGGGCATTGGTCAATGCCATCGTGGCCGTGGTGAAGCTGGTGGCAGGGGTGGTGGGTAACTCCCAAGCACTTATTGCCGATGGTATCCATTCGGTGGCGGATCTAGCGTCGGATTTTCTGGTGCTGTTTGCCGCCAAGCACGGTGCCAAGGAGGCGGATGAGAACCACCCCTACGGGCACGGCCGCATCGAGACCCTAGCCACCCTCGGTTTAGGGGTTGCGTTGGTGGCAACCGGTCTGGGCATTGGTTGGGATGCGGTGGTTCGACTCCGCAGCCCCGAGTTGCTGCTGGTGCCGGGCAGCGTGGCCCTCGCCGTGGCGTTTGTCTCGATCTTCGCCAAAGAGTGGGTATTTCAGTACACCATTCGGGTGGCGCGCCGACTCAAATCCGCCTTGCTGGAGGCCAACGCCTGGCATAGTCGCTCCGATGCCATTGCCTCGATTGTGGCTGTCGTGGGTATCGCGGGGGCGATGGCGGGGTACCCTAAATTGGATGCCATTGCCGCCATTGGGGTCGCCTTTATGATCGCCAAGATTGGTTGGGATTTGGCTTGGCATGGGGCCCATGAGCTGATTGACACCGGTTTGGCGCCCGAAGAGTTGGCTGAGATCCGCACCGCTATCCTCTCCGTCGATGGCGTCCGCGCTGTCCATGGTTTGCGGACCCGGAAGATGGCAGGTGGGGCCTTGGTGGATGTCCATGTGCTGGTGGATACGGAGATATCGGTCTCTGAAGGGCACTACATCAGCGATAGTGTCTACTCGCGGGTCGTCAACCGGGTAGGCGACATCCGCGATATGCTGGTACATATCGATCCGGAAGATGATGAGCTGCTGCCCCGGCCTGTGGCGGTGGAGCTGCCGATGCGTAGCCAGATCACCGCTCAGCTGGAGGTGGCGTGGAGCCACATTGAAGAGGCCCGCCAAATAGAAAAGTTGACCCTGCACTATCTGCACGGCGGGATCCATGCTGAGGTGTTGCTGCCTCTGGCCCTGTTCCAAGCGCCAGAGCAGGGGCACAATCTGGTCGCTGAATTAACCCGAGCAGCAGAAGAGGTGCCGACATTGAAGCGGCTCTCTGTCCACTTTGGTTAATTGCACTAAAATGGGGCTCTTTTTTTAAGACATGCCCTATATTAGGGAAAACACCTGTTTTTGCGGCGTTTCAATGGGTGTGCCTTTAGATTAGATTCAATGACATAGCTAGCCTATTCGGGCTGGCATGGTTCATGCACCCTTTTCGGGACTTTCCGGCTAGGTCGGCGCATAGTCCCGACCCCTGTCCATTCAAAACCACGCTCACTGGGAGGCGTTCGATGTCTGCTGAAGAGGTAATTCAAAAAATCAAGGATGGCGGCGTCAAATTCGTCGACATGCGGTTCACTGATACGCGCGGCAAGCAGCAGCACGTGACCTATCCGTCTTCCAAGATCGATGCCGACACCTTCGCCGATGGCCTGATGTTCGATGGTTCCTCCATCGCCGGCTGGAAGCACATCAATGAGTCCGACATGATCCTCATGCCGGATCCCTCGACCGCGGTGCTGGATCCCTTCACCGACGAGCCGACCATGATCATCACCTGCGACATCATTGAGCCCGCCACCATGCAGGGCTATGAGCGCGACCCGCGCTCCGTCGCCAAGCGTGCGATCGAGTACTTGAAGTCCACCGGTATCGGTGATGACGCCTACTTCGGTCCTGAGCCGGAGTTCTTCATCCTCGACGACGTTCGTTGGGGCTCCGACATGTCCGGCTGCTTCGTCAAAGTGGACTCCGAAGAGGCCGACTGGAACTCTGAGCGCGTCTATCAGGACGGCAACATGGGTCACCGTCCGGCAGTCAAGGGTGGTTACTTCCCCGTGCCCCCGGTTGACTCCCTGAATGACATCCGTGCTGCCATGTGCTTGGCCATGGAAGAGATGGGGCTGAACGTAGAGGTGCATCACCACGAAGTGGCGACCTCTGGGCAGTGCGAGATCGGTACCAAGTTCAACTCGCTGGTGAGCAAGGCCGATGAGGTGCAGGTCCTCAAGTACTGCGTCCACAACGTCGCCCACAGCTACGGCAAGACCGCTACCTTCATGCCCAAGCCGCTGGTGGGTGATAACGGTTCCGGTATGCACTGCCACCAGTCCATCTCCAAAGAGGGCGTGAACCTCTTTACTGGCAACCTGTATGGTGGCCTCTCTGAGACGGCGCTCTACTACATCGGTGGCATCATCAAGCACGCCCGTGCCCTGAACGCCCTGACCAACCCTGGCACCAACAGCTACAAGCGCCTGGTTCCTGGCTTCGAGGCCCCGGTGATGCTGGCCTACTCTGCCCGCAACCGCTCTGCCTCTATCCGTATCCCCTACGTCCAGAATCCGAAGGCTCGTCGTATCGAAGTCCGCTTCCCGGACCCGATCGCCAACCCTTACCTGGCCTTCTCCGCCATGCTGATGGCCGGCCTGGACGGCATCATCAACAAGATCCACCCGGGCGATGCCATGGATAAGGATCTGTATGACCTGCCGGCAGAAGAGGCGAGCGCTATCCCCACCGTCTGCCACAGCCTGGATATGGCACTTGAGGCGCTGGATAACGACCGCGCCTTCCTCACCGCTGGTGGCGTCTTCACTGACGACATGATCGATGCCTACATCGGTCTCAAGATGGATGATGTCACCCGCCTGCGGATGACCACCCACCCGATCGAATTCGACATGTACTACAGCGTCTAAGGCGCCGTACACAGTCGCTTGCGATCACCGCACCCCCGCCTTTTGGCGGGGGTGTTTTTTTATGGGGCGTTGTCGCCTTTGACCGAGCGGATTATGCTTAAAAACATGAACCGTATCCTGCTCTTGATCCTGCTGTTGTCAGTCCACGGCTCGCTGTTTGCCGAGGCCTATCGAATCGTCCATCCAGATGGTTCCATCGAGTTTACCGATGAACCGGTGGATGGGGCCGAACCCGTACAGCTGGAACAGCCAAGCACCTACACCTATACCCCTCCCGCTCCGCTTCCAACCCTCCCCGCCGAGGTTAACCCTGCCGCCCAGGCACCCGCTCCGCTCCCAGAGGGGGAAGATGCCAATTTCAAATACAAGAAGCTCCAGATCGTGAGCCCAGCCAATGACTCCACTGTGGTGGCCAATGACAACCGGTTGCAGGTGGCGGTGTTGGTAGATCCGCAGTTGCGCTCCGAACACCAAGTGGTGCTGTCACTGGATGGTCAAGTGCAAGCGAAAGGCGGCGGTGTGTTTGTGCTTGAGGGGGTGTTGCGCGGGACCCATTCCCTGCAAGCGAAGGTGGTTGATGCCAAGGGGAAAACACTCATCACCTCACCCATCACTAAGGTCCATGTCCAGCACCAGTTCCGCAAGCAGGGTGAGGCGGATCCTCTCAATGGCGTGCCGGGTGGAACCGTCCCCAGATTGACCTATCCCGGTCTATCTGCACGTTAAGGTTGAACTAAATTAGCCCGTAACCGCAGTGGTGTGGCACTATATTGGTGCGTGCGCACTGTTCTACAGCGCAGTCGCTCACCGAGTTGGGGCATGGCCGAGTTGCAGCACCCTAGGTAGAGGCTGATGGATCTGTTCAAAGCCCAATGGCATCAAATGATTACGATCTGATTAAGGGCTTGCGTCACCCTCCTAGTTGTCGGTTCATGCGTGGTTTACTTCTTGCATTGGGCGGTGCATGGAGATGCCTAACTCCCCGCCAGATGCCCTGTATCAGCGCATCCTAGAAAACCTACACTCCGGCGTTCTGCTGTTCGACGCCTCTATGCGCCTCGTCTACGTCAATCCCGCGGCGGAGATGCTGTTTGCTGTCAGTGCTAGGCGCATTACCGGTGTTGCGGCTGGCGATCTCCTCTCCGACCCCGGCCTAGTCTCCTCCTTAGCGCGGGCGCTCTCTTCCGGACACCCCTTCACTGAACGCGAATTGGTGCTACGTATCGGCCCTGAGCGCCGTTTTACCGTTGACCTCACCGCCCTACCACTGGCGGAGCCGGATGGGCGCCGCGAGTTGTTGGTGGAGATGACTCAAGTTGACCGGCAACTGCGTATCACCCGAGAAGAGAATCTACTGGCTCAAAGCAGTGCGGTGCGCGTGTTGGTGCGCGGTCTGGCGCATGAGATCAAGAATCCATTGGGTGGGTTACGAGGGGCCGCGCAACTACTAGAGCGGGAGCTGCATGAGGAGGAGCTGAAGGAGTACACCGGCATCATCATCAGCGAGGCGGATCGGCTCCAGAGCTTGGTCAATCGAATGCTCGGCCCCAACGCCCTACCTCAACGCAGGCCAGTCAACATTCACCATGTTGTGGAGCGGGTACGGCAGCTGCTGCGGGTCGAGGCGCCAGTAGGGGTGTGCTTCATATCCGATTTTGATCCCTCGATCCCTGAGCTACTGGCTGACCAAGATCAACTTATCCAGGCGGTACTCAACTTGGTACGGAATGCCGTTGAGGCGCTCGGAGAGCGGGGCAGCATCACCCTGCGTACCCGTACCCTGCGTCAATATACCATCGGTCAGACGCGCCATAAATTAGTTGCCCGCTTGGATGTCATCGACAACGGCCCTGGGATCCCGGCCGAGGTGAAAGAGGGCATCTTTCTGCCCATGGTCACCGGTCGCCCAGAGGGGACTGGCCTTGGCCTCCCCATCGCCCAAAGCCTCATCAACCAACACGGTGGCCTCATCGAGTGCGAAAGCCGTCCAGGTGAGACGGTATTCACCGTGCTGCTGCCATTGGCCATCGGTACGCCCCTTGAGACACCAAAGATCGGTGGCGCCCATGCCCAACAGGGCCGCCCCGGGAGCAAAAAGAGATGATTGCTAGGAAATCCCACCGGGACCCCTTACCCCCTATCGAGTTGCGTCGGTCGGACGCCGCGTTGGCATGGGGTTTCTGAGATGAATCAACCCGCACGTATCTGGATTATCGATGACGACCGCTCCATTCGTTGGGTACTGGAGCGGGCCCTCAAGCAGGCCGATATGGAGGCCCGTAGCTACGAAAATGCCGATAGCGCCCTGGAGGCGCTACGCCGCGATCAGCCGGACGCCATCATCACTGACATTCGGATGCCTGGTATGAGCGGTCTGGAACTACTGGCCGCTATCAATGAGCGAAAACCGGGGTTACCGGTCATTGTCATGACCGCCCACTCCGACCTAGATAGCGCGGTCTCTGCCTATCAAGGGGGGGCCTTCGAATACCTTCCTAAGCCGTTCGATGTTGATGAGGCGGTGGAGTTGGCGCGCCGCGCCGTGGCGCACCGTCGGGATCAGCACCGCTCGGAGGAGGAGAAAGCGGTATCCGAGAGCACTGAGATCATCGGGGAAGCGCCGGCCATGCAGGAGGTGTTCCGTGCTATCGGCCGCCTCTCCCGCTCCAACATCACGGTGCTTATCAATGGCGAATCGGGCACTGGCAAAGAGCTAGTGGCCCATGCCCTCCATCGCCACAGTCCACGTGCCAATAAGCCGTTTATTGCCCTCAATATGGCGGCGATCCCGCGGGATCTATTGGAATCAGAGCTGTTTGGCCATGAACGGGGCGCCTTCACTGGCGCCCAGGCAGCCCGCCAAGGACGGTTTGAGCAGGCCGATGGCGGGACCCTGTTTCTGGATGAGATCGGCGACATGCCGGCCGAGTTGCAGACCCGTCTGTTGCGGGTGTTGGCCGATGGCGAGTTCTACCGGGTAGGGGGCCACCAGCCGGTGCGCGTGGATGTGCGCATTATCGCCGCCACCCATCAGGATCTCAGTAAGCGGGTGGAGCAGGGGCTGTTCCGCGAGGATCTGTTCCACCGCCTCAATGTCATCCGTATCCATCTGCCCTCGCTGCGCCAACGGCGGGAGGATATCCCCTTGCTGATCCGCTACTTCCTCAAGCGGGCGGCGGAGGAGTTACAGGTGGAGGTCAAGCGCCTTGCTAAAGAGACGGAGGCCTACCTCGCTACCCTAGATTGGCCAGGCAATGTGCGCCAACTGGAGAACACCTGCCGTTGGTTGACGGTGATGTCCCCTGGTCAAGAGATCCACCTGGAGGATCTCCCCCCAGAGTTGCGTGAGGCCGCTAAGACAGGGGAGTGCGCCGATGATGATTGGCGCGCACCCCTCCGGCGTTGGGCAGAACTGCGTCTAGCACGCGGTGAGATCAACCTGCTCGACTCGGCTGTACCCGATTTTGAACGCATTATGATCGAGACTGCCTTGAGGCAGACCGGTGGCCACCGTCAGGAGGCCGCTCGAATCCTCGGATGGGGTCGCAATACGCTGACGCGGAAGATAAAAGAGCTAGATATGGACGAGTCGGCTTGAGGTCTCGCAGGGGCGGGGGTGGTATTACCGCTCAAGGCGCAGTATCGGCTCCGGCATGGCGAGCAGATCGGTCTCCCCAAACGAGTGACCTAGCTGGTTGATAAGCACCGTGATCTGCCCCCGATGGTGGACATGGTGCGAGAACAGATGCGATAGCACCCATTGGAGGGGAAAGCATCGGGTTTGGCCATCCACCGCACTCACATAGGTCAGTTCGCGCCCCAGATCGATCTCACTCAGGTTGTGCAGATAGTCTGCAATCTGCTGATCCATCTGGGTCTGTTGTTGGCGCAACTCACCAAAGTCGGTGTGTAGCTCCTGGGCCAGTGACGTGATGGCAAATGGTTCCCCGGTGAGGCGGCCGAACCAGAGCTTATCGCCTAGTAGCAGATGGTTGAAGGTGCCGTGGATAGAGCGGAAAAAGGCACCGAGGTCGCGCTTACGCTCCTCATCGCTCATCAGGGCGCAGACCTCGAAAAGCTGGTTGTTTAGCCAACTATCGTAGCGATTTTGTAACTGAAGAAACTCTAACAGCACTTCTCTCCCCTCATGGGTCTCGCCGGGTTTTTACTCCCTCCGCGGTTGGGGAGGGGGTCAGTGCAGGATAGAGGTTAGACCGCTGTGGTAGAAGGCACCCGCCACCGCGCCCGTCATCAGCGTGGCCAGGGTCGCCGCTGCCAAGGCCCGTGGCGCGATACGTGCCAAATCGGCAGTGCGCTCAGGTGCTAAGGCGGCGGCGCCTCCCACGAATATGGCGACTGAAGCGAGGTGGGCAAAGCCGCAGAGGGCATAGGCGGTGATGAGGGCTGAGCGGCCCTGGAGGGTCCCCGCTTTGAGCGCCTCTGCCAGATGTTGATATGAGACCACCTCGGTAACGACCAACCGCTCACCCACCATGGCAGCCACCGGCGCTGCATCCTCCAGTGGTACCCCCATCAGCACGGTCAACGGATAGAAGAGCTGGCCCAGTAGAAGCTCCAACCGCCACTCCCCGGCACCTAGAGTGGTTCCAAGCCAACCGATGGCGCTGTTGAGCAGGGCCACCAACCCCAGAACTGCGATGAGGAGCGCGGCGATTCCAACAATCAGCCGCACACCGGCGTTGGCCCCATTGATGATGGCCTCCATGGCATTGCTGGGGCGCTCATAGTGGGGTTCTACATGGCTACCGAGGGTCTCCGGCACCGCCAACTCCGGCATCATCAATTTGGCCATGACGATGGCCGCCGGTGCCGACAAGATGGAAGCGGAGACCAGATGACCAGCGATGGTAGGTAGCTCATTGCCCAACGTGAAAACGTAGAGCGCCAGCACGTTGGAGGCCACTGTCGCCATGCCGGCGGTGAGTACAACCCCCAGCTCAGAATTGGTCATTCGAGAGAGGTAGGGGCGGATGGTCAGGGTTGACTCCACGCCGATGAAGATGTTGCTCGCTGCCACCAGCGATTCCGCACCCGAGATCCCCATGGAGCGGGTAAACAGACGGGAGAAGAGGCGGATCAACCAGGGGAGCAGAGGGATGTAGTAGAGCAGGGCGGTGAGAGAGGAGAAGAAGATGATGGTGGGGAGTGCCTGAAAGCTGAAAATGAACCCCAGCGAGCCCTGCTCCCCTGGTGCCAGGGCCAGAGGCCCGAACATAAAACGTGACCCGGCATCGGCGGCAGCCACCACTGCCGCAACGAGATCGTTGAGATAGAGGAAGAGGTTGGCCCCGGTGGGGAAGACAAAAATAAAGAGAGCAAACAGTAGCTGAAATGCCACACCCCAGCCCAACACTCGCCAATTGACTCGGGAGCGATCCCATGACAGGCCCCAAGCGAGGAGTAGGAATAGGCAGATGCCTAATAGGCTGACTAGGTTGTGGTGATCCATCTGTGTCAACTCGGTGGCAGAGGGCGGCCTGATGGTACTGATACCTGGGCAGAGGGGCCAGCACCTCTATGCAATCCGGGGGAATAATCCAGGCTAGAATCGCTACTATCCAGGTAGGGCACGAGGTGGGTGATGAGTGATGGCGCAATGGTATTGATGGTTGTCACCCTGCTGGGGAGGGCGCCAGAGGTCATCGAGCGGCGCGAGGTGACGCGGGTAGAGTGTGAGGCGAAGACCACCGCGATGCTGAACGATTCGGTGTGGCGTACCAACTGTAAGCGCTACTCCATTGAGTGCATACCCATCCAAAGCCGCAGTAGGGGCGGTTATCCCGCCGCGCCTTATCCACTACCCAGCTACTCACGGGGATATCGGGATGGCTTTAGTGATGGCTATCAATCTGGGGGGCCATATCGTGATCCCGTGCCACCTCCTCTGCCCCCGCCACTGCCGCGCGAGTGGCAGCCATCGGCGCCGACATATGGCGGAGTGCGGCGCTGATTCTTGAGCTATAAACGAGTGCTTTACCCATGCGAGGTGGTTGGGTAGTGTTCCTCTATTGCCCCATGATGCTGCATAGGCCCTGATCCGATGAGCAAAGTCCAACTGCCGGTCGAACTGAACGACGCCCTGGTGGTCGAGTTTCTGCGCAAATATCCCGATTTCTTTCAGCGCCACCCCGAGCTGCTGGCCGATATGCAGCTTCCTCACCCCGATACGGGCAGTGCCGTCTCACTATTGGAGCGACAGGTGGGGATCCTGCGGGACCAGCGCACCGAGCTACGCCGTCGTTTGCAACACCTGGCTCAGATTGGTCATGCCAATGAGGCGTTGTTGGAGAAGATGGAGCAGCTGATCCTCGATCTCATCAGCGCAACCCACCTCGATGAGGTGTTGGTGGTGCTGGAGCGGGAGCTGAAGGAGGAGTTTAAGGCCGATGGTGTGACGGTGCGGCTGTTTGGTCGCGGGCAGCGCCCCGAGTTCATCTCTGCTGACGATCCGGCGCTCATCTGCCTAGAGCGTGTTCTGACCCGCCACGAGCCGGTGTGTGGCCACCTGCATGATGACCAACTCCAATTCCTGTTTGGTGCGGCTGGGGAGGAGGTGGGCTCTGGTGCCCTAGTGCCCATCTGTGAGCCCAATAAGCCAACCTGCCTGGGGGTCTTGGGAATTGGCAGCATCGATCCGCGCCGTTTCCATCCAGAGATGGGTACCATCTTCTTGCGTCATCTGGGCGGGGTGCTGGCGCGGGTGATTCTGCGTCACATGCCAAGCTGATGGAGACCTGGCTAGAGCGATTTGCCCAACACCTCCAGTATGAGCGGCGGCTGTCGGCCCATACGGTGAAGAACTATGGCCGGGATCTGGCGCGCTTTGTCGAGTTTTGTGGTGCGCGCAACATCTCCGCTTGGGAGCAGCTGAATGCCCATAGCATCCGCCAGTATGTCGCTTGGCGACACCGCAGCGGCTGCTCCGGTCGCACTGTGCAGAGGGAGCTATCGGCGTTGCGCACCTTCTTCGGTTTTCTGATTCGAGAAGAGGTGCTGTTACACAATCCAGCAGCGGAGATCGCGGCCCCTAAGAGCCCCCAGCGACTCCCCAAGACCTTGGATGTCGATCAAACCGCCAAACTACTGGAGAAGGGGGGCGCTGAGAGCATCGATCAGCGGGATCGGGCCATGTTTGAGCTTATCTACTCCTCGGGCCTGCGTTTAGCGGAGACGGTGGAGCTTGATCTCTATGATCTCAATCTGGCCGACGGCTCAGTTCGGGTGCGCCATGGCAAGGGTGATAAGGAGCGTTTGCTACCCGTGGGGCGCTTCGCGTTGGAGGCATTGCAGGCGTGGCTAAAGGTCCGCGCCGAGTTAGCAGGGGCGCAGGAGTTGGCGCTGTTTGTCTCTAGTCGCGGAACGCGACTCTCTCCCCGTTCACTGCAAGAGCGGTTGCGGCTATGGGCAATCCGGCAAGGGGTGCCACTCCATGTTCATCCCCATATGCTGCGCCACTCCTTTGCCACCCATCTATTAGAGTCAAGCGGCGATCTACGGGCGGTGCAGGAGTTGTTGGGCCACAGCGACATTGCGACCACCCAGATCTATACCCACCTCGATTTTCAGCACTTGGCCAAGGTCTATGATCAGGCCCACCCCCGCGCCAAGCGCAAGGGGTCATGATGGGCGTGCCCATCTGCTCGATGGGAACGCTAAGATCAACTACCACGCATCGACCGAGGTCCTCGCCATGGCCATGTCGCGTCTACCGATACTATTACTACTCTGTTCACTGCTGCTCCCCACCTCCTCTGCCCTTGCCTCCGGTGGTGGTGGACCTACGGGGCCCTACTTTCCGCTGGAGCCTCCCTTTGTGACCAACCTCCTGGAGGGTAAGCGGCTACGGTTTGTGCAGGTGAAGGTGCAGGTGCTGTCGCACGATAGCGATGCCGGTGGGATTATCTCTCACCACATGCCAGCGGTGCGGGATCGGCTGCTGATGCTCTTTGCTAAGCAAGACATCGAGGCGATCAAAGAGGTACCGCAGCGGGAGGTGTTGCGCCAGCAGGCTGGCGAAGAGCTGCGCCAACTGTTTCAAGAGCTGGTTGGTAAGCCATTAGTAGAGCAGGTTTACTTTACCGATTTCGTGATTCAATGAGCCGCCGGGATAACCGCAGGGATGGGACTAACGCCCTATCCTAGAATCGAGCGGGATCCCCCAGATGCCGAGCCCGCGGCGCTCGGCAATGCGCTCTGCCACCTGATACTCCACTGGGGCTTCTGGTAGTGCGGCGGCCCAACCGTTGCTTAGCATCCACTCGCTGAGATCCTCGCCATCCAGAAAGCACTGGGCGGTTACTGTGCCATCGGTGTGGTTGGCCAATTCATGGCAGGTGATGAAGTGGGAGCCCACCTTGAAGTCAAGTGCCAAGGCTGGGCGCTGGCCACAGCGGGGAGGCTGGAGGAAGTTCTGGCAGCCCTGATCGGTGGGGGGGATATAGATCCCGTAGAGATGTACCGTGCGGCCACGGATGCGCAAGGTGGCGTCGTCATTGATGAGGGCGTAGCTGGTATAGCTGGCGGCTACCCCAATGGTGGGTAGTAGCAGTAACCACTTAATCGCAGCGCGGACGGCGGCCACGGGCGCGTGCCTCGTCGTAAAGGGTAACGGCCTGCCCCATGCGGTTGTTCAGATCCGCCATACGGGTGTTGCCAGAGGGGTGGGTGGAGAGAAACTCGGGGGTATCGCTGCCCCCGGCCCGCTGCATGTTCTGCCAGAAGCGGACGCTCTCACGCGGATTAAACCCCGCTTTTGCCATTAGATCCAGCCCCAGTAGATCGGCCTCACTCTCCTGGGTCCTGGTGAAGGGGAGCAGAAATCCATATTGCGCCCCGACTCCAAGTAGTCCCATCAACTCGCTATGGGCACCCCCTTCGCCTGTTGCTAAGGTGCCCACCAGATCCACCCCTATCTGAGTGGCGTAGGTGGTAGAGACCCGCTCATTGGGGTGCTCGGCAATGACGTGGGCGACCTCGTGGGCAATCACTGTGGCCAGTTGGTGCTGATTCTCCGCCACACTCAAAATTCCGGTATAGACCCCAATCTTGCCGCCTGGAAGGGCAAAGGCATTGGGCTCGTCATTGCGAAACACCGCAACCTCCCACTGTCGCGGCCCTGCGCCGGCGAGGGCGCCAGTAATGTGGTCAGCGACACAGGTGACATAGCGGCGGGTGCCGGGATCGCGCACCTCTGGGCTCTGCTGTTTCACCTCGCTGAAGGCCGTTATCCCCATTTGGGTCATATCTTCATCGGGAAGAAACTTCAGCTGTGAGCGCCCCAGGGGTGAGGTGGCGCAGCCGGTCAACAGCAGTAACAGCAGCAGCGGGATGGTACGCAGCATCGCTTCCCCCGGAAAAACAGTTAGCCCGATCGGCCTGGTATGCCGCGCAAGGATAGCAGCGGGCAATGCGGTGACGGAACCGGTAGGTCGCCTCACCCACTATCGCTCCCCTATACTGGCGCCCTTAGCGAGGAGCCTGCCATGCATGATTATCAGCGTGATTTCATTGAATTTGCTATCGGTCGTGAGGTGCTGCGGTTCGGCCAGTTTACCCTCAAGTCAGGGAGAGTAAGTCCTTACTTTTTCAACGCAGGGCTCTTTAACACGGGGACCGCATTGGCCCGTTTGGGTCGCTACTACGCCAGTGCCATCGTCGATTCGGGCATCGAATTCGACGTTCTATTTGGACCCGCCTACAAAGGGATCCCGTTGGCCGCGGCGACCGCTGTTGCCTTAGCGGATCACCATGGACGCGACCTACCATGGTGTTTCAACCGCAAAGAGGCAAAAGACCACGGTGAGGGGGGACAGATTGTAGGGGCACCCCTCGCCGGTCGGGTGCTCATCATTGATGATGTGATGACTGCTGGCACGGCGGTACGCGAATCCCTCGCCCTCATCGAGGCGGCTGGCGCCACCGCAGCAGGTGTGGTGATCGCCCTCGATCGACAGGAGCGGGGTACCGGAGAGCTGTCAGCGGTGCAGGAGGTGGAGCGTAACTACGGTCTGAAGGTCGCCAAAATCGTTGGTTTAGCCGACCTAATTGAATATTTGGCGGCCCAACCGGGGATGGAGGATCAGCTGGCCGCCATTCGTGACTACCGTGTTGCTTACGGATGCTGAGAAACCGCACGGCTTACGGTAGTATTGGCTCTCCACTCACATCTACCATTAGGAGATCGCACCATGGCTGCTGAGCACTGGAAACTGAAACCCGGCGCACAACTGGACCCCAATGAGGTGGCCAAGATCGCCTGCGCGTTGAAGTCATTGGCCGTCTACACCAGCATGGTGTGTGAGCAGGATGGCAATCCCGATGACCTCAAGCGGTTGGTGGAAGAGGGTCTGGAGGCTATGGAGCAGATCTTCGAGATGTGATGGTATTCGGTCACCGCCGCCGATCGGTCGTGGCTTGGGTCCACGATCGAAAGGTGGCGGTACCGACTTTAGTGTTTAGTAAGAAGGGCGGTTGTCTCCCTGCTTACTAGGTGGGGCCTTTTTTCGTACTGGCAGGGGCCTCGTCGGTCGCCGGCTCTGGCGGATCGAACTCCACCACCAGATTGACCCGCCGATTCAGGGCGCGTCCGATAGCATCTCCGTTATCCGCCACTGGGTGGGTATCGGCATAGCCGATGGAGCGTAGACGGGCCGGATCGAGCCCCTGTTGTACAAGATACTTGGTGACCGCTGCCGCCCGTGCAGCTGATAGCTCCCAGTTGGAGTTGAAGCGCCCTCCTCGAATGGGGCGATTATCGGTATGCCCCTCCACTGCAATTCTGATCTCCCCCGCATCACGCAACGTCTGCGCTAGCCGTATCAATACGGGTAGCGCCTCGGGTGCCAGGTCTGCCTGTGCCGAGGGAAACAGCACTGTATCGGCAATCTCCAACGACACTTCATGGTCGCTATGCAGCGCCTTAATGAGGCCGTCGGGGAAGCGCGCCTCTACCATGGCGGCCAGCTGCTCCTCCGGTGACGGTGCGGGTGGTCCCACCAGTTCATTGGTGACAGGGGTGGGTGCTGCCTCGCGCGTTACCACCTCAAAGACGCGCGGCTCCTCCGGAGGGAGTTCAATGGCTAAAGGTTTGACCCGCAGGGGGAGCGGTTCCAGGGGAGCGGGCGGGGTCGATGGTGGCGACTCCAGCAAGGCGGCTGCCACCGACAGTGGCGTCGGGGGGAGCGATGGTTTGGGAGGCGGGCTGGGCTTTTGGGATGGCGGGGGCGTAACTTGGGCTAATTTGGCTGGAGTGTCGGTGCGTTGACGCTCTGTGGCCATCTGGTGGGCGGCAGTGTGGCCCAGGAGTACCACCATTAGGGCGAGTATCAGGCTGAGGATGTCAACATAGCTCAAGAGCCAGCTACTCTCCCCCTCTTCACCCCAGGCATCCCAAGGATCTGGATGGGCGGTGTGGGCAGGCGTTACGTGCATCACCAAGGCCTGCTCAGCGGGCACCCGCTAAGTGGAGCGCCGCCTTGCTTGCCGAGGTGGCGAGTGGGTGACCCCCCTCCCCTGGGCGCAGGGCAGTCAACGCTTCACGGATCAGCTGGGAGTGTTGCCGATCAAATAACATCAATACCGCTTGGTGTTGGGAGACCCGTAACGCCAGTTGGGCACGGCCTCGCTGTTCCAACTTCATGGCTATGGGTTTGAGTATCAGATTGGCCAGAATAAGACCGTAGACCGTGGTCAACATGGCGAAGCCCATGGCCGATCCCAGGGCGGCGAGGTTGCTGCTGCCTAAGCCGAATAGCATCTGCACCAAGCCTAATAGGGTGCCCAGCATTCCAAAGGCGGGGGCGTAGCCCGCCATGGCGCGGGCCAGCTCGACCGGCCGGCGCAAAGTCTCCCGCTCTTCAGCGACCTGCCATTCGAGCACTAGGTTGATTTGATCCCGCGGGAAGCCATCCAAGACCAGGCGCGCCCCCTGTTTAAGAAAGGCCCCTTCAATGCGGGCGGCTAGGGTCTCTGCGTTGCGGATATCACCCCGTCGGTACCAGTCTGCTGCCTGAAGAAACCAGGCGAGGCCATCATCCGCACCCTCTTGAATAGGCGTCCCGAGTCCACCCCGTATGGTGTGCCAGAGGTCAACCAACGCCGCACCGGAGTGGCTGATGAGGGCCGTTAGGGCCGTTCCTCCCAAGACCAAGACCAGCCCGGCGAGTGCCGCAATGAGCGCGGATCCGGCGGCAAATAGCTGCGCCACAGCCGCTGCCAGAACAATGGCAGCGAGGAGCGCGATACGGATGCGTTGGGGCATGGACGCCTCCAGTCGAGTAATTGACTCTTCAGATAGATTAAGCAAGGCTTGCGCCAGCCCTACCGAAGAATAGAGGGAGAACGGCGCACTAGTTTAAGAACCTTAGGTTGCAGCGCCGGCCACGCTGTCCTCCAGGTCGTCGGCGGTATACTGATGGCCGGATTCATCTTTGACCACAGGGGAAGAACGTGATGGTTTCAGCCCGAATGATCGCTATGGCTCTACCTCTCATCCTCGTTACCGCACCGGTAACGGCGGGTACCTTCAAGTGCTGGACCAATAAGGAGGGTGTCCGCGAATGTGGCAACACCATCCCGCCCGAATATGCCCAGCAGTCGATTCAGGTGGTCAATGAGCAAGGTATCACCGTCGATAAACGGGAGCGTGCTAAGACCCCTGAAGAGCTGGCTGCCGAGCAAGCAGCTAAGCAGGCAGCAGAGGAGAAGGCGGCAGAGGAGGCGCGCGTCAAGGCAGAGCAGGATAGGCGGGATGCGGTGCTGCTAGCGGTGTATACCAGCGCAGAGGACATCATCAAGTCCCGCGATAAAAAGGTGGAGTCCTTGGATTCGCTCATCCAAGTGACCCAAGCGGGGTTGGAGACGGTTGAGAACAAGCTCGCTGAAGAGCGGAAAAACGCAGCGACCTTAGAGCGTGTTGGCCGTCCAGTATCAGACAAGGACCGCGCTATCATTGCCGATCTAGAGCGCCAGCAGCACAACAAGCAATTTTTCATCCAACAAAAAGAGGAAGAGAAACAGCGCATTATAGATACTCACAATGCTGACCTGGCCCGCTATAAGGAGCTGCGCGGTCTCCAGTGAGCCATGGTGAGCGCACCTCTCCCGCAGCCGAGTGACTGCGGGGAGGAGGTTGAACCAGGGTCTCTGCGGTCGGCTAACTCAGGCGGGTTCCGGGAGCGGGAAGAGGCCGTGTTGTAGCAGTGGCCACTGCTGCTCCCAGTGTTCGAGGGGAGAGCGGCGAAAGCCACTGTGGACGTATTGGGCCATGCGCCCCTGGGCCACTGCGACCATCAAGTTGGCTAATGCTGATGTGGGGTTGCCGAGCGGGAGCTGGCCGTTGGCCTCTGCTTCCCGGAGTATCTGCTTAAGTTGTACCTCTACTCGATCAAACAGTTGGGCGATTCGCAACCGCAGCCGTTCTGTCTCCCCCACCAGGGCATCACCCACTAGGATCCGGGTAATGCCAGGGTTGCGGGCGGAGAAGCCGAGCAGCAGTGAGATGATGCGTTCGCAGCGGGCAGTAACCCCCTCCTCCTCCGCTAGAATGCGGGTAATGAGAGAGAAGACCGTCTCCTCAATAAACTCGATAAGTGCCTCGAACATCTTTCCCTTGCTGGGAAAGTGCCGATAAAGCGCCGCCTCGGAGATCCCGAGGGCGTTGGCAAGGGTGGCGGTGGTGACCCGCTCACCTGGGTTGGATTCTAGCGCTTGGACGAGCGCCTCCAGTATCTGTCGGCGACGTGCCCCCTTCTCCTGTGCAGCCACAGCGATCACCCATTCGTAATGAGGGTGCCAACACCCTGATCGGTAAAGATCTCCAACAGTAGGGCGTGATCCACCCGACCATCGATAATATGGGCCGAGCGCACACCGGCATGGACGGCATCGAGGGCACAGCGGATCTTGGGCAGCATTCCGCCGTGGATGGTGCCATCTCCGATCAAACCATCCACTTGGGCTGAAGAGAGGCCGGTTAAGATCTTGCCCTCTTTGTCCAATAGACCAGCGGTATTGGTGAGTAGGATCAGTTTTTCGGCCTTGAGGGTCTCCGCCAGGCGGCCGGCGACCAGATCGGCGTTGATGTTATAGGAGGCCCCATCTTCTCCTACCCCTACAGGGGCAATCACAGGGATGAAGTCGCCATGGTGGAGCATCTCCACCACCTCCGGGTTGATCCGCTCCACCTCTCCTACATGGCCGATATCGATGATCTCCGGCTCGGCCAGCTCTGGGGCGTTGCGCGCCAGGGTTAGCTTGCGGGCCCGAATAAAGTCGGCATCTTTGCCAGTGAGGCCGACGGCCTTGCCGCCCACGGTATTGATGAGGGTGACAATCTCTTTATTGACTAGACCGCCTAATACCATCTGCACCACATCCATGGTTTCACGATCGGTGACCCGCATCCCTTCGACAAAATGGCTCTCTTTGCCGATTTGGGCGAGCAGCCGCCCGATCTGCGGTCCACCCCCATGGACCACCACAGGGTTCATCCCCACTAGTTTCATCAACACAACATCGCGGGCAAAACTCTCTTTGAGCGCCTCGTCGGTCATGGCGTTACCGCCATACTTGATGACTAGTGTCTTGCCATAAAAACGGCGAATGTAGGGCAACGCCTCGCTCAGGATGCGGGCTTTGGTGATGGCATCAGTGGTATTCAATGACGACTCCTCGTGGATTCTGCGGCCACTCGAATAGGGACAGGGTGTATTGCCCCACTCAGCTTACGGGATTTTGCGGAAATTGAGTTCCGCTCGATGGGTCATCGAGTCGAAGCCAGGGCAAGAGTGGAATGGCCCGCCTGCGGCCCGGGGCTCCCTCTCCCCTGAGAGCGCCGGACAGTGTAGAGGGAGGGGTTGGGTGTGCGCTACCTCCGCTCTGGAGTGGAGTGGTGAAGGGGGGCGCTGGAGGGAGGCAACTCCTCTACTTGAAGGGCATCTTTTGGCATAAAGACCAGATCTGCCGCTGGATCGGGCACTGATGGCGGCGGCGGGGGAGTAGACGGCGTCTCCTCTGTATGGAGCACTGAACTTAAGTTGCTGCGTCCTCGTTCTGTCCTGCGGCGCTCCAGCTCCACCGCAGTAGCGTGGAATTCTCGCAGCTTCAGCGGTAGATCGTGGCCGGCATATTTGCGATTCATCGTGCGGCGGACGAAGTTGGCGAGATCTTCTCCCACCAGCCGCCCTAACCACCAGCCGAGGCCAAGTAGGAGGGTGGTGACGGTAAGGAGCGCGCCGCCGAACACCATACTTAACAACGTGATGGCACCCTCGTTGGTAGCGGCCGCTGGCCAGTAGGAGAGCTGCCAGATGGCGCCTTTGACGGCGCTGAAATATGGGTTTCCTTGCTGGGCATTGGCGTCACCGGTGTGGGCAATGACCACCTCCCCCTGCTTCAATTCGGCATAACCGTTGTTGGAGGGTTTCGGTAGCCAGCTGGCTATCTCCTTGGTATCAAGGAGGAAGAGTACCGCTCCGATAGGGTGTGTTCCGCCAATGGGGCGGGCGGTCATCAGCATCTGGTGATTGGTGGCGGGGGCGTGTAGCTCCAGTGGCGGCTCCTCTCCGGCCTGGGCGCGACGTATGAGATCGGCCCCTGAGTAGCCGTAACCGGAGTTGGGATCGGGCCGCTGTTCCCCTTGATACAGCTCCACCTTGCTACCCTCGGGTAGCTGTTGGAGCAGCTTCGCTTCGGCCTCTATGTGGGCTGTCGGATCATCGCTAGCAAGCGACTGTGCTAACGGTTCACTCCTGGCCAGGGTGGAGAGATAGCTGCCCAGCCCCTCGCTACGTCCACCCACGGCGGCGGCAAGGCCAATCGCTTGGGCCTCACCGGCGCGCTGGGTCGCCTCTGCGCTTACCGTATTGAATTCATGGAAAATGAGCATCCCCGCCAGGGCTAAGATGGCGAAGACAGTCGCTGCCCCTGCCCATACCACTATGCGCACGGTCAGGGTGGGGCCGCGCTTACCTGCTGTCAGTGGTGCTGCGCGTTGCCTGGAACGGACGGTTGGCCTGCCGGTTTCCATCGCTCCTCCTCGCCTTCGTAAGGGGGATGGGGGAACTAGTGACGGCCTGTGTGTCCGAAGCCGCCCTCTCCTCGCTCGCTCTGCGCAAAGGTATCCACCACCGTGAAATCGACCTGCACGACTGGCACGAAAACCATCTGCGCGATGCGCTCTCCTACTGCAATACTGAACGGGGTCTGGCCCCGATTCCAGCAGGAGATCTGGATCTGACCTTGGTAGTCGGAGTCGATGAGCCCCAGCAGGTTACCAAGCACAATGCCGTGTTTATGGCCCAACCCGGAGCGCGGCAGCAGGACCGCTGCCAGGCTGGGGTCGGCGATGTGGATGGCAAACCCGGTTGGGATCAGCGTTGTCTCGCCGGGGGCGAGCAGAATCGGGGCATCCAAACAGGCCCGTAGATCGAGCCCTGCCGAACCATCGGTGGCGTGCTGTGGCAGCGGGATGGTTGTGCCCAGGCGAGGGTCGAGAATGCGTAGTTCAATGGCGCGGCGGTTCATGGGGATGGGCGGAGTTGGTGGAAATGTTCGGAGATCACCTTGACCAGGTGGCGGGCAAGGGGGAGTTTGGCAGCGCGGGGGAGGGTCAAGGAGCCGCCAGGCCAAAACAGCTCCAAGGCGTTCTCATCGCTCTCAAAACCGGCCCCAGCGGCCCGCTCTCCCACCCAGTTGGCAGCAATCATATTCAGCCGCTTCGCCTCCAGCTTGCCGCGGGCGTACTGTTCGAGCTGATCGGTTTCAGCAGCAAACCCCACAGTGAACGGGGGCTGTGGCAGGGCCGCCACCGCAGCGAGGATGTCCGGATTACGGGTGAGCGGTAGGCTCATCTCAGCCGCTGTCTTTTTCAACTTTGTGGCCGCAGTGATCTGAGGCCGGTAGTCGGCAACGGCCGCCGTAGCGATGAATAGATCGCAAGGGTGCGCCATCACCTCGGTATACATCTGCTCCGCGCTCTCCACCATGATCCGCTCGACCCCTGCCGGCGCTGGAAGGGCGACTGGGCCACTAACCAGCAGCACGTTGGCCCCTGCTTCAGCCGCTGCTTGAGCCACGGCATAACCCATGCGCCCGGAACTGCGGTTACTGATGAAGCGCACTGGGTCGATGGCCTCGCGGGTGGGACCGGCAGTGACAACCACTCGGACTCCAGCTAGGGGGCCACTGCTCAACAAGGTTGTTGCCCTTCTAGCTATCTCCTGGGGTTCTAACATCCGGCCCAACCCACTCTCGCCACACGCCTGCTCGCCATCGGCGGGTCCTAACAGGTGGAGGCCGCGTGTGGTGAGGAGGGTGGCGTTGTCGCGGGTGGCGGGTGCCGCCCACATCTGCCGATTCATCGCCGGCGCCAGGGCAATGGGGGCCTCGGTGGCAAGGCAGAGTGTGGTCAGGAGGTCATCCGCCAGGCCCAGCGCCAGGCGTGCCATCAGATCCGCCGTGGCGGGGGCGATGAGCACCAGCTCTGCCCAGCGGGCGAGGGTGATGTGATCCATACCCGCCTCTGCCTGGGCGTCAAACAGTGCCTGCCGTACCGGATGGCCGGAGAGCGCCTGGAGCGTAAGCGGGGTGATGAACTCGGTGGCGGCTGCGGTCATCACCACCCGGACCTCGGCGCCTTGGCGCGTCAACTCGCGCACCAGCTCGGCGCTTTTATAGGCGGCAATGCCACCGCCCACCCCGAGCAGCAGGCGTCGTTGGTGGAGGCTGTGCATGGGGCGTCATCTTAACATCAGTGGCCTTAAGGCCCGATGAGCTATATCATAGCCAGTGGAACTGTATATTTATACAAAAGGAGGATTCCCTATGGCAATCTGTGACTGGCCAGAACAGGAACGGCCGCGGGAGAAGTTATGGGCGCAGGGGGCCGCCAGCCTCTCCGACGCAGAGTTGTTAGCGATATTGTTACGCACCGGTTGCCGTGGACGTAGTGCGGTGGAGATGGCCCGGGATCTCGTGACCAGTTTTGGTGGATTGCGCGCCCTGTTGAGGGCGGATCCCCGCCGTCTTCGCCGCCAAACCGGTCTTGGCCTGGCTAAGGTCACCCAGCTACAGGCTGTGATGGAGATCGCTCGGCGTCAGCTCATGGAGGATCTAAAACGGGGGGCTACTATCGAGAGCCCTGGGATGGCTGGGCCCTACCTCACTGCACGGATGCGCGATTACGATCGGGAGGTTTTTGCCTGCATCTTCCTTGATAGCCGCCATCGGATCATCATCTATGAGGAGCTCTTCTCCGGGACACTGGATTGCGCCCAAATCCATCCGCGGGAAGTGGTGCGCCGCGCCCTTGATCACAATGCAGCGGCCGTCATTCTGGCCCATAACCACCCCTCGGGCCTGGCTGAACCGAGCCAAGCCGACCGCGATATGACCCGACGACTTAAGGATGCGCTCAAAGTCGTGGGGGTGCGGGTACTCGATCACCTCGTGGTGGGGGATGGTGAGCCCGTCTCGCTGGCCGCCCTTGGCCTGTGTTGAAAGGCCATCAGTGACAAATAACTTGATCGGTAGCCGGGGGGTTTGCTATAAAAGGCGGCTCTTCGCCCCAGGTCGGGCGCGTAGTGCATTTTCGGAGGCACAATTTCAATGTCCAGAGTTTGCCAGGTGACGGGCAAGGGCCCGATGACGGGAAACAATGTTTCCCATGCCAATAACAAGACGCGGCGCCGTTTTCTGCCCAATCTTCACTCTCATCGTTTTTGGCTTGAGAGCGAGAATCGCTTTGTGCGCCTGCGCCTGAGTACCAAGGCGATGCGTATCATCGACAAGAAGGGCATCGAGGCGGTTGTTGCTGAGCTGCGTGCCAAGGGCGAGAAGGTCTGAGGAGGATTTGAGCCATGCGTGACAAGATTCGCCTCGTCTCCAGCGCCGGTACCGGCCACTTCTACACCACCACCAAGAACAAGCGCACCATGCCGGGGAAGATGGAGATCAAGAAGTTTGATCCCGTCGTTCGCCAGCACGTGGTTTATAAGGAAGCGAAGATTAAGTAACTTTCCGCCTCCGAGGTGCAGCACAAAAAAACCCGGGTCTTCCCGGGTTTTTTTGTGCCTTCTCATCGTCTTTCACCGCCCATGTAGGGCCTCAATCGTTGTTCCCCATTCCCCTGCCTGAGGGCTAACCCGCTGTTTGGTTGTGTCTGCGTATAAACGCCTCGCCCGTCTTTTTGCCAAGCGTCACCTACCACCTTTGCTTCCGCTGGCGATAGGCCCGCTCACAGGGCACGCCTGGTACCTTGATCCCTGACAATCTGCTACCGGGGGATTGGGGGCGTCACGCCCACCCGAACAACCATGGAGGGCTTCTGGCTTCAGAGAGGGGTTACTACAGGGGGGCGATGCCTAAGGGCCTTCGCCCCCCAAAGTGCGATGCTACCTAGATGGAGACGGGCTAACGGGTGGCCTGCTCTACCCGTGCCTTGAACTTCTCCGCCTCCTCAAAGCCCACCAAGCGATAGCCGCGCCGCTCCTGGCCATCCGCCCCATAGAAGAGGATGGCCGGCGGGCCGATGAGCTGGAAGCGCTTGAGTAGTGCCTGGTCCTCATCATCATTGGCAGTGACATCGGCCTGGAGGGTGAGGATCCCCTCCAGGGCCGCAACGACGCTGGGATCGGCAAAGGTGTACTTTTCAAACTCCTTACAGGAGACACACCAGTCAGCGTAGAAGTCGAGCATCACAGGCCGGCTCGCTGCGGCTGCGGCGGCCAGCTCACGCTCTAGATCCGCCTCGGATTTGACCCGACGGAACTCCAAGTGGGCGGGGGCCATGGCCGCGCCCCCCACACCACCCATAACCTTCAGGTGGGCGAGCGGGGCCATTGGATCTCTCCCGCCGGAGGCCAGGCCGACGAGCAGCAGTGCACCCCAAACAAGCAGCGCCACTCCCAAACCCTTCCAGAGCCGCTGCCAGCCGCTATTGGCGGCATCCAGGGCGCCCATGTAGACCGCCGAAGTAAGGGCCAGCAGCGCCCACAGCAGTAGGTTGACCCAGGCCGGAATGACCCGCTCCAGCATCCAGATGGCGACGGCCAGTAGTAGAACCCCAAACACGGCCTTGACCGCATCCATCCAGCCACCGGCACGAGGTAGCAGCTTACCCGCAGAGGTGCCTACCACCACCAACGGTGCCCCCATGCCAAGGGAGAGGGCAAACAGGGCCGAGCCGCCCAACCAGGGATCACCGGTCTGGCCGATGTAGATGAGTGCCCCCATGAGTGGGGGGGCGACACAGGGACCCACGATGAGCGCTGAGAGCAACCCCATGATCGCCACGCCGGCGAGAGTTCCACCCTGTTGGCGATTACTCACTTCCGTGAGACGGGTCTGCAATGCAGAGGGGAGTTGCAGTTCGTAGAAACCGAACATGGAGAGGGATAGGGCCACAAAGACGGCTGAGAAGCTCCCCAACACCCAGGGGTTTTGGAACATTGCCTGGATGTTAGAGCCAAACAGACCGGCCACCACCCCTGCGGCGGTGTAGGTGAGTGCCATCGCCAGCACATAGACCACCGATAGCGTGAAGGCGCGTTGGGTGGTGAGGCTGCTCCCTTGGCCTACGATGATGCTCGACAGGATCGGGATCATCGGGAATACGCAGGGGGTAAAGGCGAGCAGCAGTCCCAATCCAAAGAAGCTGAGCAGCACTGCCATGGTGTTGCCGGATTGGAGTTGCGCCGCCAACTCATCCTGTTGGGAGAGTGGCTCTGAGCGACTCGCCGCCGAGGTGCTGGGGGCGGCGGAGCTGGTTGTCGTGGCGGTGGGGGCAGGGGTTACCCCCGCTTCGGTGGTACCGCCAGCTAAGACAAGTTCAAACCGCTTCTTCTGGGGCGGATAGCAGACGCCCACCTCGGAGCAGCCCTGATAACCCAGCTCTAGGGTGATAGGACCGCTGGCGGTGGCGTGCTGTACCGGGATGCGGATCTCCAGCGGATGGTGGTGGACCTGGATGCGGCCGAAGAACTCATCATCCTTCTCTTCCCCCGCTGGGACTTGCGCCTCGCCCAAGGTGACCCCGGCCGGTGGATCGATGAGGGCAAACTTAAAGCGCTCTCGGTAGAGATAGTGGCCAGGAACGATATCCATGGATACCTGGATGGTGTCGGCATCTGCCATCCGTACCGTGGGGACGAAGGCCACCTCTGGATCGAGTACCTCCGGCTCGCCGGTATTGAAATCGAGGCCATTCAGCAGGCCGCCGCCGGCCGTGGTTGCCGGGGAGCTGGCCGGCGCTTCCGCCACTGGGGCGGGAGCCGGGGCCGCTCCGGGCGGCAGGGTGAGGGTCACCTCTTTGCGCTGCGGTGGGTAGCAGACCCCCACTTCGGCGCAACCTTGGTATGCGGCGGTGAGCGTAAAGGTGCGCGAGGCGTCGCTGGCGAGGTTGACCGGAAGCTCTGCGGTGACCGTGCCGTGGTAGATCTCCACCTGACCAAAGGCAGGATCCTCTTTTTTCTTCCCGGCCGGCAGGGCGGGATCCCCCAGGGTCACGCCGGTGCTCTCGGTAGAGAGGCGGAGTTTGCTGCGGTATAGGTAGTAGCCCTCGGCAGCCGTCCACGTCGCACGCACACGGTCTGGACCGACCACCTCTGCGCTGAACTGGAATGCTTTGTCAGGATCCAATAACTCCTCGTCGCCGGTCAGCTGGGCGAGGGCAGGGACGAGGGGCAGTAGGCCTGCCAGCAGCAGGCAGAGGCGCATCAGAGCTTTCATGCTTATCTATCCATTTGGTCGTCGATCCACGCGAGATAGGGGGCAAATCCCGACTCGATAGGGACGGCGATAATCTCCGGGAGTTCATAGGGGTGATGACCACGGATAGCTGCCGCTAGTGCCTCGAAGGCGTCAGTCCGCGATTTGGCCAGGAGCAGCAACTCCGCTGACTCCTCCAGTGCCCCCTGCCACTCATAGATGGAGAGCAGGCCGGGGACAATAGAGACGCAGGCGGCTAACTTATGGCCCACTAACTGGGTCGCAATGGATTTAGCGGTGGCCAGATCGGGGCAAGTGGTTAGGACGATTTGGTAGGTCATCGCCCGCGACGATAACGGAAGCAACGGGGTCGGTAAACCCGGGAATTCCCTTGCCCGGCTCAGGGCAACTCCACGGAAAATGGGGATCGATCAAAGTGGCCCGCTGAGGGTACCGCTCAAGGTACCCCGCGAGGCGAAGGCCCAGTCGCCCCGATACTCCACATCATCCAACAGCCAACGGCCGCGTTCTCGCACCAAGGTGTAGCGATCACTCCACTCCACCACGGTGCCATCTTCGCTGCGCTGCATGTGCATCGCCACCCGGGCCGTGGCGCCGCTACGGCGTACTACCCCGGCCTTAGCGCTGCTTGCCCCCTCGAACAGGCTGGAGAAGAGATCGCCCTCCACCAGCGGTGGTTTTTCGTCGGGGTGTTGGTCGATAAATATCGCCTGTTGTAGCTTCGCCTCTTGCAGCTGGCTCACTAGGCGGCGACTCAAATAGGGCGTTAGCGTAGTGAGCTGCTCATCGTTGGGCAGCCCGGTGAAGTTGAGTTGCTGGTAGGCCGCATAGAAGGCCGTAGCGGCTTCACCGGGATCAGGCTCCGCCTGGGCGGTAGGGTAGCCGGTGACGAAAAGGAGAAACAGGAGGGCGAGGAGGGTACGGGTCATGGTGTCCAGCGGACTCGGGTGGTGAGCAGCATAACCGTTTTCCGACCCTGGCACAGCCTGCGATGACCCCGCTCGGCGTCAATCGAAGCGATAGTGTTTGCGCACCGCTTGGCGTACCTCCCAGGTGCAGGACATGCCCGCGGGGAAGGTCACCAGATCACCCTGGCCTAGGCTGACCGGGGCCCCATCTGCCGGGGTAACGACTACCTCGCCGGCCAGGAAGAGGCAAGTTTCAGCGCTCTCATAGTGCCAAGGAAAGGTGGAGACCTCACAACTCCAGATGGGCCACTCGGTGACAGCGAGGTCCGCCAGCCGCTCAGCGGAGGGGGTGCGATCAATCAGCAGGGTCAACATAGGGGAGAGGTTACCCGCGTTATTTAGAGATGAGGATCCCGATGAGGGCCACGATGGCGAGGAGAGCGGTGATCCCGGAGATCACAAAATAGCCATAGGACTGCTCCAAGCGCCGTTTTAAGGTAGCACTGTCTTGGCGTGCCTTGGCGAGGAGTACCTCCTGCTCATGGATGTACTCTTCCAGCTGTTTGATGTGGGCCTTGTAGTTGAGGAGTTCGGTCTGCAACCGGTCACGCTCCTCTTGTAGCTGCTTCACCTCCGCCGAACGCCGCCCAGCGTCGGGGGGCAGCAGCCGCCCCTCTTTGTCGAGGATGCCGGCTGACTCCCCCAGTACCACCACCCCCGGCTCGGTCCGTTTGAGCTTAAAACGCAAGGCGTGCTCCATGCCCCGCAGCTCCGCCCAGGCGCGGGTGGGGATCATATCCATATGGGCCATCTGATCCTCCAACCGGTCCTTGGCATCGGTGATGGTGGGCGGCTGGTCGAGGGAGTAGCGCCGATAGGAATCGACGTAGGCAAAGGCATCCTGGGCGAAGAACATGCGGGTCTGCTGTAGCGTCATCATGCCCCCCCCACTCGGCGGGGGGAGCCCGGCGTTAGCCCCGGCATCGTCTGGGATTGCGGTCATCTCTACTTCTCCAGATAGGTGTAGCCGGTTAGGCCATCCTTCAGCTCCGCCAGCCACTCGTCACGTAGTGTGGCGGGGAGATCGGCTGCGGCTGCCACCTTGCTATGGTAGACGGCCGCCAGCGCCGCTGGATCAAAGTGTACATAGCGCAGTAGATCGGCCACGGTGTCGCCATGCTCGGCCCCCTCCAGCCGGTAGCCGCCCTGCGCATCGGAGAGCACATCCACCGAGTTGGTATCGCCAAACAGGTTGTGCATATCCCCCAGGATCTCCTGGTAGGCCCCTACCATGAAGAAACCGAGCAGATAGGGTTCATCCTCCCGCAGGGCGTGTACCGGCAGGGTGGTCTCTACCCCTTCACGATCGACATAGCGCTCCACGGCGCCGTCGGAGTCGCAGGTCATATCTTGCAGCACTGCCCGCCGTAGGGGGGGCTGATCCAGACGATTCAGCGGCATGATGGGGAAGATCTGGTCGATACCCCAGGCGTCTGGCAGGGACTGGAAGAGGGAGAAGTTGCAGAAATATTTGTCGGCCAGCTTCTCGTTCAGCTCATCGAGGATCTCGCGGTGGGCGCGCACGCTGGGTTGCAGGCGATCCCGCACCTTGCGGCAGGTGGCAAAGTAGAGCTGCTCGGCGTGGGAGCGCTGCTCCAGGGTCAGCACGCCGTGATCGAACATGGTCCGCGCCTCGGCGAGCCAGTGGGCGGCGTCGTGATAGGCCTCCACCAGCGAGCGATCGGAGATATCGGCCAGTGCCTCCCACAGATTGTGGAGGATGATCGGGTCGTTAGGGGCGGGGGCGGCCACCGATTCGTGGTCCGGTGCGAGATCGAGATCGACCACTTCGGTGATCAGCACCGCGTGGTGGGCGGTCATGGCGCGGCCCGACTCGGTGATGATGTCGGGGTGGGGCAGCTCAGACTCGGTACACACCTCCCACAAGGCGTGGACCACGTTGCGGGCGTACTCATGCACCGAGTAGTTCATGGAGCAGAAGCTGCGAGAGCGGGTCCCTTCGTAGTCCACCCCCAAGCCGCCGCCAACATCCACCACGGCCACCTGGGCGCCGAGCCGGTGTAGCTCCGCATAGAAGCGTGAGGCCTCCCGCGCCCCGCGCTGGATATCGCGGATGTTGGCAATCTGCGAGCCGAGGTGGAAGTGGAGCAGTTTGAGGGCATCGAGCCGACCGGCCGCCTGGAGTCGCTCCACCACCGCCAGGATCTGGGAGGCGGAGAGGCCAAACTTAGACTTCTCACCGCCGGTGTTCTGCCACTTGCCAGCCCCGATAGAGGCGAGTCTCACCCGCACGCCGAGTAGCGGGGTCACCCCTAACGCCTCCGCCTCCTCCAGCACCAGGTTCAGCTCGGAGAGCTTCTCGATGACGATGTAGACGCGATGGCCCAAGGCCGTGCCAATGAGAGCGAGGCGGATGTACTCACGATCCTTATAGCCGTTGCAGACCACCACTCCGCCCTGGGGGACCATGGCCAGCACCACCAACAGCTCCGGTTTACTGCCCGCCTCCAGCCCCACCCGACCCGGCGGGCCGCCGCCGATGATGCGCTCTACCACACTGCGCTGCTGGTTCACCTTGATGGGATAGACGGCGGTGAAGTGGCCTTGATAGTCCGCCTCAGCGATGGCCTCATCAAAGGCATTGAGCAGCTGACCGACGCGATCGGTCAAGATGCCAGTGAATCGCACCAACAGCGGTAGATCCAACCCCTCCGCCTGGGCACGACTGGCCAGCTCGAATAGATCGATGGCGCGCTCGGGGCTGCGATCGGGGTGGACGGTGAGGTGACCCCGCGAACTTACATCGAAATAGCCGCCGCCCCAGTGGGTGACGTTGTAGGTATCGCGGCTGTGTTGCGTGCTCCAGTCGGACATGGTGATTCCTCGCCTAGCAAGGGGGCGCATTATCCCAAAAGTGGCTGCCGAGCGGGGCCCTTAGCGAGCTATCGGCAGGGTGGGCGGGGCACGCTGGTGGCGGCTGAGCTATTCTGCACCCCCCGCTTGGGCGTCCGGGCTTGCGGTGTGGTTGCGGGCGCAATGAGCGGTGGGTATCTTTCGCCCCACTTTCACGAGGAGCCCGCCCCATGTCCCTGGACACCAATACCGAGTGGTACAGCGAAATCCACGACCCCAACGGGGCCGCCTTCTCCCTGCGCGTTAAGGCCAAACTGCACGAGGAGAAGACCCCATTCCAGACCATCGCCATCTACGATACCGAGGGCTTCGGCCGCCTGATGACCATCGATGGCCTGGTGATGCTGACCGATCGCGACAATTTCATCTACCACGAAATGATGTCCCACCCGGTGCTATTCACCCATCCCAATCCCAAACGGGTCCTGGTGATCGGCGGTGGTGACTGCGGCACCCTGCGCGAGGTGCTGCGTCACCCCGGCGTAGAGGTGGCCCACCAGGTGGAGATCGACGAGCGGGTCACCCGCCTGGCGGAGGAGTATTTTCCGCTGCTGTGTGAATCCAACGGCGATCCACGGGCCGAGCTGCTGTTTGAGGACGGCATCCGCTGGGTGAAGGAGGCTGAGGCGGGTTACTACGATGTCATCATCATCGATAGCACCGATCCGGTGGGACCAGCCGAGGGGCTATTTGGCGAGGCGTTCTACCACGATGCCATCCGCGCCCTGGGGACCCACGGCCTGCTGGTGCAGCAGAGCGAATCGCCGCTCTACCACATGCATCTGCTGACCGACATCCACAAAGCACTGCGCCGCAGTGGTTTTGCCGACGTGCAGAGCCTCCACTTCCCGCAGCCGGTCTATCCCTCTGGTTGGTGGAGCTGCACCATGGCTTGCAAGGATGCCGCCTTCTCCGGTTTCCGCGAGCAGGCAGCGCGGGAGAGGCCCTTCGCCACCCGTTACTACAATGCCGATCTCCACCGCGGTGCCACGGCCCTGCCCACCTACATGCAGGAGGCGTTTGCCGCTCTAAAGGGGTGAGTGGTGGCTGAGAGGGTCACGGCGCTGGCCCTCTGTGGGTTGCCCAGCGGGGGTTGCTGGGCAACCCGAGCTTTGCACTAGGCGGGGGTGAATTGGACCAGCGCCTGGGCGAGGCCGGAGACTCCGGAGCTGGGCAACATCAGACAGGGTTTGCCTTGGGCCTTACAGAGCCGTTTGACTCGCCAATAGGCGTTGTGGCTCACACAGTCGGCGGGGCAGACCACCACATCGGCCCGCGCCAGCAGCGCCTGTAGGCGGTGGGCACTCTCCTCCAGGCCGCCGTCATGATGTAGGAACTGGCCGTTACAGCGCTCCACCACCTTGCGGTAGTGGCTCGCGGCACCCGTTAGGCCGCCGACACAGAGGACGCAGCGGCCGCATAGATCTGGTGGACAGGGCTCCTCGCTTACGGTTGTCTCCCCGCCTTGGGGGGTAGGCAGGGACTGTGGTGGTAGGTGGGCCACGGCTGTATTGCGCTGCTCCAGGGCCTGTACCAGCCGCTCGGCCCGATCCGTGCGGCGTTGCTGGGCGGCCAGCTCCCGCTCCAGGCCCGCGATCCGTTCCCGCGCTGTCGCTAGGGTGGCGCCACTCTCCAGCGCCGCCAGGCGTCCCTCTAAAGCGGTGGTACGGCCTAGACGCAGCTCCAACTCGCGTAACGTCTGCTCCTTTTCCGCCAAGCTCCGGGCCGAACGCTCTACGCTGCGGGTCAACTCATGGGTCAGCCGCCCATTCTCCTGCTCCAACTCCGCCAACCGTTTCAGATCGGCCCGCAGGCCTGCCCCAATCTGGTGGGAGAGCATGTGGACCTCGCGGTAGATCTCCTGCATCAACTCCGCATCCGCTTGTGGATGGGTCATCGCTGCCCAGAGGGCGGCGGCGATGTCGCCGCGCTCGCGGGCGGTGCGCCACGCCTGGCGCACCGCTTGGGTATCACTGAGCGGTGCAAAGCGGCGCAGGGTGGCGGCAAACTTCTCATCCAGCCGCTTGTGTAGGCGGCGCGAGGCGGGGTTGGGTTCGCCGGCAAGATTGACGAAGGCGGCATGGAGTTCATAGTCACTGAAGCGGGCGGCGCCGACGATCCCGGTCTGGCGCGAGAGTTTGCGTAGCTCCCCCACGCTGAGACAGGTGCCAATCACCGGGCAGTGATAGCTCGCCTTCAACTCCCACAACCGCCGCCGTCCGGTGCCGCTCTCCGGCAGCTCCGGTAGCACGGGTTCACCGATGCCATACCCCCCCACTAGCGCCAACAGTTCCGCCGCCCCGGGTAGCCCATTTAGGGGGAGGGTAGGCCGTTCGATCTCCATTAGGCAGTGGCTCGATCCCGCGGCACGGACCAGTAACCGATCGCCGCTCTCATCAATGGCCAGATCGAAACAGACCCGGTTGGGGGCATGGTCACACATGGCTCAACCCCCTTGGGGCCGCTGGCGGCGAGGGCAGTTGGGACAGTTGCCACAAGGACGCGATGGGGCTGGATTACCCTGGACTGAGGGCAGGATGGGGGTGGGGCGATGGGGGGTGGATGGGGTCGTACAGGTACTCATCTAGCGGTTCTCCTGGGTGGATTTCCGTTAGATGATAAACTTTCTCAAATGAGAGTCAATCTCATTTTGTGCGGCGTCAGGTCTCGCCCCGTCAGCGGGGAGAGACCTCCCCTCTACTGCGAGCTGGTGGAGCTACAGTAGCTCAGCCGGCATCCCCGCGGTGGCCAGCGCCAACATCATGCCAATCGCGGCCCCGGCCACAACATCCGAGGGGTAGTGTAGCCCCAGGACCACCCGCGAGGCGGCAACCAGCAGGGTGAAGGGCACCAGCAGCCAGGCGAGGCCGGGGTAGTACTGGAGCGCTACCAGGGTAAAGCCCACTGCGTGGAGGGTGTGGCCAGAGGGGAAACTATAGAGATCCAGCGGTGGTGTACCGAGGCGGATCTGCTGCACCACGGCAAACGGGCGCGGGCGCACGAGGGAGTCCTTGAGCGCCTTATAGATAGCGAGGCCCACCAGGCCCACCGCCAACATATGCAGGGCGGCAATGAGCCCTTCGCGTCCCCCCAGTAGCACCATTGCACCCATCAGGAGGTACCAGAACACACCGTTGCCTAGACGGCTCACCACGGCAAAGAAGCGGTTCACCCACGGCCGGTGGACGGCGCGGTTGAACAGCAGACAGAGGTGGGCGTCATACTCACCCATGCGGCGGACCAGGGTGCTGTTGCGAATGCGAATAGCGGCCATGAGCTTATCCTCCCTTGCAGGCGTCCAGAAGCAGGGTTTCGAAGCGTTCTACCACCGCCCCCCAGCCTCTTCCCTCGGCGGTTAGGCGGGCGTTGTGGCGCAGAGTAGCCTGCTGCTCGGTGTCGCTCAGCAGGCGGGTAGCGGCATGGATGAAGGCGTTATCGTCATCGAAGGGGGCCAATAGGCCATCGTGACCGTGGTGGATAAGGTCGCGGGGACCGGCATAGTCGAACGCCACCACGGCGAGACCCGATGCCATCGCCTCCAGCACTACATTGCCGAAGGTCTCAGAGCGGCTCGGGAAGAGAAACAGATCGCCGGATGCAAAGTGTTCCGCCAACGGAATGCCTGTATGGGCACCGCAGAACACCAGCCGCGGGTGGCTGCGGGCCAGTCGTTCGCGCATCGGGCCGTTGCCGATGAGCACAAAACGTAGGGTGGGGTCGATGGCCTGCATCGCCTCAAAGGCGCGCACGGCCAGTGGCAGGTTTTTCTCCGCCGCCAGCCGGCCGACGTAGAGCACCGCCTTCTCGCCTGGGCCTACGCCCCAGGTCTGGCGGAGTGCCTCACTGCGGCGGGCCGGTGAGAAGAGATCGCAATCCACCCCGCGCCCCATCACCTCCACCTTAGAAAACTCTCCCCGCAACAGCTCTTCCCGTAGGTCCTGGGTTGGGACCACGGTACAGGCAGTCTGGTTGTGGAGCCGCCGCAGATAGCCGTAGATGGGCCGGTGGAGAAAGCCCAGGCCGTAGTGGCTGCTATAGGTGTGGAAGTTGGTGTGGAAACCGCTCACCACGGGGATGCGCTCCCGGGCCGCAGTGGCCACCGCTGACCAACCCAGTGGTCCCTCGGTGGCGACATAGATCACATCGGGGCGCTGCTCCCGCCAGAGGCGGGTGAGGCGGCCGGAGGCGGGTAGGCCGATGTGGAGATCGCGGTAGACCGGAACCGGCAACCCGGAGACTAGGGTGGTGGCGATGGTCTGCTGGCTATTGCTGGCGCTATCTCCAGTCTGGCGAGGGCGTACCACATGGAGCTGGTGACCGCGTGCGGTCAGCCCCCCCACCAGCCGTTCTAGGGTGCGGGCGACGCCGTTGATCTCCGGCGGATAGGTCTCTGTAACCACGCAAACGCGCCGCTGAGGGGCGTCGGTGGTCCAGTAATCGGTCGCGACGTTCATGCATTACAAGTATTTCCGGGTGGCATGAAGGGGGCGTGAATATCAGGCGACAGTTAGATGAAGCCCCCCTCAAGGGGGACTCAACTGGGTAGGACCTTATCTCGCGGATGGGGGATCGATTAGGGGCGCGCTTGGTCCGTCTTGAACAAGGCAGGGGGTCCTATTGGCAGGCAAGATCGGCCTTGCGCTGGGCCTCGGCGTATTTGCCGTCATAGTAACGGCACTCAGAGGGTTCACAGCCACCGCGGGCGAGGTTGCGATAGCGCCGAGCTTCCTCTTTCAACGTCTCGCATTGGCGATCCTGTTTATCTTGCTCAGCACGTCGGCTCTTGGATGCGGCATCTGCCTGCTCCCTGGCAGCCTTACGCCGCGCGGTTTCACGGTCATATTCATCGGCCATGCGTTCGTAGTAACTCTTGGCCGGCGGTGCAGGAGGGGCCGTTTCCCGGGGCGGCTCATCTGGCGGCAGGGTGCTGGCCGGCGGGTAGGGGGCGAGCGCATTGGGGGTGCCCGCGGGAACGGGGACAGGTACGTAGATCACCTGGGGAGCGGGGGGCGCCTCCGGTTCACTGGGGCCACCGCAGTAAGGGTGGTCATAGGGATACCACTTGCCATCTACCTTGCATTGGGCCGCCTGCGCTGGGGTGCCCAACCAGAGAAGTAACAGTACGGGCCAGAGGTGGCGCATGAAAACACTCCGCTAAAACAGATACATAAAAATCGAACAAAGCGGTTTACTATGCCGAACTTATCCAGGAATTGCGAGGATGGCCGACAGCGCCCCAATCCCCTTGCAAGGTGCCCGATGCTTGATTTCAAGGAGCCGCTATGACCCTACCCCACGCCCCTGCATGTGACGAGAACCGCGAGCCGATCCTGGCGGTGCTGGCGCAAGAATTTGCTGAGCCTGGCCTGGTATTGGAGATAGGCAGCGGCACGGGTGAACACGCGGTCTGGTTTTCTCCACGCTTGCCCCATCTCACCTGGCAACCCAGTGATCGGGCGGAGAGGCTCGCCGGTATCGAGCAGTGGCTGAAGGCGGAGCCAGCCTCCAATCTGCGTCCAGTGCTGGAGTTAGATGTGGCAACGACCCCTTGGCCGGTGGCACATACCGACTACCTCTTTTCCGCCAACACCGCTCATATCATGCCGTGGCCGGTGGTGGAGCAGCTGTTTGTCGGGGTTGCAGAGGTACTGCGGGGTGGTGGTCGTTTCTGCCTCTATGGGCCTTTTCGGCGGGGTGAGGCGATAGCCCAGAGCAATGTGGAGTTCGATCACTATCTCAAGCAGAGAGATCCCGCCCAAGGGGTTCGAGATCTGGATGACCTTGAGCGGTTGGCCCAGGCTGTTGGCCTGCGCCTGGTTGCCAGCCATACCATGCCGCGGGACAACCTAACCCTGGTATGGACCAAGATATAAGCGTCTAGGTGCGGAGGCGCTACCCCACGCCACACTGAACTCAATCAGTGGTGTGGGGTGGTTGCAACTACTACAGAGAGAGCACCTTCTCACCCACTCGGCGGGTCTTTTCCGCCGCCCCTGACTCGGCACCGCGGGTGAATAGCACCCTCGTTTCACCGTTAAGAGAGCGGGTGCGCTCCAAGATCTGGTGGCGCATCCGTTCGTTGTGGCTCCCAGCAATTTTGCAGGCCAATACATAGAGTGGTTGCTCTGGGAAGTGATTGAGCCGCTTGCGGGCGATGTGCGCCTCCTCCAGACCGGGCACCGAACTCAGCGCCAGCTTAAGCTCCCGCACCTGTTCATTGCTGAGCTGCGGTGGCTCAAAGGTATCCGTTGTGCGCACACTGGCCCGTTCTCGCTCCGCTGCCTGGGCCTGCTCTGCTTGTGCCTGGGCACGGCCGCGCCAGACTCGGACCTGCACCTCTTTGCCCGTCTGCTCCAGATAGGCCACTGCCAGTTGGCTAGCCTCCAGCAGTAGGGAGGGTACCTCTGCTGCGTGTTCCAGAAACTGTAGTCCGCGGGCATCTCCTCGCGCCAGCAGCGAGCGGCCAAGGGCCAGTTCGCCCTGCGGGCTTGAGGGGTTGCGTTTATGCCATGCCCAATAGTGGCCCAGCGCATCCTCGGCCGACTTGAGGCGCTCCGTCAGCGTCGCCAGCTCCCATAGTTCATCATTACTCAGCTCATCTGCCCCCGTAAGGCCGAGATCGAGCATCCGGGCCTGGGCGTTTTGGGTATCGATGTAGCGCTCTTGCCACTCGGTTAGATTATCTTCCGCCCACTCCTCATCCAGCTTGGCCAGCCATGGGCGATAGCGCTCGCCCAAGAACTTTTCGGCCGCACTGTGGCGGAACTCCCGCGGTAGTCGCAGCTTGGCACGCAACCGCTCCAAGCGCTCGCCAAGAGGGGGTTCAGGATTGCCCTCCTCGCCACTGCTGGTCTGGGCGATCAGCGCCAATATCTGCTCTCGGGTCGCGTTGAAGTCGCGGTGGAACTGGGCCAGCTGGCTCCAGGCATCTGTTACCGGTTCTGGCTCATCGTTGGCCCGCGCCCACAGCGGTTGCCAAAACAGCTCCGCGGCAGCTGACTGTTTAACCGCCCGCGTCACCAGCGCCAGGGCCACTGCATCCACTGAGCTGGCCTCTGCTGCGGCGGCATCCGCCTCCAATTCATAGCGGTGGACCAGGGCGAGGCTATAGGCATACAAGCGCGGGGCATACCACTCAAAGAATCGGCGTAAAGGGGTGGAGAAGAGGCCCTCCTCACCCTCCAAGGTCTCCATCAACCGCATGGCAATGGAGCGGCTTGCCATCACCATGCGGTGGATGGGGCCACAGTGGGAAGAGACATGGGCCAGCTCGCGGGCCAGTAGCGCCCCCGCTTCAGTGGAGGCAAAGGCGGTGAGCAGTGGCAGGCCGATGACTACGCTGATCCGATGCAGCGGCAGGGCGCCGAACAGCGGTGTCTCCACCACCTCAATACCGAAACCGTTGCCAAGGCGTACATCATCTACCCTTTTGATGATGAGTTTGCCGCAAATCTCGTCAATTTCGCCGAAAAGACGGGGGTATTTTTGGGCATTGAGCCGATGTCCGGTGGGCGGCGGCAGGCGTACCCAAAACATCCGCAACAGCAGGCCCGCCAGCAGTATCAGCAGCGTGCCAATCAACAGGTGGCCCCCCACCAGGCTGACGACAGCACCGATGGTAAGGCCAAGGAAGAGGATGGCAGCAGAGATGAACAGCGCTGGACCAAGCAGCGCCAGGGCCACTACCCGCTGGCGGTAGTGCTCGGGGTTGGCATCCCCCAGGGTGTGCGCCTTCTGGATGAGCTCTCCAAAGCGCTCTAGCTCTTCCGTGTTCATGGATCGGGTCATGGTCTATCGATTCAGTTGGGTCTTAGACGGGATCGGCCATGCGAAACGAAACTTAAGCCTACCTCCAGATCTTAAGCATTTCACAATTTGAAACATAATTTCGGCATTTGGTCGCAACCTGACAGTTGCGACACCCATCCGACCCCTCTGTGAAGGGGGTTATAGCGACGCAATAGCAGCCTCACCGGCGATAGCAGCTGCTTTGCTGTGCCGTGCCGCCCCCCAGGGATTGTCGTAGGAATAGTGGCCTGAAGCGGTACGTCTCTCTGCCTGGGCAGAGGCCCCATTTAAGTTAACCAGTTAAGGGATGGTGGGGTTTTAGATCCAGTCAAAAGGGTCAGAGCACTATTTGGTAGAAGTAGCAACCCCTTGAGGCGGCGGGATTAACGGGGGCTCGATCTGGGGAGACAAGGGGGCGGGCACCAGCCCTGTCGCCCCTGCCATAGGACCATTGGGGGCTGTCGCGGCCTGCTGGAGGTGGGGCATCTTGCCAGGTGTCATGGGGACGGCAGGCGAGCGGATATCCCCCTCGAAAGCCCTTCCCCTACGACTCCTCTAGGGCTGAGAGCAGCACAGAGAGCTGGTTATCGAGGCTATTGAGCGTCGTGGGCGGGAGCGCCGCTAGGATCGCCCGCTCGTTTTCGAGGTGGGCCTCAAGCGCACGGTCTATCAGCGCCAAACCCTGCGGTGTCAACTCCACCAGCATACTGCGGGCGTCTTGCTGGTTGGGGAGGCGCTGTATCAGTGCACTGGCCTCCAGGCGTTTGAGCCGGTGCGTCATGGTGCCCGAGGTGATCATCAGGGCCGAGAATAGCGCCGTGGGCGCCATGCGATAAGGCGCCCCTGCACGCCGTAAGGTCGCCAAGACATCGAACTCCCACGCCGTTAAACCAAACTGGGCAAAGGCCTCCTCCAAGCGGCGCTGCAACAACACCGCACAGCGTCTGAGGCGCCCAATGGGTCCCATCGGACTGATATCGAGATCGGGGCGCTCACGGCGCCACTGCTGGAGAATGAGTTCTACTGCATCGGCTGGTTGGTGTCCGCTGCTCATGGGGCCCCCATTATCTTGACGTCAAGATATATCTTACCTAGAATCCAAATTATCTTGAATTGAAGGTAATGATATGTCCTCTCCCTCCGTTTCACTACCGTGGGGCAGTGTGGTCGTCACCGCCTTCGCCCCGGTGATCTGGGGTACAACCTACATAGTGACCTCGGAACTGCTGCCGCCGGATCGCCCTTTCACCGCCGCCTTAATCAGGGTCCTGCCGGCCGGATTACTGCTGGTGCTGTTGTGGCGAAAGGCGCCTCCCCGCGCTGAGTGGGGCCGATTACTGGTACTGGCCGCCCTCAATATCGGGCTATTTCAAGCGCTGCTATTTGTCGCTGCCTATCGCCTCCCGGGGGGGCTGGCCGCCGTATTGGGTGCCATCCAACCACTCCTCATCATGGGGCTCAACTGGGGTTGGGAGCGCCATTCTCCCGCCCGTACCACGGTGGTTGCGGCGGTCATGGGAGTGGTCGGGATGGCGGCGCTGTTCCTCTCTCCTGATACCGTCTGGGAGACGGTGGGAATAGGCGCCGCCCTCGCAGGCGCTATCTGCATGGCCACTGGGACTTGGCTCACCCGGCGCTGGCGTCTGGGTGTACCGCTGATGGCCTTGACCGGTTGGCAACTTCTAATCGGCGGGGTGATGTTGGCACCCATAGCCTGGTGGGTCGATGCCCCCCTGCCCCCCCTCTCCTCCATCCAAATAGCCGCCTATGTCTACCTGAGCCTGGTGGGGGCGCTCTTGGCCTACGCTCTGTGGTTCCGCGGCATCGCCCGTTTACCTCCAGTGGCGGTCTCTTCCCTGGGGCTGTTAAGTCCCCTCACGGCGGTGGTGCTAGGGTGGAGTCTGCTATCGCAAACGATGCATGGCCTCTCGCTGTTGGGCCTCATAGCGGTGTTGCTCAGCGTGTTGGCTGTGCAGTGGACGACGGTGGGCCAAGGGGGAACGCGAGGGGATCGGATTCTTTCGAAATAGAAGCCATCAACCTCACGACAAACCCCATCAAAAAGAAGTTTGAGGAAGGGAATGAAGAAAACCTGTCATCTCTGACAGGGTATCAAACCATATGTATAAAAATGGCTTGATGTGATGGACGGTGTGGTAGTAATTTCGTCTCCTGTCAATTCTTAAGGCCCTGCTGGGTGGCAGGGGGCTATTCCTCGACACTGGGGGGCGCCCTGCATCAGGCTGACTGAAGGCTTTTGTCAGGGGTGTCCAGGTCGTCTGTTTATTCTTTTTGGCAGAACGGCTTGAAAATTCAAATGGCATATCGGGATGTGGATCGCGGGGAGGCGGTGGGACGTGATATATCATTCTATAAGACAGTTTGATTGTTTGAAGAATGTATCGGAAGAAGCGTTAGAAGTTTTTATGTCAAAGAATAGTGTCCGGTGTTATTGGGTGCCATTCTTCATAATTTTTGCTGGTCACTGGCTAGGTTTCTAAAGTAAATTTTAAGAAACGGGTTGTGTAACACTCAATGAAAGAGAGAATCTTCGGGGCTGTACTGCTCGTTTCTGGGTTGCTGGATCTCTATTTGGTGTTTGGTGGTCTAGGGCTGGATGCAGGGTGGAGATATATAATGGCCGGCCTCTTTGTTGTCGTTGGGGCTGTATTTCTGTTGTCTGGAAAAGCGTAAAGGAGTCTTGATGTCATTGGCTGGATGCCCAGGTCAAAGGGTTCCTTATCGTATTTTTTGTCAGCGTGCCAGGCGTAGCGATGAGAGATGTTTCTTGGCATTTTTACAGCGTTCATGGATAGGATGTCCTATCCGAAGAGCTTTTGGTAGAGCAGTCACCTAATGAACTATAATGTCTTTTTTTATGAAATGTTAACCCTGTGGTTTGTGTTGACTTTCGTGGAGTATATGGTGCTTCGGAAGATGCTGCGAAGTATCTATCCAGTCTTCTTAGGGTTTGGCTTTGTCGCTATGGTTGTCTATTTGCAAGTTACCGCAATGGCGGGCGGATCGCCATTGTACGTTCTCACCCTGCTGGCTTTGGGATTCCCTGTGTTTTTCTTGATTGCGTGCTGTGCCTCACGACGTTTCCGCGACTGGCTGGAGGGAGATTGGCTGCCTAGCGCTTGGGCTATTTCTCTTATCGTCGCAACATCCTGTGCTGTCGCTACAGTGGGTGAGCAATTTATTGCGGTAAGGGTGCATTGGTACGCTGCCATGGCATTTTTGCATCTTCTGTTTTGTTTCTCTAATCGTAAGCGTTTACAACAAAAAGCCAATTGACTCGCCTCTGAACATCTATGAGAAGGTGGGTTGAGGAGCGAAATTTATCCTCTCTAGACGCCCAATAAGGCAGCTCTATTGAATTTCCCCACCGCCTACGCTGAGGGTGAACATTTAGATATGAATACTTCAATGCCAGGGCTGGATGTGGGGAGAAAATGCATCAACAGACGGCATGAGGTGCCTTGCAGTGCACAGCGTTGAGCAAATTGCCCACGGGTAAACCTCTAACTACACTGGCGCATGACTGGAAGGTTTGAATGGTTTTTTAGGTCATCCGAGCCAGGGGTCGTAAATATCAGAATGCGAAGATCTTCATGGCCATGATTTACCTCATCGTCAGCCGTGCAGTGGCTATTCTCAGATCCACTTAAGACGTCGAGGAATTCTCATGAGTCGGTGGCGATTCTGTTTGTTTAGGGCGGCTTTGGTGTCGGTGCTTCTTGTGGGAGCGATGTTTGTGTTTGATGATTTGTTGTACGTTACAAGCCATCTGGCTGTATGGAAAAGGCTGCTAATTGCTGTGTCGGTAATAACGGTATTGGTGGTTCTTTGCCTTTTTACGAGCAGGGAACAACAACGTCTCGACTTCAAATAGATACTGATTTTTCGTTTGAAAAGAGAAAAAACTAATAGGAAGTCCGTTCTAAAGTAAAAAATAGGCATTGTGGTGGAGCGGTATGCGAATGCCTGTACACCCATCCTAATGGTGTTGCTCTTACTATATTTCAGGTGGTTGCGCTGAATCGGGTTAATTTTAGCGCTCGCGGTAATCGTGCGAGAATATGTGGTTGTAGTCGAGGCGAATAGTCGAGTTGGCGTCTCATAGAAGGGTTTCTAGAGCAGCTTAGTGATTCTGTTCGCTTAGCATAAAAATTGGAGTGTGTCGCCTCAGGGTTCCCCTCATTTTACTCGCAGTTCGCATCGCGTTCGCGGCAAGGATATTTTTCGCTCTGAACAGGTGCTCATTTCCCGAGGAATTTTGAGCGCGCCTCGCCACGAAATTGTTGATTACGTCGCTACACGATTCCTAACTGATAGATTTTTAAGGAGAAAAATGAGGGGATGCTTGAGGTGTGTCGCGTGAAATTGTGTGGGTTTGAAAGGCAATGAGTGTGTCTTTTGATGGTTTTTGTGGGAGTGGCTTTGATTGTGTGTCTAGGGTTATGTGAAATAATGTCTCCAACCTAGTCATCGCCCCACTGCGTGCCTCCGGGGTCACTTCTCGCTACGACTGCGGCTCGGTGGACGTCTCCAGCGTCTTCGCCTTTGGCACCGATCTAGATGGAGGGCTGTGTGGCGGTAAGCGTTACGCTTGGGTCGCGCTCAACAATCGCAAGGTAACCCTTTTGATATCCCCATGAGCGTAATACGGGAGTGCCTACCTTGAATGCTAAATCTGCAATTGAACTATTCTGTTTGCTAGTGCCTGGAGTTATTGTTATTAAATTTTTTTATAAAATGCCTTTTATCGGCACTCGACTAAAACAGAATGATTGGCCAATAGAGTATGTGCACACCATCGTGTCTTATGCGGGCATTACAATAGTGCCGGCGATGGTTATCGGTTTTGGTGTTAATGCCTATTTGGTTTTTCTCGTCATATCGACCCTATGTGCTTCAGTTGTTGCCATTCAATCAGCGGTTACTCGTGCGTACTGGCTGCTGGCTGCTCTTCGCTATGGTGGGTTTGATCGGCCTGTTCTCTAATGAATGGCCTTTATGGGTATTAATGATAGGTGGAGTAATTTCGGGATTTGTGTCGGGTTTATATCTTTTGTTCTTAAAAAGAAAGGTAAGCACCTAGTTGGGCGGATCCTCGTAAATCGTAAGCGTCCGCTGAAGACACCTTGCCTTCGGTTGAAAACAAGCGACAGGCTCAGATGCCCGCAGGCTACCAGGTATGGGGAAGCAGGGAGGCGATATCAGAAGCGCGGGTGGTGGGCAGGCGTTCAAGCACGTCGCAGACCCAAGCATGGTGGGGGTCATGGCCGTCGGCCTTGGCGGTGGCGAGCAGGCTCATGATGGCGGCGGCGCGCCGCCCCGCAGACTTCGAGCCGGCGAATAGCCAGTTCTTGCGCCCCAGGGCGATAGGCCGAATCACATTCTCGGCCGGGTTATTGTGGAGCTGGCGCAGGCGCAGAAGCTCAAAGGATGGTTGGCCGGCAAAAAGTTGGAGCGTGCCCACCAGCCATTTGATCCCAACAACCTCCCCTTCATGCCGCTCCAGCCGAACTCCGCCCGCCAGCCGAAGGTGACCACGGAGCAGTTTGTTGCCGCTGGCCTGCACTCTTCACCGCTGGCCAAGAGCGCAGCCCTCGGTGACTTTGACTACAGCGCCTTGGCCGATGCGAGCGATCCAGCCTATCTGGCAGAGACGGTGGAGGT
>QKFD01000085.1 GCA_003251535.1 Chromatiales bacterium | reverse complement strand
ACGACCCGGATAGCTCGCCTTCACCCCCAGCGCCTCTTCGATGCGGATGAGCCGGTTGTATTTAGCAACCCGATCAGAGCGGGAGAGCGAACCGGTCTTGATCTGCCCCACTCCGGTGGCCACTGCGATGTCGGCGATGGTGGTGTCCTCGGTCTCCCCGGAGCGGTGGGAGATGACCGCGGTGTAACCGGCGTTGCGGGCCATATCGATGGCGGCGAGGGTCTCGGTGAGGGTGCCGATCTGGTTCACCTTGATCAAGATGGAGTTGGCGATCCCCTTATCGATCCCCTCTTTGAGGATGGCGGTGTTGGTGACATAGAGGTCATCCCCCACCAGCTGCACCCGCTTGCCAAGGCGCTCGGTGAGCAGCTTCCAGCCCTCCCAATCCCCCTCGGCCATCGCATCTTCGATGGTGATGATGGGATATTTATCCACCCAGGCGGCCAGATATTCGGTCAGCTCGGCGGCGGTGAGGCGCTTGTTCTCGGAGGAGAGGAGGTAGTGGCCATCCTCATAGAACTCGGAGCTGGCGCAGTCGAGGCCCAGCATCACATCCTCGCCCGCCTTGTAACCCGCCTTGTCGATCGCCTCCAGGATCACCTCGATGGCCGCCTCGTTGGAGGGGAGATCGGGGGCGAAACCGCCCTCATCCCCCACCGCGGTGTTGAGGCCGCGGCCGTGCAGCACCTTCTTCAAGGCGTGGAAGATCTCGGCGCCGTAGCGGATCGCCTCGCGGCAGCTGGGGGCACCCACCGGCAGGATCATGAACTCCTGCATATCGACATTGTTGTCGGCATGGGCACCGCCGTTGATGATGTTCATCATCGGCACCGGCATGACAAATTCACGATCCCGGGCCAGATAGCGGTAGAGCGGCAGCTCGTGGGCCTGGGCAGCGGCCTTGGCAGAGGCCAGGGAGACCGCCAGGATGGCGTTGGCGCCGAGCCGACTCTTGTTGGGGGTGCCGTCCAGCTCAATCATGAGCTTGTCCAGCCCCTCCTGGTCGTTGGCATCCATCTCCAGCAGCACCTTGCGGATCTCGCCGTTGATGTGGTTAACGGCGTTTAATACCCCTTTGCCGCCAAAACGCTGCGGATCACCATCCCGCAGCTCAATCGCCTCACGGGAGCCGGTGGAGGCGCCGGAGGGGACCGCCGCGCGGCCGATGGCACCGGAGGCGAGAACGACATCCGCCTCTACGGTCGGGTTGCCGCGGGAGTCGATGACTTCACGCGCTCGAACGTCGACAATCTGGGTTTTGTTGAGTGACATCGCGGCCTCGTGTCTACTTTTGATTTGAGTTCTATAGGGATGCCCGGATCAGGGGTTCATCTCGCTGAAGCCGGCTGCTTTTACCACCCGGTCCAGCGCCATCAGGGTGGCCAGCAGTGGCTCCAGCTGCCCCAGCGGCCAGGCGTTAGGGCCGTCGCTCAGGGCCTGGTCGGGGTTGGGGTGGGTCTCCATAAAGAGACCGGCAACCCCCGCCGCCACCGCCGCCCGGGCCAGCACTGGGACAAACTCCCGTTGACCGCCGGAGCGGCCACCGAGCCCCCCTGGCTGCTGCACCGAGTGGGTAGCGTCAAACACCACAGGACAGCCGGTGGCGCGCATGACCGCAAGGGATCGCATGTCTGAGACCAGGTTATTGTAGCCGAATGACACCCCGCGCTCGCAGACCAAGATCTGCTCATTGCCCTCGGCGCGCGCCTTATCGACCACATGTTGCATATCCCAGGGGGCGAGAAACTGCCCCTTCTTGATATTCACCGGCCGCCCCTGGGCCGCCACCTTGCGAATAAAGTCGGTCTGGCGACAGAGAAAGGCGGGGGTCTGCAACAGGTCCACCACCGCGGCCACCTCGGCCAACGGGGTCTCTTCGTGGACATCGGTGAGGATCGGCACGCCGATCTCCCGCTTCACCTTCTCCAGGATCTTCAGCCCTTCGGCCAGACCCGGGCCGCGAAAGCCGCTCCCCGAGGTGCGGTTGGCCTTATCGAAGGAGGATTTGTAGATGAAAGAGATGCCCAGCCGCTGGGTCATCTCCTGCAACCGGCCGGCACTCTCCAGCGCCAACCCCTCCCCCTCTATGACGCAGGGGCCGGCGATGAGAAAGATCGGTTGGTCGATGCCGACCTGGAAGTCGAGCAGCTTCATGCGTCGGCGGTCCGCCGCTCACACTGGGCCCGGGCCGCAGTGACAAAGCCAAAGAAGAGCGGATGGCCGTAACGGGGGGTGGAGGTGAACTCCGGGTGGAACTGGCAGGCGACAAACCAGGGGTGATCCGGTAGCTCGATCACCTCCACCAGGGTGCTATCCATGGAGAGGCCCGAGACCACCAGCCCCTTGGCGGTGAGCAGTTCGCGGTAGCTGCCGTTCACCTCATAGCGGTGGCGGTGGCGCTCGCGGATCACCTCTTTGCCATACATCTGATGGATCCGGGTCCCCGGTTTGAGTCGGCACTCCTGACCCCCGAGACGCATGGTACCGCCGAGATCGGAGTTCTCGGTGCGCCGCTCCACCCGTCCATCGGTGGTCATCCACTCCGTGATAAGGGCGATGACCGGGTCGGGGGTGTTACGGCGGAACTCGGTGGAGTGGGCCTCCGGCAGCCCGGCCATGTGGCGGGAATATTCGATCACCGCTACCTGCATCCCAAGGCAGATACCGAGATAGGGGATCTGGTTCTCACGGGCGAACTGCACCGCCTGGATCTTCCCCTCCACCCCCCGCTCGCCGAAACCACCGGGCACCAGGATGGCGTCCATCCCCTGGAGGCAGCCGCTGCCATCCCGCTCGATCTCCTCGGAGTCAACGTAGATGATCTTCACCTTGGTGCGGCTCTTGATGCCGGCGTGGATCAGCGCCTCGGAGAGCGACTTGTAGGATTCGGTGAGGTCCACATACTTGCCCACCATGGCGATACGCGCCTCGCCGGTGGGGTGCTCCAGGGCGTCGATCACCGCCTGCCACTCGGAGAGTTCGGCCGCTGGGGCGTCGATGGCAAGCCGCTCGACCACGATCTGATCCAACCCCTGCCGATGCAGGGTGAGGGGGATGCGGTAGATGGTGTCTTCGTCCGGCGCGGTGATAACGGCGCGCTCCTGGACGTTGGTAAACAGGGCGATCTTGCGCCGCTCATCCTCCGGCACCGGCCGCTCAGCACGACAGATGAGGATATCGGGCTGGATACCGATGGAGCGCAGCTCCTTCACCGAGTGCTGCGTCGGTTTGGTCTTCAGCTCGCCGGCGGTGGGGATGTAGGGCAGCAGGGTCAGGTGGACGTAGATGACGTTGCTGTGGCCGAGGTCCACCGCCATCTGGCGGATCGCCTCCAGGAACGGCAGCGATTCGATATCACCCACGGTGCCGCCAATCTCCACCATGGCGACATCGGCCCCTTCTGCACCCTCCTGAATGGAGCGTTTGATCTCATCGGTGATGTGGGGGATCACCTGCACCGTAGCGCCGAGATAGTCACCGCGCCGCTCTTTGCGGATGACATTTTCATAAATGCGGCCGGTGGTGAAGTTGTTGAGACGCCGCATGGTGGTCCGCACGAAGCGCTCGTAGTGACCCAGATCAAGGTCGGTTTCGGCGCCATCGTCCGTGACAAACACCTCACCGTGCTGAAACGGGCTCATGGTGCCCGGATCGACATTGATGTAGGGGTCCAGCTTCAGCAGAGTCACCTTGAGCCCACGGGCTTCAAGAATGGCCGCAAGGGAGGCGGAAGCGATGCCCTTGCCCAGTGAGGACACGACACCGCCCGTAATGAAGACGTATTTGGTCATCAAGTAGCCGAGAAGATACGTTGGGGAGGAGGGGGGAGGCCGGTTGTCCGGCCCGCGCCATTTTCGTCGTTTTCGCCCGCTGTTTCAACGCCACCACCGGATCCGCCACCCAGGGGCCCCCGCGGCGGCGGCAAACGGCTGGCAGATCCAGCGTTCGCCCACCGCCGCCAAGGCCCCCTCCACCAGCAGTAACGGCTCCCGTTCGCGCTCCCAAGGCGCTACCCCCGCCTCCTGCCAGAGCTTCTTGAGGGGGTGGCTGCCGTCCCGCCCGACGGGGCGGCAGCGCTCGCCACCGTGGCGGAAGCGGACCGTCACCCGCTCAATATCGGCCCGCAACCCCTCTCCCCTCCCCCGCTCGGCCACCAGCGTACCGAGGCCGGGGAGCGTGAGTGGGCGGTGCAAGGACCACTCCCAGCCCCCCTCTGGCACCGCTGCGAGCGGGGCCAAGGCATAGAGGTCGTCCCGATAGCGCCGCACCTCCGCCCCCACCCAGGCCACCCGCGGCGACGCCTGGGGGGCCGCCCCTACCACCTCGCGCAGCACCTGGTCGAGCCGGTTGCTATCGGGGGGGGGCAGTTGGCGGGAGCGGATCCACCAGCGCAGCAGATTGCGGGCGTGGGGGGGGGCGAGCGCCGCCACTGCCGTGGCAGAGAGGCAGTGGGGGTGGCCACCTAGGGCACGCTCGGCCTCAGCGGCCGCCAACTCATCCAGCAGCTGCGACGCCTCGGCCATATGGCCGGCGGTACGCGCCAGCACCCGCGGCAGGCTCGGCCAGCGCTCTAGTAGCGCCGGCATCAGCTGCCGACGGAGGCGGTTGCGATCGAGGGTGATGTCGAGGTTGCTCGGGTCCTCCAGCCAGCGGAGCTGGTGGCTGGCGGCGTAACCCGCCAAGCGCTGCCGATCGACCCCGAGCAGGGGCCGGCCATGCCACCCCTCCCCCAGCGGGGCCGCCGATGGCATGGCCGCCAAGCCCCGGGGTCCGGCCCCACGGAACAGTTGGAGGAGCAGGGTCTCTGCCTGATCATCCAGGTGGTGGGCCGTGAGCAGCATCTCGCCCGGCTGGAGGCGCCCGGCGATGGCGGCATAGCGGGCGCGGCGGGCCGCTGCCTCGGGGGACTCCCCCCCCTGCGCCGTGGCATTCACCGCAATGCGCTCGTAGACCACCCCCAGTGCCGCCGCCACCACACCACAGTGGTCCCCCCAACTGGCGGCCGCGGGGTGCCAACCGTGATCGATGTAAAGGGCAGCGAGGGGGGCGCCCAGGCGCCCCTGGAGCGCGGCCAGGCAGTGCAGCAGCACACTGGAGTCCAGGCCACCGCTAAAGCCGACCCAATAGCGACGTGCCGCGGGTAGCTGTGTGAGGGCCAGCAGGAGCTGTTCAGGGAGGGCCAGGGGCATGGGGCAGAGGACAGTCGGAGATACAGAAATGGCGAGGGCGCCCGCAGGCGCCCTCCCCTACTTCAACTCAACCCGCCGCTCAGCTACGGCGGCGCAGCCGACGGGCGCCTACTGCACCCAGCCCGCCTCCTAGCGCCAGCAGGGCGACCGGCCCGATGAGCGGGATCCCGGGCAGCCCCTCGGTGCCGCTGACGGAGAAGAGGAAGTCCGGCTCACCACCGCCCGCACCGCAGGTAGACATGTAGTCCCAGTCGGTGCAACCGATACCAAAACCACCCCCCGTGTTGCGCCAGGCCGCATCAGAGCCGCTCGCCACGGTGCGGTTGGACCAAAACACCTGACCGCCACCGGTAAAGTCACGGTTGAGCTGAAGCGCCACCCAGTAGGTCCCTTCCGGTAGCAAACAGCTGGTCGGCAACGGCACTGACATATCGGAGCCGGAGACGGTACGTGCCAGCTCGGTATAGGTGCAGACAGCGCTACCCGGCAGACCGGCGTTGTCGGCATAGACCGTGAGGTTGGCGGTCTCGGTGACGAGATCGGGATCGCCCAACCCATAGTTCACCACAAAGTTGAACTGCTCCACCGTCCAACCCCCAGCCGGCACCATGAAGTCGTCGGCCCCCTCGGTGTCATAGGCGTCTAGAGCGGCCTCGAAGTTCTGTATGGGCGCCCCGTTCCCCGAGGCGTTATCCAGCTGCGTATAGAGCACCGTGGCCACGTTGGGCGGCGTCAAATCCGAGGCAGAGGGGAAGTGACCTGGATTCTCTGACAGCAGATCTGCCTGGGCGGTGGGCGCCAGGAGGGCAACGGCCAGACCAAGCAGAGTGGGTTTAAGCTGCATATGTTTTGTCTCCCGCAAAGGGTGTTGAGTGTGGGCGGTCATTTGAAAATTTATTGATATGGTTCACCCGCTGATGCGCAGCGATAACACTCCACTGGGCATAGCGCGCATATCATAATAGTCATCCCTATTGTGTGTCATGCGTCAAAAGCATCAAAAAGCATCCACCGGAAAATCTTTAAATAACCCCGCTCGATAGGGCGCGGCGACCCCTCTCCCCCGCTGCGATACGGGTTGTCGCACCTGACCGGCGCTGGCCGTCCGAATGACGCGCTCGGTTTGATGGGGGGCCAGGCAGCTGGCGGCAAAGGGGAGCCGGCAGTGGGCCAATAGGGCGCGGACCCCCTCCTCGAACGAGACCACCAGCTGCTCATATCCCACCCGCAACACCCGCTCGCCAAGGCACTGCTGCCAATGCGCGGCCAACCGCCGGCAGTCGTGCTGGTAGGCGGCGATATCGGCCAGGTCATAGCTGAACGCATTGCCGTGGGCAAATAGCTGCTTGTAACAGCTCAGCGCCGTATCGTAGGGATCGCGCTCGCAGATGACCACCCGCGCCCCCGGTAACATGCGGGCAATGGCACCGACATAGAGGATATTGGCCGGTAATTTATCGGTAAACCGCTCCCGCTCCGCACGCCAGCGCCGGGTGCGGAGCAGGTACTCCGTCCCCAGTTCACGCCAACGCGCCGGGCTGGTGGTGGCCGCCCACTGCGCCAGCGGCCGCCCCTCTTGGCGTTCGGCGGCGGCTATCACCGCGGGGAGGTCGGGCAGCTCACTGGCACCGCACACCGTGGGATGGGAGGCCAAGATCTGCTCCACCAAGGTGGAGCCAGAGCGGGGCAGACCGACGATGAAGATCACCTCCGCCCCCAGGCCATCGACCTCAGCCACCGGCTCAGCCAGCGCGTCTATGAGCGCCGTCACCTGGGCGCTAAACGCCCCCCGCTCCCACTTCACCTCCTGCCGTCGCAATCCATTGCCCTCCCGCAGGGCGGCGGTGGCGCCGGTGTAATCGGCCGCCCCATCCAGGGCACTAGCCAGGGCAAACAGCAGGGGGATGCGTTGTGCGCGGGGGAGTTGCGGACGCCACGCCGCGTTGCGCAGTTGGCGCAGCTCGGCGGCGCTGAAGGAGACTGTCTTGAGATTGGCCAAGCCCCACCAGGCATAACCTGCCGCGGGGTCGTGCGCCAGCGCCGCCCGGTATTGGGCGGCCGCCAACTCGATCCGTCCCAGGGCCTTCAGACTATCGGCCCAGCCGATGCGGGCAGCGGTATGACCCAACTGAACGGCCTGCGAGAAGGCCGCCTCCGCCTCCGTCAGCTGGGCATCGGCCTTGAGGGCCTTGGCTAGATTGAACCAAGCGGCCGCAAGCTTGGGTGCCTGGGTGACGGCCTGGCGGAACAGCTCGATGGCCCCGGCGAGATCGCCTTGGGCGCGGCGGGCACTACCCAGATTGGTGAGGAGGGCGGCCGAAGTGGGGGCCTGGCGCAGGGCCTCGCGCAACCACTGCTCCGCCTCTGCACCCCGCCCCTGCTGTAACAGGACCACGGCCAGCAGCCGCTGCGCCTCCGCCGGGGCCTCGGTCACGGCCACCTGCTCGCGTAGCAGCGACTCCGCCGCCAACAGCTGCCCCGCCTTGAGGAGGGCGCTGGCCTGGACCAACGGGTTCGGCCACTCCGACCGACCCCGGCGAGGGCCTGCCACTACACCTCAGTGAAGTTACCGAAGCCCATCAACCGCCCATAACGCTGCTCCAGCAGCGTCTCCAGCGGGATGGCGCTCAACTCATCCAGCGCCGCGACGAGCGCCTCGCGCACCTTGCTGGCCGTGGCGTCATAGTCGCGGTGGGCCCCCCCTAGCGGCTCCTCGATCACCCGATCAATTAACTCCAGCTCCTGCAAGCGGCTAGAGGTGATCCCGAGCGCCTCGGCCGCATCGGCCGCCTTCTCGGAGCTTTTCCAGAGGATGGAGGCGCACCCCTCCGGGCTGATGACCGAATAGGTGCTGTATTGGAGCATCATCACCCGATCCCCGACGCCGATGGCGAGGGCACCACCGGATCCCCCCTCACCGATGACGGTACAGATGATGGGGGTGGCGAGCTTGGACATCACCAGCAGGTTACGGGCGATCGCCTCGCTCTGGTTGCGCTCCTCGGCGTTGACGCCGGGATAGGCGCCGGTGGTGTCGATGAAGGTGAATATCGGCAGTCGAAACCGCTCGGCCATCTCCATCAACCGCAGCGCCTTGCGATACCCCTCCGGCCGCGGCATCCCGAAGTTGCGCAGCACCTTCTCTTTGGTGTCGCGCCCCTTCTGGTGACCGATGATCATCACCGGCCGACCGTCGATCCGCGCCGGTCCGCCGACGACAGAGGGGTCGTCGGCAAAGTGACGATCCCCATGCAGCTCCTCGAAATCGGTGAAGATCCGCTGGATGTAGTCCAGCGAGTAGGGACGCTGGGGGTGGCGGGCGAGTTGGGAGATCTGCCAGGGCGAGAGGTTGGCAAAGATAGATTCAGTGAGGCTGCGGCTCTTGGCCTGGAGCCGGGCGATCTCCTCGCTGATATTCAGCTCGGCATCGTTCCCGACATAACGCAGCTCTTCGATCTTGGCTTCCAGCTCGGCAATGGGCTGCTCGAAATCGAGGAAGTTGAGATTCATAAGCCCCTGATTTTCCAGAATTACGCGACCAATGGGCCGCCGACAGGGGGCTATTCTAGCTGCGTGGCACCGCCCCTGTATATGGTGCGGCTAGCCCCGCATTTGCCCTACCCCGGCTTACGGCCAATAAAGCGGTAGTAAGCAGTGTGCAGGGGAAGGTAGGGCACCGGCGCCCGATGGTAGCTCAACTGGTGCGCCGGCAGCAGCGCCCGTAGCGCGGTGCCGTGGGCCGGATCGAGCCGTACCCCATCGTGGCCAAACCAGTGGCGCCAGAACCAGCGGGCGGCCGCCCCCTGATCCGGGGCCAGGGTGAAATCCACCACCGCCACCACACCGCCCGGGCGCAGCATGGCAAAGGCGTTGGCCATCGCCTGGCGCCAGTCGGGGATCATGGTTAGGGAGTAGGAGAAGACCACCGCATCCAGGGGCTCCTGCGGCTGCCACTGACAGGCGTCGGCCTCCACCACCGCCACCTGCGGCTGCTCCGCCCAACGACGGCGGGCCACCGCCAGCAGAGCGGGGCAGAGATCCACCAGGTAGGCCCGCTGCAAACCGGCCACCCGCGCCCCCAGAAACTCCAGATTACGCCCGGTACCGGCCCCCAACTCGGCGATCCGCGCCCCCTCCGGCAGCGGTAGCGCGGCGTAGAGTTCGGCGCGCCCGTGCAGCAGCCGCTCCCGAAAGCGGTCGTACTGTTCCGCCTGGGGGGCGTAGAAGGCCTGGAGGCGGCTGGCGTGATCGCCCCCCCGCTGCTGACCGCGCAGCAGCGACCACAGCACCCGGGCGTCGGCGGCCAGACTCATACCGGCAGGTCCGCGATGTGGAAACCGGCATAGGTGTGGACCCGGTCGGTCAGGGTCAACTGCTCCGCCAACTCATCGTGGAAGGTGAGCTGATCGCGCAAGCGACGCCGCTCGGGACCCAACATCAACCACTCCAGGTACTGCGGCCGAGAGTGGGCACTGCGGAAAATAATGCGGGCGTTGGGGGTGGCCTGGGCCAGGATGGCGTCCCACTCCTCCATCAGCGCCTCGGGGTAGTAGCTCGACATCCAATCCATATGGTCGAGCAGTACAAAGCGGCTGATGCGCTCCTCGGTGTCACGCAGGAACTCCGTCACGGTGCAGGTGTGGGGCACCACATTCTCCACCAAGCCCCCCTTGAGCGCCTGGAACTGATCCGCCTTGAGGTACTCCGGACAGCAGTGCTCACCGTAGCGTCCACGCACATAGACGCTCCAGAAGTAGTTGTCCCACACCGGCAGCTGACGGAACACATACTCAAAACACTCGCGGATGAAGCCTGCCACCCCACCGGCGTGCTGCGCCTGCACCTCGCGCCGCTGCGGGTAGGGCACCCCCAATAGGCTCATGGTGAGCTGTCGGGAGAGGACCCAGTTCATCCCCTTACCCCACAGCTGGGGGTTGATATGCTCGTCGTAGAGTTTGCGTTGGGCTTCGAGATCGCGGGTATCGAACAGGGCGTAGACCGGCTCTGCCAACTTGGGCCGCAGCTTCAGATAGGTGCGGAAACCGCGCGCCACCAAACCGGAGAGGCCGTGGTAGTAGAAGCTGCTCCGGCCGCTGGTGAACCAGTCGTGGTGGCGATCCCAATAGTCGCGGGCGAAGTCAGATAGCTCCCCGCGCAGGGTCTGGCGGTAGAGTTCACTGAAGCGCGGGTGGTAACCCGTACCAAATAGCTGAAAGAAGTCCTCAAACTCCAGCCGGCGGATCCCAGCGAGTTTCAGCTCCAGCAGTGCGGTCTGCCGCGGATTGGCATCTACCGCATGGATACGGCCAGCGCCATGGATGGCATAGTCCAAGACATTACAACCGGCGCTGGTGATCACCAGCATGGTGTCGCGGGGCGTCAGATTGAGCGCCAGGCGATCCACTGCGGGGTCCTCCCAACAGGTGTTGTACACCAGGGAGCGGGAGTAGATGGCGTTGAAAACCTTCTGGTCGATCTGATCAGCGAGGGTTGGTGTACGGCGGGAGGTCACAGGTTAGTCACACGCTAAAGGGTCGAGGGGGCGACGATAAACGGCTTTCATGACATCGATATGACCCCTCCCCCGCCAGCGGCAAGGTGACTACTGACGGGCGCGGCGCAGCGCTATGTGGTGGCTGACCATGCTAGCCACCTGAGACTGCAATTGTGTGTCGAGCATCCCAGCCAGCAGGGCGTGGAGCAGACCGCCGACAAAGGCCCAGGTATCCCAGGCGAGGGCGGCGGGATCAGCCGCGGGGCACAAATAACCACCCGCCGCCGCCTCTCGATAGATCTGCTCCACCCGTCCCAGAAACTCTAGGCTGGGGCGATCCGCCTCCTGGCGCACCGCGGCAAACTCGGCCACGCTCTCGCAGCGCAGCACCATGATCTCCAGCATCTGGCGCAGCTGGGGGCGGTTATCAAGCGCCTCAAAGGTGGCCTTGAGCGCCACCTCCAAGGCATCCAGCGGATTGGGATAGTGGTCCGACTGGAAGGTGGCGTCCATCTGCTCAAACAGGGGGGTGAGTACATCGGTGCGCAGGGCGAAGAAAAGCTCCGCCTTGTTCTTGAAATGCCAATAGATGGCCCCTCGGCTCACCCCCGCCTCTGAGGCCACCTGCTCCAGGGTGGAGCGTGCCACACCGTTGCGGTGGAAGACGACCCGCGCGGCATCAAGCAGCTGCTGCCGGGTGCGTTGCGCCTCCTCTTTAGTTCTCCTCGCCATATCAAGACCCTCCTCCTCGCCTAGGGATTGGCTTCGCCACCCACGGCGTAGTATACATACAGCCTTGAATGTATGTTTCCCAACTCCCCCTGGCTGAGCTATCCCCCAAGAGGCCGACTACAGTGAGACAGCCCGCCCCTGCCGCCCCGTTAGCGGGATTGAAGAAGGAGTAAGAGGATGCCTTCAACCCAACTTCCCCGTACCGCCTGGATCGCCCTCCCCCTGCTGCTGCTATTGGCCGGCTACTACAGTTGGCAGCGCTATGGCGGCAATGGCGAGGCGGACGGTGTGGCCGCCAGCAACGGCCGTATCGAGGCGACGGAGATCGACATCGCCGCCAAGGCCGCCGGGCGCATCAGCGAGATCCTGGTCCATGAAGGGGAGTTCATCAGTGCCGGCCAGGTGGTCGCCCGCCTCGATAGCGCAACCCTAAAGGCGCAGCTACGTCAGGCCAAGGCGCAGCTCGGTCAGGCCCACAGCGCCGTAGAGACGGCCCGCAGCCAACTGGCCCAGGCCGAGAGCGAAAAGGCGGCCGCCCAAGCGGTGGTGCTACAGCGCGAGGCGGAGTATGAGGCGGCCCGTAAACAGGCGGCCCGCTCCCAAGAGCTGACCACCAAGGGGGCCATCTCTGAACAGGTGGCCGACAACGACCGTGCCCAGATGTTGAGCGCCGAGGCGGGGGTCAGTGCCGCCCGCGCCCAGGTGGCGGCCAGCGAGGCGGGGATTGTCACGGCCCGCGCTCAGATCAGCGGGGCGCAGGCGGAGATCGAGGCGGTGGAGGCGGCCATCGATAGCATCCAGACCGAGATCGACGAGACCGAGCTGAAGAGCCCCCGTGACGGCCGGGTCCAGTACCTGGTGGCCCAAGTGGGCGAGGTGGTGGCAGCGGGCGGACGGGTACTCAATGTGGTCGATCTGAGCGATGTCTATATGACCTTCTTCCTGCCGACTGCCGAGGCGGGACGGGTCGCCCTCGGCAGCGAGGCGCGCATCATCCTGGATGCCGCCCCCCACTATGTGATCCCTGCCACCATCTCCTTTGTCGCCGATGTGGCGCAGTTCACCCCCAAAACGGTAGAGACCGCCAATGAACGGGCCAAACTGATGTTCCGTATCCGGGCGCAGATCCCCGCCGATCTGCTGCGACAGCACATCACCCAGGTGAAGACCGGCCTGCCCGGCATGGCCTATGTGCGGTTGGATCCCCACCAGCCGTGGCCCAGCCAGCTCCAGGTGCAGCTGCCGCCATGAACCCTGCCACCACCCACCACGCCCCGCCCCCGGCGGTGGTGCAGCTACAGGGGGTGGGGCTGCGCTACGGGAGTAACGAAGCGCTGCGGGAGATCACCCTCAGCCTCCCGGCCGGCCAGAGCGTGGGGTTCATCGGCCCGGATGGGGTGGGCAAGTCGAGCCTCTTCTCCCTGGTAGCCGGTGCCCGGGCGATCCAGCGCGGTCGAATAGAGGTGTTGGGGGGCGATATGGCCGACCCCCGCCATCGGCGGGCCATCTGTCCGCGGGTGGCCTATATGCCCCAGGGGTTGGGCAAGAACCTCTACCCTACCCTCTCGGTCTTCGAGAATGTCGAGTTCTTCGCCCGCCTCTTTGGCCAGGCACGGGCCGAGCGTGAGCTGCGCATCGCCGATCTCCTGCACGCCACCGGCCTAGCGGCGTTTGCCGATCGGCCGGCGGGTAAGCTGTCGGGGGGCATGAAGCAGAAGCTGGGACTCTGTTGCGCCCTGATCCACGACCCCGATCTACTCATCCTGGATGAGCCCACCACAGGGGTTGATCCCCTCTCGCGCCGTCAATTTTGGGAGCTAATCGAGCGCATCCGCGCCCGCCGCCCGGGGATGAGCGTGCTGGTGGCCACCGCCTATATGGAGGAGGCGGCCCGCTTCGACTGGCTAGTGGCCATGAGCGGCGGCCAGCTCCTGGCCAGCGGGAGACCCAGCGAACTGTTGGCCCGGACCCATACCACCACCCTGGAGGCGGCCTTCATCGCCCTCCTGCCGGCGGCGCAGCGGGCCGACTACCAGCCGGTCATCCTCCCCCCGCGCCCCCCGGCGGAGGAGGCGGTGGCCGCCATCGAGGCCCACGACCTCACCATGCGGTTCGGCGACTTCATAGCGGTGGACCATGTGAACTTCCGCATCCAACGAGGGGAGATCTTCGGCTTCCTCGGCTCCAATGGCTGCGGCAAGACCACCACGATGAAGATGTTGACCGGCCTGCTGGCCGCCAGCGAGGGGGAGGCGCGGCTCTTTGGCAACATCGTGGATGCGGGGGATATGGAGACCCGGCGCCGAGTGGGCTACATGAGCCAATCCTTCTCGCTCTACAGCGAGCTGAGTGTGCGCCAGAATCTGGAGCTGCACGCCCGCCTGTTCCGTCTACCCAAGGCGGAGATCCCGGCGCGGGTGGCCGAGATGACCCGTAAATTTGCCCTGGAGGAGGTGCTGGAGGAGCTGCCCGACGCCCTACCGCTGGGTCTGCGACAGCGGCTCTCCCTGGCGGTGGCGATGATCCATCGCCCGGAGCTGCTGATCTTGGATGAACCGACCTCGGGGGTCGATCCGGTGGCACGGGACGCCTTCTGGCGCATCCTGTTGGAGCTATCGCGCCAGGAGCGGGTGACCATATTCATCTCCACCCACTTCATGAACGAGGCGGAGCGCTGCGACCGCATCTCACTGATGCACGCCGGGCGGGTGCTGGTGAGCGCCACCCCGGCGGCCATCATTGCGGAACGGGGCAGCACCTCGCTGGAGGCCGCCTTCATCAGCCACCTGGAGGCGGCGGTGGGCCAGGAGGGCGTAGAGGTGGATGCTACCAGCGCCCTCGCCCACCCAGTCCAGGCCAGCGGCAGCCCCCCCCGCAACGGCTTCAGCCTGCGCCGGATGTTCAGCTACATGCAGCGGGAGTCATTGGAGTTGAGCCGCGATCCGGTCCGCCTGGCGCTCTCGCTCCTCGGGAGCCTGGTGTTGATGATCGTCATCGGTTACGGCATCACCTTAGATGTCGATAACCTGAGCTTCGCGGTGCTCGATCGTGACCAGACCACCCTCAGTCAGAGCTATGTGCTCAACCTGGAGGGTTCCCGCTATTTCCGGGCAGGCCCCCCTTTACGCGGCTACGACGACCTCGATCAGCGGATGCGGGCGGGCGAGATCAGCCTGGCCATTGAGATCCCCCCCGGCTTCGCCCGCGATGTCGCACGGGGTGAGGAGGTGGCCGTTGGCGCCTGGATCGATGGCGCCATGCCGACCCGCGCCGAGACCCTGCGCGGCTACGTGCAGGGGATCCACAACCAGTGGCTCCAGAGCCGTGGGCGGGAGAGCCTGGGGGCGGCGGCCCTGGCCGGGCTGGTCACCATCGACACCCGCTACCGCTATAACCCGGATATCGAGAGTCTGCCGGCCATGGTACCGGCCGTCATCCCCCTGCTGCTGATGCTGATCCCCGCCATGTTGACGGCGTTGGCGGTGGTGCGCGAGAAGGAGCTGGGCTCCATCGTCAATCTCTACGTCACGCCGGTCACCCGGACAGAGTTTCTACTCGGCAAGCAGCTCCCCTACATCGGTATGGCGATGGTCAACTTCCTGCTGCTCACCGCCCTGGCGCTGTTTGTGTTTCAGATCCCCATCACCGGCAGTTTTCTCACCCTGGCCCTCGCCGCGCTGCTCTATGTCACCAGCGCCACCGCCATCGGCCTCCTGGTCTCTGCCTTTACCCGCAGCCAGGTGGCGGCGATGTTTGCCGCGGCCGTGCTGACCCTGCTGCCGGCGGTGCAGTTTTCGGGGATGACCAATCCGGTCTCATCCCTGGAGGGGCTGGGGCGCTGGATCGGCGAGATCTACCCGACCACCTACTTCATCATCATCGCCCGCGGCACCTTCTCCAAGGGGTTGGAGTTTGCTGATCTCCAAGGTGCCCTCCTCCCCCTGGCCATCGCCGCGCCGCTGCTCATCGGTCTAGGGGTGGCGCTACTCAAGAAGCAGGAGCGCTAGACCATGCGCCTGAGCCATGTCGGCCACCTCGGGGTCAAGGAGCTGCGCAGCCTGCTGCGCGACCCCATGATGCTGGTGCTGATCCTCTACTCCTTCACCATCGCCATCTACTCGGCGGCAACGGTGATGCCGGAGACGCTGCAACAGGCCCCCATCGCCATAGTCGATGAGGACCACTCGCCCCTCGCAGGGCGCATCATCGATGGCTTCAGGCCCCCCTATTTCCAGCCGCCGGAGCTGATCAGCCAACTCGAAATGGATAGCCGCATGGACGCCGGCCGTGACACCTTCGCCCTCGATATCCCGCCCAACTTCCAGCGCGATCTACTGGCGCAGCGCCAACCCACGCTCCAGCTCAATGTCGATGCCACCCGCATGACCCAGGCCTTTGCCGGCGCGGGCTACATCCAGTCCATTGTGCTGACAGAGGTCAATAAGTTTGCCGCCAGCCACCAACTGACCCCCCTCGCCTCGCCGGTGGCGCTCGATCTGCGCGCCCGCTTCAACCCTGAACTCAACCGGATCTGGTTCGGTTCGGTGATGGAGGTGATCAATCAAGTGACCCTGCTCTCCATCATCCTGGCGGGGGCGGCGCTGCTACGGGAGCGGGAGCACGGCACGGTGGAGCACCTGCTGGTGATGCCGATCACCCCTGCCGAGATCATGTTGAGTAAGGTCTGGTCCACAGGGGTGGTGGTGCTGGTGGCCTCGGCCTTCTCTTTGACCGTTGTGGTCGAGTCGATCTTGCAGGTGCCGGTCCAAGGCTCGCTGGCGCTGTTCCTGGCGGGCACCGCCCTCCACCTATTTGCCACCACGGCGCTGGGGATCTTCCTCGGCACCGTGGCCCGCTCCATGCCACAATTCGGCCTGCTGCTGATGCTGGTGCTGCTGCCTCTGTCAGTCCTTTCCGGTAGCATCTCACCGCGCGAGAGTATGCCCCTAGGGGTGCAGGAGATCATGCTGGCGGCCCCCAATACCCACTACGTCATGTTGGCCCAGGCGATCCTCTACCGCGATGCCGGGCTCTCGGTGGTATGGCCGCAGTTTGTCAGCCTGGCCCTGATCGGCACGCTCCTTTTCTTCCTCTCCCTGACGCGCTTCCGCAAGACCCTGGCAACCTTGGCATGATCACCGTGAAAAGATGTCTGGCACTCCTCCTCCTCGGCCTAGTCGGCCCACTCCAGGCCAGCACCGACACCCCAACGCGCAACGGCACCTTCAGCTTTGTGCTGGAGAACGATCTCTTCTATGACGTTGACCAGCACTACACCAACGGGGTCGGCTTCATCTGGGTCCCGGATCGCAGCAGCCAGACCCCCAAATGGGCGGCACGCCTAGCGCGCACGATTCCCTGGTTTCCCCAGCAAGGGGTGGTACGCCACGGCTACGCCTTTGGCCAGAGCATGTTCACCCCCAGCGACATCACCCTCAAGGACCCCCCGCTGGATGACCGCCCCTACGCCGGCTGGGTCTATGGCACGGTGGGGCTAGGGGTGGGATCGGGCAAGCAGTTCGATCTAGTGGCCTTCAGCCTGGGCATGGTGGGCCCCGCCTCCCTCGCCGAACAGAGCCAGAAGGTCGTCCATAAGGCGATCGGGGCGGATGAACCCCAAGGGTGGGGCACCCAGCTAGGCAACGAACCGGGGGTGGTGGTGACCTACCTGCGCAGCTGGCGCGAGCTGGCCACCCGCACCGCCCTCGGACCCCAGTTCGATCTCTCCCCCCATGTGGGGGCGGCGGTGGGTAACGTCTTCACCTACGCCAACACCGGTCTGACCCTCCGCTACGGCAGGCGGCTGCCGAACGACTTTGGCCCCCCGCGCATCCAGCCCGGTCTACTCGGCTCCGGGGAGTTCCTACCCAGCCCTGAGTTCAACTGGTATCTGTTTGCCGGTTTCGAGGGGCGCGCCGTGGCCCGCAATATCTTTCTCGACGGCAACACCTTCAGCGATAGCCGCAGCGTGGACAAACTGCCGCTCCTGGGTGATCTCCAGTACGGCCTGGTCCTTGAGTACCAACAGGTGCGCCTCGCCTACACCCATGTGGTGCGCTCGCGGGAATTCAAAGAGCAGAGTGAGCGCTACGACGAATTTGGCGCCATCAGCCTCTCCATCTCGTTTTAACGCGCCGCCGCCGCCGGTCTAACCACACACCACGACAGGGGCGCAACGCACTGGCTCAACGCCGCTTCGGCTCCGCGACAAACCCCTCGGGCGGCGCGCTCGCCGCCCCTTGATCGGGCTGCAGCCACCCCTCCAGATGCTGCTCAAACTGGTAGCAGGGCGGCACCTTCACCGGCCGGTTGCAGTAACCATACTGGTCAAAGTATTTGCAGCGCATCCCACAGACGTGGGGCCGACTGGAGTAGGCCTTCTCCCGGGCAAATACCGTCCCTAACCGGAGCTTGTCCCGGTAGGCCGCCGTGGTGTAGCCACCAAACACCTGCTGATACCAGGCACGCGCCGCAGCGCTCATTGGCGTTGACTGCTGCACCTGAAAGTCGGGATTGAGCCCCAGCTCCCGCGCAATCAACCCCTCCAGCGGATAGCAGAGCTGGTCATCGTCGTCGCGTTCGTCGTAGGGGAAGAGGCTGTAGGGGGGCTTATCGAGCGCCTCTGGCTGGCCATAGGGGAGCGGATAGTTGTCCCGATACTCGGTGGCGATACCGTGGCCCACCTCGTGGGCAATGAGCATGGCAATGGCCACCGGCGAGCGGCGCAGGTCACTGGAGATCCAGATGACATTGCGCTTGCGCATCTTGTACTTCTCCTTGCCTTTGCCGATGGCCACCAGCTCCCCCTCCTCCCAGGCGCCATTGATGTGGCCACCGGAACTCTGCGAGCGGCGGAAGCTGAAACCATCGGTAAACATCACCACGGTATCGGTGCGTTGCAGAAAGGCAAACAGCGAGGGACCGATACTCGGCTTCTGTTTACGTGGCACCAGCTGGTAGCTGTTGCCGTCCCAAGCGAGCCGATGTTTGAGCCCCTTCTCCAAGATCTGGAGGGCGCCCCGCAGGTAGTAGTTCTCTGGCCGCTGTAACCACGCCTCATAGGCGGCGCGATCCCCTGCCTTCAGCCCCTTGAGGAGCGAGTCGCAGCGCCGCGCCTCCTCGGTGAAGAGGTGCTCACGGATGGTCTCACCCATGCTGGCGCCCCCCTGGCAGCGGCTGTTCGGCAAACGGCTGGCCGGCCCACTGTTGGTAACGACTGACCAGCGCCGCGTCTGGCTGCCGCTTAAGCCGCGCGGCGTAGTCGAGGTAACCCATCATTAGCGCTGGCCAATCGGGCCGCTCCGGTGCCTCCCGCAACTGCTGCTGGAGTGGCTCCCAGAGCAGTGGCGTAGCCTGCTGGAGCGCGATCTCGATCAGCTCCGCCCCCTCCAGCAGCCCTCCGGCCCGCCACGCAGCGATGGCCCGCGCCAGCGCCTCCTGATCGCCCCCGGTCGCCAGGACCAGATCGGCCACCGTAGAGATCTCCGCCGCCAGCGACTGAGGCAGCGCCGACGGTTGTGCCGTGGCCAGCTCGCGGGCCCAGTGGGCCAGTCCGTTTAAGCCTTGCGGGGCACGCGCGGCATACCAGAGCATCTCCAGCAGAAACTCGCCGTGGCTGTTGGATCCCTCCGCCTGCAAGCGGGCAAACTCCGCCCGCACCACCGGCTCAAACTGCGCGCCGAAGGCACCTCCAGCGCGGCTATTCAGCTCCTGCATCGCCACCAGCACATCCGCCCGCAGGGCATTTTTGGTGGGGTACATGCTGGCCAACTTGGTGAACACCGCGCCGCTGCCGCTCTGCGCCGCCGGCACCAGCCAGCGGCGCCGCTCGGCCAGCTTGCGCTTGCCGAGCCCGACCAGCACTGCCTGCTCATCCGGTTGTTTGCTCTGCTCCATGGGGACCTCGCTCCGTCTACGGGGTTGGCGCAGCCCCGCCTGGCTAGGCGGCCACCCACTGCGCACCGCCGCCGATTCTATCGTGTCTTAAATGTTTCCGTCACCGCACCCCCATGGGCCACGGTTTATCGATAGGGCGAGCCGTCCCCGGGGCGTCACGGGGATCTGCCGGCCAGATCCAGCGCCACCGCCTCTGCCACCCGGATCCCATCCACCGCTGCCGAGAGGATGCCACCGGCATACCCGGCCCCCTCCCCGGCCGGATAGAGACCGCGGGTGTTGACGCTCTGGTAGTCCTCCCCACGCCGGATCCGCACTGGCGAGGAGGTGCGCGTCTCCACCCCGGTCATGAGGGCATCGGCCATGGCAAACCCCTTGATCTGCCGCTCGAAGGCGGGGATCGCCTCGCGCAACGCCCGCACCACAAACTCCGGCAGGCAGCGGCTGAGATCGGTCAACTTGATGCCGGGGGTGTAGGAGGGTTCAACCCCACCGAGGGCGGTCGATGGAATCCCCGCCAAGAAGTCCCCTACCCGTTGGGCCGGGGCGGAGTAGTCACTGCCGCCGGCCACAAAGGCGGCCTCCTCCAGCTGCCGCTGTAGCTCCACCCCACCCAAAGGGCCGGGGGGGAAGTCCGTCGGCGTAATCCCCACCACCAGGCCACTATTGGCGTTGCGCTCCGCCCGCGAGTATTGACTCATACCGTTGGTCACCACCCGCCCCGGCTCCGAGGCGGCCGCCACCACCTGACCACCCGGGCACATGCAGAAGCTGTAGACCGAGCGGTCGTTGGTGCAGTGATGGACCAGCTTATAGTCGGCCGCCCCCAGTAGTGGGTGACCGGCCGCGGCACCAAAACGGGCTCGGTCGATCAGCGCCTGGGGGTGTTCAATCCGCACACCGATAGAGAAGGATTTGGGCTCCACTGTCACCCCCTGCCCTACCAACATGGCAAAGGTGTCGCGGGCGCTATGGCCCAGCGCCAAGATGAGATGGCGGGTGGCGATCTGTTCACCGCTCGCCAAGCGCGCCCCCACCAGCTGGCCCGCCGCCAGTTCGATCCCCTCCAACCGGCTCTGGAAACGGACCTCTCCCCCCAAGGCGATGATCTTGGCCCGCATCTTCTCGATCATGGAGACCAGGCGAAAGGTGCCGATGTGGGGCTTGCTGATATAGAGGATCTCTTCTGGGGCCCCGGCGGCGACAAACTCGGTAAGCACCTTGCGACCGCGGTAGCCCGGGTCCTTGATCTGGCTGTGGAGCTTGCCATCGGAGAAGGTACCCGCCCCCCCTTCACCAAACTGCACATTGGACTCCGGATCGAGCTGGCGCTGGCGCCAGAAACCAAAGGTATCTTTGGCCCGCTCCCGTACTGGCTTGCCCCGCTCCAGGATGATGGGACGAAACCCCATCTCCGCCAGGATCAAGCCAGCAAACAGCCCGCAGGGACCAAATCCCACCACCACCGGCCGCTCCTCCAGGTTGCTAGGGGCGTGGCTGACCTGGTGGTAGCGCATATCTGGGGTGGGGCCCACCCCGCCATCGCCACCCCAGCGGGCGAGCAGGGCCGCCTCATCGGCCACCTCGACATCGACGCTATAAACCAGCTTGATGGCACTCCGCTTGCGGGCATCATAGCCACGGCGGAACAGGGTGAAGGCGTGGAGCTGCTCGGGGGGGATGCCGAGGCGCTGGAGGATCGCCTGCCGCAATGCCCCCTCGGGGTGATCGAGGGGGAGACGGATCTCGGTCAGTCGTAGCATGGGATTTAGGAGGGGCTGTCGGCTATCGAACGGCGAATTATCCCATGGCTTGCCAACCGAGAGACCTAAGAGACAAACAAGACGCGATTTTTACATAAATGCAATATTTACCCTCGCTCAATGGCGCAGCCCAGAACTAGGGATCCCCCCTCTAGCACCACCATAGAACCGCCAGATCCCCTTGCCAGCCCGCCACTCAACGGGGCGAGGCACGCCCCACGCGGCCGTATCAGAGGAGCGAGCGCATAGAACAAATGCACCTTTTCGCTGCGAAAACCGTTGCTTCTGTAGGGGTCACTGGCTTATGTTTGCACCAGCCGCCGCCTGTATGGGCGGTGGCAGTACAGGAAAAATCAAAAGCGCGTCTAACACCAGGAGAAAATCAATGTCCGACCAGAAGACCGACGTCAGCCGCCGTTCCGTCCTGAAGGGTATCGCTGTGGTTCCGTTCGCTGTGGCCATGGGCTACGCCGGCGCTGCTCGCGCCGATATGCTCGACCCGGCTGACCCCACCGCTCAGGCCCTCGGCTACGTCGAGACCAGCGCTACCGACGGTCAGCACTGCGCCAACTGCAACTTGTACCAGGGTGGCGCCGCTGCCCAGGGTGCTTGCCCGATCTTCTCCGGTAAGGAAGTGAAGGCTACTGGCTGGTGCAAGTCCTGGGTGGCTAAGGCCTAATCCCAGACCGACCCCGGTCAAGCGCTGTCGACGAAGCCCGGCCCCGTGCCGGGCTTCGTTTTTCTGGGCCCGGCAGGGCGCACTCACTGACAGGTAGAGGTCCCCTACTCGCCCGGTAAGGGGAAGCGTTCGCTGAACAGCAAGAGTGCCCCGGGCACCGGCATCGAGAGGTGCCGAGCTTAAGCAGTTCCCCCCGACTGACCGAGTAGGCCGCCCCCGCCTTGCGAAGGGTGGGGTCAAACTTTTTGCCCCACCCTGTCACATCTGCCAGCTCCCTTCGGCCCTCGCTTTCCTTAAGCTATTTGGCGCCCCTGCGACAGGGGCCACGCC
>QKFD01000130.1 GCA_003251535.1 Chromatiales bacterium | reverse complement strand
CTCGGCCCTGTTGGGTTGTCTTTTTATGTCCCCTGCTGAGGGGCGGCTGATGGGGGTTCGGTAGGCCAGCCGAAGGTAGGTGGAACGGGCGCTCGGGTGGGCACTGATGCCCTTTTTTGAGGGTCTATATGCAATATCAAGGCGCCAGTGCCCAGTGGGGTCATAGCAAGGGCAACGCCACAGTCACGCATTCTAAATTAAATTCGGTTGTCATGTTTTCGCGCCACCATGGGGCGCCCTGTATTGATATCTAAGGGCGGGTGTGGCCTTCTCAAGGATGATGTTCCGAGGATCTGTCATTCTTCGATAAGGATTGGAACTTAACTGCAAAATAGGAGTGCAAAATGCCATTACAACGTCCCGCGTCCTCTGCTTTGGGTTGGGCGGCTCTACTCTTGGGGACCTGTGTCTCCACGGCATGGGCCGGTAGCAGCGCGCATTTTGGTCACGTGGATGCATACTCATCCTCCATTGAGCTGTTTGGCGATGAGGCTACGCCGGTACTGGAACTCTCTTTGAGCCTCTATCAGGGGAGTCAGTTGCTGCATGAGGCGACCCTGGCGGCGCCGGCTGCCTCGCCCGTGGCGCTGGTCTCTCTCGTGCCGCAGGGGATCGATGGCCTGCCGGATGGCGACTATACCGAGGTGCTGCAACTTCGTTTACCCGCGACCGCCGGTGAGGTGGCGGTGATCGATAGCGCCTCTTTGGCGCTGGTGATCGAGCAGGGTGAGATGGTGGAGCTGGCCGGTGCTGCGGCACAGACCTCCATGGATGAGGCCGCCGCCTCGTTGAGCGAACCCGCCACGGCTGCTACCCGGATCTTTGCCGCGGCGTCTACCCCTAACCTGCGGAACGAGGGGATCTCCCACGCCGCCTCTTGTGGCAGTAACAACTACTGCTCCGTGGTGTTTTACAACACCATCTGCAACCGCGGCACGGCCACCGTCTGGAGCCACGTGACGGGTATGAAGGGGTGGGGCACGCCGCAGATCTCCACCTGCACCGGTCTCTGGCAGGCCTTTGATACCGCGGGTTCTCTGGCGCCTGGTGCCTGTGCCTCCATCCTGGTCTATGGGCCCGGTTTTGTGGGCTCTCAGGTGCGGAAGGGCTCCTATCTGACCGTCACCGGCTATGCCGATATCTACTGCAATGTGGCCGAGTCGTCAGAGTCTGATAACTCACGCACCCAGACCATCCGTGTCGGTTACTGAGCAGCACGCTAGAGCTTGGTAACAGCGGCGCTAATCTGCTGAAACGCTATTTGGGCGACCCGCCTGGGCGGTGGGTCGCCCGTTGTGGTTTATTCCCGTCCACTGTGTCGCTCGACAGCGCATCCACGCCCGCTCTCGCTGTACCTCCCTCGTAGTGGCCCTCTCTACTGGCCGCTGGGTGGTGCCAGCAGGTCCTGGGGGGTATCCACATCCCACAGGCAGCCGGGGTCGTTGACGACGATAGGGGTGATGGCGGCGCTATGCACCTGTAGTAGCTGGCGTGCCCCGGTGTCGCCGTTGAGGGCGCTGAGGGCGCGGTACCAGCGGCGATCAAAGCCCACTGGGTGGCCGCGGCGGCCGTGGTAGTAGGGGGCCGCGATGGCGGCACCGGCGCGCAGGGCGTCGCGGATCTGGCGTAGGGTCTCCGGCTGTACCTGGGGCATATCCCCTAGCGCCACCACCCAGCCGGCGGCCTGGGCAGCGGCGCGCACGCCGGCGGCTAGGGTTACCCCCATGCCGGCGGCGGCGTTGGCCACCTCTACCACCGCCAGCCCACTGCCCGCCAGCACGGTGCATAGCGCCGGTTGCCCCGGCCGCACCAGGGCGATGGCGTGATCGGTGGATGCCGCTAGGTGCCGCGCACTGGCGGTGACCAGGGGTTGGCCATCGGCCAGCGGGTGCAGCAGCTTATCGCTGCCAAAGCGGCGCCCCTGGCCGGCGGCCAGGAGTAGGCCAACGATGGGGCCTGAGGTGGCGCTCACGGGCTCACGCAGGGCAGCGCCTCGCTGGCGCCGGTTGGGGTGGGACCCCAGGAGGGCAGGGGGATGCCGTTTCTCACCGCCGTCATCTCCGCCAGGATCGCCACGGCGATCTCCGGTGGGGTGTGGCTGCCGATGGGGAGGCCCACCGGGCCATGGAGGCGGGCCAGTTCTGCGGGGGTAAAGTGGAAGTGTTGGGCCAGCCGCGCGCGCCGTTGGGCGCTGTTACGGCGTGAACCGAGGGCACCGACATAGAAGGCGGGTGAGCGCAGTGCTTGTAGTAGCACCAGGTCGTCGAGTTTGGGGTCGTGGGTGAGGGCCACCACGGCGCAGCGGCTATCCGGCGCCATGGCGAGCAGGGTGTCGTCGGGCATGGTGGTCACCAGCTGGGTGCCGGCCACATCCCAGAGCGGGCCATACTCCGGGCGCGGATCGCAGATAGTGATGGCGTAGCCCAGGGCCTGCGCCATGGGGGAGAGGTAGCGGGCGATCTGGCCGGCGCCGATGAGTAGCAGCCGCCACTGGGGGCCGTGGACGGTGGTGAGGCGGTGGCCATCCCAGGTGAGTTGGGCACCGCTTGGGGCAGTGCGGAGGGTCACGTGGCCACTGGCCAGATCGACCTGGCGCAGCACCAGCTGCTGCTGCGCCAGGCGTGTTGCCAGCGCCTCCAGGGTGGCCAGCGCGGGGGCCGGCTCCACCACCAGCTCCAGGGTGCCGCCGCAGGGTAGGCCGAAGCGGGCCGCCTCCTCCTGGTTGACGCCATAGGTCAGGTGAAAGGGGCGCTGGTCACCGAGTTGGCCCGCCCGCCGCCGGGCTCTGAGATCCTCCTCGATGCAGCCGCCGGAGACCGAACCCTCCAGCAGGCCATCATCGCGCAGCACCAGCCAGGCGCCCGGCGGCTGCGGTGCCGAGCCCCAGGTGCGGACCACCGTCACCAGGGCAAAGCGGTGGCCCTCCGCCGCCCAGCGGAGTGCCGTGGCCAAGAGGTGTAGGTCGATACTCTCCATGCCGGGCCCGCTAGGCGTAGTCCGCCGGTTGGATCGGCAGGCTCCGCAGCCGTTTGCCGGTGGCGGCGGCGATGGCGTTGGCGACCGCCGGGGCCAAGGGGGGTACCGCCGGTTCGCCGATGCCGCTGGGGGGCTCGCTCGACGCAACGATATGCACCTCCACCGCGGGCATCTCGTGGATGCGGATGGGGGCGTAGTCGTGGAAGTTGGACTGCTCGACCACCCCCGCCTTGAGGGTGATGGCGCCGTGTAGTAGTGCCGAGAGGGCAAAGCCTACGGAGCCCTCCACCTGGGAGCGGATATTGTCGGGGTTGATGGCGATCCCGCAGTCCACGGCGCAGACGACGCGATCGACCTTTAATTTACCGTCCGCCTGGAGAGTCACCTCGGCCACCTGGGCGACAAAGGTGCCGAACGACTCATGCACCGCCACCCCGCGACCGCGCCGCTCACCCGCCCCTCCCTGGGTCAGCGGCTGCCCCCAACCCGCCTTCTCGGCCGCGAGTTTTAGCACACCGGCGTGCCGTGGCTGCTGTGTCAGCAGGGCGAGGCGGAAGGCTACCGGGTCCTGCTCCGCCGCTGTGGCCACCTCGTCGATGAAGGTCTCGGTGGAGTAGGCGGTGTGGGTCGAGCCCACTGAACGCCACCACAACACCGGCACCTCAATCCCCTGGGGGGTGTGGAGATCCACTCGCATGTGGGGGATCCCGTAAGGCAGGTTGGCAGCCCCCTCCACCGAGATGGGATCGACACCGTTGTTCACCCGGGCCCCAAAGGGGGAGCCGGCCAGGATCGACTGTCCCACCAGGCGGTGACGCCAGCCGATCAGCTGTTTTTCGGCGTCGAGGGCGGCTTCGAGGGTGTGGTGGAAGGCGGGGCGGTAGTAGCCCGCCCGCATATCGTCCTCACGCAGCCAGACCAGCTTGACCGGTGCCCGCCCAGCAATGGCCTGGGCGATGCTCACGGCCTCCAACAGGTAGTCCGAGTCCTTGCTGGCGCGCCGGCCGAAACTGCCACCGGCGTAGAGCATGTGCAGGGTCACCTGCTCCGGCTCCAGCCCCAATTGGGCGGCGATCTTCATCTGATCCACGCTCTGCATCTGCTCGCCGTTCCAGATCTCGCAGCTGGTTGGCTGGAGCTGGACGACGCAGTTGAGCGGCTCCATGGCGGCGTGGGCCAGGTAGGGGAAGTCGTAGCTGGCCTGTAGCCGCCGCGCCGGCTGGGCGAATGCCCTATCGGGATCACCTTGGGCGTGGGCGATCGCACCGGGTGACTGCGCCAGTTCATGGTAGCGGGCAGTGATCTCATCACTGCCGAGTTTGAAGGCGCGCTCCTCATCCCAGGTGACGGTGAGCGCATCACGGCCCTTTTTGGCGCTCCAGGTGTCATGGGCCAGCACGGCCACCCCAGTGGGGATCTGCACCACCTCGACCACCCCCTTAACGGCCTTGGCCCGGCTGGCATCGAACTCTTTGACCTGCGCGCCGAAGCGGGGTGGGTGGGCTACCACCGCGACCAGCATCCCGGGGAGCTGCACATCCTGGGTAAAACGGGCCTTGCCGTTGCTCTTCTCGGCGGTATCTTTGCGTGGCGCCACCTTGCCCACCAGCTGGAACTGGTGCGGCTCCTTCAGCTTGACCGCCGTTGGCAGTGGCTGCGTAGCGGCCGCAGTGGCGAGTTCGCCCAGGCTGGCCTGGCGCTGGGAGGGGTGGTGGCTCACCACCCCGGCGCTGACGGTGATCTCCTCCGCTGGTACCTGCCAGCGCTGCGCTGCTGCCGCCACCAACATGGCGCGGGCCGTGGCTCCGGCGTGGCGCATCTGCTCCCAGGAGTTGAGGATGGCGGTGCTGCCGCCGGTCCCTTGGGCGCCGCCCCACTGGAGATTGGCGTAGCGCTTTGCATCGGCGGGTGCGCCCTCCACCCGCACCTGTGACCAGGCGGCATCCAGCTCTTCGGCCACGATGGTGGCGAGGCCGGTGTAGGTCCCCTGGCCCATCTCTAGGTGTTTGGAGATGACGGTGACGCTGTTATCCACGCCGATGCGCAGGAAGGCGTTGGGCGCAAACGGGGCGGTCGTCTCCGCTTGGGGCGCGGCGCTGGCTGGGCGGGGCAGGTAGAGCGCCAGGGTCAGGCCCGCGACACCTTGCAGGAAGCGGCGTCGGCTGGCGTTTTCAATAGGGGGTGTGGTCATCCTGTGCTCCTCCTTACACCAAACTCTTGGCCGCCAAGTGGATGGCGGCACGGATGCGGAGATAGGTGGCGCAGCGGCAGATATTGCCCCCCAGCGCGGTGTCGATATCGGCATCGCTGGGTTGGCGGTTGGCGGTGAGTAGCGCCACTGCACTCATAATCTGACCCGACTGGCAGTAGCCGCACTGCACCACGTCCAGCTGGCGCCAGGCCTCCTGCACGGCACGGCCAACGGCCTCGCTGCCCACCCCTTCGATGGTGACCACTCGCTTGCCGGCAGCGGCAGATAGCGGGGTAACGCAGGAGCGCACCGGCTGCCCATCCAGCTGTACGGTGCAGGCGCCGCAGAGCGCCATGCCGCAGCTATATTTGGTGCCGGTGAGATGTAGGGTATCGCGCAGTACCCACAGCAGCGGGGTATCGGGATCGGCATCGACTTGGGTGGTCTGGCCGTTGATAGTGAGTGTGATCATGGATCCCTCCTAAGGGCGGACGCCTTGCATTCTCCGGCTGGAGGCGGGAATCTCCCTAGCCAAATCCTCCAGATTTCTTGCCTGATCCTGCGGCTGCCGCTGGGTGTGGATGGCGTGCTGGCGGTGGGCGGATTACCATCGCCGAGACGCTCGTCAGGAGTTTTCCCTTTCGTGAAGCCGCAACCCTTGGCACGCCACCCGCAGGCCGATCGGATCGAGGTACTGCGCTCCTCCCTGGCCCAAGTGGTGGCCCGCTCCACAAAGGGGGTCGTGCGCTCTGTCACCCCCATCCCCGACTTGACCCTCTACCGCCAGGAGGCAGCTACCACGCCCACCCGCTGCCTGGTGGAGCCGAGTGTGGCCCTGGTGGTGCAGGGGGCCAAACACGCCCTGCTCGGCGAGGTGGTCTACGCCTATGACATCCACCGCTTCCTCATCACCTCGCTCGATCTGCCGGCGATGATGCAGGTGGTCGAGGCCAGCCGCCAGAGACCCTACCTAGGGTTGTCGTTACGGCTCGACCTGCGGGTGATGGCGGAGGTGGTGGCGCAGAGTGGCCTGCCGCCGGCCCGGGAGCACCCCTCTGAGCGTGGCATGGTGCTAGGTGAGACCTCGCCACCGCTACTGGAGGCCTTCAAACGCCTACTGGACCTGCTGGAGGAGCCCGCTGCCATCCCGGTGTTGGCGCCTTTGATTGTGCGCGAGATCCACTACCGTCTGTTGATGAGCAACCAGGGGGCCCGCCTGTGGCAGATCGCCTCGGTGGGCAGTCAGAGCCATCGCATTGCCCGCGCCATTGAGTGGCTGAAAGTGAATTTTGCGCGCCCGCTGCGGATCAACGAACTGGCGGCGCAGGTACAGATGAGCAGCTCCAACTTTCACCACCACTTCCGTCTCCTCACGGCGATGACCCCGTTGCAATATCAGAAGTGGTTGCGCCTCAACGAGGCGCGGCGGCTGATGTTGGCAGAGCATATCGATGCCGCGACGGCCGCCTTTCAGGTGGGTTATGAGAGCCCCTCACAGTTCAGCCGTGAATATAGTCGCCTGTTTGGGGTGCCGCCACGCCGGGATATTGCACAGCTCCGCCGACTATAGGCGTGATGCCTCTGGTGGGTGGGAAGGGGGGGCGGTGATTGAGCACTGCGAGGTCGTCTGGGGGTGACCGCATCTCCCCAGCGGATAGTGACCCCCCTTACGGTTGGCATTGGGCCGGTCGTAAGGGGGGTGACCTTAGCGCCTTGTGGCACGGCGGAGGCGCGGTGTCACTCTCTATCCGGCTCTATTTTCTTCTCGGTGTGTTCCTGCGCCTTCTCGGCTAACAGCTCAATACGGCTACCGCACACCTCGGCAGTGAGGTCCTGTAGGCGTCGGATCCGCGTCGCAATGGCATCAAACTCTTCATGAGTGATGTGATATTTCTTGCTGTAACGGGCATCCACATAGGCCCGCCGCAGGAGATCGAAGAGATGTTTCTCATAGTCCTCCGTCGTGGGAAACAGCTCGCCATAGCGGGGATCGAAACCGGCGGCCTGGCGCAGTAGCTTTTCGATATCGTGCTCTTTGGGGCGATAGCCGGTGTGCACCAGCAGGAGGCAGGTGACAAAGCGCTCCGCCGACTGGTGTAGCTCAAAGGCGGCTATCTTGGCGCGATGACGCGAGAGATTGAATTGGGCGCTCTCAAAGAATCCTTCGGCCGAATCCATCCACTCTTCAAAATACTCCTCGGCGTGGCGCAGCATCGTCTCCGGTGGCAGCTCCTTGGGGGGGCGAGCCAGTTTGTAGTGGCCGGAGTCGTGTAGTAGGTAGCCCTCCTTCAAGATATCCATGAAGAAGTAGCGCCGCTCCGACAGCATCTGATTGATGTGTTGGATGGTGTGGACGATGTAGTTGACCCGGGTCCGGTGTTCACCGGGATCGAGCGCCTCTTTGAGCTGCGGATCGTATTCCAGCTCCCGCTCGCCGTGTTTGTCTTTGACCACGAGGAGGATATCGAAATCGGAGCGGTACTCGTAGGTGATGTGATCTTCTTGATAGCGATCTTCTACCCAATCCCCTCGGGCGTGAGAACCAAACAAGATGACCATCTCCACCGGGTAGCGCTCACACACCACCGCCACGATATGTTTCAGTTCAAGCTGTTTGTCTGGGGGGAGATGCTTGGGACGTTTTTTCATTTTGTACCACGAAGAGGGTCCATTGGCCTCGTAGATCATACCTGGCCCCCCTTGAACGAGCAGATGGTGCACGGGCAGTTGCTCGCTTGGCCATAGGCCGCAACCTCTAGCTGGTGCGCCAACTCAGACAGCACCTGGGCAAAGGCGGCCCGATCCACATCGGCGAGGTCGCCCCCCGGCAGCATGAGATCTGCGAGCAGGCGCACGTGACCGGCCACCAGCCGGACACGCTCCATGGCAGTGTAATGTGTTTCCATTTCATGTCTCCTGATAGTCATTCCGTGTGCAGAGAGGGACGTAAGCAAATCTCTGCACTAGCCATCAGGTGCGGCAGGCCTGTTTCCACACAGGTAAAAAACCTGGGGTGTTCTATTACGCCCTCACCCGGATCAACCCCACCGGGCGCCTCGGCCGCCTGAGAGAGAAGATGTTAGCGGAATATGCGGCCTGGAAAAAGGGATCAGAAAAAAACCTTGCGACCCCAGTCGGCGCTCCCCCGGTAAATTACAGGGGAAGCGCGAAAGAGGAGTTCTATTTTGTTATTCCAGAATAGAGATATCGTTATCAACTTTTATATGCTCAGTTTATTGCACATTTTGTCTGTGGCGCTGGGGGGCTATTGGGTGGCTTCGGCTGGGCGCGGCTGCCGCGACAGCGGTGCCAAGCCTACCCACCGGAGGCGCTACGGCGGTATAGGGGGATTGGGGTGACCTCTAACGGGCTGGAGGGGGGCTACGGGTTGCCGCACTGGGGGGATTAGTGCCCTGATGCTGGCAGACGTCCGCTTTGTCTCGCCTTGATGCGCACCTTCTCTTTGAGTCGCTGGATGCGCTTGCCGCACACCTCGACGGTGAGGTCTCGTAGGTGCTGGACCCGGCTGGCGATGAGATCGAACTCCTGGGGGGTGATGCGGTATCTCTTGCTGTAGCGCGCATCTACGTAGGCGCGGCGCAGTAGATCAAACAGGTGCCTCTCGTGCTCCTCTTCCATGGAGAAGAGCTGGCTGAAGCGGGGATCGAAATTGGCCGCCTGGCGCAGCAGCTTCTCTAGGTCATGCTCTTTGGGGCGGTAACCGGTGTGGACCAGGAGTAGACAAGTGATGAAGCGCTCCGCCGATTGGTGCAGCTCAAAGATGGCGATCTTGATGCGCTGGCGGGAGAGGTTGAACTGGGCGCTCTCGAAGAACCCTTCAGCCGAGTCCAACCACTCGGTGAAATACTCCTTGGCGTGGCGCAGCATCATCGTCGGCGGCAGGGTGCGGGGCGGGCGGGTCAGCGTGTAACGACCGGAGTCATAGAGTAGATACCCCTCCTTCAAGATATCCATGAAGAAGTAGCGCCGCTCTGAGAGCATTTGATTGACGTAGCGGATGGTGTGGACGATGTAGTTGATGCGGGTGCGGTGCTCGCCGGGGTCGAGCGCCTTTGTGAGCTGCGGGTCATACTCCAGCGCCCGTTCGACACCTTTATCTTTGACGACGATGAGGATGTCGAAGTCCGATCGGTACTCGTAGGTGATGTAGTCCTCTTGGTAACGATCCTCTACCCAATCCCCCCGGGCGTGGGAACCGAACAGGATGATCATCTCGACCCGATGGTAATCGCGCACTACTGCGACCAGGTGCTTGAGTTCGAGCTGTTTGTCCTTGGGTAGGTGTCGAGGTTGCTTTCTCATTGTCTCCCATGAAGCAGGTCCATTGGCCTCATTGAGTGTGCCGGGCCCCGTTGCGCTAGGCCGCTGACCGCGGAATCTACAGTCCCGTTGGGTGGCCACTGATTGGCCCCTCTCCCGCTGAGGGTCAGTAGGGCCCAGGGGGCGATGGGGTAACGCAGAGGCGGCGAGGGGTGGCCGTTGGCCGGCAGCCGGCCGGGCGGTGTCGTGGATCTCCATTTCACGCTCCTGATAGTCATGGGGTGTGCAGATGGGGGAATGCTCTCTGCACTGGCCATCAGGTGCGGCAGGCCTGTTTCCCCACAGGGGATAAGCCTGGGGTCTTCTATTACGCCCTCACCCGGATCGACCTCACCGGGCGTCTCAGCCGCCTGAGGGGGGCGATGTTAGCGGAATATGCGGTCTGGAAAAAGGTATCAGAAGAGCGTGGTCCCTGCCGCGGAGGTGTGGGAGGTGAATATTGGGCGTCTACTTGGGTGGGGTGGTGCGGTCAGGGGGGATGAAATCATTCCAGCATAGAGATCCTGTTGTTGGGGGATCGCTAGGGGCCATGGGGTGGGGCCGCATGGGCGCTCTCCGCGGTGGGGAGAGGGGCGCTGCATCTTGGGGGGCAGTTGGTGAGGTAGCGACCGTGTTGACTGCCGCTGCGGTACCGGCCCAAACGCCATGAGTGGTCCAAGATGGCCACTGCCAACGCTAAGCGTGAGGTCAACGACTACTAACAATCCCCCAGGCCCCGCCGAGACGGGGCCTGGGGGTTAGGGAGAGGCATTAGGAGAGGATGGCGGGGTAGTCGGCGATCCCCGGATTGCCTTTGACGTTCTTCAGCTTGGGGGTGTTGAGCTTGGTGATCTTCAGCTCTTTGTGGTGGCGCAGGTACTCTGCCACCTGCTCCCATATCGGTTTGCCCGGGGATTGGGAACCCACCGTTGCCCAACCGGCCACCTTGTAGTTCTTGCTCGCCTCTACCTTGGTGCCGTCATCCAGGGTCATCTCCTGGATCCGCTCGCCCATGGCGGCGGCGGGGTCACACACGTAGTCCAGGCCGCCCACCCGCACCATGTCCCCGCCCTGCTGGAGGAAGGGATCGGTGTTGAACAGGTTATCGCAGACATCCTCCAGGATGGCCTTGATATCGGTGCCACTCATCTCCCGCACGTAGGTCTCGGGATAGGTGGTGGCGGTCTGATCCAGCACGTGCTCCATGGTGATGGCCTGACCTGGTAGCACGGTGGTCCCCCAACGGAAGCCGGGGGAGAGGGAGATCTGGGCATCATTGGTGGCGCGCAGGGCGTCACAGATCACTTGGTCAAAGGTGCCGTTGAAGTTGCCGCGACGGTAGAGCAGCTGGTCGCAGGTGGCGAGCTGTTCGGTGAGGCGGTCGAGATAGGGGGCGCGCACCTTCTCGATGTGGGCCGCCATCTCCTGGTGGGGGGCCAGGAGTTCAGAGAAGACCGGCAGCAGGCGGTATTTGTAGCCCTGCACCTTGCCCCCGCGCACATCCAGGTCCATCACACCGAGGAACTTGCCGTTGGAGCCGGCGTTGGTGACCAGGGTCTGGCCGCTGCGGTTCTTTACCACGCTGGGGGTCGGCATCCCATCGTGGGTGTGGCCGCCTAGGATCACGTCGATACCGCTGACCACCTGCGCCAGTTTGAGGTCCACATCCATGCCATTGTGGGAGATGAGCACCACGACATCGGGCTGCTCCTTCTCCCGCACGCTATCCACCAGCGCCTGGAGTTCGGCATCTTGGATGCCAAAGGTCCAGTCAGGGATGAAGCGGGAGGGGTTGGCGATGGGGGTGTAGGGGAAGGCTTGGCCGATCACGGCCACCTTGACCCCGCCGATCTGCTTGAGGGTATAGGGCTTGAAGGCGTGGCCGGAGTCCTCGTCGTAACCGGCAAACTCGGCGAAGCGGTAGTCGAAGCTGGCCTCTGGGCGTACCTGGACGTTGTGGGCGACAAACTCCCCCTTGAACGCCTCGATGTTGCTCAACACCTCTTCATCTTTATAGGTAAACTCCCAGTGGCCGGTCATGATGTCGACGCCGAGTAGGTTACACGCCTCCACCATGTCCATACCCCGGGTCCAGAGGGCGGTCCCGGAGCCCTGCCAGGTGTCGCCGCCATCCAGCAGCAGGCTGGCGGGGCGGGCCGCCCGTACCTTGTCCACTAGGGTCTTGAGGTGGGCAAAACCACCCACCTTGCCGTACTTCTGGGCCGCCTTCTCGAACTGGAGAAAGCTGAAGGCGTGGGCCTCGGCACTGTTGGGCTTGATGCCGAACTGATTGAGGAGTTTGCGTCCCACCACGTGCGGCGGCTGCCCCTTGGCGGTGCCGATCCCCAGGTTGACATTCGGCTCACGGAAATAGATAGGGTTGAGCTGGGCGTGGGTATCGGTGATATGCAGCAAGGTGACGTTGCCGAACTTCGGCAGGTCATACGGATCGCTCTTGGCGGTGCCGGCCAGCGCATCGCGCATCCCGGGCAACATACCGGCGGCACCCGCCATGGCCATGAGCCGCATGAACTGACGTCGGGTGATGGACATTCTCTCCTCCTTCACAAGGGACAAGCAGCGCTGCTCAGGTGGTTCCGAACGGCTGCGAGTGGGTCGTTATATTCGGTTTTTTTTCAGGGAAAAGCGGCGAAAATAGCGATGAGTCGCGGTTCCCCGATTATAGGCGGCGGATAATTGAGCGAACTATTAGGGAGATCCCGCTGAGGTGAACGGGGGTGTCCCCCCCCTCTCCCCTACGAAATAAAGGCGTACTATAGTTGTGACTACTTCTTTCCACCCCATGAGGGAGACCATTATGAAGGGCATCGAAAGCGCGCGGCACGACCTCTCCGACGCCCGCTTCTCGGTGGATACCGCCATCGACCTCTTGAGCAGCATCCGCCAGGATCTTAACGCTGAAGAGTTGCAGGACTTAATCACTCGGTTAACCGAGCTGAAACTGGGATTGGATGAGACCTACCAGCAGCTCCTCAATGTCCAGGAAAAGTACGACGCCTGATCCCGCGAGTCGCCACGCTCTCCCCCATCGGTTACGACTGCGGGTGGCGGTCAAGGCGATGACCGCCCTCCTGATTGCCACCGTTGCCTACCTACTACTCTCCTACGCCTCTAGCTCACCGCCACTACCGCGGCACTCCGCCCTACGTGAAGTAGCCTTGGATGGGATCGCACCGGGCCAGTTGGAGGTGGTGGAGTGGTCTGGGCGGCAGGTGGTGGTGTTGCACCGGGGCGGGTCCTTGGCGGAGGAGGGGGGCCCAGAGGGGCGCTTTCTAGTGGTAGTGGGTCATGCGGTGGCCTCGGGTTGCCCGGTGATCTATCAACCCCCTGCTAGCCACCTAGGGGCGCCTGTGGAGCCCTGGCCAGGAGGTTTTCGCGATCCGTGTAGTGGAAGCTGGTACGATAGCGCCGGCCATAGCCTAGATAGCAGCGGGGCTGATCTGCGGGTCCCGCCCCACCACTTCCCCTCAACCCATACGCTGATCATCGGCGAGGAGCAGCCATGAGCGAGAGCGTGCTCTGTCACGTCTACCGCAGTCCACGGCGGGATGGGCTCTACCTATTTGTGCCGCAGGGCTATGACCTGGCCCAGCTACCTGAGGCGGTCATGCGCCAGTTTGGGATACCCGAGTTCTCCATGGAGCTGGCTATCACCCCAGAGCGGCAGTTGGCGCGGACCACTGGCCGCGAGGTGCTGGCGAGCATCGCCCAACACGGTTTTCACCTTCAGCTGCCACCGCGGGATCACCATCCTACGCGCTATTGAGCCGGTTGACGGGCACCCTCCATCTCCTGCCGTAACCTCTCCAACCCCTCCTTATCCTGGATGATGAGGGTCTGGTTGGGCAGCACCCGTGCCCCCTGCGGTGGTGGGCGGACGTGGGCCGTGGGTAGAGGGGAGCTGGGCGAGGGGGACGTGGAGGGATCCGGTGCCGCCGGTGTTGCTGTCTGCGCCTCGATCTCCGCTGGTGGGAGGCTAGGGGGCAGTTGCTCCGGGAGCGGCGCTGGCCGGCGATTAAGCTCCAGGGCACGGCGGACGTTGGCCTCTACATCGATAGCGGGTGGTGGTGGGGGATCAGCAGCTACAGCCAGGGCCCAGGGGAGAAGCAGGAGGAGAGCCAGTAAGCGGGGAGACATGGCGCGCTCCAAAGGGGATCTGGCGTCCATTGTGGCATCTTGATGCGCAGAGCACCAAACAAGCACCCCGCTAACCACCCAGGGGGCTGCGGTTAGGCAGCCCCCTGGGTAGGTGGAAGAAAAAACCGGCGGCCTGCACCCGCCGCCGGTTGACGCTAAGCGGCCATCTTCTGGGCGATGAAGTCGAGTCCGTCCCGCACTTCGAGCACGGCACCGAGGGCGGCCTCCACCTGCTCCGGCGAAAGTCCTATCTTCTCCAGCAGTGCCTCGGGGATCTCCACACTCTCGGCATCGCCGATGTCAAACCGTTTCAGCAGGCGGTTGGCGATAAAGACCAGCTGCGGATAGATGGCGAACTCGCCACGGACATCCGGGTTGTGGTGCTCCCGGACCGTCTCCACCATCTCCCGTGGCATATCCCACGCCTCCATCAACCACAGGCCGATATCCGTGTGGCTCATGCCCATGATCTCCCGCTCCAACTCTAGCACCGAGCGCTCTGGGTGCTTGGCAATCGCCTCATTGAGGCGCCGGAACTGCGGCTGGAATAGGTGGCCCAGCAGCAGGAAGCCAAAGTTGTGCATCAGGCCGGCCAGATAGGCGATACCGGGGGCCGGTCGGCGGGTGAACTCGATGCTGTTGCATAGCGCCTGGGTCAGGGTGGCGCAGTAGACGGCATGGCTCCAGAAGGAGTGGAGGCCGATGGGCCCCTCCTTAGGGTTACGGAACGGCTTGCCCAGGGAGAGCCCGAAGGCGAAGTCCATGACGAAATCCATACCGAGGACGCGGACAATGGCGTGCTCTACGGTGTCGATCTTGCCCTGATAGCCATAAAACGGCGATGCCGCATAGCGCAACAGCTGGGCCGAGAGGGAGGGGTCCTGCTCAATCACCGCCGCCAGTTCGTTGGCACTGGCATAGGGGTTGGAACGGAGCCGACCGATCTCGATGGCGATCCCTGGCATGGGCGGCAGCTTGGTGATGCGCTGTACCTCTTCACGCATCACATCCCGCTCGCCGTTGCTCCCTTCACGCCGCTCGCGGCTGATGTGGTGGCCGCGCCAGGAGCCCTCCATCAGTTTGCCGAAGTCCTCCCGGTTGGTGCGGATGAACAGGCCAGAGCGGCCGGAGCAGAAGAACAGCTCCTCCAGCTCATCAAAGGACCTATCCACGATCACCTTGATACCAAACGGCTCGCCGATGGGGGGGAGGGCGTCGATGTCACAATCCTGATAGATGCGACCCACCTCTTCCAGTGAGGAGCGCTCAAAGGTGCGGCTGAATTTGCGTCCTAGCTGTTCCAGATCCAGCTCCCGCGAAGCGGGGTAGATGGCCAGCAGCCGCGCCTTGCCGTCGGTGACTAGGGTGGCGCGGGCCAGGTGGGCCGGGTCGATTTTGGCGCTGCTGAGCGCCTCGTCAAGCGAGACTCCGGAACGGCCGGTACGGACCCTAAACTGCCCCCCCTTGCCGGTCAGGAAGCTGCGAATGGTCGCCGGAATGCTCATGGCTCAATCCCTCTTACGGCCCCAGCGGGGGCGGTTTTCTAGCGCTGTCGTCGGTGTCGGGCGGGCGGTTGGCCTGGTTGGGTCACCGCTGCCTGGGTAGCCCGCCTCCCGAGGACGACAAATTGTGGCTAGGCTTTGACTTTATCCTAGTGGTCGCCGAGGGCATCCGGCGCGAGCAAGATCACAGTTCACTTGCCTTAACCCAACCGCTGGTCGGAGATGAGTGGCGCAAATGGGTGGGGGCCATATGCGGGGCGCCGTTGAGGAGTACATACCCTACCATGGGCGCCGACCCTAGCCAGGGTCTCTTTAAACCATATCCCTACGGAGGCGTAACGTGGATTCTAACTCAGGAGCGGGCAATCTGGTCCGCCAGTTGAGCGCCCCTCTGGCGCAGAGCAAGGGGTGGATCCGGCTGTTGGCAGTGGTGATGATTGTTTATGGGGTGCTGGCCGCGCTGACCCTGGTGGGCATTGTGGTCGCGTGGCTGCCGATCTGGCTTGGGGTGCTGCTTTGGCAGATCGCCACCGCGGCCGATGACGCCCAGGTGACGGGGCAGGCGGAGACCCTCCTCCTCGCCCTGAAAAAGTTGAAGCTCTACTTCATTATCAACGGCGTGCTGCTGCTGCTGGGGATTGTGGGGACGCTGGCGATGACCCTGCTCGGTATCGGGGCGGGGATGATGGGGGCCGGGATGCCGATGCACTAGGCGCCACCGATAGCCCCGTGGCGGCCAGCACACTCTGGCCGCCACGGGTGGGCGCTGTTAGCGCCCCTGCTTCAGCTTGGCGAAGGCCTCGGCCATTGCACCCATCGGTTGGGGGGCGTCACTCCGCTTGGTGGTGGCGGGTTTGGGGGCTCCCCGGCCGTTGCCCCGCTTGGCGGGTTCAGGGCGCTGTCCCCCGCGTGCTGGCCGCTCTCCCTGTTCTGGGAGGGGGTCGTTGAGGCGCATGGTGAGGGCGACTCGCCGCCGCTTCAGGTCCACCTCCAGCACCTTCACCTTCACCACATCCCCCGCCTTGACCACCTCACGCGGGTCCTTGACGAACTTCTCCGAGAGGGCCGAGATGTGTACCAGGCCATCCTGGTGGACGCCAATATCGACGAAGGCGCCAAAGTTGGTGACGTTGGTCACCACCCCCTCCAACACCATGCTGGGGGTCAGGTCCTTCAGCTCCTCCACACCCTCTCTGAAGGTCGCAGTCTTGAACTCGGGTCGCGGATCGCGGCCGGGCTTCTCCAGCTCCCGCAGGATGTCCCGCACCGTGGGCTCCCCAAAGCGCTCATCAGTGAACTCATTGGCGGCCAGGGAGCCGAGGAAGCGGCCATCGCCGATCAGCTCCCGCACCCCGCGGTTGCTCTGCGCAACGATGCGCTCCACAACGGGGTAGGCCTCGGGGTGGACCGAAGAGGCATCTAACGGGTTGTCACCATTCATGATGCGCAGAAAACCGGCCGACTGCTCAAACGCCTTGGCGCCTAGGCGCGGCACCTGTAGCAGCTGCTGGCGGTTGCGGAATGCGCCATGTTCATCGCGGTAGAGGACGATATTGGTGGCAAGGCTCTGGGAGAGACCGGCGACCCGCGCCAACAGCGGGGCGGAGGCGGTGTTGACGTCCACCCCCACCGCGTTGACGCAATCCTCCACCACGGCATCGAGGCTGCGGGCAAGCTTGGTCTGAGAGACGTCGTGCTGATACTGACCGACGCCGATCGATTTGGGCTCGATCTTCACCAACTCCGCCAGTGGGTCCTGGAGGCGGCGGGCAATGGAGACGGCGCCGCGCAGCGAGACGTCCAGCTTGGGGAACTCGCGGGCCGCAAACTCCGAGGCGGAGTAGACCGAGGCGCCCGCCTCGCTCACCACTACTTTGGTGAGCTTGAGCTGCGGCTGGCGTTTGATGAGTTCTGCCGCCAGTAGATCGGTCTCGCGGGAGGCGGTGCCGTTGCCGATGGAGATGAGATCCACCTGGTGCTGGGTGCAGAGCGACGCCAGGGTCTGGAGCGCCTCGTCCCAGCGCTTTTGCGGGGCGTGGGGGTAGATGGTAGAGGTCGCCACCAGTTTGCCCGTGGCGTCTACCACTGCCACCTTGACCCCGGTACGCAGGCCGGGGTCTAGCCCCATGGTGGCCCGCGGACCGGCGGGGGCCGCCAGCAGTAGGTCGTGGAGGTTGTGGGCGAAGACCTTGATCGCCTCCTCCTCCGCCTGCTCGCGCAGTTGGGCCTTGAGATCGGTATCGAGGTGGGTGAAGAGCTTCACCTTCCAGGTCCAGCGCACCGTGTCACGTAGCCAACTGTCGGCCGGCCGACCCTCATCCCGTAGACCAAAGTGGGCGGCTACCATCCGCTCCCCCACGCTCGGTAGCTGGGGATTTTGCTGATCCTCCGGCAGCACTAGGGTGAGGTTGAGGAACCCCTCTTTGCGGCCGCGGAACAGCGCTAGGGCGCGGTGGGAGGGCAGCTCTTTCACCTTTTCGCGGAAGTCGAACCAGTCGGAAAACTTTGCCCCGGCCTCCTCCTGTCCCGCTACCACTTGGGAGTGGAGTTCACCCTGTTCCCATAGATAGCTGCGCAGCTTGCCCACCAGTTCCGCCTCCTCGGCGAACTGTTCCATCAAGATCTGACGGGCGCCATCCAGGGCCGCTGCGCTATCTGCCACCCCTTTGTCGGCATCGACATAGGCGGCAGCGGCCTGCTCCGGTAGCTGTTGGGGGTCAGCCAGTAGCAGCTCGGCCAGGGGTTGCAGGCCCGCCTCACGGGCGATCTGGGCCTTGGTTCGCCGCTTGGGCATGTAGGGGCGATAGAGATCCTCCAGCCGGGTCTTGGTCTCGGCAGCGAGGATGGCGGCCCGCAGCTCATCGGTCAGCTTGCCCTGCTCCTCAATGCTGGCCAGCACCGTGGTGCGGCGCTCCTCCAGCTCGCGCAGGTAGCCGAGCCGCTCTTCGAGATTGCGCAGCTGGGTGTCGTCGAGACCGCCGGTGACCTCTTTGCGGTAACGGGCGATAAACGGGACGGTGGCACCTTCATCGAGGAGGCGCACCGCCGCCTCCACCTGGGCCAGCCGCACGCCGAGCTCATCGGCGATACGCTGATGGATATTCATGTTCGGATTCGGGGGCTATGGGGGGTTGAGAATGAGAGGGGATTTTAGCAGAGCCGGTGCCCAGGTGGGCCGGCACTGCGGGTTGGGGTGCGGGGGACGCTGGCGGAGGGCGGTGTTGGCCCACGGATGCCGGGCCGTCGCTACCGGCTGCGTCAGTGCCACCCGTGCCCCGGCGGGGTCGTGTTACCCCTCCTGGGGGGCGGCTGGAAGGGGTGGCGGCGCGCCTGTCGTGGGGTAGGGGTGCGGCCGCCTTGACGGTGTAGCACCCCACTCCATGCCAGTGCCCCGCCCCTGCCGGGTTGGCACCGGCAACGGACGCGGCGGGTGTGGGGGGACGACCCCTGTGGTCATCCCCCGCTCCCCATGGGGTTACTGTAGACCCTACCCCCACCCCTGTCGCCCACTGGGGCCTCAAGTGCGGAAGCGCCCCTCCATCACCGACGCCGTTACCGGCCGACGTGATGAGGGCACCTCCCGCTCCCGCAGCTCCTCCGGTAGCTGCTCCACCGCGCCGGGCTGGCCGACCGCCACCATGGCGATGACCGCGTGGTCTTCGGGGACCCCCAACTCGCTGCGGGCGCGGTCATAGTCGAAACCGGACATGCCGTGCGCCACCAGCCCAAGGCGCGTGGCCTGCAAGGCCAGGTTCTCCCAGGCGGCGCCACAGTCGAAGGCGTAGGTGCGGGAGGGCTTGCCGCTGTCGGAGACGGTCTTGGCGACGATGACGATGAGCACCGCGGCATTGCGGCACCACCCCTGGTTAAACTCCACCAGGAGGTCAAATAGCCGCGACCAGTGCTCGCTGTCGCGGGTGGCGTAGACAAAGCGCCAGGGTTGGGCATTGTAGGCCGAAGGGGCCCAGCGGGCCGCCTCGAACAGGCTCATCAGCTGCTCGTGGGGGAGGGGGGCTCCAGACATCGCTCGGGGTGACCAGCGATCCCGAAACAGTGGGTCAATAGGGTGATCGGTATGACGTAAAGGGGAGAGATCCCGTTCCATGACTGTGCCTCGTTCATATGGGTTTCATCGCGGCCCGCTACAAGCTATATGGGCACCCAGGGTGTCGGTTCAACCTGCTGGCCCGGCCACCCCCCTGCGCTGAGGGCAGATACGCCAGCGTGGTTAAACATAGAGGCCAGGCGGGGATTGGCCACCCGATCGGGCACTATTTTGGGCCGGTGAGCCGGTGCCCAACCTGAGCCGGGGGCTCCTAAGGCCGGGGCAATAGGCCATTGAGCCTATAGCTGACTGCACTATCATCAGGGGGGCTCGCGGCCATCGAGCACCGCCGCTCGTCCAGCGCGGGAGCCTTTTCTATCTGCTTCAAGGAGAATCCAGACGTGAATGAGATTGTGACCCACGAGCCGCAGCGTACCCAGCAAGAGGCGGTACGCCACGGCGTCAGCCTACTCACGGACCACGATATCTATCTGTTCCGTGAGGGTAGCCACGTCCGACTGTTCGAGAAGCTCGGCTCCCACCTTATTCGGGTCGATGGTATCGACGGGGTGCTGTTTGCCGTCTGGGCCCCCAACGCCTCGGCGGTGTCGGTGATCGGCGATTTCAACGGCTGGAACCGGACCAGCCACCCCCTCAAACCGCGCTTGGACAGCTCCGGGATCTGGGAGGGGTTCATCCCCCAGTTGGGGGCCGGGACCATCTATAAGTACTTCATCCACTCCAACCAGCGCGACTACGCGGTGGAGAAGGGCGACCCGTTTGCCCTGCGTTGGGAGATCCCGCCCCGCACCGCCTCGGTGGTTTGGCACCACGACTATGAGTGGCAGGACCAGCACTGGATGGCGGAGCGCAAGCGCGCCAATGCCCTGGATGGGCCGATGGCCGTCTACGAGGTCCACCTAGGCTCCTGGAAGCGGGTGCCGGAGGAGGAGAACCGCTCCCTCTCCTACCGCGAACTGGCCGATCACCTAGTGGAGTATGTCCACCACATGGGTTACACCCATGTGGAGTTCCTCCCGGTGATGGAGCACCCCTTCTACGGCTCCTGGGGCTACCAGACGGTGGGCTATTTCGCCCCCACCTCCCGCTACGGCACGCCGCAGGAGTTCATGTACCTCATTGACCGGCTGCACCAGGCCGGGATCGGCATCATCCTCGATTGGGTCCCCTCCCACTTCCCCAGCGACCAGCACGGCCTCTCCTATTTCGACGGTACCTACACCTTCGAGCATATGGACCCCAAGCGGGGCTACCACCCGGAGTGGAAGAGCTACATCTTCAACTTCGGCCGCCACGAGGTGCGCGCCTTCCTTCTCTCCTCGGCCCTCTTTTGGCTGGAGCGGTTCCATGCCGATGGTCTGCGGGTGGATGCCGTGGCCTCCATGCTCTACCTCGACTACGCCCGCAAGGAGGGCGAGTGGATCCCCAACCAGTACGGCGGCAAGGAGGACCTGGATGCGATCCAGTTCCTGCGCCAGCTCAATGAGGCGGTCTACCGCGATCACCCCGATACCCAGACCATGGCGGAGGAGTCCACCGCTTGGCCGATGGTCTCCCGTCCCACCTACGTCGGCGGGCTCGGGTTCGGGATGAAGTGGAACATGGGCTGGATGCACGACACCCTGAACTACTTCAACAAAGATCCGGTATTCCGCAAATATCACCACGACCAACTCACCTTCAGCATCTGGTACGCCTTCCACGAGAACTTCGTCCTGCCGCTCTCCCACGATGAGGTGGTCCACGGCAAGGGCTCATTGCTGCGACGGATGCCGGGCGATGATTGGCAGAAATTTGCCAACCTGCGCACCCTGTTCGGTTACATGTGGGCCCACCCCGGCAAGAAGCTGCTATTCATGGGTGGGGACTTTGGGCAGTGGGATGAGTGGAACCACGACGATAGCCTCCAGTGGCACCTCTGTCAGTTTGACCCCCACCTGGGTCTCCAGCGCTGGGTGCGGGACCTGAACCACCTCTACCGCAACGAACCGGCCCTCTATCAGCTCGACTTCCAGGAGGGGGGGTTCGCCTGGGTTGACTGTCACGACTGGGAGGAGAGTGTCATCGCCTTCCTGCGCAGGGGGTACGACGCCGATGACACGCTACTGGTGATCTGCAACCTCACCCCGGTGCCGCGCCAGAACTACACCATCGGCGTCCCCCATGGCGGTTGGTGGAGTGAGGTACTCAACTCGGATGGCGAGATCTACGGTGGCAGCGGTATCGGCAATATGGGCGGTATTGAGGCGGCGCCGACCACCTCCCATGGCCACTACCACTCGCTGACCCTGACCTTGCCCCCCCTCGGGACGCTCCTGCTCAAACGCACCACCAGCGGTATCTAAGTGGCGGCCGTGGCGGGGGCCAGCGGGTCCCTGCCACGGCCGCGGATGCTACTTTGAAACAGAGGGTGTCTCGCGTCGCGTGGTCTGGCGGTGGCCGGAAAGTGGGTGGTGGATCCAGGTCGGCCGGCGCGGCTTCGCGTAGGCTCCCCCGCTGGGGTGCTGGTTTCCGCCGGTCCCTGTCACCAACCACAGGAGAGCGCGATGCCCATGGAGGTCGTTGATGGTCGCTTACGGGCGGTAATCGAGGGGATCTCACCCCAAGTGGAGGAGGGGCGATTTGCCGTCAAGCGGATTGAGGGGGATCGCCTGGAGGTAGAGGCGGATATCTTTGTCGATGGCCATGATCGACTGCGGGCAGTGGTCTGCTATCGGCCCACGGGGAGTGCCACCTGGCAAGAGACGCCGATGGCGGCCCTGTTTAATGACCGCTGGCGTGGTGAGTTTACCTTGGCGACGGTGGGGCGCTGGGAGTTCACCATCCTCGCCTGGGTTGACGCCTGGCGCAGCTGGCATCATGACCTGGGTCGCCGTGAGGGGCGCGAGGATATCGCCTTGGCACTGCGGGTCGGCGCGGCCCAGGTGCGCAGTGCGGCCCTGCGGGCGCAGGGGGCGGATGCCGCCTGGTTGGCCGCGGCAGCTACCGAGCTGGAGCGGGAGGAGGGTGCCATCGAGGAGCGGCGACGGCTGGCCCTCAGCGATGATCTGCACGCCGCCATGGAGCGCTGGCCGGATCGCAGCTTGGCGACCTTTGCTGAACACATCTACCCCGTGGTGGTGGATAGGGCGCTGGCCCGCTTTGGGGCCTGGTATGAGTTCTTCCCCCGTTCCACCGGCGAGGCGGGGCTCCACGGCACCCTGGATGATGCCGCCCAGCACCTCGAATATGTCGCCGCCATGGGGTTCGATGTGGTCTATCTCCCCCCCATTCACCCCATTGGCCACACCTATCGCAAGGGGCGCAATAACAGCCTGGAGGCCACGCCAGAGGACCCCGGTAGCCCTTGGGCCATCGGCGCCGAGGAGGGGGGCCATCGGGCGATCCACCCCCAGCTGGGGGGGATCGAGGCGTTTCGGCGCTTCCGGCGGCGGGCGGAGGAGCTGGGGCTGGAGGTGGCGCTCGATATCGCCTTCCAGGCCTCGCCTGACCACCCCTATGTCAAGAGCCACCCTGAGTGGTTTCGGCACCGTCCCGACGGCTCCATCCAGTACGCCGAGAACCCGCCCAAGAAGTATCAGGACATCTACCCCTTTCACTTCGAGAGCGACGCCTGGCGTCCCCTATGGCAGGAGCTGTTGGAGCTGTTCCGCTTCTGGATCGGGGAGGGGGTGCGGGTCTTTCGGGTCGATAACCCCCACACCAAGCCGTTTCCGTTCTGGGAGTGGTGCATCCAACGCATCAAGGCGGATCACCCGGAGACCCTCTTTCTTGCCGAGGCCTTCTCTCGGCCACGGGTGATGCAGCGGTTGGCCAAGGGGGGGTTCACCCAGTCGTACACCTATTTCACCTGGCGTAACACCAAATATGAGCTGACCGAGTACCTGAACGAGCTCAACCACCCCCCGTTGCGCGACTACTTCCGCCCCAATTTCTGGCCCAACACCCCCGATATCCTGCCGGAGTTCCTCCAGTATGGTGGGCGTCCCGCCTTCATGGCACGGGCCGCCCTGGCCGCCACCCTGGTGCCCAGCTACGGGATCTACGGCCCTGCCTATGAGCTGATTGAGCACGAACCGCGGGAGGCGGGGGGCGAGGAGTATCTGCACTCTGAGAAGTACGAGCTGCGCCACTGGCCCCTGGACCGGCCCGATTCGCTGCGGGATTATCTTGCCCGCCTGAACCGCATTCGGCGGCAAAATCCAGCCCTGCAACAGGAGTGGAACCTCCGCTTCGTCCCTATCGATAGCGAGCAGCTCATCGCCTACACCCGCACCCAGGGGGACAATCTGATCCTGGTGGTGGTCAATCTGGACCCCTATCACACCCAGTCGGGTTGGTTATCGCTGCCCCTCGGAAATCTCGGGCTCGATCCCCACCACCCCTATCAGGTGCATGACCTCCTCACCGAGGGTCGCTTTCTCTGGCACGGCGAACGCAACTTTGTGCAGCTCGACCCCGAGCGCTCGCCGGCCCACATCTTCCAGCTCAAGCGCCGCATCCGCAGCGAACGGGAGTTCGACTACTTTATGTAATCTGCACCGCTGGCCGCGCCGCTGCGAAGGCCGCCGCTGTGAGCGGTTGCGCGCCACAATCCCAACCCCTCGCCACCGCACGCCCCGGGTGGGCCGTTGGCGTTGGACTCCGCCCCTTAGCCGCCGAGGTTGAGCCTGCATGACCGACGACTACAGCTGGGATAACGACCCGCTCTGGTTCAAAGACGCCATCATCTACCAACTCCACGTCAAGGCGTTCTACGACTCCAACAACGACGGGATCGGCGATTTCGCCGGACTCACCTCGCGGCTCGACTACATCGCTGATCTGGGGGTCAACACCCTCTGGCTGCTACCCTTCTACCCCTCCCCGCTGCGGGACGACGGCTACGATATCGCCGACTACCGCACCATCCACCCCGACTACGGCTCCCTGCGTGACTTCAAGCGCTTCATCCGTGAGGCCCATCGTCGCGGCATCCGGGTGATCACCGAGCTGGTGATCAACCACACCTCCGATCAACACCCCTGGTTCCAAGCCGCCCGCCGGGCCCCGGCCGGATCGCGGCAACGGGAGTTCTACGTCTGGAGCGATACCAAGCAGAAGTTTGAAGGGACACGCATCATCTTCACCGATACGGAGAGTTCCAACTGGGCCTGGGATGACGAGGCCGGGGCCTACTATTGGCACCGCTTCTTCTCCCACCAGCCGGACCTCAACTTCGATAATCCGGAGGTGATGCGGGCCATCATGCAGGTGATGCACCAGTGGCTCGACATGGGGGTGGATGGGATGCGGTTGGATGCCATCCCCTATCTGGTGGAGCGGGAGGGGACCAGTAATGAAAACCTGCCGGAGACCCATCAGGTCATCAAGGCGATGCGGGCGGCGCTCGATCAGCGCTACAGCGACCGCATGTTCCTAGCGGAGGCCAACCAGTGGCCGGAGGATGTGCGCGAATATTTTGGCGATGGCGACGAGTGCCATATGGCCTACCACTTCCCGTTGATGCCGCGCATGTATATGGCGGTGGCACAGGGCGATCGCCACCCCATTGTCGAGATCATGCGCCAGACCCCGGAGATCCCGGAGAACTGCCAGTGGGCGGTCTTCCTGCGCAACCATGATGAACTCACCCTGGAGATGGTGACCGACCGGGAGCGGGACTACATGTACCGCACCTATGCCATGGATGCGCGGATGCGGGTCAACATCGGTATCCGGCGCCGCTTGGCACCGCTGCTGGAGAACGACCCAGACAAGATCAAATTGATGAACTCGCTGCTGCTCTCCATCACCGGCTCGCCCATCATCTACTACGGCGACGAGATCGGCATGGGGGACAACATCTACCTCGGCGATCGCAATGGTGTCCGCACGCCGATGCAGTGGAGCCCAGACCGTAACGCCGGCTTCTCCCGCGCCGATCCGCAGCGGCTCTACCTGCCCCCCATCATGGATCCCATCTACGGCTATCAAGCGGTGAATGTGGAGGCGCAGGCGCGGGATCCCTCCTCGCTGCTCAACTGGATGAAGCGGCTCATCGCGGTGCGCAAGGCACACCAGGCCTTCGGCCGCGGCAGCTTGGAGTTTCTCCAGCCCGGCAATCGCAAGATCCTCGCCTATGTGCGCGAGTATGAGGGGGAGTCGATCCTCTGTGTGGCCAACCTGGCCAACTGTGCCCAGCCGGTGGAGCTGGAGTTGGCCCGGTTCAAGGGGCGGGTGCCGGTGGAGATGATGGGCCACACCCCATTTCCGCCGGTGGGTACGCTCCCCTATCTACTGACCCTGCCTGCCTATGGGGTCTACTGGTTCCTGCTCACCACCGAGGCCCAGGTCCCCACCTGGCATGAGGAGCGGGTGGCCCCCATCGATCTGCCGGTGCTGGTGCTCTCCCGTGGCTGGAGCACTCTACTGGCCAGCAGCGATGGCCGCACCAGTCGCACGCCCCATGACCTGCTGATCCAGGAGGCGCTCCCCACCTTTCTGCGGGCCCAGCGCTGGTTTGCCGCCAAGGGGGGGGAGCGCATCGACATCTCTCTACAGCGCGCCACCGTCTGGCCAGAGGGGGCGGCCGGCTGGCTGTTTGCCTGGTTCCAGGTGGCGGTGGAGGGGCAGCCGACGGGCACTTGGTTTGTGCCCCTCAGCCTCATCTGGCGGGACCCCGAGGAGCTGCGCGAGCTGTTCCATGTCACGGTGGCCAAGGTGCGTCGCCAGGCGCAGGTGGGGATACTGCTGGACGCCTTTGCCGATGAGCGCTTCCTCCACGCCCTACTACAGGGCTTCCGCGAGGGGGTCAGCGTGGCCTTTGGCGAGGGGGTGATGCGTTTCACCACCACCGCCGCCTACGCCCAGATGGTGGCCGAGCTGGGGCCCACACCCACGGTGCGTCGGCCCGCCGGCGAGGGGAGCAACTGCGCCCTCATCTTAGGCGATCGCCTCTTCTTCAAGGCCTACCGACGGCTGCATGAGGGGATCAATCCCGAGTTGGAGATCGGTCGCTTCCTGACCGAACAGGGCTTTGCCCACATCATCCCGGTGGCGGGTGCCGTCGAGTACCAGGGACCCGGTGGACCCATCACCGTGGGGCTGCTACAGGGCTATGTGGACAACCAGGGGGATGCCTGGAGCTTTGTCCTCCACTACCTCGACGGGGTGCTGACCCGCGCCCTGGTCCAGCCGGAGGAGGCGGTGCCGTTGGATGTGGCGGGTGAGCCCCATGGTGCCCACCTCCACCTAATGGCCCTGCTTGGCCAGCGGACGGGTGAGCTGCACGCCGCCCTGGCCACCCTCACAGGCGATGCCGCTTTTGATCCGGAGCCGCTGGGCAGTGCCGAGCCGGCCAACCTGAAACGCAAGGTACAGCAGGAGTTGGCGGCCACGGCAAGGCTGTTGCGGGCACGGTTGGCCGATCTGGGCGAGGTCGAGCAGGGGCTGGCCCAGGCGGTGGAGGGGCAGTGGCCGGCCATTGAGGCGCGGCTCGCCGCCCTCCCTGATGAGATCGACGGCCTGTTTAAGTGTCGCCAGCACGGTGACTACCACCTCGGCCAGGTGTTGGTGGTGGAGCACGATTTTGTGATCATCGACTTTGAAGGGGAGCCGGCCCGCCCATTGGCCGAGCGGCGCGGCAAGCAGAGTCCACTGCGGGACGTGGCGGGGATGCTGCGCTCCTTCGACTACGCCGCCCACGCCGCAGTGGCCCGTCTGACCATCGAACGGCCGGGCGATCGGGCCGCCATCGAACCGCTGGCCCGGGAGTGGGCCCGCGCCGCCGGCGGGCGCTTCCTGGCCGCCTGGCGGGAGGCGGCGCCCGCTACCCCCTGGGAGGGGGCGGCGGCGCTGCTGGAGCTATTCACCTTAGAGAAGGTGCTCTACGAGGTGCGTTATGAGTTGGACCACCGCCCCGACTGGGTGGCGGTTCCGCTGCGTGGCCTGTTGGATCTCTGTGGGGAGTGAGGCGCGGGCCCTCCACCCTACGGGGGTGGGGGTGCCGGGCATCGGTGCCGACCGGTAAACTGCACCGCTCACTCAGCCACATCGATACGCCATGGCCAAGCTCCTGTTCCGACTCCACAACGTTGCCGATGATGAGGCCGACGAGGTACGCGATCTGCTGCGCACGCAGCAGATCGACTTTTACGAGACCGATGCCGGCCGCTGGGGGATCTCCGTTGCCGCCCTCTGGCTGGTGGATGAGACACGACTGGAGGAGGCGCAGCGCCTCATCGATGACTACCAGGCGGAGCGCTCGACCCGGTTAGCCGCGGAACACCACCTCAGCGAATCCTTGGGTGAGCGGCTGCGGCGTCAGCCGCTCACCATCCTGGCCTACCTGCTCCTCGTCGCGCTGGTGCTCTACTTCTCCCTGATGCCGTTCCTCGACCTCGGCCGCTGAGGGGCTATAACCCATTTCATCTCGTTGCTGCATAGTCCTTTTGCGGGTCGTATCCCATGAAACAGTTAGCCGACAATTGCAGCGCTCTTGATAGGGGAGGCATCAATGGATAACGACAGCTTTACCAGCGTCACACAACAGTCTTGGGGCAGCCGCCTGTCGCAGTCGGTCAGCGGCATGGTCATTGGGGCGATCTTCTTCCTCGGCGCCTTCCCACTGCTCTACTGGAATGAGGGGCGGGCGGTGGATCGGGCCAAGACCCTGGAGCAGGGGGCGGCACTGGTGATCAGTGTGGCCGCCGATGATGTCGATCCGGGTCATGAGGGCAAATTGGTCCACACCAGCGGCCTCGCCACCACCGACGAGCAGCTGACCGATCCCGAATTCAACATCACGGAGAACGCCATCGCCCTGCAACGCGAGGTGGAGATGTATCAGTGGATCGAGGAGCAGCACTCCGAGACCCGCGAGAAGTTGGGCGGCGGCACCGAAACCGTGACCAGCTACACCTACCGCAAGGGGTGGTCAGCCTCCCTCCAGCAGAGCAGCGGTTTCCGCCAGCCGGAGGGGCATCGCAATCCGACAGCCATGGCGTTGACCAGCAGCAGCCATCGTGCTGAGCGGGTGATGCTGGGGGCCTACCGCCTGGCGGAGGGGCAGATTGATCGCATCGACAAGGCGCAGTCGCTCCCCCTCGCCGAGCGCGCCCTGCCGCCACGGTTGGCCAACAAGCCGCTGACTCGGCAGGGTGACACCCTCTTCCTCGGCGAGCGGCCGAGCGACCCGCAGGTGGGTGATCTGCGGGTCAAGTTTGAGGTGGTGCGGCCCACCACCATCAGTGTGGTGGCGCAGCAGCGCGGCAGCAGCTTCACCCCCTTCAGCACGGAGACCGGCTCCATCTCGCTGCTGGAGTATGGTGACATGCCGGCGGCGGCGATGTTTCAGAGCGCGCAGACCAGCAACACCATCCTGACCTGGGTGCTGCGCCTGGTCGGTTTTCTGGTGATGTTCATCGGCATCAAGGTGGTACTGGCGCCGCTGCGCACCTTGGCGGCGGTGGTGCCGCTGTTTGCCAGTGTGGTCGGTTTTATCAGTGGGACGGTCGCCTTTCTACTGGCCGCCGCGCTCAGTCTGGTGGTGATCGCCGTGGCCTGGCTCGCTGCCCGTCCGCTGCTGGGGGGGCTGCTGTTGGGCGGGGCTGTGGCGGCGCTGGTGGCCACCCGCTGGCTGGGACGGGGAGGGCAGGCGCCGCCGCCGGCACGGCCTGCCGCGACCCCCCCGCCGCCGCCCCCCCCGCCGCCCCGCGCCTGAGCCGCTGCGGCCTATAGCGGCACAAAGATCCGGCCTGCCGGGTGCTCCAGGGCCAGTAGTGGATGGTCGTAAAGCGCACTCAGGCAGGCCGCGGTCAGCAGCTCTTTGGCCCCCCCTGTCGCTACCCCATGACGACCCAGCAGGATCACCTGGTCGGCATGGCGGGCGGCCAGGGTGGGGTCGTGTAGCACCATAACGATGGTGCGTCCCTGGGCCGCCAGCTCGTCCAATAGCCGCAGCAGCCGCGCCTGGTGGCGTAGATCCAGCTGATCGGTGGGCTCGTCCAGCAGCAGGATGGGTGGGTCTTGGCAGAGGAGGGTGGCCAGCTCCACCCGGCGCCGCTCGCCGCCGGAGAGGGTGGTGATGGGGCGCTGCTCAAAGCCGTCCAACTCCACTGCGCCGAGGGCGGCCCGCGCCGCCTCCAGCTCCACTGCCCCCTCCCGCTGCCAGCGCCCCAGATAGGGGTGGCGGCCGGCCAGTACCTGTTGCAGCACCGTGGCCGGGAAGGGATCCCGCGCCTGCTGTGGCAACAGGCCGATCTGCTGCGCCACGACCCGGCGCGGGAGGCGGTCAATCGCCCGCCCCGCCAGCAGCACCTCGCCGGCATGGGGGGGCTGGAGCCCCGCCAAGGTGTGTAGCAGGGTGCTCTTGCCGGCGCCGTTGGGTCCGAGGATGGCCCAGCGTTGCCCCGCCGCCAGCTCCACCTCCAGGCCACTGCACAGGGGGCGCCCCGCTGCTGCCACCGCCAACCCGCGGGTCGCCAGTAGGCTCATGCCCGGCGTCCCAACAGCCAGAGGAAGAGGGGTACGCCGATGAAGGCGGTCAGCACCCCCACCGGTAGCTGGGCGGGGGCGAGCAGGGTGCGGGCGAGGGTGTCGGCAACGGTCAGCAGGGCGCCGCCGGCCAGGGCGGTGGCGGGGAGTAGGCGCCGGTGGTCGAGGCCGGTAAAGCGCCGCACCGCGTGGGGTACCACCAGACCGACAAAGCCGATACCGCCGCCGAGGGTCACCGCCCCGGCGGTCAGCAGGGCCGCGGTGAAGTAGAGGTGGAGGCGTAACGGTGTCACCGCTACCCCCAGGGCGCCGGCCCGCAGATCACCCAGAGTGAGGAGATCGAGCTGGCGCGCCACCGCCAGCGCCAGTAGCAGCCCTAGCAGGAGTAGTCCAAGCGCGGGGAGGGGGGCGCTGGCCCGACTGAGATCCCCCAACAGCCAGAAGACCATCCCCGGCAACCGCCCCGGCGGGGCGAGGGCCAGTAGTAGATTGACCAGCGCCCCGAAGCCGGAGGCCAGCACCACCCCGGTGAGCAGCAGGCGCTCCGGTTGCCAAGCGCCACGCCCTCGGGCGAGCCCAAACACCAGCAGGGTGGCCAGCAGCGCCCCAACCAGGGCGCCACTCCCGGGCCACACCCCAGCCGCCCCCAGCAGCAGGAGTAGCAGCGCCCCCACCGCCGCCCCACCGGAGATCCCCAGCACATAGGGATCGGCCAGGGGATTGCCCAGCAGCACCTGCATCAGCGCCCCGGCCAGGGCCAGCAGCCCACCCACCGCAAAGGCGGTCAGGGCGCGCGGTAGGCGTAGCTCCAGCACCAGGCTGTGGGCCAGCGGATCGCCCCCCGTCAGCCCCTGCCACAGCTCGGGGAGCGAGAGCGGCACACTGCCGTAGCCCAGTGCCAGGGCGATGCTGGCGCTGGCAACCAGTAGCAGGAGCGGCAGCAGTAACGGCGCGCTTGTCGAGGCGGGGGTCACGGCGCTAGGGGGCCGCAGTGGCGGGCGGTGCGGCCGTGACCCATGGGCGGTTACCGCAGCGAGATGATGGGCCAGCTGCGCAGACTGGCATGGTCGGCCAGGGTGTCGTCGGGATCGACGGCCACCGGGTGATCCACCAGCTCCAGGAGCGGCAGGTCGTTGTGGGAGTCGCTATAGAACCAGCTCCCCTCCAGGTGCTCGCCATGGGCGGTGAGCCACGCCTGGAGTCGCGTCACCTTGCCCTCGCGGAAGCAGGGGGTGCCGGCCACCTGACCACTGTAGCGGCCGTTGACCAGCTCTGGATCGGTGGCGATGAGTTCGTCTACCCCCAACAGCTCGGCGATGGGCTCGGTGACGAAGCGGTTGGTGGCGGTGATGATCACCAGTCGGTGGCCTTGGGTCCGGTGTTGGGCCACCAGCTCCCGTGCCGCCGGGGTGACGAGGGGCAGGATCCGCTCCTCAATGAACTGCTCCCGCCAGGCCGAGAGGGTGGCCAGGTCGTGCTGCGCAAGGGGGCGCAAGCTGAAGGCGAGGAACTCATAGATGTCCAGTTCGCCCGCCTTGTATTCGTCATAAAAGCGCTGGTTTTCCCGCTCGTAGTAGATGGGATCGACGATGCCGCGGGAGACCAGAAAGCGGCCCCAGAGGTAGTCGCTGTCGCCGGCCAAGAGGGTGTTATCGAGGTCAAAAAGGGCCAGGGTCAAGGGGCTGTTCTCGTGCCGAAGTGGGGAAAAAGGGCCGTCATGATAACGGGTTAGCTGTCAACGTGAAATCCGGGACAGATTTGCCCGCTCCGTCGCAATATGGAAGAATTCAAAAGATATGCGAGCTTGAGGCTCACCACAGTGATTGACAGCGAGGGCTATCGGGCCAATGTCGGTATTATCCTGAGTAATCAGGATGGGATGTTGCTTTGGGCCCGTCGTATTGGCCAAAGCTCCTGGCAATTTCCCCAGGGCGGTATCCGCTCCTGCGAGACCCCTGAACAGGCGCTGTTTCGAGAACTCAAGGAGGAGGTGGGGTTAGGCCCCGAGGATGTGGAGATCATCGGCCGTACCCGGGAGTGGCTTCGCTATGACCTGCCAAAGCGCTACATCCGCCGTCACCGTAAGCCGGTCTGTATTGGCCAAAAACAGTGCTGGTTTATGCTGCGCCTGGTCACCCACGATAGCCGCGTGCGGCTGGATCTCTCCGAGCGTCCTGAGTTCGATTCTTGGCGTTGGGTGGACTATTGGCGCCCACTGGAGGAGATTGTCTTCTTCAAGCGCCGGGTCTATGAGCGGGCCTTGACTGAGTTCGCTCCCCTACTCTTTCCTGATGACCAGGCCGTGCACCGCTGAGGTGCGGCCCCCGACCCCCCTGTACCCATGTTAGATCTCCTTCGTCGCATCGTTCAGGAGGTGAATGCCGCCTCCGATCTTGATCAGGCACTTAACGTCATCGTGCGCCGCGTCAAGCAGGTGATGGAGGTGGACGTCTGCTCCGTCTACCTCATGGACCACGAGGCGCGCCAACTGGTGCTAATGGCCACCGAGGGGCTGAACAACGAAGCAGTGCGCCAGGTGCGCCTTAATGTCGAGGAGGGACTGGTCGGATTGGTGGCCGAGCGGGCCGAGCTGGTCAACCTCGGCGAGGCCCCCGCCCACCCCCGCTACCGCTACTTCCCCGCCACCGGCGAGGAGCGCTATCACGCCTTCCTCGGTGTCCCCATCATCCACCACCGCACGGTGATGGGGGTGCTGGTGGTGCAGCAGCACTCCGATACCCCCTACGACACCAACGCCGTCAACTTCCTGGTCACCATCGCCTCGCAGCTGGCGGGGGCCATCGCCCACGCCGATGCGGTGGGGGGGATCGATGGCCTGCGGGAGCAGCGCCACGACCTACGCAAACCGCTCCAAGGGTTACCTGGCGCCCCGGGGGTGGCCATCGGCACCGCTGTGGTGGTCCATCCCCACGCCTCCGTTGAGGCGGTGCCGGATCGCCAGTGTCAGGACCCCGTGGCGGAGGAGGCGCGCTTCCTGGCGGCGGTGGGCGAGGTGCGCACCGAGCTGCGGGAGATGATCAACCGCATGTCGGAGCTGCTGCCGGCGGGGGATCTGGCGCTGTTTGAGGCCTACCTGATGATGCTGGATGGGGACAATCTAGTCTCCGCCACCGTCAGCGGGATCCAGGCGGGCAGCTGGGCGCCGGCCGCCCTGCGCGATACGGTGTTGGAGCATGTGCGCATCTTCCAGTCGATGGATGACCCCTACCTGCGGGAGCGCGCAGAGGATATCCGCGATCTCGGTCGGCGCATCCTGCAACGGCTGCAAGAGGGGACCCAGAGCCGCACCGAGTTCCCCAAACACACGGTGCTGGTGGGGGAGGAGATCACCGCCTCCATGTTGGCGGAGGTCCCGCCCAAGCGGTTGACCGGTGTGGTCTCGGTGCGCGGCTCGCGCACCTCCCATGTCGCCATCCTCTCCCGCGCCCTTGGGGTGCCGGCGGTGATGGGGGCGGAGGACCTGCCGGTCGGGCGGCTCGATGGCCGCGAGGTGATCGCCGATGGCTATAGCGGCCGCGTCTACATCGAGCCGACCGCCGATATCCGCAAGGAGTTTGTCCGCCTCCAGAAGGAGGAGGCGGCCCTCTCGGCGGAGCTGAAGGCGCTCAAGAACCGCCCGGCGGAGACGCCGGATGGGCGGCGCATCCCGCTCTACGCCAACACCGGCCTGGTGGCCGATATCCAGCCGTCGCTCAATAGCGGTGCCGAAGGGGTGGGGCTCTACCGCACCGAATTCCCCTTCATGGTGCGCGACAGCTTCCCCGGTGAGGAGGAGCAGCGCCAGGTCTACCGCCAGGTGCTGGAGAAGTTCCACCCGCGGCCGGTCACCATGCGCACCCTGGATATTGGTGGCGACAAGGCGCTGCCCTACTTCCCCATCAAGGAGGACAACCCGTTCCTCGGTTGGCGGGGTATTCGCATCACCCTGGATCACCCGGAGATCTTCCTGCTCCAGATCCGCGCCATGCTCAAGTCGAGTACCGGTTTAGACAACCTCAGCCTGTTGTTGCCGATGGTGAGCCGTACCACCGAGGTGGATGAGGCGCTGGAGCTGGTCCACCGCGCCTTTGCCGAACTGCGGGAGGAGGGGGTGGCCATCAAGATGCCGCGCATGGGGGTGATGGTGGAGGTGCCCTCGGCGGTCTACCAGGCGGCCGCCTTGGCGCGGCGGGTCGATTTCCTCTCCATCGGCACCAACGACCTCACCCAGTATCTGTTGGCGGTGGATCGCAACAACCCCCACGTGGCCGAAATCTTCGATCCCCTCCACCCGGCGGTGATCCGCGCCATCTCCGATGTGGTGACGGGGGCCCACTACTACAGCAAGCCGGTCTCGGTCTGCGGTGAGATGGCGGGTGATCCGGCCGCCGCCATCTTGATGATCGGCCTCGGTATGGATGCCCTCTCCATGAGTGCCTCCAGCCTGCCCCGTATCAAGTGGGTGATCCGCACCTTCAGCTTTGACCGCGCCCGCGGCCTGCTACACGAGGTGCTGGATATGGAGGACCCCCACGAGATCCGCGCCCACCTCAACGCCGCCTTAGAGCACGCCGGACTGGGTGGTTTGGTGCGGGCAGGTAAGTAGAGCGTTAGGTGGTGATGGGGCGCAGGGCGCCCAACGGTGGGCCGCGGGGGCGTATGAGATATCTAGAGCAGACCGATGACGCGGGCCATGATATTCACCTGGAGCCGTTCCAGGGCGAGGTCTTGCCGATAGATGAGTGGGTGTTCAACAAGGCTGCCGCCGACAGCCCCCTCCTGTTGCAGATCGCCAGCCGCTATCTCGGGGAGGTGGTGGATCTATCCCGTCCCCTCTTTGAGGGGGGGCTTGTCCTCAGTGCGGTCAACATCGTGGGGGTGGCGGAGCGGACCTACCAGATCGAGCTGGAGTGCTATTTTGAGCGCGACGATGCCATGATCTGGTCCATCACCTTCAACTTCCCCCTCACCGCCGCTACCCTCACCGCGGTGGAGCAGGGTGACTACTGGCCCATCGAGTTTAAGCGCTACGTGGAGTGACAGCCCCGCCCTAGCGCCGTCGGCGGATCTCCGCCACCTCGGGAGCCCCCCAACGCCAGCCGCTGGCGTTGGGGGGCTCCGTGGGGTCGGACTACTTCACCCGCATCCCCGGCTCGGCGCCGCTGTCGGGGCTCAGGATGAAGAGATCTTTGCCCCCGGGGCCGGCGGCCAGCACCATCCCCTCCGAGAGGCCGAACTTCATCTTGCGCGGGGCGAGGTTGGCCACCATCACCGTGAGTCGCCCCTCCAGCTGGCTCGGCTCGTAGGCCGAGCGGATACCGGCGAAGACATTGCGGCTCTCGCCACCCAGATCCAGGGTGAGGCGCAGCAGCTTATCGGCCCCCTCCACATACTCCGCCTTGGCGATGCGGGCGATGCGTAGGTCCACCTTGGCGAAGGTGTCGTAGTCGATGGTCTCGCCAATGGGCTCGATATTGGCTTGGCTCTCGTGCTGCTGTCTCTCCGGGTGGCGCGCCTGGGAGTGGCTATCGGTGGTCGGTGCCATGTTCTGGGTGTTGGCGGCCACCAGGGCCTCGATACTCTTGGGATCTACCCGGGTCATCAGGTGCTGATAGGGGCGGATGGTGTGGCCCTCCGGCAACAGCCGGGTGGCATCCTCCCAGGTGAGCGGATCGATGGCGAGGAACGCCTCCACATCGCCCGCCAGCTTGGGTAGCACCGGCTTGAGGTAGAGGGTGAGCAGGCGGAAGCAGTTGATGAGTACCGAGCAGACCTGCTGCAACTCCGCCTCACGCCCCTCCTGTTTGGCCATCTCCCACGGCTTTTTGCTATCGACGTAGGCGTTGACCTCATCTGCCCCGGCCATCACCTCGCGCAGGGCCCGGCCATACTCGCGTGCCTCAAAGGCCCGCTCGATGTCGTGGCGGCGGTGTACCAGCTGGGTGAGCACCGGATCGATGTGGCTGTCACCATCGCTGCTCAGCACGTTGGCGAGCTTGCCCTCAAACCGCTTGGTGAGGAAGCCGGCGGCGCGGCTAGCGATGTTGACGTACTTGCCGATGAGATCGGCATTGACCCGCGCCACAAAGTCCTCCAGGTTGAGGTCGATATCCTCGATACCGGCCCCCAGCTTGGCGGCGAAGTAGTAGCGCAGCCACTCCGGATTGAGGTGCTCGCGGAAGCTCGATGCGGTGATGAAGGTGCCGCGGGACTTGGACATCTTCTGGCCGTTGACGGTGAGGAAGCCGTGGGCGAAGACCGCGGTGGGGGTGCGGTAGCCGGCACTCTCCAGCTCCGCCGGCCAGAACAGGGCGTGGAAGTAGAGGATATCCTTGCCGATGAAGTGGTAAAGCTCGGTCCCTGCGCTGGCCGCCTGCCCCTTGTCCCAGAAGGCATCAAACTCCAGCCCCTCCCGGTCACAGAGGTTGCGGAAGCTGCCCATGTAGCCGATGGGGGCATCCAGCCAGACGTAGTAGTACTTGCCGGGGCTACCGGGGATCTCAAAGCCGAAGTAGGGGGCATCCCGGGAGATATCCCAGTCGGAGAGGCCGGCATCGAGCCACTCGCTCAACTTGTTGGCGGCCTCCGGCTGCACCTGCGGCGGTCGGATCCACTCCTTCAGGAAATCGGCACACCGTCCCAGGGTGAAGAAGTGGTGGTCCGACTCGCGCCGCACCGGGGTGGCACCGGAGACGGCGGAGTAGGGCTCGATCAGCTCGGTGGGCTGATAGGTGGTGCCGCACACCTCGCAGGCGTCGCCATACTGGTCCGGCGCCTTGCACTTGGGGCAGGTACCCTTGATAAAGCGATCCGGCAGGAACATCTCCTTGACCGGGTCGTAGTACTGCTCAATGGCGCGCACCTCAATGAGCCCCGCCGTCCGCAGCTTGGTGTAGATGTCGTCGGCGTAGTGGCGGGTCTCCGCCGAGTTGGTGGAGTAGTAGTTGTCAAAACCCACCAGGAAGCCGTCGAAATCGGCCTTATGCTCGGCCCAGACGCGGGCGATGAGCGCCTCGGGGGTGATCCCCTCTTTCTCCGCCCGCAGCATGATGGGGGTGCCGTGGGTGTCATCGGCGCAGACATACCAACACTGGTTGCCTTGCATTTTCTGGAAGCGCACCCATATGTCGGTCTGGATGTACTCCACCAGGTGGCCCAGGTGGATTGGCCCATTGGCGTAGGGCAGGGCGCTGGTGACCAGGATTTTGCGTCTCGGCTCGGTCATGGTGAATTCCGTGGCGGGTCAGGGGCTTCGGGGCGGATAAAGTAGCAGCTTGGGGGATCTCCCTGCCACCCATCTGGGTCTGCGCGGTATCCTTGACAGTTTGCGGTCTGCCGCCTACTTAGCAATAATTTACCCCTTTTATCAGGCATTCCCGGCCGGGTCCGACCCGGCGAAACAGGAGGAAGTGATGTCGAGCGTGACCCAGCAGCAGGTAGAAGAGAAGCTTAAGTCCTACATCGATCCCTATCTGGATGCGGATCTGGTCTCCACCCAGCTCATCAAGGGGATTCAGGTAGAGGGTGACCAGGTAAAGGTCAGTGTGCAGCTCGGCTTCCCCGCCAAAGGCTATGGCGAGAAGCTCGCCGCGGCGCTGAAGGGGCTGGTGGAGGAGCTGGCCGGCGTAGCGAGCGCTGAGATCAGCGTGGAGACCCGCATCGCCTCCCATGCGGCCCAGAAGGGGGTCAAGCACATCAAGGGGGTGAAGAACATCATCGCCATCGCCTCCGGCAAGGGTGGGGTGGGTAAATCCACCACGGCCGTCAATCTGGCGCTGGCGCTGGCGGCGGAGGGGGCCACCGTGGGTATCCTCGATGCCGACATCTATGGCCCGTCGCAGCCGCGGATGCTGGGGGTTGCCAGCACCCGGCCCGACTCCCCCGATGGCCAGACCCTGGAGCCGGTGTTGGCCCACGATCTCCAGTCGATGTCTATCGGCTACCTCATCGATGAGGAGCAGCCGATGATCTGGCGCGGTCCCATGGTGACCCAGGCACTGGAGCAGCTGCTCAACGATACCAACTGGCGCGAGGTGGACTACCTGGTAATCGACCTGCCGCCGGGCACCGGCGACACCCAGCTCACCCTGGCGCAGAAGGTGCCGGTCTCCGGCGCGGTGATCGTCACCACGCCGCAGGATATCGCCCTGCTGGACGCCCGCAAGGCGTACAAGATGTTTGAGAAGGTGGAGGTGCCAGTACTGGGGGTGGTGGAGAACATGTCCATCCACATCTGCTCCAAGTGCGGTCACGAGGAGCACATCTTCGGCAAGGGCGGTGGCCAGGCGATGGCGGAGCAGTACAACGTCGATTTCCTGGGCGCCCTACCGCTCGACATCCATATCCGTGAAGAGGCCGATAGCGGCAAGCCCACCGTGGTGGCCCAGCCCGACTCCCGGCTCGCCGAGATCTACCGCGATATCGCCCGTCGGGTGGCGGCCCGCCTCTCCCTCAAGGCGAAGGACTACAGCGCCCGCTTCCCCAAGATCACCATCGAGTGATCCCGCGGGTGGCCCCTCGCTGGGGCCACCCCTCCCTCTACGCTCTACGCTACGCCCGGTAACGCAGCGCATCGACCACCAGCTCAAAGGCCCGCGATGTGTGGCGGCGATCAGGATAGTAGAGGTGGTATCCCACAAAAGGCTCGCACCACTCCTCCAGTACGCGCACGAGGCGCCCAGCGGCCACATCGGCCAGCACCATATCCTCCGGTAGGTAGATGAGCCCGAATCCCGCCAGCGCCGCCCGCCGCATGGCGGGACCATTGCAGTCACGGCGCTACACTCAAAGGTTTGGGGCGAGTCGTAGATCTTGCGGTTGTCCTCAGAACCCGCTCAGAACCCCTCTGGCGGCGAAGGCTTCGCTCCAAGGGGGGATCTCCTGCCATGTCGGGCGCGGGCCAAAAGAAGCACAACAAACATAGCCCCCACCCACCCCGATAGCGGGACGCGATTGAAATAGAGAAATTGCCAGACAGAATCTCCACACCTGCTTGGCCGGGAGGGGACGGCGCTGCCCTGGACAATATCATCAGCCGTCCCACTCACGCCATCACAGCCCGCGGACCACAGCACCACCCGCTCACCCTCCATATGATAGTAAATGGGTTGCTTCCAGGCATCGACCAAAGGCTGCCCCTTCTTCCAGGTCTTTGGCCCCGTTAGGTAAGGGCCAGCCCAACAGGCCGCCCCTGCGGAAAAATATAATATTTCCGGAAAGCTGCCCGATAGGGGGTAGGTACCGCAATCCGCTTGATACATGCGCAAGGCTTCATGGATGTTGTTTAACTGCACTTCCGTATCGGCTATGTCTGCCCGCCGCACGGAGGCCGCCGCCGAGCCAAAGAAAAATAGAGCGAGCAAAAGCCACCGCGTACTCATGCTTTGAACCTGTTTGGCAAATGGTCTTTTTATGTCCGCCGGCCGTGGCGGCCCATGGTGGGGATAGGCCATTCCTCTCCCCATGCCCTCACCGCCAGTCACCTGGGTCGTGTTTGCATAGGCGCCACTTCATGAGGTCGCATGTCAGCCATAGCGGCCTCTATCCTCCCTGGAGGTCGGATGAGATATCCCCTTCACCCCGGCATGGGGCAGCACAGGTAGTCAGCCTGGGCCATCTCCGTTCCGGTGAGTTGTCGGGCGAACTACATACGGCGTAGGCAGCTGTCCGTTTTCACTTGACCACAACAGCCGCTCCTTCCCTCTATAACTGCTCCACCCGATATCCCTCCTTGCGTAGCAGCTCTACGATCCCCTGTTCTCCCAATAGGTGGCCGGCTCCCACCGCCACAAACCAGCTCCCCTGTTGCCCGAGGAAGCCGCGGATCTTCTCCGCCATACGCCGGTTGCGCTGAAACACCATCTTGTCGAGGTAGGGGCGCTGGGAGGGGTGTTTGCGCATAGGCTCGGTGATGGTGACCTGCTCCAAGGTAGCGGTATCCCCTTCCCGCCACGCCTTGTCGAGCCGGGTAATTTTTTCTTCCAAATTCTCCAGATCATCAAGGGTCGTGCGGATATGGGCGTCTTCGTCCGGCACCCCGATCAGCAGCGCTATCTGCTCCTCAACGGTCTCCAACTCGACGATAGGCCGCTCTCCGGCCTGGGTGGCAAAGTGGAGATCGATGCCGAACAGGGGGGAGTAGCCCAGCTGTGCCAGCTCCCCCACCACCAGGGTGTGTCCGAGTAGACCGGCCCGCATCCGCTCCACCATCGCCAGGGGAATCCCCTCTTGTTTCAGGTAGTCCTTGAGCCGTTGGAAGGTGGCGGGCTGGATGGCGTCCGCAATGGTCTGACCCGTCGGGTAGCTCACCTGCTCCACCTGCTTCTGCGCTGCCGCGGAGGCGAACCGGGGGTCAAGCTCCAACACCAGGGTGGTGCTGGCGGCAAATGCCTCCTCCATCACCTTCGGTAGTGGATAGAGATCGGCCTTGCCGAGGTGGACGGCGCCGAGCAGGTAGACCGTCGCCCGATCGCTCTGCACCTGCCACAACAGGTGGCGATCGGCCGCCCCGGCGCTGCCCCAGAAGAGGACGAAGATAAACAGGATCACCAGTCGCTGTGCCCGCGCCATGGCTAAATCTCCTTGAGTCGAGGGTGGAGTAGTGGTGAGAAATCGGACATTCAAGCGTGGAAACAAGAACGAAAAAGTCGTTCCTGTCTGAACAGCGTCTGCACGCCATTCTTAAATACTAAACTTCCGTGCGAGTTCATCTATCCTCATGAACCAGTGATCTTGACGCAAGCTCGGCGCTGCTTGACCGATGACATCAAGACATCGGCGCAGTTGCTGTAGCCGCTGCGCTGGTTGGTCGCCGAAGATGGTGAATACCCGCTTTGTCGGGGGATGGTTACTCCCAAGGCAGGGTAGCGGGTGTTTGGCCCACCGCACTCGCTCTATAGCTGCTCCACCCGATATCCCCCCTTGCGTAGCAGCTCCACGATCCCCTGTTCCCCCACTAAGTGGCCGGCTCCCACCACCACAAACCAGCTCCCCTGCTGCCTGAGGAAGCCGCGGATCTTCTCCGCCATACGCCGGTTGCGCTGAAACAGAATCTTATCGAGGTAGGGGCGCTGGGAGGGGTGTTCGTTCATGGGCTCGGTGATGGCGACCTGCTCTAGGGCGGCGGCGTCTCCTTCGCGCCACGCCTTGTCGAGCCGGGCCATGGTCCCATCCAGCTTATCCAGGTCATCCAGGGTGGCGCGGATGTGGGCATCTTCGTCCGGCACTTCGATCAGCAGTGCCATCTGCTCCTCAAGGCTCTCCAACTCAACGATAGGCCGCTCTCCGGCCTGACCGGCAAAGTGGAGATCGATGCCGAATAGGGGGGAGTAGCCCGCCTGTACCAACTCCCCCACCAGCAGGGTGTAGCCGAGTAGACCGGCCCGCATCCGCTCCACCATCGCCAGGGGGATCCCCTCCTGCTTCAGGTAATCCTTGAGCCGCTGGAAGGTGGCGGGCTGGATGGCGTCGGCAATGGTGCGGCCCGCCGGGTAGCTCGCCTGCTCCACCAGCTCCAGCCCTGCCGTGGAGGCGCGCTGGGGGTCAAGCTCCAACACTAAGGTGGTGCTGGCGGCAAATGCCTCCTCCATCACCTTCGGTAGTGGATAGAGATCGGCCTTGCCGAGGTGGATGGAGCCGAGCAGGTAGACCGTCGCCCGATCGCTCTGCACCTGCCACAACAGGTGGCGATCGGCCGCCCCGGCGCTGCCCCAGAAGAGGACGAAGATAAACAGGATCACCAGTCGCTGTGCCCGCGCCATGGCCAAATCTCCTTGAGTCGTGGGTGGTAGAGCCGGAGAGCCCGACCCAAAGCGGTGAGTGTAACCCGGATCAGCGCTTGGTCGGCTCCGCCACGACGGGCCCCGCCGCGGCCGCCGTACCGAGGCACCTCGGGGTGTGGGGGAGGGGAGGCGTCTCCTTTCTGGGGGCGAGGCCGGCCGGGTTTTACTTTTGCCATAGTGTTTTCGTGACCACTGTATAAAAAAAGTGTCGCCCGCTACCCCATTTCTATGCCGACCCTGATTCTGTCAGGGGGAGAGCGCTTTTTTACTGATCTGGAACTATTTTTAGCGGCCAAACCGAGAGCGGGAGTGGCGGGGTGTTCAATTGTTCTGACCTGTTTTGTACATAAAGCCGTCACAAGTCAATCTGTATCATTGCCGCGCTTTGCAGTTCCCCCATTATGGATGAGCGTATTCCCCATGCAGCTGCTGCTCGCTTTCAGAAATGTATTTCGCCACCGCGGCCGTTTTCTGCTCGGTACTTTTATTATTGGTGTCGCCAGTCTGCTGTTGGTCTACGCCTCGGGTCAGATCAGCGGCGTCAAACAGGCGCTGGAGCGGGGGATGACCGATAGCCTCACCGGCCATATCCAGATTAAACCCCAGGCCTCCCCCATCGACTTCTTTGATGTCTCCACGGGGCGCCGCTTGGAGCTGATCGAGGCCGATGAGTTGGCGCCGGTGTTGGCAAAGATCCGCGCCCTGCCAGAGGTCGAGGCGGCCTCACCGCGGCTGCGTTTTGGCGCCCTGGTGGGGAATGGCGAGAGCTCCACGCCGGCGGTGATTATTGCCGTGGACCAGGCCGAGGATGCCAAGGTGATCCCCGATATGGCCGAGGTGCTGCCGCTACTCAACTCTGGGACACAGGCCTCCTTAGTCTCGGAGCATCTGGTGGAGAAGAGCGGTGTGCCGCTCGGGGATGAGCTGTTGGTGCTGACCGAGACCCCCAGCGAGGTCTTCAACGGCCGCCCCTACGATGTCACTGGCTACGCCAGCTCGCCGGTCTTAATAGATGAGTTCTTGAGTTCGGTCATCTTCGTCAACCTCGACCGCACCCGCAACATGCTCTACGTCGATGACGTCGCCACCGATATCGCAGTACGGGTGAAACCGGCCTATGTCGATGACCTCGATGGCGTCATCGCCCGGATCGAGGCGGCCTTGACGCCGGCGGAGCGCGATCACTTGGCGGTCTACTCCTATCGTCAGATCGCCCGCGCCGTGGGGAGTGTCGGCAACATCGCCACCGGCATGGCGGCCATCCAGATAGGTGCGGTCATCTTTGTCATGCTGGTGATTGTGCTCATCCTCACCAAGATGGGACTGCACGAGCGGCGGCGCGAGATCGGCACCCTCATCTCCCTCGGAATGACCCGCATGGGGCTGGTCTCCATGTTTGTCTACGAGGTGATCATCAAGGTGCTCATCGGTTACGGCGCCGGTTTCCTCATCGCCCTACTACTCCTGCTCGGGATCCAGGCCTCAGGCGGGATGCGGGCGAGCACGCTGGTGGAGCAGTACATGAACGGCGGCAAGATCATGATGCCGGTGCTGGACGCCGAGAACATCCTGCTCGGCCTCGCCGCCATCATCGTCACCGCGCTGCTCACCACCATCACCACCTGTTGGCAGGCCGGTAGCCAGAACGCAGTGACCCTGCTCAACGCCAAAGAGTAAATCCATCATGAATACCGAAGTGATAGAAGGCGCTCCGCAACTGGCGGAAGAGCGCGCCGGGCGCCCCTGTGTCAGCAGTGTCTGGAAGTTGATTGTGCGCAATGTGCTGCGCCAGCGCTCGCGTAATCTACTTTTGGGCGCGCTGATCACCTTTGCCAGCTTTGTGATGGTCTACTTCTCTCAGTTTCTGGCGGGGGTCCATCACAACTTCTCCACCAATATTGTCGCCTTGGCGACGGGCGATATCTATGTCGCCTCCCAAGTGACCCGCGAGATCGACCGCAATATCTTTGATCGAGAGTATCGCTACTTCCGCTACCCCCCCGCCTTTGCCGAGGCGCTGGAGGGGGTCCCCGGGGTGATCGCTGTCCATCCACGGTTGGAGTTTGATACCAAGGTGGCCACCGAGATCGACAGCGTGCCCTTCAAGGCGATGGCCTTCGATCTCACTAATGACCGCCAGCTGGCCGCCAACTTTCGCTTGGTGGAGGGGCGCATGTTCAATGCCGGCGCCTACGAGGTGATCGTCCCGGTGGACTTCGCCCGCCGCAACCTCATTCAGGTGGGGGATACCATCCGGCTGCTGGCCAAGTCGCTGGATAAGAAGATCAACCTCATCGACTACGAGGTCACCGGTCTGTTTCAAGCGGTGAGCCTGCCGGCGTGGCTGGAGAACTACGTCTATATCGATCTACCGGTGGCCCGGGTACTGGTCAATGACGCCACCGGCGCCACCCGCCTCAATCTCTCGGTAGACCCGGCGGCACCGCTCACCCAGGTGCGCGATAAGGTCGCCGAGGTGGTGGCGGCGCAGCACCTGCCGGAGGATGGGGCGCTGGACACCTCCTATTGGCAGCAGGGGGCGGAGATGTTCACCGAGCTGACCGGCGCCCTCCAGCTGAGCTACACCCTCATCACCACCATCATCACCCTGATGGTGGCCGCGGCCCTCGCCTTTACCACCATGCTCACCATCTTTGAGCGCACCCGCGAGGTGGCGACCCTAGCGGCGCTGGGCGCCTCGCCGCTGCGGATCCAGACCATCCTGGTGGGGGAGAGCGTGGTGCTGGCGATCATCGCCTCGGCGGTGGGTATCGCCCTCGCCAGCCTGCTGTTCTTGGTGACGGCGCGGGCCGGGATCCCCATCACCAATCAGGAGCTGAGCGGCTTCCTCGGCTCTTCCCACTTCTACCCGGCGTTCGACCTCGGCGGCTACATCGCCGGCCTGCTGGTGCCGCTGTTAGTGGCCCTGCTGGCCAGCTACTTCTTTGCCCGCCGCGCCTCTCGGCTACCCATCGCCGACGCCTTGGCAGAGACCTAAATCCACCTCCAGCACTGCGGAATCGACTCATCATGGAAATCGTACTCAGCAATCTCCACAAGGAGTACACCCTGGGCAAGACCAAGGTGCAGGCGCTGCGCGGCGTCAGCCTGACGGTCAAAGAGCAGGACTTTCTCACCCTGGCCGGCCCCTCTGGCAGTGGCAAGACCAGCCTGCTCAACATGCTGGGCTGCCTCGACACGCCGCAGGAGGGGGAGGTGCGCTTCGACGGGGTGGATGCCAACCGGTTGAGCGCCAGTGATCGCGCCAACCTGCGCAATGAGCAGATCGGCTATGTGTTCCAATCCTTCAATCTGCTGCCGGTGCTCAATGTCTACGAGAACATCGAGCTGCCGGCCCGCCTCGGTCGTAAGCGCCACAACCCGACCGAACTGCGCCACTGGATCATGCACCTGATCGACGCGGTGGGGTTGAGCGATCGCCTCCACCACCGCCCCGACGAGCTATCGGGCGGCCAGCGCCAGCGGGTGGCCATCGCCCGTGCCCTGGTCAACAAGCCGAAGCTGCTGTTGGCAGATGAGCCCACCGCTAACCTCGACTCCGAGACGGCGATCAAGATCCTGGAGCTGCTGCGGCGCATCAATCGAGAGGAGAAGACCGCCATGGTCTTCTCCACCCACGACCCGGAAATCATCGAGCAGTGCGATCACGTCGTGCGGATGCGCGACGGTCAGCTGGTTACGCACTAAGAGGAGTCAAAGCCATGAAGTTGTCCTCCCTGCGCGCCGCCGCCGGTGTCGCGCTCTGCGCTATTTCGCTCACCTTCTCCCTGCCGAGCTACGCCAAGCTGGAGGAGGGGGATGTGCAGTCGATGATCGCCCACATCGAGCAGACCATCTTCCCCAACGTGGCGGTCTCCGACTACAAGCTGACCCACCTCAAGAACGGCGAGGTGATCAAGACCTTTGGCTTTGAGATGACGCTAAAGGAGGACAACAGCCTGCTGGTGATGAACTGGCCGGCCACCTCCAAGCACAAATATCTACTCAAGGCGGCCGCCAACCTCTGGATGTACTTCAGCGATGTGCGTCGCTCCATCCGCCTCTCGGCCCGCGACTCCTTCATGGGGACCGATGCCAACAACTACGACCTGATGCAGCTCAATCTGCTGAAGGACTACACCGTAGAGGGGTTTGAGGAGACCACCCTCAACGGCGAGCCGATGATGAAGGTGGAGCTGCGCGGCAAGGATAGCTCCGAGGGCTACGACAAGATCATCAGCTGGATCTCCATCAAGGAGCGGCGGATGGTGCAGAACGAGTGCTACTCCATCTCCGGCAAATTGATCAAGACCGTCACCTACGACGAGATGTTTGCCGTCGGTGACTACCTCATCCCCGGCAAGGTGACCATCGCCAGCAACGTCAACAAGGGGCGCTCCACCTTGATGGAGATCTCCAACGTGCGCCCCATGGAGCCGCAGGAGGTGAGGGACTTCATCTTCACCCTCGGCTATCTGGAGACGGTGCCCTAGGGCAGACGGATTAATCACGGCGGCGGATCGGTAGATATGGCGACTATAGGCGTAGTAGGGGCGGGTGTTATGGGGGCGGATGTCGCGTTGCAGTGCGCGGCGGCGGGCCACCAGGTGGTGCTCTATGACATCGATGGCAAGGCGCTGGATCGGTTTGTCAGCGAGCTGCCTGGGTCATTGCGCGGCTATCGGCTGATGGGGGCAGCGCTCCCCAGCTTCAACGCCCAGGAGCTGCTGGCACGGGTCACGCCGAGCAGCGAATTGAGCGCATTGGCGGGGTGTGACTGGCTACTGGAGTCGGTCACCGAGGATTGGGGGATCAAGGAGTCGCTCTATCGCGCCCTGCGGGAGCAGTGCCGGCCGGAGGCCTACTACGGCGTCAACACCAGCTGCATCCCCATCACCCGCATCGCCGCGCTGATGGCCCAGCCGGATCGGGTGGTGGGGACCCACTTCATGAACCCGGTGCCGCTCAAGCGGGCGGTGGAGGTGGTGCAGGGCTACCACACCAGCGCCGAGACGCTGACGGCGACCCGCGAGCTGCTCGCCTCCATCGGCAAGAGCGCCATCGTGGTGCAGGACTTCCCCGGTTTTGTCGCCAACCGCCTCTCGCACCTCTTCATGAATGAGGCGGCCTTTCTGGTGCAGGACGGGGTGGCGGCAGCGCCGGAGATCGACGCGGTATTCCGCGAGGGCTACGGCCACAAGATGGGGCCACTGGAGACCGCCGATCTCATCGGCCTCGACACCGTGATGCACTCCCTCGATGTGCTCTATCAGCAGTACCAGGACCCCAAGTTCCGCTGCTGTCCGCTGCTGCGCAAGATGGTCTATGCCGGGGTGATCGGGAAAAAGGTAGGGAGAGGGTTTTATGAATACGGCCGCTGACATGCCGCTGGATGGCGCCACGCCGGCCAAACCGGCCAAGCCCAAGGCGATCAAATGTGTGGTGTGGGACCTCGACCACACCCTGTGGGACGGCATCCTCGCCGAGGGTGACGCGGTGGCGTTGAAGCCGGGGGTGGTGGAGCTGATCAAGGCGCTGGACGCCCGCGGCATCCTCCACTCCATCTGTAGCCGCAACACCCATGAAGACGCCTGGCGTCAGCTGGAGCAGTTTGGCCTCGCCGAATACTTCCTCTACCCGCAGATCAACTGGGGGGCGAAGTCGGCCGGGATCGCCAACATCCAGCGCGAACTCAACATCGGCATGGACACCCTGCTGTTCATCGATGACCAGCCGTTCGAGCGCGACGAGGTGGCGGCGGCCCACCCCAGTGTCAGCTGCCTCGATGCGCAGGAGTATGGCCAGCTGTTGGAGCATCCGCGCATCCGCTCGGTGGTGATCACCGAGGATGCCGGTCGGCGGCGCCAGATGTATCTGGAAGATATGGAGCGGCGCCAGGCCGAGAGCAGCCATGAGGGGATGCCGGAGGCGTTCCTCGCCACCCTCAATATGCAGTTCCACATCGCCGCGGCGCAGGAGGCGGATCTGCTGCGGGCGGAGGAGCTGACGGTGCGCACCAATCAGCTCAACTCCACCGGCATCACCTACGGTATGGAGGAGCTGCGCAGCTTCATGCACTCGCCGGACCACAGCCTGCTCATCTGCGAGCTGACCGATCGCTACGGCTCCTACGGCAAGATCGGCCTGACACTGGTGGCCCACGAGCCGGGGCACGACCACATCAAACTGCTGCTGATGTCCTGTCGCACCGCCTCCCGTGGGGTCGGTAGCGTGCTGCTCTCCCACCTGATGCGCCGCGCCGCGGCGGCCGGCAAACGGCTGCGGGCCGACTTCCGCCGCACCGAGCGTAACCGCCAGATGCTGGTCACTTACCAGTTCTCCGGCTTCCGCGAGGTGAGTAAGAGCGAGCAGGGCGACATCGTGTTCGAGCACGACCTCAGCTTCATCCAGGATGACCCCTCCTATATCGAGATCCGGGTCGAGCACTGAATCAGTCAGGGGATATATAAGTCATGGATAACCAGTTCAACGCACTGTGTCAGCAGATCCGCGAGTTCGTCGAGGCTAACATGAATGTTGACGATGAGGTGGCGCTGAAGGACGACGACAACATCTTCCGCCTCGGCTACGTCTCGTCGCTGTTTGCCATGCGGCTGCTCAACTTCATCGAGTCCATCAGCGGCATCACGGTGGCCGATGAGGATATCGTGCTGCCCAACTTCAGCTCCATCGATGCCATGTCGGCCCTCATCCAGAAATATCGGAGCGCTGCCTGATCATGGTTGCCCAAGCCGTGCATCCGATGGTGGCGCAGGCGCGCACCTTTGCCGATGAGGTGCTGCGACCGCAGGCCGGGCGCTTCGACAGTGAGGCGGCGGTACCGCGCGAGGTGTTGGCGCAGATGGCGGAGCTGGGTTTCCTCGGTGCCCGGCTGCCGCCAGAGTATGGCGGCAGCGGCCTCGATGCCCTCGACTATGGCGAGCTGACGGTGGCCATCGGCAAGGGCTGCCCCTCCACCCGCGCCATCCTTACGGTCCACACCAGCCTGGTGGGGGAGACCCTGGCGCGGCTCGGCGACGCCGAGCAGAAGCGCCACTATCTGCCGCTGCTGGCACGGGGCGAGAAGCTCGCCTGCTTCGCCCTCACCGAGCCGGAGATCGGCTCCGATGCCTCCTCGGTGCGCACCCACTATCAGGCCGTCGCTGGCGGTTTTCTGCTGAATGGTCGCAAGCGCTGGATCACCTACGGCGCCATCGCCGATCTCTTCTTGGTAATGGCCAGCTGTGACGGCCAGATGAGCGCCTTCTTGGTGGAGCGGGGCACCCCCGGGCTCACCACCCGGCCGCTGCACGGGCTGATGGCGAGCCGTGGTGCCCACCTGGCGGAGATCGATCTCGACCAGGTGCTGGTACCGCAGTCGGCCCTGGTGGGACGGCTGGGGGCAGGCTTTAGCTTCGTCGCCAACACCGCCCTCTTCTACGGCCGCTACAGCATCGCCTGGGCCGGCGTCTCCCTCGCCGAGGCGGCGCTGGAGGAGATGGTGGGTTACGCCCGCAAGCGGGAGCAGTTTGGCAAGAAGCTGCGCCAGCATCAGCTGGTGCAGGCGATGCTCACCGACGCCGTGGCCGGCGTCCAGGTGGGACGGGCGCTGTGCGAGAAGGTGGGGCGGGCGATCGACGCCGCCGCCGACGAGGCGGTCAACGAGGTCAATGTGGCCAAGTACGTCACCTCGCGCCTCGGCGTCCAGATCACCTCCGATGCGGTGCAGCTGCTGGGCGCCAACGGCATCTCGGAGGAGTATCCGGTGGCCCGCCTCTATCGAGAGGCGAAGGTGCTGGAGATTATTGAAGGTTCGACGCAGATCCAGCAGATGCTGATCTCTGACTACGGCGTGCGTCGCTATCGCGTGTTGCCACCAAAAAGGGAGGTCGCCCGCGCTGCTCGCGGGTGAGATGGGAACGATGCACCGGACACTGGTTGACGCCTTGCAGGCCGCTGCGCAGACCGAGCGCGGGATCTATTTGGTGGAGAGCGGCGAGCGGGAGAGCTTCCTCTCCTATCACGATCTCTATGCGCAGGCCCTCGCCGTCCACCATGGGCTGCGGCAGGCGGGGGTGCAGGCGGGCGAGGAGCTGCTCTTCCAATTCGCCGATCTGCGCTCGCTGATTGTCACCTACTGGGCCTGCCTGTGCGGGCGCATCGTCCCCATTCCGCTGGAGTTTGGCGACCAGGCCGCCGCCATCGATAAGGTGTTTGCCGTCTGGCGCACCCTCGGCACGCCGTGGTTGGCCAGCGATAGCGACAAGCTGGCGGAGAAGTTTGGTAAGCGGGCGGCACAGAACGATCTCACGGAGCAGTGGCAGCAGATGCAGGCGCGGCTGCTGGCGCCGCTGGCCTTGGCGACTGCGGAGGGGGCGGCGCCGGCAGAGGCGGTGACGCCAGAGGATATCGCCTTTATCCAGTACTCCTCTGGCTCCACCGGCTCCCCCAAAGGGGTGACCTTGAGCCACCGCAACCTGCTCACCAACATCGGTGACATCCTGCAATCGGTCGGCCACACCGCCGGTGATCGCTTCCTCACCTGGAAGCCCATCACCCACGACTTCGGCATGATCGCCTTCCACCTGGCGCCGGTGGTGGTGGCGGGGGATCAGGTGCGCATCAACACCGATGCCTTCATCTGGAACCCTGCCATCTGGTTCTCCATGGTGCATAAGCACCGCGCCCATATCCTCGGCTCGCCCAACTTCGGTTACCGCCACTTCCTCAAGCTGTTCCACCGCAACCGGGGTCCGGCACCGGAGTGGGACCTCTCCTGTGTCAAGGTGATCCTCAACGGCGCCGAACCCATCTCCGAGGAGCTGTGCAACGAGTTCATGGAGACGTTGCGCCCCTTCGGGATGCCGCGCAACGCCATGACCCCCGGCTACGGCCTGGCGGAGGGGTCGCTCATCTCCTCCCTCTGCCCGGTGGCGGAGGAGCAGCTGCGCACCATCAGTGTCGATAGGCGCCAGCTCGCCATCGGTAAACCCCTGCGACTGCTGCCGGAGGGGGAGGCCAACGCCGCCAAGTTTGTGGACTGCGGGATCCCCTATCCCAACACCCAGATCCGCATCACCAACGCCAAGCGCCAGCCGCTGGCGGAGAACCAGGTGGGCCACATCGAGATCCGCGGCGGCTCAGTCACCGCCGGCTACTACCGCAACCCCGCGGTGAGTGCGGAGCTGATCAATGCCGAGGGGTGGCTCAACACCCAGGACCTCGGTGTGCTGCGGGAGGGGCGGCTCTATGTCGTCGGGCGGGTGAAGGAGATGATCGTCATCGGTGGCGTCAACTACTTCCCCCACGACATCGAGCAGGCGATCCTCAAGGGACAGGGCGACAACCAGCTCAATAAATATATCGCCGTCGGTCTACAGGACCCGACGCTCGGCAGCGAGGCGCTGCTCATCTTTGTCTACCACAAGCGCTCCGATGGCGAGTTTGCGCCGGTGGCCGCGGCGGTGCGGCGCAGTGTGCAGGAGGCGTTTGGCCTGACGGTGGCCCACGTGCTGCCGACCCAAAAGATCCCCAAGACCACCAGCGGCAAGGTGCAGCGCTTCCGCCTGCTGGAGGAGTTCCTGGCCGGCAAGTTTGATGAGGCGCTGGCCGCCCTCGGCGAGGAGCGGCAGCTGGGGCGCACCGCCGGCACCGCGCAGGTTAGCAGCGCCGCTACGGCTGAATCGGCCACCCTGGAGGCGAGCGCGGTAGTGGCGCGCACCGGCGCCGTGGCCGCTCGCCTGCTCGGGGTGGCGCAGGTGGATCTCGATAGCAGCTTCTTTGACCTCGGCCTCTCCTCCCTGCGGCTGGTGCAGCTCAAGGGTGAGCTGGAGGATGAGTTCGGCCTGCTGCTGGACAGCACCAGCCCGCTCGACTTCCCCACCGTGCGTGCCCTCGCCGGTCACATCGCCGAGCGGCTGCAACCGCAGCCCGCTGCGGCGCCGCTGGAGCGACTGCCGGCCGTCCCGGCCGGGGATGAGGTGGCGGTGGTGGCGGTGGCCTGCCGCTTCCCCGGTGGGGTGGAGAGCGCCCAGGGCTACTGGGATCTGCTCGCGGCGGGTCTGGATCCGGTGGCCGAACTGCCGGCAGATCGTTGGCAGGGCGACCCCCAGCTGGGGCACCCGCTCACCACCCGCCAAGGGGGCTTCCTCAACGGCGTGGAGCAGTTTGACCCGCTCTTCTTCGGCATCTCGCCGGCGGAGGCGATCTCCCTCGATCCCCAGCAGCGGCTGCTGCTGGAGGTGAGCCATGAGGCGCTGGAGAACGCCGGCTGGGACCCGCAGGGTTTGCACGGCCGCCGCATCGGCGTCTTCATCGGCATCTCCGCTAGCGAATATGCGGCGGTGGGGCGCGACCTCGGTCACCCCACCGGCCCCTACACCTTCACCGGCACCATGTTCAACGCCGCCGCTGGGCGCATCGCCTACAGCTTCGGCCTACAGGGGCCGTGCGTGGCGGTGGATAGCGCCTGCTCCTCCTCCTTGGTGGCGGTGCTGCAAGGGGTGCGTGAGCTGCGCGCCGGCAGCTGTGAGGCGGTGTTGGCGGGGGGCGTCAACCTCATCCTGCGTAGCGACGGCCACATCAGCTTCTCCGAACTCAACGCCCTCAGCCCCAGCGGCCGCTGCCGCAGTTTTGATGACAGCGCCGACGGCTACATCCGTAGCGAGGGGTGCGGCATGGTGCTGTTAAAGCCGCTGGCCGCGGCAGAGCGCGATGGCGATCCCATCCTCGCCGTGATCAAGGGGGGGGCTATCAACCACAACGGCCGCAGCGGCGGCCTGACGGTGCCGAGCGGCCCGGCCCAAGAACAGCTCATCCGCGCCGCCCTCGACGATGCCGGCCTGCGGCCGGCGGAGATCGACTATATCGAGGCCCACGGCTCCGGCACCCGCCTCGGCGATCCGCAGGAGCTGACCGCCCTGGCCCACCTCTTCAGCGGTCGCCCCGAGCCGCTGCGCATCGGTAGCGTCAAGACCAATCTCGGCCACCTGGAGAGTGGCGCCGGCATCGCCGGCCTGATCAAGGTGGTGCTGATGCTGCAACGGCAGCAGCTGCTGCCCAACCTCCACTTCCAGCGCGGCAACTCCCTCCTCGACTGGTCGAGCCTGCCGCTCAGGGTGGTGACCGCGGCCGGGCCGTGGCCGAGCGGCGAGCAGCAGCGGCGCAGCGCCGGGGTCAGCTCCTTCGGCATCAGTGGCACCAACGCCCATGTGGTGCTGAGTGAATATCGGCCGTCCGAGTTGGCAGAGGCCGCCGCCCCGCGCAGCGGGCCGTTCCTGTTCACCTTGAGTGCCCGCTCCGGTGCCGGTCTGAGCGCCACGGTGGCCGCCTACGCCGCCCGCGCCGATCTCGACCAGGCCGACTTCGCCCGCCTCTGCGCCACCGCCAACCGGAGCCGCAGTGGTCACCCCTGGCGCTTCGCCGCCAACGCCGCCGACCTCCCCGCCCTGCGCCGGCAGCTGGAGCGTTGGCTGGCGGCCGAGGAGGTGGCGCCGCCGGCCGATGAGGCGCTGCGCCGCCACACCGTCTTCCTCTTCACCGGCCAAGGGTCGGTCTATCCGCACATTGGTCGCCGTCTCTATCTGGAGGCGCCCGCCTTCCGCGCTGCCTTCGACGCCTGCGACGCCCTCTTTGCCCCGCGCATCGGCCACTCGCTGCGCGCCTGCGTGGTGGCGGGTGACGGTAGTGAGCTGCACACCGCACGGCTGTCACAGGCGCTTATCTTCAGCGTCGAGTACGCCTTGGCCGCCCTCTGGCGCGCCTTCGGCATCGAGCCCACCATCGTCCTCGGCCACAGCATCGGCGAGTACGCCGCCGCCGCCACCGCCGGGGTGGTGACGCTGGAGGATGCGGTGGCGATGGTGGCGTTACGCGGCACCCTCATGGATGAGACCCCCGCCGATGGCGCCATGGCCGGACTGCTGGGGGAGGAGGCGCAGGTACGGGCGCTGGTGGCGGCCCAACCGGGCAGCTACATCGCCGCCATCAATACCGATGCCAACCTCACCGTCAGCGGTGAGGCGGCCGCCATCGGCCAGCTGTTGGCGGCGGCGCGCAAGGCGCGCATCTTCCCCGAGCCGCTGCCGATGCGTCATCCGTTCCACTCGCCGCTGATGGCGGCCGGTGCCGAGCGGCTGGCCGAGGGGCTGCGCACCATCCGCTTCCACGACCCGCGCATCACCTTCATCTCCTGTCAGAGCGGCACCATACTCAGCCAGGCCGAGCAGCTGGGGGCCGACTACTGGAGCGCCCACCTCTGCCAGCCGGTGCTGTTCCGCGACGCCCTGCGCCAGGCGCTGGCGCTCGGTGCTACCACCTTTGTCGAACTGGGGGGCAGCGCGGCGCTGGCCGGCCTCGGGGCGCAGATCGCCAGTGCCGATGAGTTCGCCTTCCTCCCCTCGCTGCGCGAGGGCAAGGATGAGTGGGAGCAGATCAACCAGAGCCTGGCGGCCCTCTATCGGCGCGGCTACCGCATCGATTGGGAGGGCTATCACGGGCCGCGCCGGCCGCTGTTGGCCCAGCTACCGAACACCGCCTACCAGCGCGCCCCCTACTGGTTCGCCCAGCAGGCGCTGGCGGCCCAGCCGCTGGCCGCCAGGCCGCTCACCATCGAGGCGCTGACCCCGCCTGCGGTCCCCGCCGAGGCGCCGCTGGCCAGCGCGCCGGTGGTAGACCTCGCCGCGGCGGTGGTGCTGGATGTGTGCGAGGCGGTGGCCCGGGTCACCGGCCTGGAGGCGGAGCAGGTGAGTGCCGAGAGCCACATCTTCGAGTTGGGCATCGACTCGCTGATGCTGATGCAGCTCGACAAACATGTGGTGAAGCGCTACGCCGTGGATATCCCGGTGAAGCAGTTCTTCGCCGAGCTGGATACCCCGGCGCGCATCGCCGCCTATATCTGCGCCGAGCTGCCGGCGGAGCGGCGCGCCGCGCTGACCCCGGTGGCGGCGAGCCCCATGGTGTCGGCCGCACCGCTGCCGGTAGAGGGCAGTGGGCAGGGCAGCGGGCTGGAGGCGATCGTCGCCAGCCAGCTGGAGATCATGCGCCAGCAGCTGGCGCTGCTGCGGGGTGAGGCGGCACCGGCGGCCGTCGCTCTGACCGCATTGGCGCGGTCGGCGCCGCCGCTCTCCCGCCCGCCCACCGAGGGCAAGAACGAGCTGCGCGGGATGACCCTGCACCACGAGGATGTGGATGGGCGCCAGCTCGCCTATATCCGCGACCTGGTGGCGCGGGTAGTCGCCAAGACTCCGCAGTCGAAGGCCTACACCCAGCGCTATCGACGGGTCTTTGCCGACTGGATAGCCACCCTCAACTACAGCCTCGATCTGAAAGAGATGGCCTACCCGGTGGTGGCCGCCCGCTCCCGCGGCGGCCGCTTCTGGGATATCGACGGCAACGAATATATCGACACCGCCACCGGCTACGGCGCCACCTTCTTCGGCCACAACCCCGACTTCATCGTCGAGGCGATCCGCACCCAGCTGGATGAGGGGATGGAGCTGGGGCCGCAGTCGGACCTGGCGGGCGAGGTGGCGGAGCTGATCTGCCGCCTCACCGGCGCCGAGCGGGCCGCCTTCTGCAACTCCGGCACCGAGGCGGTGATGGTGGCGCTGCGGCTGGCGCGGGCGGTCACCCGGCGGCCCAAGATCGTCCGCTTCAGCAACTCCTATCACGGCAGCTTCGACGGCGTGCTGGCAGAGGCGGGGGATGAGGGGTCGCTGCCGGTGGCCGCCGGCATCATCGAGTCGATGATCGCCGACACCGTGGTGGTGCCCTACAACAGCGCCGCGGCGCTCGACACCATCCGCGCCCTGGGGGACCAGCTGGCGGCGGTGCTGGTGGAGCCGGTGCAGAGCCGCGCCCCCACCGCCCACTCCCGCGACTACCTGTTGGCGCTGCGCCAGCTCACCGAGGAGCTAGGCGCCTGCCTCATCTTCGATGAGATGATCACCGGCTTCCGTATCCATCCGGCCGGGGTGCAGGGCTACTACGGCATCCGCGCCGACCTCGCCACCTACGGCAAGGTGGTGGGGGGCGGGATGCCCATCGGGGTGGTGGCCGGGCGGGCCCACTTCATGGATGCCATCGACGGCGGTCACTGGGAGTTCGGTGACGACTCCGGCCCGCTGCGCGAGACCACCTTCTTCGCCGGCACCTTCTGCAAACACCCGCTGGCGATGGCCGCCGCGCGGGCGGTGCTGCGCCGCTTGGCGCAGGAGGGGGAGCAGCTGATGGCGCAGGTCAACGCCCTCACCGAGCGCTTCTGCGAGCGGGCCAACGCCCTCTTCGCCAGCGAGGAGATCCCCATCGAGGCGCAGCGCTTCGGCTCCCTCTACCGCTTCGAGACCAAGCTGTCGCAGGACCCGGCGCGCAGCTCCTTGGAGATGAACCTGCTGTTCCGGGAGATGCAGCTCCAGGGGGTCTATGTCTGGGAGCGGCGCACCTCCTTCTTCTGCCTCGCCCACACCGACGCCGATGTCGATCGCATCCTGGCGGCGGTGCGCCACGGCTGCGCCGCCCTGCGCCAAGGGGGCTTCAGTCTCCGCAGCGCCCAGCGCGCTACTGCCGTGCCGGCGCTGCCGGCGCCCGGCAGCCTCTCGTCAGAGGAGCGGCGCATGTATGTGCTCAGCCTGATGCGCGGCGGCGAGTACGCCTACCACGTCACCGGGGCGCTACGCCTGCGCGGCCCGCTGGATAGCCAACGCTGCCGCCAGGCGCTGGCCAGCCTGGCCGAGCGCCACCCCATCCTGCGCGCCTCCTACGCCTATGCCGGTGACAGCGTGGTGCGCCGTATCGCCGCCACCATCGAGCTGCCACTGGTCCAGCTGGCGCAGGCCACGCGACCGCTGGCCGAGCAGCTCAGCGACTTCATCCAGCCCTTTGATCTCGCCCGTGCCCCGCTCTGGCGGGCGGCGCTCATCGAGACCGGGAGTGAGGAGGAGCGGGTGCTGGCACTCGATCTCCACCACCTGATCGCCGACGGCATCTCGGTCTCCATCCTGATCGAGGAGTTTAGCCGTCTCTATGGCGGGGAGCCGCTGCCGCCCGTGGGGGCCGACTACAGCGAGTTTGTCCGCTGGGAGCAGGCCTACCACGCCTCCAGCGATTACGGCCGCGAACGCGACTACTGGCTGGCACGGTTGCAACCGCCGCCGCCGCCGCTGGCCCTCCCCACCGATCTGCCGCGCCCGGCACAGAATGACTTTGCCGGTGGCTCGCTCCACTTCGTGCTGGACGAGTCGCTCCAGCGCGGGGTGCGGGAGTTGGCCCGGCGCCAGCGGGTGACGCCATTCATGGTGCTGCTGAGCGCCTACTACCTGCTGCTGGCCAAGCTCACCCAACAGGGCGATCTCTGTATCGGCACGCCGTTTGACCGGCGCGCCAACGGCCAGTTTGACCAGACCGTGGGGATGTTCGCCCAGACCCTGCTGATCCGCGCCCAGGTGGACTCGGCCGCCCCCTTCCAGCAGCTGCTGGCGCAGGTGCGCGACGCCTGCATGGAGGCCTACGCCCAGCCCAACTGCTCCCTAGATGAGCTGGTGGGGCAGCTGCAAATAGCGCGTGACTTCAGCCGCAATCCGCTGTTCGACACCATGTTCATCTTTGAGAACGGCGACCGGCGGGTCTACCAGAGCGGCCCCCTCTCCATCGATACCCTGCCGGTGCCGAGCAAGGGTTCGGCCTTCGACCTCACCCTGGAGATCACCGAGCAGCAGGGGCGGCTTAACGGCCACTTCATCTACGCCAGCCGTCTCTTCCAGGCGACCACCATCGGCCGCTGGGCGCGCCACTTTGAGCAGCTGCTGCGCGGCCTGTTGGCCGCGCCGCAACAGCCGGTGGGTCAGCTCTCGCTGCTGGATGAGACGGAGCGGACGCTGCTCATCGACGGCCTCAACCACACCGAGCGGCCGCTGCCGGCGGGGGAGACCCTGGTCTCGCTCTGGCGTGCCCAGGTGGCGGCCAGTGGCGAGCAGAGCGCCCTCATCTTTGGCGACCAGCGCTTGAGCTACCAGGCGCTGGCGCAACAGGTGGATGCGGTGGCCGCCCACCTCTACGCCCTGGGGGTGCGCCGCGGTCAGCGGGTCGGCATCCTGCTGCCGCGTGGGCCGGGGTTGATCGCCGCCCTGCTCGGCAGCCTCGCGGTCGGCGCCGCCTACGTGCCCCTCGACCCCGACTACCCGGCCGCCCGTATCGGCTACATGTTGGAGCGGAGCGGCGTCGCCGCCCTGCTCACCCGCGCCCCACTCGCCGCCCAGGTCGGCTTCACCGGCCGCCAACTCGACCCCGATGCGCTGCCGGCCACAACCCCGTCGGTGAGCCCGGAGGCACCGACCCCGGACGACCTCGCCTACATCATCTTCACCTCCGGCTCCACCGGCCAACCCAAGGGGGTGATGATCGAACACGCCAGCGTGGTCAACTTCCTCTACGGCATGGGCGACGCCCTGGCGCTGCCGGAGCGGCCGGTGGTGCTGGGACTCACCACCATCTCCTTCGACATCTTTGTGCTGGAGCTATTTCTCACCTTGGCCCGCGGCGGCTGTCTGGTGCTGGCGGATGAGACGGCCCAGCGCGACCCGGCGGCCCTGGTGCAGCTCATCCGCCAGCAGCAGGTCAATGTGATGCAGGCGACGCCGAGCCGGATCCAGGCGCTGCTCGCCACCCACGCCGCCCCCAGCGTCTTCGGCGGCCTGGCGCTGCTGCTGGTGGGGGGCGAGGCCTTCCCGCGGGCGCTGCTGGAGCCGCTGCAAGGGCTGAGCGGGCTGCGGCTCTACAACGTCTACGGCCCCACCGAGACCACCGTCTGGTCGGCCGTGAAGGAGCTGACCCAGGCCCGGGCGGTGACCCTGGGGCGGCCTATCGCCAACACCCGCTGCTATGTGCTCGACGGCGACCTGCAACCGCTGCCGGTGGGCTGCACGGGGGACCTCTGGATCGCCGGCGCCGGCCTCGCCCGCGGCTATCTGGACGACCCCGAGCGGAGCGCCGCCGCCTTCCGCGCCGACCCCTTCCAACCGGCAGGCCGCATCTACCGCACCGGTGATCGGGTCGCCTGGAACGAGGCGGGCGAGCTTATCTACCACGGTCGCGGCGACGGCCAGATCAAACTGCGCGGCTACCGCATCGAGATCCAGGAGATCGAGGCGGTGTTGCAGCGCCATCCAGCGGTGGCCTTGGCGGCGGTGGCGGTGCGCGAGTTGAGCGCCGGCAATCCGGTGCTGGTGGCCTATTGCGCACTGCGCCCCGACGCCCCCAGCGAGCTGAGGGCCGCCGAGCCGCTGACGGCGGCACTACGCAGCCACGCCGCGGCGGCGCTGCCCGACTACATGGTGCCGGCGGTGGTGGTGGCGGTGGCCGAGCTGCCCCTCACCCCCAACGGCAAGATCGATCGCCTACAACTGCCGGCCCTCTCCGCGGCGGCGCTGCCACCGGCAGCGGCGCGTGAGGAGGCGAGCGACGCCCTGGAGGCGGAGATCGTGGGGGTCTGGCAGCGCATCCTCGGTGAGCGCCCCATCGGCATCCACGACAGCTTCTTCGATGTCGGCGGCAACTCCTTCAGCCTGGTCTCCATGCACGCCGCGCTCTGTGAACACTACCCCGGGGTACTGGAGGTGGCCGACATCTTCGCCAACCCGACGGTGGCGGCGCTCAAGGCGCGCATCAGCGCCGCCCTGGGGGGCGAGGCGGAGGAGATGCCGCAGGCGCTGCCCTTCCCGGCGGCGTTCATCCAGCACGGAGGCCCGGCCCGGGCCGAGACCCTGAGCGCCGAGTTGGATGGCGACAGCAGTCGCCTTTTGGCGGCGGCGGCGGAGCAGTTTGGGGTGGAGCCGATGGAGCTGGCGGTGGCCATCTACGCCCTCTACCTCAACAAGCTGCTGGGCAGCCCGCTGCTGGAGATGGCCGTCGGCTTCAGCCCGCGGCCGGAGTATGTGCTGCTGGAGCTGGACTTTGCCGCGGTGCGCGGTCTGCGCGAGCTGGCGGCGGCGGTGCGTGAGGAGCACCACACCGGCCTCTGGAGCGCCCGCCGCCTGACCCCCCGCACGACCCCGCTCAGTCGTAGTGCTGACGGCATCCGGCCGCTGCTGCTGTTGACCGCCGCCGCCGAGCGCGAGCGCTACGGCTTTGACCTGGTGCTGCGCGCCCAACTCACCGAGCGGCTGCTGCTGCGGGTGGAGTATGACGGCGGCCGCCTCAGCCAGGGCGGGGCCAAGCAGTTCGTGGCCAACTACTTGAAGCTGATCAAGGCGCTGGTGAGCCACACCGGCGTCACTCAATAGGGTCGCGGCGGCGCCCAGGCGCCGCGCGGCAGAACGAGATAACCGTGGGAGAGGGGGCGCCAGTCCGCGTGGCGAGGCGGCCCATTGCTCAATCTTTGGATGAACATTTTGGGGAGTGAGTCATGAAGCGCATTGCGGTGCTGTTTTCTGGGCAGGGATCTCAATATGTCGGCATGGGCCGCCAGCTGTTCGAGCGCGACGCGCAGGTCCGCGAGCTGTTCGATAGCGCCTCGCAGGTGCTCGATATGGATATGCAGCAGCTCTGTTTTGCCGGCCATGGCGACGCCCTCAACCTCACCGAGAACACCCAGCCGGCACTCCTGCTCTGCGGCCTGGCGGAGTATCGCCACTTCCGCGCCCGCAGTGGTCTCAACCCCGCCTTCCTGGCGGGCCACAGCCTGGGCGAGTTGACCGCCCTGGTGGCGGCGGAGGCGATCGGTCTGGAGGATGGCCTGCGCCTGGCGCGTCAGCGTGGCCTGGCGATGAGCCGCTGCGGTGAGGCGGGCGGGGCGGGGATGCACGCCGTCACCAAGCTGGAGCTGGAGCAGGTGGAGGCGATCTGCCAGGCGCTGCCCGGCTTCGGCAGTGAGCTGGTGATCGCCAATCGCAACGCCCCCACCCAGGCGGTCCTCTCCGGCAGCCTGGCGGCGCTGGAGCGGGCCGGTGAGGCGCTCAAACAGGCGGGCGGCAACATCATCCCACTCAAGGTGAGCGGCCCGTTCCACAGCCCCTTCATGGCGCCGGCGGCAGAGGCGTTGGCGGCGCAGCTGCGCGCCATCACCATCCAGCGGCCGCGCATCCCGGTGATCGCCAATGTCGATGCCCGTCCCCACGGCGAGCCGGAGGAGATCGCCGCCGCCCTGGTGCGCCAGCTCACCGCCTCGGTGCAGTGGGTGGACACCATGCAGTGGCTGCACGCCGAAGGGGTCGATCTCTTCTTAGAGGCGGGGCCGCGCAGTGTGCTGAAGCGGTTGGTGCTCAACAACCTGCCGGGGGCCAAGGCCTACGCCCTCGATGAGGAGGAGGATCAGCCGCTCATCGAGCAGGAGTTTGCCGCCGACCTGCGCGCCATGCAGGAGCGGCCGTCGCTCATCGCCAAGTGTATGGCGGTGGCGGTCTGCACCCGCAACCAGAACTGGGATGACGCCGCCTACCAGCAGGGGGTGGTGCTCCCCTACCGCCAGCTCCAGGCGCTGCAAGAGGGGCTGGAGCGGGAGGGGCGCGAGGCCACCGAGCCGGAGATGCGCTCGGCCCTCGATCTGCTGGCCCAGATCTTCACCACCAAGGGGACGCCAGAGGAGGAGCAGGAGTGGCGTTTCGCCCAGATCCTGGAGACCACGGGTGTCGGTGAGCTGGCCGACTGGACACCGCGGCGGGCCGCGGCCTAACCACCGAGCGACGACTGGAGAATGGCGCGATGAGCACCCTGGCGGATGCTGATCTCTCCAGCCTTGGGCTGGACAACCTCCTCTCCCTGGCGGGGGAGGAGACCATCGCCGTGGAGCCGCTGGCGGCGGCCGCGGGACGGCCGCGGGTGGCGATCATCGGCCTCGCCGGTCGCATCGCCGGCTGTGAGGATCTCGCCGCCTTCTGGGAGCTGCTGCGGGATGGTCGCACCACCCGGCGCCGGCTGCCGCCGGCGCGGGAGGCGGATCTCAGCGACTACCTGCGCCTGAAGGGGGTCCACTCCGGCAGCCGGCCGCTGCACCTGTTCCGCGAGTCGTTCCTCAGCGAGGTGGATAAGTTCGACCACCGATTCTTTGGCCTCGCCAAGCAGGAGGCCAACCTGATGGACCCCAACCAGCGGCTCTTTTTGGAGACCGCCTGGGCGGCGCTGGAGCACGCCGGTTACGGTGGCGAGGGGGTCAAGGGATCCGCCACCGGGGTGTTTGTCGGCTTCAGCGCCGACTTCGGCGCCGACTACCGCGACATCGTGCGCACCCACGCCCCCGACGCACCGGAGGTGTCGGTGGTGGGCAACGTCAAGTCGATCATCGCCAGTCGCCTCGCCTACCACCTCGATCTGCGCGGCCCCAGCCTGATGGTGGATACCGCCTGCTCCTCGGGGCTGGTGGCGCTCCACCTCGCCTGCCGCAGCCTGCTGGCGGGGGAGTGTGAGATGGCGGTGGCCGGTGCGGTGAAGGTGGATCTGGTGCCGGTGGCCGACGACCCGGAGCTGGGGATCGGTATCAAAGATATCCAGGCCACCATGGCCCACGACGGCCGCACCCGCACCTTCGACGACAGCAGTGAAGGGACCTCCGGGGCCGAAGGGGTGCTCGCCTTTGTCTTGAAACCGCTGGAGCGGGCGCTGGCCGACGGCGACACCATCCACGCCGTGGTGGCCGGTAGCGCCATCAACCAGGATGGGCTGTCGGTGGGGATCACCGCCCCCAACATGGCGGCCCAGGAGGCGCTCATCCTCCACGCCCTGGAGGAGGCGGAGATCGATCCGCAGACCATCTCCTGCTTTGAGGCCCACGGCACCGCCACCAAGTTGGGCGACCCCATCGAGGTGAGCGCCATCGGCCGCGCCTATGGCCGCTACTCCCAGCGGCGCCAGTACTGCGCCATCGGCAGTGTGAAGAGCAACGTCGGTCACCTCGACAACGCCGCCGGTCTCGCCGGGGTGGCGAAGATGGTGTTGGCGATGCAACACCGCCAGATCCCGGCCAGCCTCCACTTCGCCCGTCCCAACCGCAAGATCGCCTTCGAGAGCGGGCCGGTCTACGTCAACGACGTGCTGCGGCCGTGGTCGGTAGCGGCCGGTGCGCCGCGTCGCGCCGGCATCAACTCCTTCGGCCTGAGTGGTACCAACTGCCACGTCATCCTGGAGGAGCCGCCGGCACCGGCGGCGCGGGGTGCCGACTTCGGCGGTCCCCATCTGCTGCTGCTCTCGGCCATGTCCGATCACTCGCTGGAGCGGCTCATCGCCAGTTGGCAGCGCCACCTGAAACAGTTCACCGGCCGCGCCGAGGACCTCTGCTTCACCGCCGCGGTGGGGCGGCTACACCACCACCACCGGCTGGCGATCCGCTTCCACGGTTTGGAGGAGCTGCGCGAGCTGCTGGCCGCCCTCCAGGGGCAGGGCATGGCCCAGCTGCCGGCGGCGGTGGTGAGCGGCAGCTTCCGCCGGGTGGATGAGCGGCGCGCCCAAGAGGGGGAGGCGGGACTACTGGGCGACGGCGCCAAGAAGCAGCTCGACCGCGCCGCCCGCGACCTCACCGAGCGGGCGCTGCGCAGCGGCGCGGTGGCGGAGCGCGGCCCCCTGCTGGATGAGGCGGCGGCGCTCTATGTGCGCGGCGCCGACTTTGAGTGGGAGCGCTGGTATGGGTCCCTCGCCTGCCACCGCATCCCGCTGCCCAGCTACCCCTTCGCCCGTATCCGTTGTTGGGTCTCCACCACCGGCGCCGGCGAGCGCTTGGCGCAACGCGCCAGCGCCAAACAGTTCCGCCATCCGTTACTGGATCGCTGCGCGGTGGCGAGCCGCGGGCTGCGCATCTATGAGGCCGATCTCGGCGTCCAGAGCCACTGGGAGCTGGCGGAGCATCAGGTGCAGGGGAGTTACATCCTTCCGGGCACCGGCTTCATCGAGATGGTGCTGGAGGTGGCCGCCCAGCTCCACGGCGGCGCGCTGCCGCCGCTCACCATCGAGCAGCTGCTCTTCCTGCAACCGCTCGCCCTCGCCACCGAGGAGCGGCGCAACGTCCAGCTCCAGGTGAGCGAGGGCGAGGGGGGGCGGCGACAGCTCCAGGTGGTGAGCCAGGCGCCGAGTGGCGAGTGGGAGATCCACGCCGAGGCGCAGCTGCGGTTTACCACCGAGCCCGCCACCGCGCGCGCCGTGGCCGAGCTGCGCGCAGCGCTGCCGGAGGGGATGGGGTACAGCCATAGCGAGGATGAGCAGCGCGGTCTGGTGATCGGCGATCGCTGGAACCTCTCGGTGCAGCAGGCGTGGACCAACGCCGCCCGCGACACCCTGCTGGTACAGCTCGCCCTGGCCGAGCCCTACCGTGGCGAGGAGGCGCGTTACCACTGCCACCCGGCGCTGCTCGACACCGCGGTCAACGCCGCCAACCACCTGGCGGGGGAGGGGGAGCTATATCTCCCCTTCTCCTACAAGCGGCTGGAGATCTTCCGCCCGCTGCCGGCGGAGTTCTACGCCTATCTGCGGCGTAAGCCGGGCCACTCGGCGGAGGCGTTCCATCTCGACATCGAACTGCTCAGCGCCGACGGCAGCCTCTGCGCCCGCGCCAGCGACTACACCGTCAAGCGGGTGGCGGCCGGCGCCCTGGGGCGCGAGCCGGTCGGTTCGCTCTGGCACGCCCTGCGGTTGGTGCCAGCGGCCGATCCGCTGCCGCCGGCCGGCCCCTTGGCCGGCCCGCTGCTGCTGGTACGGGAGGCGGATGCCGAGCTGGCCGAACTGGCTGCCCAGTGGCGCGCAGCGGGGGTGGAGCTGTTGGAGCTGGTGCGGCCGGCAGAGGGCTACGACACGGCGCTGGCGGCGCTGGCCGGCCGCCGGTTGGGCGGCATCATCTACGCCCTGGGCTGGTCCGCCAGCGAGCCGGCGCCGGGGCTGATCGATCACCCCAGCGCCCTGCTGCACGATCTCACTGAACTGGTGCAGGGCTGTGGCCAGCAGCGGCTGCGGGCCGACGCCGCGCTGCTGTTGACCCGTGGTGGCTTTGTGGTGGAGAACCACGGCGCCGCCGGGGTCCGCCCCCACATCGCCGCCTTGGCGGCGCTGGCCCGCATCGTCCGCTTGGAGAATCCGCAGCTGCCGTGGCGCTGTGTCGATGCGGATCAACTGCCGGCCGCGCCGCAGCTGCTAGCCGAACTGGCCGCCGCTGCGAGTGGTGACCTCGCCGTCTGGCGCGCTGGCCAGCGCTACCGCGAGCGGCTGGAGGGGCTGCCGGCCCCCACCCCGCGCTCTTTCACTCCTCACCCGGAGGGGATCTACCTCATCACCGGCGGCAGTGGTGCCCTCGGTCTGGAGTTGGCGGCGCTGCTGGCGGCGCGTGGCCCGGTCAAGTTGGCGCTCATCGCCAGCACGCCGCTGCCGCCGCGGGACGAGTGGGAGGATCTCGCCCTCGACCCCGCCACCCCGGAGCGGCTCCGCCGTCGTCTCAGCCGCCTGCTGGCCATCAGTGAGGCGGGGGCACAGCTGGAGTGCGTCGCCGTTGATGTCGGCGATCCGCTCCAGCTGGAGCGGGTGATCGACACCCTGCGCACCCGCTTCGGCCGCATCAACGGCGTCATCCACGCCGCCGGCCGTGCCGGCGCGGGGTTCCTGCACAGCAAGTCGGCGGCCACCTTTGACCAGGTGGTGGCGCCGAAGATGGCGGGGGCGCTGGCGCTCCACCGGCTGACCCGCGGCGACCCGCTCGACTTCTTCATCATGTACTCCTCGGTGGCGACGGTGCTGCGCGCCCCGGGGCAGAGCGACTACACCGCCGGCAACGCCTACCTCGATGCCCTCGCCCACCACCGTCGGCAGCTCGGTCTGCCGGCGCTGGCGGTCTGCTGGCCGGCCTGGCGCGAGGTGGGGATCGCGGTGGAGTACGGCGCGGTGGATGAGCAGGAGATCTTCACCCCCATCGCCACCGCCACGGCGCTGCCGCTGATGGAGCAGCTATTGGCGGACGACAGCGAACTGCCGCCGGTGGTGGTGGCCAGCGAACTCAACCCGCGGGCCAGCGCCGAGTCACTGACCGCCCTCGGCATCGAGCTGCCGGAGGCACTGCGCAGCCGTCTGCGGCGCAGTGGCGAGCGTCCCGCCGGGGCGGTGGGCAGTGAAGCTACGGTGCTGTTGCAGGGGCTGGAGCCGGAGGATGAGATCGCCCGCCAGGTGGCGACGCTATGGGGCCGCATCTTGGGGGTGACCGAGCTGGCGGCCGATGACGCCTTCGGTGATCTCGGCGGTAACTCCATCCTCACCACCCAGCTCTACCGCGAATATGAGCAGCTCTACCCCGGCCGCCTGGATGTGGTCGATCTCTTTACCTACACCACCGTGCGCGAACAGGTCGAGTTTCTCCGCACCGCCCTCGGCGTGACGCCGGCCGCGGCGCAGCCTGCCGCCGCGGACGACCTCGACGCGATCCTGGCTCGACTCGCCGATGGCAGCATCAGCGCGGAAGAGGCGGCGTCATTCCTCTCCCACTAGCCCCCAACACCGGAACCGGACATGTCTGCGATCAAGAAATATATCCTCGAACAGGTGGCCAAGCGGGCCCTGGCGCAGGACGACGCCAAGCGGCTGTTGAACGAGCTGGCGGATGGGACGCGACCCGCAGCGGGGGCCGCCACCGCCGAACCCATCGCCATCGTCGGCATGGCCGGACGCTTCCCGCGCGCCGCCGACGCCGAGGCGTTTTGGCAGGTGCTGCGCAACGGCGTCAACTGCATCCGTGACTTCCCGCGGGCGCGCAAACAGGACTTCGACCACATCCTGCGCAACCCCAGCTACACCGAGTTTCTGATCGACACCACCATCCCGCCGGAGCATCTGGAGCAGGCCCACGCGCCGGCCGGTTACCTGGATGAGATCGACAAGTTCGACGCCGCCTTCTTCGGCATCCCGCCGGCCGAGGCGACCTTCATGGATCCCCACCAGCGCGCCGTGCTGGAGGTGACCTGGGAGGCGATGGAGGATGCCGGCTACGGCGGCCAGAGCCTCAACGGCAGCAACACCGGCGTTTTCATCGGCAAGGAGGGGACCAACTACTCCCTCTACCGCTACTGCACCGTCAGCCACCCGATGCAGCTCACTGGCTCCTGGGAGAGCGTGATGGCGAGTCGCATCTCCTATCTGTTCGACTTCCACGGCCCCTGCATGTTGGTGGACACCGCCTGCTCCGCCGGCCTGGTCTCCATCCATATGGCGGCCCAGTCGATCTTGAGCGGCGAGTGCGAGCAGGCGCTGGCCGGCGGGATCAATCTGAGCGTCACCGGCGAGTTTGGCCGCGGCTTCCAGGGCTCCATGGCGATGGATGCGGTGGAGTCCCGCGACGGTGTGATCCGCACCTTCGACGCCCGCGCCAACGGCACGGTGTGGGGTGAGGGGGTGGCGGTGGTGATGTTGAAGCGGCTCTCCCGCGCCCTGGCCGACCGCGACCCCATCCACGCCGTGATCCTGGGCAGTGCCATCAACAACGATGGTGCCTCCAGCGGCCTCACGGCGCCCGACGCCAAGACCCAGGAGGAGGTGATCGTGCGCGCCTGGCAGAAGGCGGGCATCGACCCCACCAGCCTGAACTACATCGAGGCCCACGGCACCGGCACGGTACTGGGCGACCCCATCGAGTTTAAGGGGCTCACTGGCGCCTTCCGCCGCTTCACCCAGCAGCGCCAGTTCTGCGCCATCGGCTCGCTCAAGACCAACATGGGCCACCTGGTGGCCGCCTCCGGGGTCGCCTCGCTGTTCAAGGTGGTGAAGTCGATCCAACACCGCGAGATGGCCCCCACCATCAACTTCGGCCAGCCCAACCCCTACATCAACTTCCTCGACAGCCCGCTCTACGTCTGCGACACCTTGCAGCCCTGGGTGGCGACCGATGGCCCGCGGCGGGCGGCGCTCAGCTCCTTCGGCTTTAGCCACACCAACTGCCACATGGTGATCGAGGAGGCGCCGGCAGTGCAGCCGCTGCCCCAGCTGCGCGGCAGCTACTGCCTCACCCTCGCCGCCCACGATCGCGCCGCCCTCACCACCCAGCTGGAGCGGTTGCGTGCCCACCTGATGCAGCAGCCGCAGGCGCTGGCCGATCTCTGCTACACCCTCAACACCGGCCGCGGCCACTACCCCCACCGCCTCGCCCTGGTGGTGAGTCCAGAGCTGGATCTCCAGCGTCAACTGGCGCGGGCCGGCGCAGTGCTGAAGGGGGAGACGCAGGTGGCCGGGATCTACTACGGCAGCCACACCATGGTGAGCGACAAGAAGCGCCAACTGGAGCCGGGGGACCTCTCCGATAGCGCCAAGAAGGGGCTCAATGAACAGGCGGCGGCGCTGTTGGCCGCGCTGCCGAGCGGGGCCGTGCAGCCGGCGGTGCTGGCGCCGCTGGCCCAGCTCTATGTCGCCGGTGCCGATATCGACTGGCGCCGCTACTACAGCGGCGAGCCGCGCTACCGTCTCTCGCTCCCCACCTACCCGCTGAGCCGCAACCGGGTCTGGGCCGATCCCAAACTGACCCGCGTCACCAGCGCCGCGCCGCGTCTCCATCCGCTGGTGCAGCAGCGGGTGGCGAGCGGGCCGCAGGAGATCCTGTTTGAGTCGCGCTTCTCGGTGGCCGAGCAGTG
>QKFD01000094.1 GCA_003251535.1 Chromatiales bacterium | reverse complement strand
GGTTGGCGCCTCTAGGAGATCATGTTTTTCCGATGCACGCCACGCCTACCGCATAGTTTATTCAACAAGTTAAGTCAAGAGTTCGTGGGGATTCCTCAGGGTTAGACCCGTTGAACCTGTTGCGCTGATCGGCCACCTCTTGGTGGCCCAACGCACGGGGCCGCGTTGGCGTCCCCGTATAGCCGCTTTGAGCGGCTCACATATCTAAAGCCCCCGGCTTTGCCGGGGGATACTTACTGGTCAGCCACTTCCTACTGGGTAAGACGTGGGCGTTGGCGGGGGCGCTGGTGCGGGCGAGTGCCGAGCTGGAGCAGGCGTTTATGCTGGCAACTGCCCTGGCGCGCCGGGACCCGACCGATGCGCGGGCGCAGGCGGATTTCGAGGCAGTGGGCGCACTGCGTTCGCTACTCCTTGAGCAGGCGACGGGCAGTGGTGGAGAGGAGGGGAGAGAGTGAGGCTGTTGGTCCCCTGGTGCAGGTCATCGCTGAGTCTCATGGCAAGGTGACATAGGTACCTCCTTGGGGTGACGCACCTACCCCCACAACCGATACAACCAGAACGACTCGTCCTCGATATAGCGGCGGGAGAACTCAACCGGTGCAAAGCCGGTGATGCGCTTGGTGGCGCGGCTGAGGTGCGCCTGGTCGGCGAAGTTCTGCTCGGCGGCGAGGGCCGCCCAATCCAACCGAGCGCCCCGCTCGTAGCAGTCGCGGGCGGCGAAGAAGAGCCCCTCAGTCTTGGTGAGGGTGTGCCACTCCCGGAGGGAGCGACCACTGAAGGCGCGGATGCGCCGCTCCACCTGGCGGGGGCTGTGGGTTTGGCGCCACTCATGGGCCTGCTGGGCCAGACGCTGGACCCAGTGGCGTCCCGCTTGGCGCAGGGCGGCGAGGGGGGAGCTGCCCCCTTGCAGTGCCTGCCAGCGCCTGCCCAGGTGCCCCTCCAGAACGGCTAACGTGGTGGCATCGTCAGGGGCGGAGAGTAGGGCCTGGGCGAGGGTGGGCCACTCGCCTGCGGTGAGTTGTTGGAGGGGGATGATGCGGTCATGGAAGGCGGCCAGCTCGATGCCAAAGAGCAGGCGCGCTGCATCGGCCGGAAAGCAGGCCATGTAGCCGCGGCCGCTCCCCGTTGTCCAGCTGGTCCGCGGCTCTGATTGGCTACCCGATAGCACGATCGGACCGCTGAAGGGGTGCCACACCGGCCCGCTTGACTGCTGCTCCAGTAGCCCCACTGCCATATCCGGGGACCAGGAGAGGGATACCAAGGGCGAGGCGGGGAGGTGGGTGAGACGCTGTGGGCTACTCAGCTGGACGCCGCGTGTGTCGCGGCAGATCAGGGCGACCAGGGCGCCGCGCAGGCTGGGAGGGGCGAGGTAGAGCCGCTGCCGGGGGGCCGCTGTGGCACGCGGCGCACGGGCCAGCGGATCGGGGTAGGGTGGGGTGGCGGGCATGGTGGGCGCTAGTCTAGCAGCCAGTTGGGGTAGGGTTGCGCGGGCCACGGTGCGCTCGAACGGTAGCTGGCCAACCCGCTCGGTGTACAACACCCTAGCTGATCTAGGTCCCTGTCAGATGGGGGATGCCGTTTCGGTTCAAGACGGCATCCGCCAGGTGGGGAAGAATCTCCGCCATGAAAACTAACCCATCCCCCCGATGCCCGTTCCAGGCCAGTGGAACAACCGCCTCCTCCAAGCCTCAGCGTGTCGGCAGCTGGCCGCCAGGCCCACCGACTGGTCTGACCGGTTGGGGCCTGCTGCGCCGTATGTCGGCGGATCTACTCGGTACCCTGGCGGAGTGGCAGGCGGCCTACGGCGACGTGGTGCATCTGCACCTCTGGCCGGAACATCAGATTGTGCTCACCGATCCCCTGTTGGTGCACGAGCTGCTCGGCCAGCACCACGATGCGCTGGTGCGTTGGGAGCGTGGTGTCCGGATCTTTGCCCAGTTAGAGGGGCGTGGCCTCTTCACCACCGAGGGGCGCGCATGGCGCGCCAAACGGCGTGCCCTCCAGCCCAGCTTCTCCGCCCCCAGTGTGCGGACGCTGGTGCCCACCATCACTGCCACCGTGGCCGAGCGTCTGGCGCAGTGGCCGCAGTGTGCCGCGCAGTGGCCCATCGAGAGCGCCTTGAGCGCTCTGGCCATGGATGTGATCCTGCGGACGATGTTCTCTTCTGCCATTGGTAGTGATGCCCGTCAGGCGGAGCAGGCGGTCCATGACCTCTTGGTGGCGGTGAGCGCAGAGCTATACTGGCCGGCGAGCTGGCCCAACTGGTTACCCTGGAAACGCGCCAAGCAGCAGGGGCTCAAGTTACTCAAGAGCTTGATCGATCGGCAGATCGACGCCCGGCTGCACCAGGCACCAGGCGATCGGCCCGATGACCTGTTGAGCCGACTCCTGGCGCTACACAGCCAGGATGGTGTGGCCTGGTCGCGGGCCGCGCTGCGCAATGAGTGTATGACGACCTTTCTGGCCGGCCATGAGACCACTGCGGCCAGCCTGACCTGGTGGGCGTGGTGCATGGCCGCCAACCCGACGGCCCAGGCGCTGGCGCGGCGCGAGGTGCAGGAGAAACTGGGGGGGCGCCTGCCGGATGCCGGCGATCTAGCCGCGCTCACCTACCTCAGCCAGACCTTGCAAGAGAGTCTGCGTCTCTACCCGGCGGCCCCGTTACTACTCACTCGGCGGAGTACGCGCCCCATCACCCTAGGCAACTGGCAATTGCCTGCCCGGACCCTGTTCATGGTGCCCCTATCGCTAATCCAGCGCGATCCACGTTGGTTCCCGGAGCCAGAGACCTTTCGCCCGGAGCGGTTTGCCCATGGAGCGACCAGACCGCGAGGGACATTCATGCCCTTTGGCGATGGTCCACGGATCTGTCTCGGGCAACACCTGGCCCTGGCCGAGATGACTACCATCGCGGCACTGCTACTACAACGCTTCACACTCGCCACCATCGAGGGCGCCTCGCCACCCCGCCCGCGATTTCATATCTCGTTGCGGCCGGATAGCCCGCTGCATCTCCAGCTCGCTCCGGCCCCTCTGTTTCAGCGCGACTAAAGCGTTGGCGCGGAGTTGCGAGTTTCACCGCCCCAAAACAAAACCCCCGGCAGTGCCGGGGGTTTTGAACTACTTAGGCGTCAACGCATGACACCTCCCGGCAGGGCCGAGAGGCGTTGCATTTTACTTCACCTGCGCTGCTTCCAGCTCTTGGACGCGCGCGGCCAACCGCTCATTCTCCCGCTTCAACTCAATCATATGTAGGGAGAACTCCTCCACCTTCTGGAGCAGGGCGGCGGTGACCTCGGAGACCTGGAAGCCACCTTCATGGACCTCTGCGGCACTCGGTACACCGGGGAGGTGGTTGTTCTCCTCGATGTAGCCCGCCAACTGCTCCAGAGGCATCAGTTTGTAGTCATCGGCAAAGACATAGTCCGGCCAGTTGACATTCTCGACGATCAACTCTTTGGAGCGGATGGTGCCGTTGACCTCAAGCGCCCGGGTCGGCACTGAGGTGCCGATGCCCACGTAACCCTCGGAGGTGATACGCAGACGCTCGGTACTCGTACCATTGGCCGCAGAGCTGAAGCCAAAGACCATATCTCCCCCCGTGGCAACGCGCACTACGTAGTCACCAATTTGGGTTCCAGCAAAGCCATTGCTTGCCCCAAGGGCCAGCAGGTTCTGTGCAAAACCTACGGTGTCGTTGGCCAGGCGGAACGCTGGGGCGTTAGAGCCGGCACCGGAGATGCGGATGCCATCGCCAGCGGCCGAGTTAAGGATATCGAGGGTGCTGGCCGGGGTCGAAACGTTCAGGCCGAGCTTGCCATCGTTGGTCAAGCGCATACGTTCGTAGCTTGTCCCGGCCGCTGTGCTACTCAGGCCAAACACGATGCTGCCACCCCCTGCGTTACGCAGGGCGTAGTCACCTACTAACGTGCCACCAAAGCCAGCGGAGTTGCCTAGCACCATCAGGTTCTGGGCAAATGCCCCGGTCGTACCGGAACGCAGCCGGAAACCGGGTGAGTTGCTGGAGTAGCCCGTGATCGCCGTGCCATCCCCCGGCACAGAGGCAATCACATCAAGGCGCGCTGTGGGGGCTGTGGTGCCCACACCCACTCGGCGGTCGTTGTAAGTGAAGTAGAGATCGCCGCTACCGTTTGACTGCCAATCGGGCATCGTGCCGTCTGCGGTTGGGCCAATCACCGTCGTGCTACTGCTACTGCTAGTGGTTGAGATCTGGGTGTCGCTGGAGCCGCTACCACTGGTGAAACTGCCAGTGCCGGAATCACCCAGGGTCAGCTGCTCAGCGTCACGCATCACATGGGAGCGCTCACCAAGGACGCGACCATCGGCCACTAGCTCTACCCAAAACTCCCCTGTGTTGGGCAGCGTGGCATCTGCGGAGAAGCTGGCCGCCTGACCAAAACTCAGGCCGTCTGACTTCCCAAACTCGAAGAAGACCGTGTACTCGCCCCGATAGAAGATCTGACTCTCCATCGGTTCGGTATCCCCCTCCTGGGCATAGAAGTTGAACGCTATGGCATCGGGAAGATCGGTAGCGGAGCGCACGGGCCAGTCCAGAAGGACGTTCTTGGTGATCGTAACGCTCTCAGCGAGGGGAGTGGTTGTCTCGGTACTTGCAACTGCCAGACTAGAACAGGCCAACAGCCCAGAAACCACCAGTGCGATGAGAGTCGGTTTACGACCCCGTGATTTCAGCGCATTCATTCTGTACCTCGCAAGCGTATTGGGTCCCACTGAGGGGTCTTGGGAAAATAGGGCAACTCCGGCTTATACCCTCAGTCTATGTGGCAGGCTGATGGCACAATGCGGCTCCTGCGTGACCTCTAAAAGGGGCAGGGGATCCCTGTTGTGAGGATAGAGTACGTTAGATAGTGTAAGACTCACAAGTGCGCATATGTACCTTCACCAAATCCTCTTAATTTCGCCTTTTTTCCTTCCAAACCTGTCACTTTTCCTAGTACAACGCGAGTCAAATTGGTGGTAGAGGCGGGGGCGGTTTCTGGCGTTTTTGGCCTCCATCACGCCGTCAACGGATTTTCGTAGGCCAGGGTGTGCCAGGCGGTGATGGGTTGGTCGTCGATGACTAGATGGGGTTTGGGGAGAAAACCCATAAAGCAGTGTTCAATCGACAGCTCTTGGGCGCTGCTGCGGGCGTAGTCGGCGCCACCGCTACTCCAGAGCCACAGCTCCGCCCCCTGTTGATGCAGGTCCCGCACCCGTCGTACCACGGCAGGCATGGGGATACGCTTACTCCCCACCGTGCGAATGAGGGTATCGTCCACATCTACATATACCACTAGTCGGCTCATGGTCAGCTCCTCAGTCCGGGGATGCCCTACGATGGGCACCCCGGCGAGCAAAATAGCTCAGAGCCGCCGCGCCTGCTCCGCGGCGTTGCCGGTGTAGCCCGCTGGGGTCAAGGCGCGCAGCTCCGCCTTGGCCTGTTCCGGCAGCTCTAGGCCATCGACAAAGGCGCGCAGCGCCTCGCCATCCACCCGTTTGCCCCGGGTAAGCTCCTTCAACCGCTCATACGGTTTGTCGATGCCATAGCGCCGCATCACCGTCTGGATCGGTTCTGCCAACACCTCCCAGTTGGCCTCCAGATCGGCCGCTATGGCCGCCTGGTTGACCTCCAATTTACGGATCCCGCGCAGGGTGGAGCTGTAGGCGATTAGGGAGTAGCCGATGCCCACCCCAAGGTTGCGTAGCACCGTGGAGTCGGTGAGGTCGCGCTGCCAGCGGGAGATGGGGAGTTTGGCTGCCAGGTGGCTGAAGAGGGCGTTGGCCACCCCGAGGTTGCCCTCGGAGTTCTCGAAGTCGATGGGGTTGACCTTGTGCGGCATGGTGGAGGAGCCCACTTCGCCGGCGACCGTCTTCTGTTTGAAATAGGCGTTGGAGATATAGGCCCACACATCCCGATCAAAGTCGATGAGGATGGTGTTGAAGCGCGCCATGGCATCAAAGAACTCGGCGATGAAGTCGTGGGGTTCGATCTGAGTGGTGTAGGGGTTCCAATCGAGGCCCAGCTGGGTGATGAAACTGCTGGCAAATGCCTCCCAGTCCAGTTCGGGGTAGGCCGCCAGGTGGGCGTTGTAGTTGCCCACGGCACCATTCATCTTGCCGAGCATGGGGACGCCGATGAGCTGCTCACGCTGCCGTTTCAGGCGCCAGGCCACGTTGGCCATCTCCTTGCCCAGGGTGGTGGGGGAGGCGGGCTGACCATGGGTGCGGGCGAGCATCGGCTGCTCGGCATGGCGGTGGGCGAGATCAGTGATGGCACTGATCACCTCATCCATGGCCGGCAGGACCGTCTGGGTGCGCGCCTCCTTCAGCATCAGGGCGTAGGAGAGGTTGTTGATATCCTCTGAGGTGCAGGCGAAGTGGATGAACTCACTGACCCGCTCCAGCTCCTCGTTGCCGGCGATCCGCTCTTTAAGGAAATACTCCACCGCTTTGACATCGTGGTTGGTGGTGCGCTCAATGTTCTTGACGCGCTGCGCGTCCTCCAGTGCGAACTGCTCCACGATGTTATTTAACAGGTGGCGGGCGTGCTCTGAGAGCGGCGGTACCTCGGCGATGGCCGGGTGATCGGAGAGGGCGATGAGCCAACGCACCTCCACCAGGACTCGATGGCGAATGAGGCCGTACTCACTAAAGATGGGCCGTAGATCGGCGCATTTGCTGCCATAACGGCCGTCGATGGGGGAGAGGGCGGTGAGTTCGGTGAGTTCCATGCTTGAGGCTTCGCGGTAGGTTCGGTGGAAAAGAGTGGGTCGCCATAATACAACGCGGGGGCGGGATCTGCTGTCTCTCGGCAGGGTCTGGCCCAGCCCAAAGGGCTGGCCACCATCCCTGTACTGCGAATGAATACGGTATGCTTATCCGTTTGGTTCGATGCTCACCCGGGGCCTGCCTGCCGTCTATCAGTTGTTGTGCCGCGGCGGGGAGGGGTAGGGCCAGGAGGCCCTGAACCGTGGTGTTTCCCCTAAATCCACGTTGATCGTAGGACCACTCCATGCTCGAGCAATATCGTGCCCATGTCGCCGAGCGGGCCGCCCAAGGCCTGCCGCCGCTGCCGTTGACCGCTGACCAGACCGCCGCCCTGGTGGCGCTATTCGCCGCACCGCCTGCCGGCGAGGAGGAGACCCTCCTCGATCTGCTGGTGAACCGGGTCCCACCGGGGGTGGATGAGGCGGCCTATGTCAAGGCGGCCTTTTTGGCGGCAGTGGCCAAGGGGGAGAGCGCCTCTCCGCTGCTGGAGCGCAGCCGCGCCACTGAGCTGCTCGGTACCATGATGGGGGGGTACAACGTACAGCCGCTGGTAGAGCTGCTGGAGGACCCGGCGGTGGCGGCGGTGGCCGCTGCCGCCCTCTCCCGCACGTTGCTGGTATTTGATGCCTTCCATGATGTGTTGGAGCGGGCCAAGCAGAACCCGTTTGCCCGCCAGGTGGTGGATGCCTGGGCGGAGGCCGCCTGGTTCACCGCCCGCCCGGCACTGCCGGAGGAGATCACCCTGACCGTCTTTAAGGTACCAGGGGAGACCAACACCGATGACCTCTCTCCCGCCTCTGAGGCGTGGAGCCGGCCCGACATCCCCCTCCATGCCCAGGCGATGCTGACCGCCAAGATGCCGGATGGGTTGACCACCATCGCCCAGCTGAAGGAGCGGGGCCACCCCATCGCCTTCGTCGGCGATGTGGTGGGTACCGGCTCTTCGCGCAAGTCGGCCATCAACTCGGTGTTGTGGCACATGGGGCAGGATATCCCCTACGTCCCCAACAAGCGCCAAGGTGGGGTGATCCTGGGGGGGAAGATCGCCCCGATCTTCTTTAATACCGCTGAGGACTCCGGCGCCCTACCCATCGAGTGTGACGTCTCGCGGATGCAGATGGGGGATACCATCCGGGTCCGCCCCGCCGCCGGTGAGGTGCTGAACGAGGCGGGGGAGGTGATCGCCACCTTCCAGCTCAAGCCCACCACCATGGCGGATGAGGTGCGCGCCGGGGGGCGGATCCCGCTCATCATCGGGCGCAATCTCACGGACAAGACCCGGGAGCTGCTGGCCCTCAGCCCCTCCACCCTGTTTGCCCGCCCGCAGCCGCCGGTTGACTCCGGTAAGGGGTTCACCCTGGCGCAGAAGATGGTGGGGCGCGCCTGTGGGGTCGAAGGGGTGCGTCCCGGCACCTACTGCGAGCCGCGCATGACCACCGTCGGTTCCCAGGACACCACCGGCGCCATGACCCGCGATGAGCTGAAGGAGCTGGCCTGCCTCGGCTTTTCGGCCGATCTCGTGATGCAGAGCTTCTGCCACACCGCCGCCTACCCCAAGCCGGTGGATATCAAGCTCCAGCATGAGCTGCCCGCCTTCATCAGTGGGCGGGGAGGGGTCAGCCTGCGGCCGGGGGATGGGGTGATCCACTCCTGGCTCAACCGTATGTTGCTGCCCGATAGCGTCGGCACCGGCGGTGATTCCCACACCCGCTTCCCCATCGGGATCTCCTTCCCCGCCGGCTCTGGGTTGGTCGCCTTCGCCGCCGCCCTGGGGGTGATGCCGCTCGATATGCCAGAGTCGGTTCTGGTGCGCTTCAAGGGGGAGCTGCAAGCGGGGGTGACGCTGCGGGATCTGGTGAACGCCATCCCCTATGTGGCCATCCAGCAGGGGCTGATGACGGTGGCGAAGGAGGGGAAGAAGAACATCTTCTCCGGTCGCATCCTGGAGATCGAGGGGCTGCCCAACCTGAAGGTGGAGCAGGCCTTTGAACTGAGTGATGCCAGCGCCGAGCGCTCCGCCGCCGCCTGCACCGTGCGCCTCGCCAAGGAGCCGGTGATCGAGTATCTGACGAGTAACGTCACCCTCCTCAAGTGGATGATCGCCAACGGCTATCAAGATCAGCGCAGCCTCGCCCGGCGCATCGCGGCGATGGAGGCGTGGCTGGCCAATCCGCAGCTGTTGGAGCCAGATGCCGACGCCGACTATGCGGCGGTGATTGAGATCGATCTCAACGAGATCAAAGAGCCCATCGTCGCCTGCCCCAATGACCCAGATGACGTGAAGCTCCTCTCCGAGGTGGCCGGCACCGCCATCGACGAGGTGTTCATCGGCAGCTGTATGACCAACATCGGCCACTACCGCGCCGCCGGCAAGGTGCTGGAGAAGGTGAGCAATGTGCCGACCCGGCTCTGGCTCGCCCCGCCGACCCGCATGGATCAGCATCAGCTGACCGAGGAGGGTTACTACAGCATCTTCGGCAAGGCGGGGGCCCGCACCGAGATGCCGGGCTGCTCGCTCTGCATGGGCAACCAGGCGCGGGTCGCCGATGGTGCTACGGTCTTCTCCACCTCCACCCGTAACTTCCCCAACCGCTTAGGGAAGGGGGCCAATGTCTATCTGGGATCGGCGGAGCTGGCGGCCGTGGCGGCGATGCTGGGGCGGATCCCGACCCAGGCGGAGTACCAGGAGAAGGTGGCGCAGATCGACACCATGGCGGGGGAGATCTACCGCTATCTCAACTTCCACCAGATTGCGGAGTTCCAGCAGGTGGCGGAGAGGGCGGTGATCCCGGTGGTGGCGGCCTAAGCGCCGGCACAGGAGGGGCCCCAATGCGGGCCCCTCACTGTTTGTGGGGTGGGCTACTCGGGTAGCGGCACCACCTCGCGGCCGAGCAGTTGGGTCACCGCTGCCAGGCGCAGCTCCAGCTCCTCGGCGGAGTCGGCCCGCAGCGTGACATGCCCCACCTTGCGCCCGGGCCGCTCCGCCTTGCCGTAGCGGTGGAGGTGGGCGCCGGGGATCGCCAGTAGAGGGGCGCTCTCCGGCAGGCTGCCGATGAAGTTGATCATGGCCGTGGCCCCCACCGGCGCAGTGCTGCCGAGGGGGAGGCCGGCCACTGCCCGTAGGTGGTTCTCGAACTGGGAGATCTCCGCCCCCTCGATGGTCCAGTGGCCGGAGTTGTGGACCCGCGGCGCCATCTCGTTGGCCAGCAGCTGCTCCCCCACCTGAAACAGCTCCAGCGCCAGCACCCCCACATAGTTGAAGTGGCTCAAGAGGCGATCGATATAGCCCTGCGCCTGGGCCGTGAGGGGGTGGTCAGGGCGGCTCAGGGAGAGGCGGAGGATCCCCTCCCGGTGGTGGTTCTCACTCAGCGGATAGAAGGCGACCTGCCCCTCCCAGTCACGCACCGCAATCACCGATAGCTCCCGCTCAAACGGCACAAACGCCTCGACAATGGCCGGCGCCCCGGCCAGGGCGGCCCAGGCGGCGGGGAGGTCATCGAGGTGGCGGATCACCGCCTGCCCCTTGCCGTCATAACCGAGGGTACGGCTCTTCAAGATGGCCGGCAGCCCCACCGTGGCCACCGCCCGCTGCAACTCCTCCAGGCTGCCGACGGCCACAAAGGGGGCCACCGGGATCTGTAGTTGGCTGAACAGCTGCTTCTCCAGCAGGCGGTCACGGGCCGTGGCCAGGGCGCTCACCCCTGGGGCCACCGGCCGCCGATCGGCCAGATAGGCGATCGCCTCCGGCGCCACATTCTCAAACTCGAAGGTGATCCGCTCCGCCTCGGTCGCCAGGCGATCGAGGGCGGCGGGGTCGGTGAATGGGGCACACAGCTGCTCCCCCAGCGGGGCGCTACAGGCCTCCTCCGCCGGGTCAAGGAAGAGGCAATCGATGCCGATGGGGTGGCCGGCAAGGGCCAACATCCGCGCCAGCTGGCCGCCCCCCAGGATCCCGATCTTCATGTCCCCTCCCGTGGATCGGGGTGGGCCAGCACCGTCTCGGTCTGTTGGCGGCGGAACTCATCGAGGGCGGTGCGCAGCTCGGGGTGGTAGTTGGCCAGCATGGCGGTGGCCAGCAGGGCGGCATTGATAGCCCCGGCACGGCCGATGGCCAGGGTCCCCACGGGGATCCCGGCGGGCATCTGGGCGATGGAGAGCAGCGAGTCGATGCCGTTGAGTGCCTTGGACTGCACCGGCACTCCCAGCACCGGCAGGGCGGTCTTGGCCGCCATCATGCTCGGTAGATGGGCGGCGCCGCCGGCGCCGGCGATAATCACCTGGAGCCCGCGCCCTAGCGCCTGCTCGGCATAGCTGAAGAGCAGATCCGGGGTCCGGTGGGCGGAGACTACCTGCACCTCATGGGGTACCCCGAGTCGCTCCAGGGTCTCGGCGGCGTGGTGCATGGTCTCCCAGTCGGAACTGGAGCCCATGACGATCCCGACCAGTGGTTTCATCGAACAGCCTCGTTGTCGCAAGCGGCCCGGCAGGGGCGCGCTCTGTGGCAGAGAGTTGGGGACCCGCGGGCAGGGGTGCTGCTCCCTGCCGCGGAGGAAACCGCGCATGATCGCCGGGTCGGCCCAAATGCTCAATACCCATGAGCCAATTCAGGGGTGCGTTGGGGGAGCGCTGCGGTTATTCTGCCCCCGTTTTAACGACCCAGGCGGATGGTGGAGGAGGGCGGTGTGGCATATCTAGCAGATGAACGGGCGCTGGTACTCCTCTCCGGGGGGCAGGATTCGGCCACCTGCCTCGCCTGGGCGCTGGCCCGCTATGAGCGGGTGGAGACGGTGGGGTTCCACTACGGCCAACGCCATGCGGTGGAGCTGGAGTGCCGCCAGGTGGTGCGCCAGCAGCTGCCGGCGTTGGGGGGGGGCTGGCGTGGCCAGCTGGGGGAGGATCGGCTGATCGAGGTCGGCGGGCTGGGGGAGATCAGCGAGACCGCCCTCACCCGGGAGGTGGAGATCGGCATGGGCCAGGATGGCCTGCCGACCACCTTTGTCCCTGGTCGCAACCTACTGTTCCTCACCTATGCCGCCGCCCTGGCCTATCGGCGCGGGATCCGCCACATCGTCACCGGGGTGTGCGAGACCGACTACTCCGGCTATCCCGACTGCCGCGATGACACCATCAAGGCGCTCCAGGTGGCCATCAATCTCGGGATGGAGGGGCGCTTTGTGCTCCACACCCCCCTGATGTGGCTGGATAAGGCGCAGACCTGGGCATTGGCGGAGCAGTTGGGGGGGCGGGGGTTGGTGGAGCTGATCCGGGAGGAGACCCACACCTGTTACCTGGGGGAGCGCAGCCAGCGCTTTGCTTGGGGGCGCGGCTGCGGCCACTGCCCCGCCTGTGAGCTGCGGGCCGCCGGCTGGGAGCGGTTTCAGGAGACCCGCGGGGGCACCCCGGGGGGGTCATAGCCCCTCCAGTGCCTCACTCAGCTCCAGCCAGCGCTCCTCCACCGTCGTCAGCTCGCTACCCACCGTCCCCTGTTCCGCCAGCAGGCGCCGCAGCTCCTCCTTGGCACCCGCCTCGTAGAGGGCCGGATCGGCCAGCCCCGCCTCGATGCGCTGCTTGGCGGTTTGCAGCTCCTCCAGCCGTCGCTCCACCTTCTTCAGCTCGCTGCGGAGCGGTTTGAGCCGCTCCCGCGCCTCCGCCGACTGGCGGCGCTGCTCTTTGCGGGCGGCCGCAGTGTGCTCGCCCTCGCTCCGCTCGGCGCTCGCCTCCTGCTCCCGCCGCTGCTGCACCAGGTGGTTACGGTAGTCCTCCAGATCGCCATCAAACGGCTCGACCCGCCCCCCCTCCACCAGCAGGAAGTCGTCGCAGACGGTGCGCAGCAGGTGGCGGTCATGGGAGACCAGCAGCAGCGCCCCCTCAAACTCCTGGAGCGCCACGGTGAGGGCGTGGCGCATCTCTAGGTCGAGGTGGTTGGTGGGCTCATCCAGTAGCAGCAGCGCCGGACGTTGGCGTACCAGCAGCGCCAGTACCAGGCGCGCCTTCTCGCCCCCGGAGAAGCGCCCCACGGGGGCCAGCGCCTGCTCGCCGATGAAGCCAAAGCCGCCCAGGTAGTCGCGCAGCTGCTGCTCCGGTACCCGGCGATCTAGCCGCAGCAGGTGATCGAGCGGGGTGGCGGCGGGATCCAGCTGCTCCAGCTGGTGCTGGGCAAAGTAGCCGATCCCCAAATCTTTGCCGGGGATGCGCTCGCCGGCGAGGGGGGCCAGCTCCCCCGCCAGCAGCTTCACCAGGGTCGATTTGCCGGCCCCGTTGAGGCCCAGCAGACCGAGGCGGGCGCCGGCAGTGAGTTGTAGCTCCACCCCGTTGAGGAGGGGGTGGCCCTGATAGCCCACCGCCACCTGCTCCAGGCTGAGAAGGGGGCGCGGGAGCTTGGCCGGCGGCTCAAATTGGAAGTGGAAGGGGGCATCGACATGGGCCGGGGCGATCAGCTCCATCCGCTCCAGCGCCTTGAGTCGGCTCTGCGCCTGGCGCGCCTTGGTCGCCTTGGCACCAAAGCGGGCGACAAACTGCTCGATATGGGCCACCGCCCGCTGCTGCTGCTCGTAGGCCGACTGCTGGCGGGCCAGCTTCTCCGCCCGGAAGCGCTCAAAGGCGGAGTAGTTGCCGGTGATGAAGTCCACCTTGCCCTGCTCGATATGGAGCACATGGCCCACCACGGCGTCGAGGAATTCGCGGTCGTGGGAGATGAGTAGCAGGGTACCGCGGTAGCTGCGCAGCCACTCCTCCAGCCAGATCACCGCCTCTAGATCGAGGTGGTTGGTGGGTTCGTCCAGGAGCAGGAGATCGGAGCGGCACATCAGCGCCCGGGCCAGGTTGAGGCGCATCCGCCAGCCACCGGAGAAGCTGCGCACCGGCCGCAGCTCCTCGCCGGGGGCAAAGCCGAGGCCGTGCAGCAGGCGGGCGGCGCGGGCGGGGGCGTCGTAGCCGCCGATCACCTCAAAGCGGGCAAACAGCTCCCCCTGGCGGTGGCCATCTCCAGCCGCTTCGGCCTGGCGTAGCTGCTGCTCTACCGCCCGCAGCTCCTCGTCACCATCGAGGGTGTAGTCGAGGGCCGAGCGCTCCTCCGGCGGGGTCTCCTGGGCGACATGGGCGATGGTCAGGCCCGGCGGGAGGGATAGCTCTCCGGCATCGGCGTGCAGCTCGCCGAGGATCATGGCGAACAGGCTCGACTTACCGGCACCGTTGGCGCCGGTCAGACCGACCCGCTGGCCGGCATGGATGGTGAAAGAGGCGGCATCGAACAGCAGACGGGTGCCGCGGCGCAGGGCGAGAGAGGTGGCGTTCAACATGGCGGCGGAGTCTAGCAGCGGCGGGCGGTGGGCGGTAGCGGGGCGGCTCCCGTCACCCCCCCATTCATGGTACGGTGCCGCCAGTCCAGGGGCGGTGGCCGGGCCGGCCGGACTTGGGCGAGGGCGTGCGGCGCCCCCGTCCCACACTCCACTTGCCCCCAGCGCCAGCCCCGACGTACCCAAAGACCCATTGAGTGATGCCCAGCGACCCCCTCTCTGCCGATCCCGCCGTTCTACCACTCCTCTGGCCCTGGCTCGCCCTGCTACTGGGGGGTGGTCTCGTGGCGATGGTGCTGCGCCTGCATCGGCAGGGGCAAGAGCTGGCTGATCTCGCCGAGCTGCATGAGACGCTGGCCCTGGAGCACGCCGCCACCGGCGCGCGGCTGATGGAGCGGGAGGCGCGGGAGGGGGAGCTGGTGGCAGAGCTGGCACGGGTTGCAGCGCAGTGGGAGCTGGCGCGGGCCGAGGGGAGTGGTCTACGGGCCGAGCGGGCTGCCCTGGGGTCGCGGATCAAGTCGTTGGAGCCGCTGCTGGCGGAGCGCTCCCGCTTTCTGGAGAAGCTGGAGCAGTCACGCACCCTCTTTGCCCGTCTCTCGGCGGAGAACGCCCGCCTCACCGCCCGCCTGGAGGAGATCCCGGTGCTGGGTGGCGAACGCGATGAGGCGCGGCGGGCACTCGATGAGCTGCGCGGCCAGTATGGCGAGTTGGAGCGGCGCTACGCCACCGACACCACCCGCAGCGCAGAGGAGCAGCGCGCCCTCAGCGACAAGGTGGCGCTGCTGGAGCAGGCGGAGGGGCGGCTGGGACGGGAGTTTGAGCATCTGGCACACCGCATCTTTGAGGAGAAGCAGCAGCGCTTTAGTGAGGCGAGCCGTAGCGGGATGGAGGCGCTGCTCAATCCGATGCGCGAGCAGCTGCGCGACTTCCGCCAGCGGGTGGAGGAGGTCTACGACAAGGAGGCGCGGGATCGCACCTCGCTCTACCACGAGATCGGCCAGCTCAAGGCGCTCAACCAGCGGATGAGCCACGACGCCCTCAACCTCACCCGCGCCCTCAAGGGGGAGAGTAAGGTGCGCGGCAACTGGGGGGAGGTGCAGCTGGAGCGGATCTTAGAGGAGTCGGGACTCACCCGCGGCCGGGAGTATGAGGTACAGAGCAGCCACACCAATGAGGCGGGGCAGCGGTTGCGGCCCGATGTGGTGGTTCAGCTCCCGCAGGGCAAGGCGGTGGTGATCGACTCCAAGGTCTCCCTGGTGGCCTATGAGCAGTACTACGCGGCGGAGGAGGAGGCGGAGCGGGAGGCGGCCATTGCCGCCCACATCCACTCCCTACGCACCCATATCCGGGAGCTGGCGAGCAAGGAGTATGACCGCCTCATCGGCAGTAGCGCCCTCGATCTGGTGATCCTCTTTGTCCCCATCGAACCGGCCCTGCTGCTGGCCCTGGAACACGCCGGCTCCCTCTATAACGAGGCGTTCCAGCAGGGGATCCTGCTGGTCAGCCCCACCACCCTGATGGGGACCCTCCAGGTGATCCACAACATCTGGCGCTATGAGTACCAGAACCGCAATGCCATGGAGATCGCCCTGGAGGCGGGCAAGCTGCATGATCAATTTGTCCTCTTTGCCGAGGCGCTGACCGAGGTCGGGCGGCAGCTCGGCAAGGCGCAAGAGGCGTGGGAGGTGGCCCAGCGCCGCCTCACCGACGGGCGCGGTAACCTGGTGGCGCGTACCCGCAAGCTCCAGACGCTGGGGGCGCGCACCAAGCGCTCGCTGGCGACCGAGCTGGTGGCCGCGGCCGAGCCGGAGGGGGGCGAGTAGGCCCGGTGGGCGGGCCGCCAGCCCTGCCCTGAACGCTGGCAGGTGGTGGCCGCCGGCCACACAGAGAGATGAAAGAGGGGGATGCGATGCTCAACCTATTGCCGCCGTGGCCAGCCCTTTCGCTCTTCCTGCTGGCGGCGTTGGGGTTGGCGTTGACGCCGGGACCCGGGGTGCTCTACATCATCACCCGCAGCCTCACCCAGGGGCGCCGCGTGGGGCTGCTGTCGGTGGTGGGGATCGCCCTTGGGAACCTGGTCAACATGGTGCTGGCTGCCGTGGGTCTGGCGGCGCTGTTGGCTACCTCGGCCACCCTCTTCACCCTGCTGCAATCTGCCGGCGCCCTCTATCTTATCTATCTCGGCCTGGAGCGCTGGTGGCAACGCCCGCCGGCGGCGCCTGGCGCCGTCCCACCACAGGCCGGCCGCCGGGCCGTGGTGGATGGCCTCTGGGTGGCGCTGCTCAACCCCAAAACGACCCTCTTCTTCGCCGCCTTCCTGCCTCAGTTCCTACGGCCAGGGCCCTCTCCCATGGCACAGGCGGTGGCGCTTGGCGGGCTGTTTGTCGCCATCGCCGCCCTCACCGACGGCCTCTATGCCCTCACCGCCGGCGGCCTCGCCCCGCGACTTTTCGGCAACCCCCGCCGCCTGCGCTGGGGACGCTATGGGGGTGGGGCGCTGTTGATCGCCCTCGGCCTGCTGGCCGCCTACGCCACCACTCGCCCCCGCGCCTAAGGCGCCCGCAGGGGCGCAGTAGGCGGGGAGGGCTCCCCCATAACTGTCATATTCCGGTAGCACAATCCACTGTATTCATGCCCATCCTGTCGAAGGAGGTTCTCGTGGAACTCGAAGAAGGGCAGCTGCTGCGCGGCACCGTCTCTATCTCCGGCGGTGACGACGGCCCTTGTGCCACCTGGATAGTGGTGGCCCCCCATGGCAAGTATCACATCCACTCCATCGATAACCCGCTGGATCTCCACTGCTGGCCCGTCTATAGCGCCGTGCATGGGCTGGAGAGCGGCAGTATGGAGCTGCTGGAGGTCGAGCCCGACCATCCGATGGTGCAGTTGCAGCGCGCCAAGGAGCGGCACGGGGTGGAGGATGCCCACCTCGGACTCCAAGACCAGATGCTAGATCGGATGCTGCTACTGCTGGAGGAGGCGGTGGACACAAGCGCCCCCTACGCCCACTTCGCGGCGGGCGAGATCCTGGCCCTGACCCGTCGCGTTATCTTGAGCGGCGAGCTGCGGCAGCAGCTGGAGGCTCAGGTGCACCTGTTGCTCAATCGACTGAATGGATGACCCTGCTCCATGCACGCCCTGGTCCAAGATTTTGCCAACCCCTATCGCGTCCGTCTTATCCACTTCCAACCCCCCGGCCGGGCCCGCTTTGCGGTCGAGGGGCTAAAGCGCAACCCGTCACTCAAGGCGCTCATTGAGGGGCGCCTCTGCCAGTCGGCCGAGGTGGTGCGGATCTCCGCCAACCCCCTGACCGGCAACGTGCTGGTCCACTTTGAGGGGGGGAGCCCCGAGGCGATCACGGCCCGGTTGGAGGCCATCGTCGAGGCGGCGCTGCCGCCCCGGCCCGCCGCCACACCTGCGAAAGCGAGCAGCCGACCCACGCTGGTCCACTCCGCCCCGCCGCCGCCCTCCTCGACCTCCCACTGGCACGCCATGGGCGAGGCCGAGCTGCTACAGGAGATCGCCGCGCCGGAGGCAGAGGGGCTCTCCAGCGCCGAGGCGGCCAGCCGCCTGGCCCACTACGGCCCCAACGCCCTCGGCGAGCACAAACCACGCTCCCAGATCCTGATGTTCCTGGAGCAGTTCCAGAGCCTGCCCGTGGGGCTGCTGGGGGTGTCGGCGGTGGTCTCGTTGATGACCGGCGGCGCGGTGGATGCGGTGGTGATCATGGGGGTGACGGTGATCAACGCCGTCATCGGTTACACCACCGAGCGGCAGGCGGAGCGGATCATCGGCAGCCTGGCCGACAATGGGCCGCGCATGGCGCGGGTGGTGCGGGATGGCGAGGCGCTCGACCTCCCGGCGCGGGATCTGGTGCCAGGGGATCGGCTGCTGCTCTCCCCGGGGGCCTATGTCCCGGCCGACCTGCGGCTGGTCGAGGCGCGGCGCCTGACGGTGGATGAGTCGGCCCTCACCGGCGAGAGTATGCCGGTGGAGAAGCGGGCCGGGGTGGAGCTACCGCTCGACGCCCCCCTGGGTGATCGCCACAACATGGCCCACATGGGAACCACCGTGACCGGCGGCAGCGGCGTCGGGATCGCCGTGGCCACCGGCGGCGCCACCGAGATCGGCCATATCCAGGCCCTCATCGGCGAGGCGCGTCCCCCCGATACCCCCATGCAGCGGCAGCTGGATGGGTTGGGTACCCAGCTGGCGCTGATCTCCGGGGCGGTCTGCCTGGGGGTGTTTGGGGTCGGCCTGCTGCGCGGTTACTCATTGATGGAGATGATGAAGGCCTCCATCTCGCTGGCGGTGGCCGCCATCCCGGAGGGGCTGCCGACGGTGGCCACCACCACCCTGGCCCTGGGGATCCGCGAGATGCGCAAACGCCAGGTGGCGGTGCGCCATCTGGATGCGGTGGAGACCTTGGGTTCGGTGCAGACCTTCTGCCTGGACAAGACCGGCACCCTCACCCGCAACACCATGAGTCTGGTGGCCGTCCACTGCGGCCTGGAGCAGGTGAGCCTGGCGGAGGATGGGCTCTATATCGCCGGCCAGCGTATTGAGTTGAGTGAGCACCACGCCCTGCGGCGCCTGCTGGAGGTGGTAGTGCTCTGCAACGAGTCGGAGGCGGGGGGCGATGGCGAACCGGTGGTGGGCTCCTCCACCGAGACGGCGCTACTGCTGGGGGCGATGGCCGCCGGCATCGAGGTGGCGCCGCTGCGCCGCGAGCTGCCGCGCAGCTCGGTGCAGTATCGCTCCGAGGGGCGCCCCTACATGAAGACGGTGCATCGCCTCGCCGATGGCCGCCAGCTCATCGCCGTCAAGGGGAGCCCCTCCTCGGTACTGGCGATGTGTGACCAGATGCAGGTCAACGGCACCTGTAGTGAGCTGGATGACGATATCCGCGCCGCCCTGCTGGCCGGCAACGAGACCATGGCCGCCGACGCCCTGCGGGTGCTCGGCGTCGCCTACGTCGAGATCGAGGCGGGGGCCAGCCACAACGGCCAGCGCCTCACCTGGCTCGGCCTGGTGGGGATGGCCGATCCTCTGCGTAGCGGGGTGGCGGGGCTGATGCGCGAGTTCCACCGCGCGGGGGTCAACACGGTGATGATCACCGGCGACCAGAGCGCCACCGCCTACGCCATCGGCAAACAGCTCAATCTGGCCAACGACGGCGAGCTGAAGATCCTCGACTCCACCGCCCTGGAGAAGATGGACCCGGCGCTGCTGGCCGGTCTGGTGCGCAATGTCCACGTCTTCGCCCGGGTCAGTCCGGCCAACAAGCTGATGATTGTCCAGGCGTTGCAGCAGGCGGGGCAGGTGGTGGCGATGACCGGCGACGGGGTGAACGACGGCCCCGCCCTCAAGGCGGCCGATATCGGGGTCGCCATGGGGGGCTCCGGTACCGATGTCGCCCGCTCGGTGGCCGATGTGGTGGTGGAGGATGACAACCTGCACACCATGGTGGAGGCGATCCGCCAAGGGCGCACCATCTACGCCAACATCCGCAAATCGATCCACTACCTGCTGGCCACCAACCTCTCCGAGATCGAGGTGATGTTGGCGGGGATCGCCTTCGGCATGGGCTCCCCCCTGACACCGATGCAGCTGCTGTGGATCAACCTCATCTCTGACATCTTCCCCGGCCTCGCCCTGTCGCTGGAGGCGCCGGAGAAGGATGTCCTGAGCCGGCCGCCCCGCGACCCCAACGAGCCCATCGTCCGCAACAGGGACCTGGCGCGGGTCGGGATCGAGGCGACCATGCTCACCGCCGGCACCATGGGGGCCTTTGGTTACGGCCTGCTGCGTTACGGCCCCGGTCCACGGGCCGGTACCCACGCCTTCACCACCCTGGCACTGGGGCAGCTGCTACACGCCTATGTCGCCCGCTCGGATCGCCATACCGTGTTTGAGCCCAGTGCGCTACCGCCGAACCACTACCTCAGCGCCGCCATCGGCGGCTCCATCGCCCTGCAACTGCTGGCGATGCTGATCCCGGGGCTACGCCGCCTGCTCGGGGTGACCCCCATCAGCCTGCTGGATGGGGCGGTGATCGGGGCCGGTGCGGTCGGTCCGCTTGTGGTCAACGAACTTATCAAAACCATCCGTCAGCCAGCCCGTCCGGCGCTCATCGCCGTCGGCGAACCCCGGAGCCCTACGCCGTGAAGAAGGATTTCATGTTCACCTCCGAGTCGGTCACTGAAGGCCACCCGGACAAGCTGTGCGATCTCATCGCCGACGCCGTGGTCGATCACTACCTGGAGCTAGATCCCTTCGCCCGGGTGGTGAGCGAGTGCGTCGCCTCCACCGGCGTGCTGTTCATCGCCGCCCGCTTTGCCTCTGAGGCCAAGATCGAGATCCCGGAGATCGCCCGCAGCATCATCCATCAGGTGGGCTACGACCACGCCGAGTTCAACGCCAAGGACTGTACCGTCCTCACCAGTCTGCGGGAGCTGCCGCCGGAGGTGGTGCCGGCGGTGGATGAGGCGGATCTCACGGAGGAGGCGCTGGAGCGGATCCCGGCCCGTAACCAGGTGACGGTGTTTGGCTTTGCCTGCCGCCAGAGCAGCGCCCTGATGCCCCTGCCCATCACCCTGGCCCACCGCCTGGCGCGTCGTCTCACGGCGGTGCGGCTGGAGCGCCGGCTCTCCTTCCTGAGCCCGGATGGTAAGACCCAGGTGGGGATCGAATACCGTGATCGGCGTCCCCACCGCATCCACTCCATCACCCTCATCGCCGCCCAGCAGCTGGCCCAGACCCCCTCGCCGGCGGAGTTGCGGGAGGCGCTCATCGAGGAGGTGGTGAAGCCGGTATTTGCCAATGAGGAGCTGCGGCCGGACGAGGCGACCCACATCCTGGTCAATCCCGATGGCCCCTTCATCACCGGCGGGCCGGCGGTCCACTCCGGCCTCACCGGGCGCAAGAACGCCATCGACACCTATGGTGAGTATGCCCGGCAGTCGGGGGCGGCCCTCTCCGGCAAGGACCCTAGCCGTATTGATCGCATCGGCGCCTATGCCGCCCGTTACGCCGCCAAGAATGTGGTGGCGGCCGGTCTGGCGGAGGAGTGTGAGGTGCAGCTCAGCTACACCATCGGGCAGGCGCGGCCGGTGAGTGTACAGGTGGAGACCTTCGGCACCGGCAACGTGGAGGATGATGAGATCGCCCGCCGGCTGGAGCGCTGCTTCGACTTCCGCCCCGCCGCGATCATCCGCGATCTCAATCTGCGCCACCTGCCGGCGCTGGTGAAGGGGGGCTTCTACCGCAAGCTGGCCGCCTACGGCCACATGGGGCGGCTCGATGTGGGGGTGCCCTGGGAGCGGGTGGACCGCGCCGAGGCGCTGAAGTAGCCCAACCGCCCGGGAGCCTGTAGGCCGCCGCCGCCGGGATGGCCCGCGGCGGCGGCGCTCGGCGTTAGACCTTGGCGGCCAGCTCCTTCAGGAGGCAGGTCTGGGCCGCCCGCGGCTCCTCACCCTCAGCCGGGGAGAGGCGCTGGTAACTGCCATCGGGCTGGAGTAGCCACGCCTGGACGTTATCCTCCAGGTAGTAGTTCATCTCCCGTGTCACCCGCTTACGCAGCTCTTTGTCCTCGATGGGGAAGCAGGTCTCCACCCGGCGGTGGAGGTTGCGATCCATCCAATCGGCGCTGGAGCAGAAGACCTCCTCCTTGCCGGCGTTGTGGAACATGAAGACCCGGTGGTGCTCCAGGAAACGGCCCACCACTGAGCGCACCCGCACACTCTCCGAGACCCCCTCGACCCCCGGCCGCAGGCAGCAGATACCGCGCACGATAAGCTCGATCTCCACCCCCGCTTGGGAGGCGAGGTAGAGGGCGCGGATCACCTCCCGCTCGGTCAGCGAGTTCATCTTGGCGATGATGCGGGCCGGCTTGCCGGCGCGGGCGTTGGTCGCCTCCCGCTCGATGCGCTCGATGATGCCGCTGTGGAGGGTGAAGGGGGATTGCAGCACCTTCTTCAGCTTGGAGACCCGGCCTAGGCTGGTGAGCTGGAGGAAGACCTGGTGGATATCCTCGCCAATGGTCTGGTCGCAGGTGAACAGGCCGTAGTCGGTGTAGAGGCGGGCGGTGCGGGCGTGGTAGTTGCCGGTGCCGAGGTGGGTGTAGTAGCGCAGCCGCCCCTCTTCACGGCGCACCACCTGGATGATCTTGGCGTGGGTCTTGTAACCCACCACGCCGTAGACCACATGGGCCCCCGCCTCTTGCAGGCGAGTGGCCAGGCCGATGTTGGCCTCCTCGTCGAAGCGGGCGCGCAGCTCCACCACCACCGTCACCTCCTTGCCGGC